>NZ_JBWBCL010000011.1:0-121933 GCF_056134285.1 Pelorhabdus sp. sgz311002 | reverse complement strand
ATAACCGTATTGACGTTAATGCCCATAAGCATAGCCGCGTCATTATCAAAGGAAACGGCGCGCATAGCTTTGCCGAGCTTCGTATATTGCACGACGTAGGTCAGGATCACCATGAGAACGACAGAGACAACGAGAATTAGAATCTGCTGGCTATTAATCACGAGAGGTCCTAGGTTATATACATCGGCTGTAAAGATGGCCGGGAATGTTCGAGGCTGAGGCGTTACAAGCAATACACCGCCATATTCTAACAAGAGTGATACGCCAATGGCGGTAATTAAGACGGCAATTTTCGGCGCATGGCGCAGCGGGCGATAAGCCAGCCGCTCAATAACCATACCGGCGATTCCAGTTAAAACCATCGATGCTAGAAGTGCGGGAAGAAAAGACATGTGTAAAAATGTCGTTGAGAAAAATCCTACATAAGCCCCCACCATGTAAATATCGCCATGAGCAAAGTTAATCAGACGAATGATACCATAAACCATGGTGTAACCCAGGGCGATCAGCGCATAAATGCTGCCGAGAGAAATGCCGTTGATTAACTGTTGTAATAGTTGTTGCACGAAAGAATCCACTAGCTTTCTCCTCCCATCTTTTCGTAAAATTAGAATCAATTTGAGAATATCTTGGAATAATAAGGGATAAGGCCGCGGCCTTATCCCTTTGCTGCAGTATTTTTCTAATAAGCCTCTAGGGGCCTTTTCACTGTACTAGCTTTCCAAAGATCAAGGGTTAATTTTTTCTTTAAAGGTTTGTTTACCGTCTTTCATTTCAATAATAACGGCACTCTTAATCGGATTATGGCTGGCATCAAGGGTGATAAGTCCAGTTACCAGTTTCAGATCCTTCGTAGCTGCCAAAGCATCTTTAATCTTAGCAGGTTCAGCGCTGTTAGCCCGTTTAATCGCGTCAACGACGGTCATCGCCGCATCAAAACCAAGCGCTGCTAAAGCGTCAGGATTCTGGTTATATTCTTTTTTATAGTCTTCCACAAATTTCACAACAGCTGGGTCTTTATCTTCCGGAGAATAGTGATTACTGAAGAAGGTATTATTCAAGACATCTTTACCAGCAATCTCTACCAGTTTCGGCGAATCCCAACCATCGCCACCGAGAATTGGTGAAGTAATGCCAAGTTCACGGGCCTGTTTTACGATTTTGCCAACTTCTTCATAGTAGCCAGGAACATAGATAACATCGGCATTGGCTGCTTTAATTTTCGTCAAAGTCGCTTTGAAGTCCTGATCTTTTTGCAGATAAGCTTCTTTGGCAACAATCGATCCGCCATTTTTCACAAAGTTTTCTTCAAAGAATTGAGCCAAACCTTTAGAATAATCGGAGCTGTTATCAATATAAATTACTGCCGTTTTCGCTTTTAAGGTTTTTCCGGCAAAATTAGCCATAACCGTGCCTTGGAAAGGATCGATAAAGCAAGAACGGAAAATATAATCTTTTACTTTTCCACTATCATCAACAGTAACTTTAGGATTCGTCGACGTAGGTGTCAAGAAAGGAATTTTGTTATCAGTAGCAACCTGTACAGCGGCTAAAGTATTCGAGCTGGCTACAGCTCCTAAGATCACAGATACTTTATCCTGAGTAATCAGCTTAGTTACAGCATTAGCTGACTCAGATGGCTCTGATTTATTATCAGCTACCACAAAATTGATTTGTTTTCCTAAAACCCCACCGGAAGCATTGACTTGTTTAAAAGCAAGCTTAGCCCCATTTACGGCTGATTGACCATAGGAAGCAACACCACCTGTTAATTCGAAGTCACCGCCGATTTTAATTTCTTTAGAATCAGCGCCGCTGCCGCCGCCACAGCCAGCTACCACACCAGCCAGCATCGTTAAGCCAATTGCTAAACTCAATAATTTTCTCTTTTTTGTAAACATAGTCCGCCTCCTCGAATTCAGTTCCAAAGTAATCATAAAATAATTTCGCTTTACAATTATGCACATCCATAATTAGTTACGTTCTTTTAAAACGTATTTTTGTGCTTGTTTTTAATTATATGTGCACATTTACATAGTGTCAATATCATATTTACAATTTTGTTTTCCCAATAGAGACATTCGCTTTTATTATAATTAAAATAAATTATCTATGTTTAACTAATTGCATTTTGGCTTAATCCATATTTTAAAATTCTCATTCCCCTAGAATCATAATCTTTACGGCCTTGTATAAAAATGGACTTCTTTTGTTCATACTAGAATAAAATGCAAAAATGCAGGAGTTTTACTTATGTTAAATGACTTCATCAAATCCTTTTGTCCGCAAGGAGAAAACTACCATGTCCATGAGGAAGAAACGCCCTTTAAGATTGCACAGAACTTGTCAGCATTCGCCGCTGCCGCTGCTGCCGCAAACCAACCCTTAGTGCTGGTTTGTATTGGTAGTGATCGTTCTACCGGCGACTGCCTTGGCCCGCTTACCGGAACAAAGCTAACGACTCTTTTACCTCAAATACCTGTATTCGGTACCCTTGATGAGCCGGTTCATGCCACAAACTTAGTAGAAAAACTTGACTATATTCACCAAAGCTTTCCTAACCCTTTCTTGATCGCGATTGACGCCTGCTTAGGGAAACTGGATCATGTAGGCTCCATATCATTAGGGCGAGGCTCTCTGAAGCCAGGAACAGCTCTGCGCAAAGATCTTCCGGCTGTCGGTGATGCGTACATTACTGGCATCGTAAACGTAGGCGGTTTTATGGAGCAACTGGTTCTACAAAGCACCCGCCTCAATCTTGTCGTAAAAATGGCAGAAACGATTTCTTATGGTATTTTCTTAGCCTTATTGCCCAATACCAAAGTAACCATGACTGCAACTCATGTTGAGGCTTTACCTAAGTATTAAAAGCAATTTCCTTGCCGATAAAAAATAGCGCTGACCATAGGAAATCAGCGCTAGCTTATTTTGAGACAACGATAGAATCTATAATTTTTCTAGTTCAGCTAGAATCTCTTCGGTCGTCTTACCTGAAGCGTTAATAATCGGTACATCAACCAATTCTTCCGTAGTATAGAGGTCCGGACTTTCCAACCCGCTTACTACCAAAGCATCAATATCCTGCTCGGGCATCTTTACATCAAAAACAACGACCTCATAACCTTCCGTTTCTAGTACAGGCGATAAACGGTCAAGTTCTTTTTCCAAACCAATAATACCCTGCATAAAATTCACCTCGTCTTAACTAATTTTTATAAAAAATGGTAGTTACTGAAAGGGCGCTTGCAAGTTTTCAACAACCTGCTCTTTCGTTAAAGCGGTGGCATTAATAAACAAGGGGCTATCGCCATCGCAACGACAACAAAACTGCTCTTTCACTACGGGTCCAGCATAAACAATAGCCTGCACAGGTCTGATTGTTTCGGCCATATCAACAACTTCGTAGCCTTGACTATGCAAATGTTCTTTCACTTCCCGTAGCCCCGTTTCTACTGACACGCGAAACATAAAAAAACACCTCCTGTTCAAGACTCTAAGGTTAGTGTCTTTCAGGAGGTGCAAAATCATGCCTGCCATTGTTTTCAGAACAAAAGCCGCTATGCTATTAAGATTTTATTCTAGTACTGGTTCAGAACTGTAATTATTACTCATAGCGCAAGCGCCTTTAAATACGGCTCCTTCGCCAATGCTCAGTACATTCGCCGCAATATCACCGTAAAGCTTTCCTGTCGGTAAAAGCTCCAGCTTTTCCTGAACAGTAGCATTGCCTTGCAGAGTTCCAGCAATTGTCAAACTTTTTGCCTGAATCTGAGCTGTTACCACACCGGATTCGCCAATAATCAGATCACCACTTGATAGGACTTCGCCTTCAAAGCGTCCATCAATTCGAATCGTCCCGGTCGCTTCCACTTTCCCCTTAAAAAGAGTTCCTTGACCGATAATTGTTTCAATATGTTCCGTATGGACTGACTTTGTTTTTCCACCAAACATTCTCATCTCTCCTATTATCAGTTAGAAGCTGCTCTGGATTCAGCTAAAAATCAAACAAGCAGGCTATACTATATCAACTGCTATCGTTTTTTCTTATAAGAAGGAAGTAGGGTCAACGGCTGTTCCATTTACGCGAATCTCATAATGTACATGAGGTCCTGTACTTAAACCAGTGCTGCCCATTTCAGAAATAACATCACCTTTTTTGATAGTCTGTCCCACTTTTACGAGCAAAGCCTGATTGTGACCATAAAAGCTTACAATCCCGTTGCCATGATCAATCTGAACAAGCTTACCGTAGCCGCTATACCAATCCGCATATATTACAACGCCGTCGGCCACAGCATGAACGGGTGTTCCATAATTGTTGGCAATGTCAATTCCTGGATGAAAATCAGCACCGCCGCCAAACGGAGAAGATCGATAGCCAAACCGCGATGTAACATCGCCTTCAGCAGGCCAAATCGAAGGTGTCTTAGCTAATTTGGCATTTTTATCGGCAATTCTCTGTTTAATTTCGAGTAGGCTCTGTTCACGAGCGTTAATGGCTTGATCCAAGGAATTCAAATTGCTGGCAATATCAGTAATCTGGGGAATAGGACCTGGACCACCCTGACCATTAAAAGCACCTTTAGGGCGAGGAGCTTCCATCGATCTAGAAGTCTGAGCTGCTTCTTCTGAGTTAAGCATCCGCCGAATATCGGCGTCAAGAGCATTCAATCGATTCATATTTTCCTGCAATTTAGCCGCTTGCTGTGCTAAATTAATAATCTCTTGCTCTTGTTCGTGATTGACCTGCTGCAAACGAACATATTCGCTTTTGTCAAAAACAGCTCGTGCAGATTTGTACTGCAGATGAAATAGGGTTCCAAAAAACAGGAGTGTAACCACAAGTACGGAACTTACTGCATATTTAAAGTAGCGTATGGGAATGCGTATACTGCGAACGTCTTTGCCGTGATGAGGCACCAGCATTAGCGTATATTCCCGCTTATCTGGTTTTGCCTTTTGTTTCATTTCATTCATTTCTTTCACCGCCTAAAAAATGCGTTGTTCTAACCTTGATTACTTCTCCATGTTTTAAAAAAATCCTGCCAAAATTTAATTTTTTTGTGCCCGTTGTAAAGCTTCCTTTTCTTCATCTGATAAAAAGTAAGTAGACAGTCCAGCTTCAATCGGCTTAGCATAAACTCGTGCTTCATTACGGCCAAAAATATTGGAAAGAACAAAGCCATTGTTTTTCTCATCAAGAATAGCAATCGCAAAACTCAAGTCACTGCCTGTATCCTCAAAGGCATTGAACCGAACCATCCCAACTTTCTTCAAATTCGTCCGACTGTCTTCGCGAATGCTTTTGCACTCCTGTTCCACGGCGGCAATCGTTTTCATGCCTGTTCTTAATTCTTCAATATGCTGCATTAAAAGTTGTTCAATATTAGCCCCTTCGGCACCGCTCATCAGTTTGCGATACCGCTTATTTAAGCGTGATAATTTAATATTAATGCTAATGAAAATTAATAGGGCTAAAAATAAACAAACCGTTAAGCCAAGAATCATGGTTCCCAAATTTGCCATAATCAAATCTGTAATGTACTGCATAAACTCCATTTTCGTGCACACCTTTCTTTTCCTTAAATCAAAAGGGCCATAGCAGCGTAAGTACTAAAGCCGCAGGAATTGCCGGCAGCCAGTTTGCTACAGGAATTTCCTTTATTTCCAACATAATTAATCCAATTGCCATAATGAGAATTCCACCAACTGCAGTCATTTCATGAATCACAGCCTCAGACAGAAAAGGGCTTAAAAAACCGGCAATTGCTGTAATCGTACCTTGATATAGCAGAATCGTCAAGCTGGAAAGTCCAACACCGATCCCTAACGTAGCGGAAAAAATGACCGACGCAATTCCATCAAGCATACTTTTAGCATAAAGTGTGGTCGGATCGCCTGTCAGACCTTCCTGCAGTGAGCCCACAACGGCCATAGCTCCTACGCAAAATACGAGGCTTGCTGTAACAAAGGCCTGGCCGATTTTAGCGTCCTTGCCGCCGCATTTCTGATTGATCCATTGCCCTAAAGCTTCTAGATGAGCGGAAATTGCCAAAAACTCACCAATGATTGCTCCGATGATTAAACTAAGAATCACAATTAAAATATTCTCAGTTTTTACGGCCATCATCATGCCAATAAGCAAAACACAGAGCGCTAAAGCCTGCATAATACTTTGACGATATTTTTCTGGGAATCCCCGTTTTAATCCAGCCCCCAAACAAGTGCCGCCAAGTACTGCAACGGCATTTACAATCGTTCCTTTCAATACTTCATCTCCCTATATTCCTCTGCTCTTCTCTATTGTACGCATAAGAATTGTTCTAATGCTATTCTTCATCCTCATAAATCATTTTTGCTAAGGGAAACGGCCGAAGCGCTCGACTTAAAATGCCATGAAGATGAGCAATCAGTACACCATAATTTACAATTGGAACATTTTGTTCCCGCGCCATCGCTAAGCGATGCAGCATCTCACGACGATTTAGCATACAAGAACCGCAATGAATAATGAGGCGATAGGGTGATAGTTCATCGGGAAATTGGCTCCCAGCTACCCAATCAAATTCCAGTTCACCACCAACATGCTGCCGCAGCCAACGAGGAATTTTAACTTGTCCAATATCATCAGCCTGACGATGATGGGTACAACCTTCAGCAATAAGAATCTTATCACCAGGCTGCAATTGATCAACTGCTCTCGCTCCGGCTACTAGAGTATTTAAATCGCCCTTATGGCGTGCAAAAAGAATGGAAAACGAAGTTAACAAAACTTCAGGCGGCGTATCGGCCGCTACTTTTAAGAATTCCTGCGAATCCGTAACGACGAGTTTAGGTGGTTCCTTTAGATTCTCTAAGGCCCGCTTTAACTCCCGTTCCTTTACAACAAGACAAAAAGCATCATGATCAAGCAAATCACGGATCGTCTGTACTTGCGGTAAAATCAGTCTGCCTTTTGGCGCCGCCAAGTCAATTGGCACAACAAGCACGACCGTATCGCCGCCCTGTACTAGATCCCCAATGACCGGAGTCCCTTCCCAGTCATCAGGCGCTTTCGCAATAAGCGTCTTTTTCAATTTCTCAATACCAAGTTTTTGAATTGCACTGACTGGAATTGGCAAAGCCTTCAGTTTCTCTTCCCAGTCTTTAGCCTGAGCTTCACTGAATGGTTTGAGATCTGTCTTATTCGCCACAACAAGTAGTGGGATTTTCTTTTCTATTACCTTGTCCGCCAATTCTATTTCGTAATTACTAATTTCTGCTTGGCTATCAATGACGAGTAACGCCACGTCAGCCTTATTTAAAACCTGCAGACTGCGCGCTACTCTTTTTTCTCCCAACTCACCTACATCATCAATTCCAGCAGTATCAATAATCATAACAGGACCAATCGGCAGAATTTCCATTGCCTTATAGACAGGATCTGTCGTTGTCCCTGGTACATCTGATACAAGCGCAATATCTTGATTTGTCAAAGCATTAATTAAGCTCGATTTGCCAGCATTACGACGACCAAATAGAGCTATATGGAGGCGCGATCCTTTTGGTGTTTCATTCATGGTATTCACCTTCTTGCTATAAAATTATCATTTTGCGAATAACTTTCCTGTAGTGACAATAAATCGGAGTGTTGCTTAGAAATATTTTTTTAGAAGTGTTTCTTAGGATCGTTTTGACGATTTTACTTGGAGCGGTCGTGTCATTCGTTCTGGTTTTAACATTTCATTCAGATCCGCTTCATTCACCAATAAACTGGCAGCGGCAACCTCACGAATTGACTTGTTTTCGGCTTTCGCCTGATGGGCAATTTTGCTTGCTGCATCATAGCCAATATGAGGTACAAGAGCCGTCGCCAGCGATAAACTTTCTTCCACCCATTGATGACAACGAGCTGCATCTGCTTCAATGTGCCGAATACATTTTTCGCCTAGCATTTTCACTGTATTCGTCAAGATCTGTCCATTACTAAGAAGATTCTGTGCTAATAGCGGTAGGAAAGCGTTTAATTCTAATTGACCACCTTGAGCTGCCAAAGTAACGGCCAGATCGCCAGCCATCACTTGATACGCCACTTGATTTACGGCTTCTGGAATAATTGGATTGACCTTGCCTGGCATAATGGAAGATCCGGCCTGAAGTTCTGGTAGACGAATTTCGGCAAAACCGCTGCGAGGTCCTGACGACAATAAACGAAGATCATTAGCGATCTTCGTTAGATTCACAGCAAGAGCTTTTAAAAGACCTGATACTTCAACGAAAATATCAGCATTTTGTGTAGCATCAATCATATCTTCCGCTCGCGATAAACCAAGTTTCGTACTATGCTGCAATTTTTCAATCACTAAATATATATATTTACGATTGGCATTTAAGCCTGTTCCAATCGCGGTTCCACCCAAATTTACTTGTCGTAAACGCTCTTCTACTTTATAAAGACGCCAACGGTCCCGCGCAATCGCCTGGGCAAAGGCGCCAAATTCTTGCCCCAACATCATCGGTACAGCATCTTGCATTTCCGTTCGTCCCACTTTTAATATCTGAGCAAATTCATTTTCCTTTTCCTGTAAAAAGGCTTGTAATTCAGCACAAGCCTCACTTAGATCTTTAATAAGCCAGATGACCGCTATTTTTAGTGCTGTTGGATAGACATCATTCGTAGATTGATGCAAATTCACATGATTAATCGGATGAATTTCCTGATAGTCGCCCTTAGCAAAGCCGAGTATTTCGAGAGCACGATTGGCTAAAACTTCGTTCATATTCATATTGGTCGAAGTCCCCGCACCGCCTTGGAGTGAATCAAGGGGAAACTGTTCGAGCCAACTTCCCTCTAAAATTTCTTGCGCAGCTTGAGCAATAGCTTTTGCCTTGTTAGTGTCTAGTAATCCAAGCTCACCATTTGCTTCAGCACAGCTTTTTTTCACTAATGCTAGCGCTTTTAATAGAATGGGTTCTGTTCTCTGAGTGGAAATTTGAAAGTTCTCTCTAGCTCTAGCAGTATGGATTCCATAATAACAATCGTCAGCAAGCATTTTTTCGCCAAGCAAGTCTACTTCGCACCGCATATTTCGTCACTCCCTTGCAATTGTTTCACGTGAAACACAGAAATATCCCTAATTTGTCAAACGACGAAAGGAGTTCCGTTTTTCTTTTCATTCGACTTAGGTCCTTGTTGAAACAATTCCAGGAGACGTTCTAAATCTTCATTTGAGTAATATTCAATTTCAATTTTGCTTTTCATTTTACCCGGCTTAATTCTAACCTGCGTACCTAAAAGCAATTTCAAGCGATCTTCCGTTTCCATTAAATAATATTCTTTTGTTTCAGCTTCACGTTGCTTTTGTTCTAGTTCTTCCGGTAAATTGTGATTTGCTGCTAATTTCTTGACAAGATCTTCTGCATCCCGCGCCGACAAATCATTTTCAATAATCAATTCTGCCCCTTTTATTTGTAGCTCCGTGTCCTCTAAAGCCAAAAGGGGTCGAACTTGCCCGATTGTTAATGTTTCACGTGAAACATAATCTTGCACGATTTCCGGTAAATTGAGTAAGCGAACCATATTCGCAATTAAAGAACGGCTACGACCAATTTTTTGTGAAACTTCCTCTTGAGTCAAACCGAATTCAGCCATCAATTTTTTATAAGCATAAGCTTCTTCAATAGGGTTTAAGTTTTCCCGCTGTAAATTTTCGATAAGTGCAATTTCGGTCATTTCACCATCGCTATAATCTTTGAGAATTCCGGGGATATCATTCAATCCAGCCAATTGAGCTGCTCGCCAGCGTCGTTCACCCGCAACAAGTTCATAGCCTTGCATCGTTTTTCGTACTACAATAGGCTGAAGTACGCCATATTGTTTAATGGACTGCGATAATTCAGCTAAAGCTTCTTCATCAAAAATCCGTCGAGGTTGAAAGGGATTTGGTTGAATTTCTTTGACGGAAATTTGTAATATTTCATGACTATGTTCCGTTTCTGATCCGGCAAACAAAGCATCAAGACCTCGTCCTAAACCACGTTTACTCATCACCAATCACCTCATTCGCTAAGTCACTATATACTTCGGCGCCTTTGGATTTTGGATCGTATAAAATAACAGGCTTACCATGGCTAGGCGCTTCACTAAGACGTACATTCCGCGGAATAATTGTTTGGTAAACTTTATGGCGAAAATGTTTTTTTACTTCCTCAACGACTTGAATCGATAAATTTGTCCGCCCATCAAACATAGTCAAGACAACACCCTCTAAGGTTAATGCCGGATTCAAATTCTTTTGGACAAGCGACACTGTATTCATAAGCTGCGTTAGACCTTCTAACGCATAAAACTCACATTGAATAGGAACTAATACAGAATTTGCTGCTGTCAAAGAATTAATCGTTAATAAACCTAATGATGGCGGGCAATCAATTAAAACAAAATCAAAATCATGCTTTACCTGATCAAGAATTCGCTTTAATTTTGTTTCCCGAGACATAACGGCAACAAGTTCAATTTCCGCCCCAGCTAATTGTATATTGGCTGGGATCAATTTTAAATTTTCCATCTCTGTCGCCACAATAATCTCTTCTGCTGGCATATCATTGACCAAAGCATCATAAACGGAACGAGTCATTGTCATTTTATTATGCCCTAAGCCACTTGTTGAATTTCCTTGCGGGTCCAAGTCAACAAGTAATACTTTCTTCCCTAGCATAGCGAGACAAGCGCTTAAATTTACTGATGTAGTCGTCTTACCAACGCCGCCCTTTTGATTGGCTATTGCAATTACTTTACCCACTATTTTCACCTCAACTTCACACAATAAGCTACAAATTCCACGAAAGAAGAGTCTTTTCCTGCTCTAAAAGGGCTGGCAGAAGCTTGCTTCTATAAATAAAAAAATAATCTCACCTTAATATAAGGCAAGTCAAGAAAAGCCAACTTGACATGATTACAATTCTATGATAGATTTTAGCAAAAACTGGTTGTGATATTATGCCTTTCTATCATGGGCAACTCTTATCCGTCTCTTTTGCTGAAACCAAACGTTATGCGGGATTACGTCAAAAAGAGTCCTTCCCTGATCATCTGATTGAAGAAGCTTGCATGGAAGCACAGATCTTATCAGTACCCAAAGGCATTTATGAAGTATTTGATTATGAGTCCCATTCAGACTACGGCCTTATTACGGCGCCAAGCCCACTATCCCTCACAGGGAAAAGCATCACGAATCATTTAGCGCAAAGTACGAAAGTAGCACTTCTTGCAGTAACCATTGGCGAAGCCATTGAAGAAGAAGTGCGCTCTCTCTTTGCTAAAGGCCGCTATACAGCCGGACTGCTCCTTGATGCCGCAGCAACAACAGCTGTTGAGAGTATTGCTGATCAAATTAATGAAGAAATAAAGCGCGTCGCTTCCCGTTCAGGGTTTCAGACAACCTGGCGATTCAGTCCTGGTTATGGCGATTGGCCTGTAACTATACAACAAAAACTCCTTGATACTCTAGATACAAAAAAAATTAATTTACAAGCAACAGAATCTTCCATGCTCATGCCTCGCAAGTCTGTTACAGCAGCAATCGGTTTTTTTCCCCATACAGATTGTTCTACTATTAAAGCTAAAACAGAACGAGGTTGCCCGCACTGTTCTAATACAAGTTGTATTGCTCGAAAGGAGACAAATTGAATGTTCTATATATTTGATGGTGCTATGGGCACTATGCTGCAAGAAAAAGGAATGCCTTCTGGCTATTGTCCCGAGGCCTATAACTTAGAAAATCCTGAAGCAATTCAATCGATTCATGAAATATATATTGCTTCAGGCGCACAAATTATTGAAAGTAATACCTTTGGCGCCAATCGAATTAAATTGTCCCATTATGGTCTTGCCGAAAAAGTAAGCGAAATTAATGCGGCTGCTGTAAAAATTGCAAGACAAGCCGCTGGAACAAAAGTCAAAGTAGCCGGCTCTGTGGGGCCAACAGGAAAATTAATTGCACCACTTGGTGATCTTGATTTTGAAACAGCTTATGAAGTCTTTGCTGAACAGATCAAAGCACTAGATCGTAGCGGTGTTGACCTTATCCTAATTGAAACAATTATTGATATTCAGGAAATGCGCGCTGCCCTGCTTGCAGCCAAAGCTGTATCGACGAAGCCTGTTATCTGTCAGCTCACCTTTGGTCCGGATGGACGTACCGTAACTGGAACGGACCCACAGTCTGCTGCAATTCTCCTAGAAGCTATGGGAGCTTCAGTTATTGGAGCTAATTGCTCCTTGGGACCACAGCAGCTTATCCCAATTATTCGTCAACTCAGTGAAGCAACAAGCCTCCCCATCAGTGCACAACCAAATGCTGGAATGCCGGAATTAAAAGACGGTCAAACCGTCTTCCCCCTCGATCCAGAAAGTATGGCCGCCTATATCCCTGAATTGATCGCTGCAGGCGCCACCTATATTGGCGGTTGCTGTGGTACAACACCGGAGCATATTCGCGCCATAAGTAAAGTAGTACAAAAATCGCTTCCGGCAACACGTAAAAAAATCGCGCCACAACTTCGCCTGACAAGTCGCAGCCAAACAGTTATTGCTGCCCACGGCCTAGCACCCATTCTGATTGGCGAACGAATTAATCCCACAGGCCGCAAACTTTTACAGCAAGACATTCGTGATGGCGCTTTTCTGCTGGTAAAAAAGGAAGCCCTGCTCCAGGTGAAAGCAGGCGCTCATGTACTTGATGTCAATATGGGCGTTCCCGGTATTGACCAGCCAGCGGCCATGAAAAAAGTCATTGAAATGCTGTCTCAACTCGTAGCAGTGCCACTGGCTATTGATACGACAGACCCTAAAGCACTGGAAGCAGGGCTTAGAATTTATCCTGGCCGCGCTCTAATCAACTCAGTTAGTGATGAGCCAGAAAGAATTGCCGAGTTTTTACCACTGGCAAAAAAATATGGAGCTGCTGTACTGTGTCTGCCCCTTTCCAACGAAGGCGTACCTGCTACAGCTAAGGAACGCCTCGCTGTAGTAGATCGTATTATCGCCGCAGCCAAAAAACATGGTCTAAAAGAAGAAGATCTATTACTTGACGCTTTAATTATGACTGCCGCAGCAGCCCCTACGGCCGGAGCTGAAGCTTTAAAAACAATTGAACTGTATCAACAAAACTACACCTCTTCCATTACAGGCGGACTAAGCAATATTTCATATGGGCTGCCTGAACGCGACGTAATTAACAGCACCTTCTGCGCTATGGCCTTTGCAAAAGGGCTGAATGCACCGATTATTAATCCCTACAATGAGCGTATGGCCGAAACGGCGGCAGCTGCTGCTGTCTTATTAGGACATGATGCCGGTGGCAGAGAGTTCAGTCGAAAGCATAGTAAACCGAAAGAAGAACAGGTAACTACCCCTACCGCTGAACAACCCATCTTGGAGCAAATTAAAGCCTCTGTAGTCAACGGCGAAACTGACAGTGTCATTCCCCTTGTTATAACAGCACTGAAAGCAGGACATACGCCACTTGAAATTACCGATTTCAGCTTAACTGCTGCAATGAATGATGTTGGCGAAGCCTTCGGCTCTGGCCGTGCTTTCCTGCCACAAGTTCTCTTGTCGGCTGAAACAATGCGTCATGCCTTTACAACGATTAAATCTGAGCTTCCTGCTTTAAGTCTATCCAGCCAAGGTAAAGTACTATTAGCAACAGTAAAAGGTGATATACATGATCTTGGAAAAAACATTGTTGCCGCCCTACTGGAAAATAATGGTTTTGAAGTAATTGATCTTGGTAAAGATGTTCCCCCAGAAGAAATTGTGGCAAAAGCACAACAAGAAGCGGTCGATATTGTCGGCTTGTGCGCCTTAATGACAACGACATTACCGCAAATCGATGTAACAATTGCTCAGCTAAAAGCAGCAGGAATGCCGTCAAAAGTCATTGTCGGCGGAGCTGTCCTGACAGCTGACTATGCAGCATCAGCAGGCTCCGATGCCTATGCAAAAGACGGTGTAGCAGCCGTAAATCAAGCTAAAGAATACTGTAAAAAATAAACAGAGCTCTCTGGCAGCCTTAACTAAATAAATGATTCCAAATTTAATAGACATAAAAATACCTTCAGTCGTGGATCTACCATTTACGACTGAAGGTATTTTATTATTAGGATTGGTTTCTAGTGATTAAGTTCACAAAGAGTACTGGAGATCTTATTATATAGATAAATATTTATTTGTCATATTTCTGTCACATTTGAAATTTATACTATAGGTGGATAATATTGAGCTAAAATAAGGGGGTGATTTAATGACAGTTACAAGTATTTCAACGCCATCATTAATTGCCGGTTTAATGAGTAGTTCATCTAGTTCTCCGACAAATTCTATTTCAAATCAACTAGGGAATGATATTACTGAACTTACTACAACATCTCCAGACTTTATGTTAATGCAAGACTTATATTCCCAACCAGATGATTCTTTCTTGTACAATTATACAAATAGTTTAAACTTTGTTAGTAGCCCTACATATCAAAGTTTGCTATCTGCAACCTTAACAACAGCCAGTTCAACACTAACTGATCAAGTATCACCAATCGACTTTAATCCTGTAGATCCTTTTGCTAATGATACGACAATCCCCTCAATTAACAACGCTGCATCACCTACTAGTACACCAGAGGCCACTGCTTCCTCTAAAGATAATAACGCTCCTAGCTCTTCAAATACTAATTCGGTCAATAATACTCAAGCGCCACTTGCTTATGACAATAATTTTGGTTATATGGACCCCAGCAAACTGATTGCGGCTTTAGGCGGAACACTAGCAACCTCTACATCTATGATAAGCAATACCTATAACACTACTCCTACAAATCTCGCTTCACTTGACATAAGAGTATAATAATAAAAGCCCTCATTCGAGGGCTTTTATTATTATATCCGCTGCATCACGAGCGGCATTTGGCTTAGCCAATACAGAGCACTGCCTTTTCATTACTGTCTGAAGGCTTGGCTGGGTCAAAATTAACTGGGCCAGTCTTGCTACATCAGGCATATCAATAGCGGTAAGCGCTACCCCAGATTCCTCAAGATAAGAGGCATTATCTTCTTCTTGGCCCCCCATGGCATCAACAAGTAACATGGGTATGCCAAGACACAAGGCTTCACAAGCGGTTAACGCGCCAGGCTTAGTAACAAGTAAAGCCGCCTTAGCCATAAGCTGATCTACATCAGGCGTAAAGCCGAGAACTGTGACAGGTTCCTTCGCGTAAGTCTTAGAAATCTCTTCTTTTAACTCTTGATTGTGACCGCACACGACAGTAATATGATCAATACTAGTAACCTTAGTAAGGGCTGATACAATATCACTGGTCGGGCCAAAACCTAGGCCGCCGCCCATTACTAACACCTCTCCCGCTAAAGGCTCAGCGGCACGTACAGCGAAACGCTCTTGTACGGGAATACCTGTTACATGAAATTTATCAGCAGAAAAACCTCTTGCCGCCATTTGCACAGCCAAAGGCACCGAAGCAACGCAATAATGATCAACTTCGTTATACTGCCATAAACGATGAACCGCAAAATCAGTTACAATCCCCACAATAGGCAGGGTCAGCTTCTGCAGACGCTTCAGTCCCGCTGCTGCTGCACAGGGAAAGGGATGGGTAAAAACGATCCCTTGCGGCTCAAACCGTTCAACTAAGTCAAGAATATGCTGCTCCATCGTATGGTAAAGCAGACTTTTGATCGGGATCGCCGCATAATGCGACACATCGGTATAGCGATAAAAATAATCATATACTTCTGGAAAAATTTGTATAGCTTTATAATAAGCTCCCTTAATGAGTTTCCCGAGATAAGGATTGCCTTCGCCTAAAAAATCCACAACAGTAACCTCGGCCTGATAGAGCGATTCTAATGATTGTTTTACAGCTGCTGCAGCCTGATTATGCCCATTTCCAACAGATGCTGATAGTATCAATATATTGGGCTGATTACTCATTCTTATCCTCCGCTAGGATTTTTTCTTAGTCCGGCTTGTCTTTTGCTGAATCCGCTTTGGAATTTTGAGTTCGATCGTAATATATTCGTCCGACTGCGCTTGGTTCATTTTTACTTTTAAACCGGTCTTTTTCATTTCACCGACTACTTTATTAATACTATTTAAAAAAATTCGTACGTCACGAATCACTTTTACAACATTTTGCCGCGGTTTTTCTGCGACTTCTATTTCCCGGGAAAAGTTTTCGATATAGTCTTCCGTTTCTCGCACATTCATTTTATGCTCAATAACTGCGGCAAGAACATTTTCCTGCTGCTCTGGTTCACTCACTTTTAATAAAGCCCGGGCGTGACGTTCAGTAAGATTTTCATCTTGTAGTTTTTTTCGTACAGGCTCGCTCAATTTGAGCAAACGAAGTTTATTGGCAATTGTTGATTGATTTTTGCCAACTCGCTGCGCCAAGTTTTCTTGAGTTAAGCCGAAATTTTGAATCAAGTGATAAAAGCCTTCCGCTTCTTCTAAAAAATGCAGGTCTTCGCGCTGTAAGTTTTCGATCATGGCGAGTTCTGCCATTTCTTTATCAGTGAGTTCCTTTACAATAACAGGAACAGTAGCTTGCTCTGCTAATTTAGAAGCTCTTAACCGCCGCTCGCCAGCAATCAATTCATAATGATCTGCTGTTTTGCGGACTAAGAGCGGTTGGATTACGCCAAACTCACGAATCGAAGCCGACAATTCCGCAAGCGCCTCATCGGAAAAAGTCTTGCGCGGTTGAAACGGATTAGGTACAATTTCGCTCACTGCTAAAAAGATAACTTCGGCAGCCGCTTTTTCCCGCGGCGCACTTTCTATTTCTGGTATTTCTGGTATTTCTGCCATAACGACAGGTTCAGCAGGAGCAGTTTTTTCAGTACTTAACCCCAAAAATTTTGCAAAACTTTTGATGGAAATCACATCCTTACAAATCAGAAAACAGCCGTTTTCTTAAAATAACTCCATGCTCACTATTCGGCAATTTGAAAGAAATTTCCTTTGTTTACAGGGGCTTTTTTTCAATGGAAACAGGACGGCGCGGATAGGCCTGCGGCGTTTTCACCGTTTTTTTCACAATGACCACAAAGCGTTCATCAGTAAGTTCCGGCAAAAAAACTTGCTTTACTGCTTCTATTTTTCCGCCCAAAAGAGTTAACGCACGTGACGCTTCTTTAGCTTCAGCCTTCGCATCACGCCCCTTAAGGGCCAGAAAAAAACCGCCTGGCGCTGCAAAAGGAAGACAATATTCCGTAAGAACATTTAAGCGAGCCACAGCGCGGGAAACAACAACGGCAAAACGATCACGCAACTTTTTATCACGGCCAGCATCTTCTGCTCGTCCATGAATAAATTCAATGGGACCAAGATCAAGCTCTGTTTGCAGCGTTTTTAAGAAGGTAAGCCGTTTGTTTAGTGAATCAAGTAAGGTTAACTGTAAATCGGGACGGTATATCTTTAAAACCATACCGGGAAATCCCGCTCCAGTACCAACATCAATCACCGAAGCGCCCTGAGGAAATAAAGCATCATCATAGCAAGACAAAGAATCGATCATATGTTTCACTGCCACTTCCTGCGGTTCCGTAATCGCAGTAAGATTCATCTTCTGATTCCATTCTACTAATAGTTCATAGTAGCGAACAAGCTGATTCAACTGTTTCTCAGAAAAGGAAAGACCTGCTTTCTCGCCTGCTTCAAGCAGAAAATCACGAAACTCCATTATATACCGTCCTTTCGGCGCTGCTGTTCTAAATAGATCAGCAAAATCGAAATATCAGCCGGAGAAACGCCAGAAATCCGCGAAGCTTGCCCCAGCGATACAGGCTGAATTTCTCCTAGTTTCTGCCTAGCTTCAAGCGACAAGCCTTGAATACTTTCATAGTCAATCCCACTCGGAAGTTTTTTAGCCTCCAGTTTAGCTGACCGCGCCACTTGTTCAAACTGTTTTTCAATATAACCTTCATATTTTGAAGCAATTTCGATTTGTTCGGCCACTTCCGCCGCCACTTCCGGCAGCGAAAAAGCTTGCTGTAACAAAGCAAAATTCATTTCTGAGCGTTTTAAAAGATCATAGAGCGAAATTGGATTCTTTAATTCAGTCGTACTGATCGAACGAATTTTTGTCTGATTTTCCGCTGTAGGCGTCAAAATCGTTTCTTTCATCGCTTCCGTCAATTGATCAATGCCTTGTTTTTTCGTTTGGAACATAGCATAACGTTCTGCTGATACAAGACCAATCGAACGTCCTTTTTCGGTAAGGCGCAGGTCCGCATTATCCTGGCGCAAGATTAGACGATATTCCGCCCGAGAGGTCATCATCCGATAAGGTTCTTGGGTTCCCTTCGTAACAAGATCATCAATTAAAACGCCAATATAGGCGTCAGAACGGCTCAAAACGAAGGGGTCCTTACCTTGCACCTTAAGCGCGGCATTAATCCCCGCAATGAGCCCCTGAGCGGCTGCTTCCTCATAGCCTGATGTACCATTAGCCTGACCAGCCGAGAACAAATTAGCGACTTTTTTCACTTCTAACGAAAAAGTTAATTGCGTCGGATTGAGACAGTCATATTCGATGGCATAGCCAGGACGCATAATTTCGGCCTTTTCTAACCCAGGAATGGTCCGCAAAAATTCGGTCTGTACATCAATAGGCAGACTTGTCGACATGCCCTGTACATACATTTCATTCGTATGTAGTCCTTCCGGTTCAACAAAGACTTGATGATTCTTCTTTTCGGCAAAACGTTCAATCTTTGTCTCAATGGACGGACAATAGCGCGGTCCAGTTCCTTCAATCAGCCCGGTATACATGGGGGCCCGATGGAGGTTAGATCGAATAATTTCATGGGTTTTTTCATTCGTATAAGTAAGCCAGCAAGCTTTTTGCTGTAGCTTGCTAGGCTGATTGTAAAAAGAAAAAGTATGGGACTCTTCGTCGCCCGGCTGAATCGCCATTTTCGTAAAATCAACAGTTCTGCGATCCACCCGCGCCGGCGTCCCTGTTTTAAAGCGCATCAATTCAATTCCCAAATCTTTAAGCGACTGGGAAAGATTTATTGCCGCTCTTTGGCCATTTGGACCGCCATCATAAACAAGCTCGCCTAAAATAATACGGCCTTGCAAATAAGTGCCTGTAGCCAAAACCACGGCCTTGGCCTCATAACGATCGCCATTTTCCGCAACGACTGCTGTAACCTTCCCGTCCTCAGTTTCAATGGACTCAATAAGCAATTGACTTACCGTAAGATTCAGCTCATTTTCCACTGTCTCAGCCATTAATAATTGATAAAGCTTTTTGTCGGCTTGCGCCCTGAGAGCATGAACAGCCGGGCCCTTACCGGTATTGAGCATACGCATCTGAATGGATGTTTTATCAGTATTAATGCCCATTTGGCCGCCTAATGCATCGATTTCCCGCACCAAATGACCTTTCGCCGGGCCACCCACAGCGGGATTACAAGGCATTAAGGCTATATTATCAAGATTGAGCGTAGCAAGCAGCGTTTTACAGCCTAATCGCGCACTGGCAAGAGCCGCTTCACAGCCGGCATGGCCCGCCCCAATTACAATTACATCATAGGAACCTGCCTGAAACAAACCAATCATCTCCTACTTTCCAATACAAAATTGACTAAAAATCTGGTCAAGTAAATCATCCTGAACCGTTTCACCAGTTACCTCACCGAGAAATTCCCAGGCAGAACGTAAATCAATTACGACACAATCAACGGGAAAAGATTGTTCTAAAGCGCCAAGAGCTGCTCTTAAATGACCCGCAGCCCGTTCTAAAGAATGTTGTTGCCGTAAATTTGCTACATAGACGCTTTCCGCCGTTACTTCGCCGGAATAGACAGTAGCTATAATTTGTTCTTCTAAAACATCAATGCCTTCGCCTGTCTCCACCGAAATAGGAATAAGCGGCCAATCAAGGAATTCTGCTACGTCCGCTTGCTCAATTAAAGGCTCTAAGTCGGTCTTATTCAAGAGAACAAAACCTTTTTGTCCTGATACAAGCGAAATAACTTTTCGATCTTCTTCGCTCAAAGCGCGGGAACGATCCAAAAGTAATAGTACTAAATCAGCACTTTCTAAAAGTTTATGCGCTTTTTCTACACCGATTTTTTCTACTAAATCATCGGTTTCATGAATTCCTGCTGTATCAATCAATCGCAGCGGCACGCCGCGGACGCTCACATATTCTTCGATACTGTCTCTAGTAGTGCCTGGTACACTTGTTACAATGGCCCGCTGCTCTTTTACTAAAGCATTTAACAAGCTCGATTTGCCTACGTTAGGCTTACCGATGATGACTGTTTTAATGCCATCTTTTATCATTCTACCACTTTCAGCCGAAACAAGTAAAATCTCTACTTTGTGGTGAATCTCCTGGGTCGTTTCAGCTACTTTTCCCAAGGTCATCTCTTCAATATCTTCGTCGGGAAAATCAATCATCGCTTCAAGTTGAGCAATCATTGCCAACAGATTATGACGCAGCTGCCCTACTTCCTTAGAAAGAGCTCCTTCTAAATGGCCAACAGCCTGCTTTAGCGAAGCATCCGTCTTAGCCCGGATTACATCCATAACCGCCTCGGCTTGTACCAAATCAAGGCGACCATTTAAAAAAGCCCGCTTCGTAAATTCACCAGGCTCCGCTAATCTAGCGCCATAAGTAAGTGTCAGAGAAAGAATTCGCCGCAATGCTGCCGAACCGCCATGACACTGAAACTCTACAACATCCTCAGTCGTATAAGAATGGGGCGCTTTCATGATAATAAGCAACGCTTCATCAACAATCTCGCCTGATTTTGGATCAATTACCCGGCCATAAACAGCCTCATGGGAGCGGAAGGAATCTATGTTACGACCAGAAGCGCTTTGAAATAAAGCACCAGCAATATAAACAGCCTTATCGCCGCTCACGCGGATAATACCGATCCCGCCTTCGCCCATTGCTGTAGCTACAGCACTAATTGTGTCATCTGTCATAACCTACTATTCACTCCTAAAAAATAAAATGATACTCAAAACCCAGTAATAGAGTCTATTACTGGGTTTTCATTCAAACAATTATTTTTTTAATGCGATAACTACTTTACGGTAGGGTTCGTTGCCTTCACTATAAGTAGCAATTTTGGGATCGCCCTGCAATGCCATATGTATGGTCCGTCGTTCTTGCGGACTCATTGGTTCAAGCGCAACTCGATCGCCGCGGCGTTTTACCTTATCAGCCAACCGATGCGCTAAGGCAATCAAAGTGTCTGATCGACGTTTACGATAATCTTCTACATCAAGTAAAATACGAACACGGTGCTCCGCATCGCGGTTCGCCGCTAAATTGACTAAATACTGTAACGCATCAAGAGTTTGACCATGTTTGCCGATTAAAGTACCTAGATCATTGCCACGGACTACAAATTGAATCGCATCTTCCGTTTCACTTTGTTCTAACGTAGCATCTAGATTCATTTGACCAAAGATCTCGTTTAAAAACTTTTGTGCTTCTTCGACAGGGTTAATCGGAATCACTGATACCTTTACCTTTGCCGGTTTGCTGCCGAAACCTAAAAACCCTTTGCTAGGCGCTTCAACAACTTCTACGGCAATTCGTTCACGCGGCACAGCTAGTTCAGTTAAAGCTAAATCCACTGCTTCTTCAACGGTTTTACCTGTTTTTTCAACACAGACCATGGTTCATTTGCCTCCTTATTAAACGGCAGGTTTCTCCCGGTACATCCACCATTGCTGTGCAATCTGAATAATATTGCCGAAGCTCCAATACAGTACCAGACCAGCCGGAAAAGTCAAACTAATGTAACCTACAAAGAGTGGCATAAAAATCATCATCATCTTATTTTGCTGTGTCGCTTCTGTCATTGTCTGATATTGTTGATAAAAAGTCGTGGCAGCTGATAACACAGGAAGAACATAAAGATGATCCGGTGATGCTAAATCGGCAATCCACAAAAAGCTGGCATTATCGCCAAAACTAAAATCGCGCAAAGCATAAAAAATTGCAATAAGGAATGGCATTTGAATCACTAAAGGCAAACAACCTGCCAAAGGATTCACGCCTGCCGAACGATAAAGTTCAGCCATTTCTTTATTGAGCTTTTCTTTGTCGCCTTTATATTTTTCCTGCAAGGCTTTCATTTTTGGCTGTAATTCCTGCATGGCTTTCATCGATTTGACTTGTTTTACCGTTAATGGATAAAGAGCCATTTTAATGACAAAGGTGAGTAATAAAATAGCTAAGCCATAATTTGCATAGCCGGTCATTGCAGTCAGTCCGTAAAAGAACACTAAAACTTCCTGCATAATCTGACTCAAAAAATCCAAAAAAATCCACTCCTCTAATCTCGATCGGAAACTTTATATACTAAACAGGATCATAACCGCCGGGATGAAAAGGATGACAACGTAAAATCCGCTTTAACGCCATCCAGCCGCCTTTAAAAATCCCGTATTTTTCAATAGCTAAGCGGGCGTATTCACTGCAAGTAGGAAAAAAACGGCAAGATGGTCCCTTTAGAGGAGAAATTCCGGTTTGGTAAAACCAAATTAACCAAAGTGCCAGTTTTTTCATCAGGACTGCCTTCTTTCTTCGTCCAGCAAAATTTTAGCCCTTTTACATAAATCTAAAAAAGCTTTCGTGACCGTCGCTTGACCTTGTCCGACAACAGGACCTCGTCCGATGACGATGAGGTCAAAACCATGTTTTAATTTTGACTGATTGAGCCGATAAGCTTCTTTAAAAAGCCGTTTGACACGATTGCGTACTACAGCGCCGCCCAAACGTTTTCCTGTTACAAAACCGGCGCGGCGGTCAACCGAAGAGTTTTTCATAACATAAAGCACAGCAAATCGATTTGCCACCGATTTGCCGCAGCGATAAACAAACTGAAATTCTTTATTTTTTCGCAGCAAGTGTGCTTTTTTCAAAAAGAAAGTTTTTTCTTTATCCAATCGCTAATCACACCTTAATCATAAGGAGAAAAAAAGGCCACTCATAGGCGGCCTTATTATGCGGACAGTTTTTTTCTGCCTCTGGCACGTCTTCTTTTTAATACAAGACGTCCGCCTTTTGTTTTCATGCGTTCACGAAAACCGTGAGTTCTTTTTTTCCAAAGCGTATTTGGTTGATATGTGCGTTTCATCTATTGACACCTCCCTCAAAAGAACGCGGATAATCCCATGTTAAAATTCATACATTTTAACTACTAAAGATTATAGACCAGCCTCCAGAGAGTGTCAAGGAAATTACCAAGAAAAATCGCCTATTATTCCAGGGTTTGTTTTCCTAACAACATATTTTATAAAGTTATCGACAAATTATGTGGATAAGTTGGTGATTATCCATAAATAAGTGTTGATAACCCCTAGCTATTTTGTTACTATTATCTTAATGAAATTTTAAATAGGATTTCTTTATTTATTATTATCCCACAAATAAAACGGAGTTATACACAAAATCGCCTCTTTATACACAGAATTATCCACATAAATTTATAAATCAATAATACCACTAAATACCTGAGCGCAAGATTGATCTTTCCTCGCTGATGTATTTTTTTTTCGCCTTTACTTCTGTTTTATAAAAAAACTTATGCACACCTGTTGATAAGCATGTGGATAACTTATGTTATCTTATCTATTTTATATGGAAACTGTGAAAGGATTGACATGACTTTGGATAATCACACAAGTATGGCCTCCGTTTGGGAGCAAGTTCTTCATATTATGGAAAAGGAAGTAATTAAGCCGCTGTTTGATACTTGGATCAAATCAAGCATTCCCATAAAAATGACAGATACTACTTTTCAGATCGGCACGCCCAAACAATTTATTAAAGAATGGCTAGAAAGTCGCTATAAGACAAAAATTGAACAAACCTTATTATTTATTACGGAGAAGCCTTACGAAGTCCAATTCATTAACCTTGATTTGGCCGATGAAGAAGAAAAAGAACCCATCGAGCCTGAGCAGCCAGCCATAGAAGCAATACCAACCACTACGAACGAGCTTTTTTCAGAAGAAAAACCAACGCGCTCGTCAGAAAAACCAGAAAAAATAGCAACTCCCGAAGACTTCCCCTCTACTTTAAATCCTAAGTATGTCTTTGAAACTTTTGTTATTGGTAATTCCAACCGCTTTGCCCACGCAGCTTCACTCGCTGTAGCCGAAGTACCTGCCAAAGTTTACAATCCCTTTTTTATTTATGGCGGCGTCGGTCTTGGCAAAACCCATCTGATGCACGCGATTGGCCACCGCATCTTGCAACATCATCCTGACAGCAAAGTCTTATATATTTCCAGTGAAAAATTCACCAATGAATTGATTAATTCGATCCGCGACGGCAATCCCGAAAGTTTTCGTAATAAATACCGGAATATTGACGTCTTATTAGTCGATGATATTCAATTTCTTTCGAAAAAAGAACATACTCAGGAAGAATTTTTCCACACTTTTAATACATTGCACGAAGCAAACAAGCAAATTATTATTTCCAGTGATCGACCGCCAAAAGAAATACCTACACTAGAAGATCGCTTACGGTCCCGATTTGAATGGGGTTTGATTACAGATATTCAGCCGCCTGATCTCGAGACACGTATCGCCATCCTAAGAAAAAAAGCACTTCTCGAAAACTTAAACGTGCCCAATGATGTAATGGTTTATATTGCTAGCCATATTGATAATAATATTAGAGAACTAGAAGGCGCTCTGATCCGAGTCATGGCCTTTGCTTCGCTAACTAATAAAGCAATCGATATTACTGTCTGTACGGAAGCTTTAAAAGATATTTTACCGAATAATCGTCCCAAACAAATTACACCTGATTTAATTCAAGAGGAAGTCGCTGCTTTCTTTAAAATTAAACTTGAAGATTTTTCGGCCAAAAAACGAACCCGTAATGTAACCTATCCGCGTCAAATCGCTATGTATCTTTGTCGCGAACTAACTGATATTTCGCTGCCTCGTATCGGCGAACTGTTTGGCGGCCGCGATCATACCACTGTAATTCACGCCCATGACAAAATTAGTCGTGAGCGCAGCGAAGATTCAAAACTTCATAATATTATCATTGAATTAATCAAACGGATCGAAAATAACTAACCCCCACTTTTTGTGTATAACCGTCTAATAAAACTGTAGATCAAATGTGTATATCTTTTTCCCCATTTTTTCTCTGGATTATGTGTAAAAGTTAGGCTACTTTATCAACACTCTATACACAGCTACTTTATTGAGTCTATATGAGCTTTATAGCCCTTTCCACAAATCCACAGGCCCTACTATGATTACGACTATCTTTTTTATTTATTTCTTCTTTAAAAATAATAATATAACTCACAAAATCTGTTCATAACTTACAAAACTTCGTGCTTAATTCCTACCAGACAAATTTCAAAAAGTAGGTTATACTATAAAAATTAACGACTCCTTTTATTTCGTACACAGTTTGGAGGAATAACACATGATAGTTACCTGTTCTCAGGATCGTCTTAATAAGGCAGTACAAACTGTCCAAAAGGCAATCGCATCAAAAACTCCTATGCCTATATTGACCGGTATTTATTTAGCCGCAAAAAATAATCGCCTTGAATTACAGGCGACTGATTATGAAATCGGTATTAGTTGTACCATTGACGCTGAAGTCGATGAAGAAGGCGTCACAGTATTATCGGGTCGTATGTTTCAAGATATGGTCAGACGTCTTCCCGGCGAGAAGATTCGCATTGAAACAGATCAACAAGATAAAACCATAAAAATTACAGCTGACACATCAACTTTTAATTTATTATGCCTACCGGCAGAAGAGTTCCCCGTACTAACCCCATTTGCTGATGACAATGTCTTATATATTAAAGATAATGTGCTAAGGGAAATGATCAAAAAGACCACCTTTGCTTGTGCCACCGAAGATTCACGCCCTATCTTTACGGGCGCTTTACTAGAAGCTTCCAATCAGAGTGTATGCATGGTTGCTACGAATACCCATCGCTTAGCACTGAAAAAAGATGCCATTGATAGTTTTGAAGGAATGCTCAAGATGATTATTCCCTCAAAGATTTTAAATGAAATTGCCCGTCTTTTGACTTCGGACATTCCTTTTGATGTAAAAATTTCCTGGCAGAAAAATCAAGTATCCTTCTTTTTTGATGATGTTTATATTGTGTCTAGACTCATTGAAGGAGCTTTTCCTGACTATAACAAAGTAATTCCTCAGGATTTTGCCACTATCGTTACTGTTAAGACGGATCTCTTTCTTGATGCCGTGGAACGTGTTTCCCTAATTGCCCGTGAAGGTGATTATAATATTATTAAATTCCATTTCAAAGACAATCAGATTGTAATTACTTCCGCTAATCCAGAGCTCGGCAAAGCTCAGGAAATTATTACTGCTGATATTAAGGGGAATGAACTGGATATTGCTTTTAATGCAAAATATGTCAGTGATATTTTAAAAAATAGCAATAGCGAACAGGTCATCTTTTCTTTAAATACACCGCTTAGTCCGGCTGCGATTCGACCGGAAGCAAATGATCAATATACTTATATTATTACGCCTGTAAGAGCAAACTAAGGACTAAAACGATAGAACGTAAGCAGGAGAAGTTATGGAATCTATTGAAATTAACACAGATACAATCCAACTTGATCAATTTTTAAAATGGGCAGGCATTGTGGAATCGGGCGGTCAAGTCAAGCATTTACTCGCAGATGAAATGATTTATTTGAATGACCAGCTTGTTACGGAAAAACGTAAAAAGTTAAAAGCTGGCGATATTATTACGATCGAGGGCGTCGGAACTTATCAAATCGTTACAGGGTGAGTTATGAGAATTGAACGCCTGATATTGACAGCCTACCGCAATTACAGTCATGTAGAGCTTATTTTTCCTGAAAACATCAATTTGTTGATCGGAAAAAACGCCCAGGGAAAAACAAATCTACTAGAATCGCTCTATTTAGCGATTTTGGGACGGTCCTATCGGACAGCCCATGATGAAGAATTGATCCAGTTTGATCAGTCGCAGAGCTTAGTGAAAATCATTTTTTCTACCGAACAAACCGATCACGAGGTTACTTTTCGGTACACCCGACACAAGAAAAAAGAGATTTTTCTCAACTTAACGCCGATTAAGCAAAATGAGCTAGTCGGTTTGTTTCATGCTGTGCTTTTTTCTCCAGATGACCTCTTGTTATTAAAAGGTTCACCGGCGCTTCGGCGTCGGTTTATTGACATTGAATTTTCTCAAACAAATTCCAGTTATTATAAACTGCTTATCAAATACAATCGCTTGCTGCAGCAACGGAATAACTTGTTAAAAGAAATTCGCGAACGAAAAGCGACGGAAAACCTTCTGCCGCCTTGGGACTTGCAGTTAGCGGAAGTTGGTTCTTATATCGTCAATCGACGGTTGAACTCTATGAAAAAGATTGCCATGCTGTCTCATTTAATGCATCGAAAACTAACGGGAAACCTGGAGAATCTTACGGTGAAATATATACTTCACGGTTTTGAGGGAAATGAGATTCCGGTAGAACGAGCAGAAATCAAAGATTGGCTTTCTTACTGCTTAGAGCAAAACCGTCAGAAAGATATTTGGCGCGGCAGTACTTCTGTGGGGCCCCATCGGGACGATCTTGATTTTTTTATTGATCAGATTGATGCGAAGACCTATGCTTCGCAGGGGCAGCAGCGTACAGCGATTCTTGCCTTAAAACTGGCGGAAATTGAATACATTAAGTCAGAAACAGGCGGCTATCCCCTGTTGCTCTTAGATGATGTCATGAGCGAACTGGACATGAGCCGCCGCGCTTATTTACTGGACTTTATAAAAGACCGGATTCAAACTTTTATTACAGCCACCGATGACAGGGATTTTCCTGAAAACTACGGCGGTAAAGTATATCGCGTCAATCAGGGGGCGATTGCATGGAAAGAGTAGCTGCTGTATTGCCGAAAACTTTTCAGAAACTAGGACTTACGAAAAAATTTCGCGCTGAAACAGTCATGTACCGTTGGGGTGAGATTGTTGGCAGTGATATTGCTCAACATACAAGGCCTGTTTCGCTTCAATTTGGGTTACTCTTTGTCGCCGTAAATAATCCTGTTTGGATGCACCATTTGTCCTTGATGAAGGAAAAGCTGATTCGTCAAATTAATCAATTTGCCCAATTGGAGCTCCTTAAAGATATTAAATTTCAGCCGGGCGCTGTGAAGATCATTGCTGGTGATACGAATGAACAGCCTGATTTATCGTTAAAGCGGAAGCTGAATCAAATTGTTTTATCAAAAGAGGATGTCACAGAAATTCGCGCATTAATTAGCGAGGTTCAGTCAGAGCCGCTGCAAAAACAGCTTTTTTCTTTGCTGGTAAAAGAAAAGAGGTTACAGCGCTATAAAGAACAGCAAGGATATCATCCTTGTCCTAATTGCGGGATTCTTTGTCCTAAAGAAGAAGCGACTTGCTTTATTTGTTCGCTTCAGTCTAAGCATGATAAAATTGAAGTGGTCTATAAATTTCTTTATGACGCTCCCTGGCTGGCTTATCGTGAGTTAAACAAATTTCTTTCAGCCAGTGAGTTTGAATATAACAAAGCCAAAGAGCGGCTTATCGAAAAGTTTTCGCAAAAGATTTTTGAAACCAATCCGCCGCCTCTGACAGAAGAAACACTAGTTATGCTGCTTACAGGAGCCAAACCAGATCAGTTGAATCAGGCTCTGATTGAAAGAACCTTACGCAAAGTCAGGAGGAAGAAATATGTTTTTACACCTCGGCAGTGATTACGTAGTTCCTCTGAAAAATGTTATTGCAATTACTGATATGAAAAATGTAAAATCAGGAATCAATCAAGAATTTATTAAGGCAAAACGCAGTCAAAAGGTTGTTATTGACATTTCTGAGGGAAATCCTAAAAGTTTTGTCATTACTGATAAAAAAATTTATTTATCAGCTATTTCGGCTTTAACTTTAAAAAAACGAGCTGATCATGTACCAGAGTCAGAAGAAGAGTAAGTAAAGGTTGGAGGTAATTATGAGCAACGATACGAATGAAAGACCGGAAACAGAGGGGCTTTTTGCAGAAGAAGAAATTACGACAACAGTCAATGGGGATTATGGCGCGCAGCAGATCCAGATTCTAGAAGGATTAGAGGCTGTTCGTAAGCGTCCTGGTATGTATATTGGCAGTACCTCGTCAAGAGGTCTCCATCACTTAGTATATGAAGTCGTTGACAATGCCATTGACGAAGCTCTAGCTGGCTACTGCGATACAGTCCATGTGTTGATTCATCCTGATAACAGTATTACTGTATCTGATAATGGCCGCGGCATCCCTGTTGATATGCATGAAGTCGGGAAACCTGCTGTGGAAGTTGTTATGACAGTTCTTCACGCCGGTGGTAAATTTGGCGGGGAAGGTTATAAAGTATCAGGCGGTCTTCATGGCGTCGGTGTCTCTGTTGTAAACGCTTTAAGCGAATGGCTGGAAGTTACGGTGAAGCGAGCCGGCTTTGAATATCAAATGCGCTTTGAACGGGGCGATACCGTAAAAACGTTGCAAAAAATTGGGCCGACTGAGGAAACGGGTACGAAAGTAACCTTTAAGCCTGATGCAGAAATTTTTGAAGATCTTGTTTATCATTTTGATACATTGCGTCAGCGTTTGAGAGAACTAGCATATCTCAATAAGGGACTTGCTATTGATTTGACTGACGAACGAACCGGCGTACAGCAAAAGTATCATTTTGAAGGTGGCATTATATCCTTCGTGGAGCAGCTAAATCACAATAAAGATGTGCTTCATACGAAGCCAATCTATCTTCATGGCAGTAAAGATACGACGATTGCGGAAATTGCCATTCAGTATAATGACAGCTATATTGAAAATATTTATTCCTTCGTTAATAATATTAATACGCATGAAGGCGGTACACATCTGAGCGGTTTTAAAATTGCTTTGACGCGAACCATTAATGATTTTGCCCGCAAGCTGAATCAATTAAAAGATAATGATGAAAACTTAAGTGGCGACGATATTCGTGAAGGTCTTACTGTGGTGTTGAGCGTTAAGCTGCAGGAGCCTCAGTTTGAAGGACAGACGAAAACGAAGCTTGGCAATAGCGAAGTGCGCGGAATTGTCGATAATATTGTGAGCGAAGGCCTGAATGAGTTTTTTGAAGAAAATCCTTCGGTCATTAAAAAGATTATTGAAAAGGCTGTTATGGCTTCAAGGGCCAGAGAAGCGGCTCGCAAAGCCAGAGAACTTACGAGACGAAAAAGTGCTCTGGAAATTAGTTCGCTGCCAGGCAAGCTAGCTGACTGTTCTATCAAAGATCCCATGCAGACAGAAATTTATCTCGTCGAAGGTGATTCGGCTGGCGGCAGCGCGAAACAAGGCCGTGACCGCCGCTTCCAGGCAATTCTGCCGTTGCGCGGAAAAATTCTCAATGTAGAAAAAGCTCGCCTTGATAAAATTTTAAATAACGAAGAAATTCGTTCTATGATTACTGCTTTTGGTAATGGGATTGGTGAAGAATTTAATCTGGAAAAAAGTCGCTATGGCAAAATTATTATTATGACAGATGCTGACGTAGACGGTGCTCATATTCGGACATTACTGTTAACCTTTTTCTATCGCTATATGAAACCTTTGATTGAAGCAGGCCGTATTTATATTGCGCAGCCGCCTTTATATCAGGTGAAAAAGGGGCGGGAAAGCTGGTATCTGTACAGCGATAAGGAAATGGACAATTTACTCAATCGAATCGGCCGCGACGGCATTAATGTACAACGCTACAAAGGTCTTGGCGAAATGAATCCAGAGCAGCTCTGGACGACAACTATGAATCCGGAAGTACGTACCATTTTACAGGTTAGTCTTGATGACGCCCTTAGCGCCGATGAAACTTTCTCAGTGCTCATGGGCGACAAGGTAGAGCCTCGCCGAAAATTTATTGAAGACTATGCCCATACGGTACGAAATCTCGATATATAATAAAAAAAGGCAGAGAAAAATTCTTTCTCTGTCTTTTCTTTGCTGTTAGTAACGAAATCTGCGGCGCATTCTGGGAAAGTAACGAGGAAAAGTGGGAATAGTACCGAGATTATTGGCAATGGCCACTGATAGAATATCACTATAATCTGATGGAAGATAGGAAACCTGGCCGTACATGGTCTGGGAAGGATAAGCTGTTCCAAGCGGCGCGATATACGTATAAGGAGCATAATAGTAATAGCCTGTAGACAGTACCGGCCAATGGGTAAAGTAAGGATTATAATAATGAATTCGCATTATAAAGCTCCTTTTTGGTTATTTTTATATAGTATGTTGTAAACTCGAGTACTGCTATATTTGGACTTGCCTAACGATTTATTCATTGCTAGAATGAAGAAAATGGGAGGAGGAATTATCATGAAAGAAGCAACAGTTACTTTGAAAAATCCTTCAGGGCTTCATGCTCGTCCGGCGGCGCAATTTACCCAAGCGGCAGCAAAATTTAAAACGACTACCATTAAGCTAAGCAAAGAAGATAAGGAAGTTGATGCGAAAAGTATCTTAGCATTGATGAGCTTTGGCGCTGCCTGTGGTTCGGTTTTGACGATTCGCGCTACTGGCGATGAAGAAGAAGCCGCTGTGAAAACTTTGGCCGAGCTTGTAGAAAGCGGCTTTGGCGAATAAAATAGAGAGAAACTGGCAGATCGGCATGGTCCAAGAGATCAGTTCGTTTCCTTGCCAGTTTTTTTTATTGGCGCCAAATTTCAGTCAAGTAGCTCATTTTCAAAGTAGCAATTTTCAAATTAGACTTGACATAAAAAAAATAAAGATCTATAATATTAAGGTGTCATGAAGATAGTTAAGTAAGTCTATTGGGGTATCGCCAAGCGGTAAGGCATCGGACTCTGACTCCGACATCCTAGGTTCGAATCCTAGTACCCCAGCCATTATGACTCACTAGCTCAATTGGCAGAGCAACTGACTCTTAATCAGTAGGTTCGGGGTTCGACTCCCCGGTGGGTCACCAAGAAAGAATGTAGGTATATCAAGGGCTGAACAGCTCTGTGGTATACCTTTTTTGTTTGTTATTATGTAGAGTGTGCCACTTATTTGCCACTTATTTTGAAAAATGAATAGAAAATATAAAAAAGCAGACCCCAATATTGGTCTGCTAATAAAATTAAAAAGAGAGACGGACGCATCCATCTCCCTTAGGTGTAGTCCGAAGACATTCACCGCTATTCGTTATCTATAGTATACCTTTAGTTATAAAATTATGCAATACAAAAAATGTCAAATAAATTTCTGTAATTTTTGTATTTTATTAGATGTATTGGTTGGGATAATTCTTGAATATATTCCTATATTAATTTTTTTTCTTAAGGCTTCAGTAATATTTTCAAATTGAGTAATTAATCGTTTTATTTCATTTTTAGGTACGGATAGTCTCTTTAATAAATAACAGATTAATATAAGATAATCAACTATTGACAAAAAATCTATATCGGAAATTTTTGTATCATTTTGTAAGCATTTTATAGTTTTAGAATTAATTTTTGAACTCTTAAATCTTGTATCAAAAATTATATCATTATGAGCAACTGAATTACGTAAATCTTTAATAATATAAATTATTGATTCTGTGAGAGTGCCGTCGGCATCGAATGCTTTATTTAGGCCTAGCGATCTAGAAATTTCATGTTGAGTTATAGTATTAAGGCAAGCTACAAAGTTGCCAAATTCCCCTAAACTAAGTACTTCAAATATTGCCCAAATAGGTACATTTCTATCTTTGTGATAAAAATGCTGTATTACTAATTTATTAGGATAACTTCTTGCTATTGCTTGGTAGATGTGATTTCTTAAATCTAGACGTCTTTTTAAACTTTTTCTATAAATTTCAGAATTAGGGAGTAAATCTTTATATTTTGTTAAAAGAACTGTAAAAATGTCATTAAAAGACTCTGTTCCACTTTTCTCTAATACAACTTCTAAAACATAGTTTTTTAGGGCGGTTTCAATAAACATAATTTTTGAATAAAATAAGCTTTTTAGTGCCATATCAAATTCATTCATTGCCAATATTTCTTCAAAGTCTGAATAGGCAATTCTATTTTTAGGGGTGTGATGATATCTATATCCTTTAAATCCATGATAATAACCTATGTTACGCAGTTTTCTTTTTTGGGCACTACCATCTATGGTAATTTTATGTGCAATTCTAAGATGCTTCATTAAAGCATTAATGCTTTTAACACTTTTACTCATAAGATCAATCCTATTAGTTATTATTTAATTAAGTATATCATGTACATTCTAAACTAGACAATCTTTTGATTTGTTATAATTTATCAAAAGTAGTAAATAAAGAGCATTTAATATTTATTTTAACGAAAATTATATTTTTTTGTAGAATTAAAAAATTCAATACTTTATAGTAAAAGGAGAGTATTGTTTTTATAGAGAAATATTGTAAATAAATGCAGAATGTGCTATTTAGGAGATGATCTAATTGGGGAACTATATAGAACAAATAACTAATCATCCTATACATAATACCATTAAAAAAGTAAAAGGTATTATAGAACTTATTGATCCAGAAGTAGATAATTATATTAATTCAAGTAATATCGATGATTATGAAAGAATAAAGCGGGTTTATAATTATCTTGAAAATAAACTAGAAAAAATTGATCCTTATTTGTTGGATGTTCTAACCTTGAGTAATTTAAATTCACATATGCAAAATATTTATGTTAATTTAAATAACTTTTATAGTTCAAAAAATATCTCTGAATTAGCACAAGCATGTGTCAACATAGATAATCTTCTACGAGAAATAACATTTATATTTATAAGAGACGACAGTGATGGTAATGGTCTTAGGGAGACAATATTATCATTAAATAGATCGGCAAAAAGAGTAATATCTTCTTTAGAAAAGAAAGTTGATGAGATAGAAAATAAATCGAATGCATTATCTTCAAAAACAGAACAAACTGAAATTATTATAGATAACCAAAAAACTAGATTAGATGCTTTTATCAATCAAGTACACGAACAATCTGTTACAGCAGAAAATAGAAGAAATGAACAAATTAATCAAGGAGAGATAAAAAGAAATGCAGATTTTACTAATATGATGGATGAAAAAAAACGTCAAATTGATAATGAATTTGATAAAATTCGAGGTGAAATTAAAGAATTAGCAAATTCATTTAAAAAAATAGAAGATCAATTTAGATCAGAATTAAAAAGTGAAATTAAAGATGATATTCATGAAATTGGGCAGTATAAAGAAAGGGCGGAAAATTTACTTAACGTTATTTCTAATACTGGTATGGTAGGTGGATATCAAGTATATGCTAATAAACAAGAAAAAACTTCTCAGAGGTGGCAATACATAACGATAACCTCTTTTTTTAGTTTAATCATTTTTTGTTTATATTTATTTCATACGATGGCTAATTCTGAAATTAGTGTTAATACGTTTATTTTAAGATTGTTAACAGTATCAACGTTTCTCATTCTTGGGACTTATTCTGCAAAACAAGCTAGTAAACATGAAAAGCTTGAACGAAAATATAGAAGAATGGAGCTAGAACTTGCGTCGATTTACCCATACATTTCTACTCTTCCAGAAGAAACTAAAAATCAGTTAGTAGAACAATTTGCTTTAAAATACTTTGGGAATATAGAGGAGGATGAAGTAGAAGATAATGTGTCAGTATTTAATCCAGCTGATTTACCACAAAAAATTATAGCCGCCACAAAGAAAAGTGGAGAATAATTAAAATAATAGATATTGAAAAAAGCAGACCATTTATTTGGCCTGCTTTTTTTGTTTGGCTTTTTCTTTTTCTGTAGCCTGCTTTATAAATTCTTCCATTTTGTCGGTAGTTTCTTTTTCGGCCGACTTTAGAAGGTGGCTATATACTACTGTTGTAGTCGTAGTATTAGCATGTCCTAGCTTGCCTGCTATGGTACGAATATCTGTTCCTGATGTGATTAGATATGTAGCCGCCATATGTCGGAAACTATGAGGGCTTATTTTGGGGAGATCGTTATTTTTAATAAATTTCTTTAACCATGTATTTACAGAATCGGGATGGGCTTTTTGACCGTCCCAAGTTGTGAAAACAAAGTCGTTCTCTGTATTCTCTGCACCTTGCCACTTGCCACCATTTTCCGGTAATCCACCTAATTTTAAGCGTTGCGTTAATTGATCGGATTTATGCACTTGTAATAGATTCATAATACTTTTGGAAGCAGTTATCAATCTTTTACTGGATTCATTTTTAGGGTCTTTAATAATAATGCCTTGTTTCGGTATGTATTGGCTGGATTGTTCTATGGTGAGAGTGTTTTTTTCAAAGTCTATATGTTTCCATTGCAGGCCGAACATTTCACCGCGTCTCATGCCTGTAGACAGAAGTAGCAAGGCCCAAAGTTTATGCTTAGTTTCTTCTTGCTCTAGAAGGTAAAGAAATCGGCCTATTGTTTCCTCATCATAAATTCTTTTGTTCGTTCTATGAGTTTTGGGTGGATCTGTATGCTGACAGGGATTGAAAGACGCCAGTCCCCATTTTATAGCACGATTGAAAAGCATATTTAGCATACGATGGTACTTGTTGATTGTATTCTCTGAAAGGTGTATTTGTTCTTTGCGACTCCCTTGGTAAATGCCATCTTCGCTAAGATTTTTCATAAAAGATCGGATATGATTTGCAGTTATATCGTCCAGTTTCTTATGACCTATGGCGGCTTCTACTCTAGTAAAAAGGTTGTCGTAATACTGAATGGTACGAGGGGCTAGTCTAGGAGAATGTTCTTTGAAGTATTTATAAAACTGTTTTAATGTCATGCGGTTATTAGTCAAAATAGCACCGCCTTTAACTTCAGTAATCCATTGGGCGCGCAGGTCGGATGCTTCTTTAGCAGATTTAGCGGTAACTGTTTTAAAAAATTGTTGTTGTACTTTTTTAGGCTTGCCGTTTTGGTCTAGGATTATATTCCCTGCTATGTCTATGGCGTCTTTATAACCGTCAGTTACCCGTAATTCAAAAGTATTTTCGCTACGTTGACGGACACCTGCATAGGATTTTGTAGCCATACTATTCACCGTCCTTTTTATCTTGAAAATCTATAATCCATCTCTCTATAGTTTGATGACGAGCAACTCCCAATAAACGAGCAATTTCCTCATTTGTTTTCCCTTCTCTTCTCAGAAATATGGCTTTTAAAACTCTCTCTTCGTGTCTTCTTTTTCTATGCTCTGTTACAAAATGACGATTGCCGCATTCAGCGTGATGCTTCCAACTTCCTTTTACAGATGTAACGTCAGACCATTGCAGACATATAGGGCATTGCTTAATGATGCGTTGGCCAGTTATGATTTGCTGAAATTGATACCACATAGCGCTCAATAGGGAGTCAGGTTCTAATCCTTGTTCATATTGATCTTTTCTATAATTAAAAAACATTTTTAATTTTACCGGGTACTTATTAAGGTGAAAAAATACGATGTGGTTTAATAAAAGCTTTGCTAATAATAGGTTGTCATCTTTGGTAACTATGATACGTGCCGGAATTCTTAGTTGTCCGGTTAAAACAAAGTTGTTTTGTAAGCTAGATTGATCTTTAGAAATAAAGCTCTCTAAGCGGCCTATAAGTAAATTATGACTCGAATGTAATTTATAATTATCAGGTGGGTGTCCTAATTTAAAGTTGAAAATATTTCTTTCTTGCCACTTAAATATATTCTGTAGGACAGTTATGTTTTTGTTATTTATTAAATTCCATAATTCATAGGCCGTATTAAGTGCCCATTTTTGACGATGCCAAAATAAAAGGCTTTCTCCTTTAAAAATAGCCTTGTAAGCAGGGGGAGTTTTAATTGATAATAACGCTGGACGGCATAGTAAACCGAATTTATTAGCGAAATCAATATAGCTTTGTTCTGTGTTAGGAAGGTCTATAAACGTTTGAAATAACACAGGTTGATTTTTTGAGGGAGTATCACCGATATACGTTAAATGCGTGTAATCGTGATACTTATTTTTTTTAACCTGTTCTATAAGTTCTTTTTCAGTCAAAGCAACATAGCCAGTATGACCACCATTAATAGATTCAACTATGAAATCGCTATCGTTATCTAAATTGGAAATTTCAGTGCCGTTAATCTCTATAATATTGGTTTTTCGTTCAATGTGATGCTGGTAACTATGCCACCATTGCCAAGTTGGATCTACTAACTCAATAGATGGGATAAAATCACCTTCATGGAACATAGGCTTCCTCCTAATATAAATGTAATAGGAATGTAAAGTTTTAATACTTACAATAAAATTGTACAATAAAAATGTAAAAAAAACAACACACAAGGAAGTGTTATTATGAACGAAAAAAACGACTTGTTAACCATCAGAGAAATTAATCAGCGTGCGCGCTTGATGGGCTTATCAAAAATTTTTACAAGTTATCAATCTTTGTATCGGATGATCCGGGAGGGCGGCGTTCCTGTAGTCAAGGCCGGTAACCGGTATCTATTACGGATTTGTGATGTTGAGTCTTACCTTAGAGGTCAAATGAAACCAGCTAGCGGCGTTCGAAGAATAGACTAGTAGTATGGATGTTCCATATTTTAAAGTTCCAAACTGCATATTTGATCTTATCCTAAGCCCTTATGAACTCGCTTGTCTTTTGTATTTGTTGCGGTGTTGTAATGGTGGGAAAGTGGGGTTCCCTAGTTATGAAACAATTGCTGTAAAGACTGGCATGAGCCGGAGAAAAGCCATTAAAGTAACAGAGATCTTGGTATCGAAAGGTTTGATTTGCAAGACGACCGCCAAGAACGTCAGAGGGCGACAAGCTGTAAATAGGTATACAATCGACTATTCGAGATTCGAGCCGTGTGAACAATATACGACCAGAAATTATTCACAGGATTCGTCTAGTTTGATTGAGTCTGCGAATGGGCCTGTTTTGCCGGAAATTCCTAGTTTCATAAATTTAAATGATAATGCCAAAATATTTTTTAATCATTTTGCCAAAAAGTATTATGAGAAAACCCAAAAAGCACACATGCCAATAACAAGCCAAAAGACGGCGAAAAAACTTAACGATTTCGTAAGCGGTCATTATTCCTTCGAGGAAGATGACTTAGGCAATGTCGGCGATTATGTAAATATCCTTGAATTTGATGAGAAAATGACCTTCATAGACAAGTACTTCTCGAAGAACTACAAAGCGGGCGACGGCCTTGCCGATCCACTCATCATGCATTTTCTCAGTTATGGAATTTGGAAAGTTTTTATGTTGCGTGATATGAGCGCGCAGGATGAGTGAAAAGTCAATGATACTGTTGCCGTAAAGTCAGTAAATACAAGGGTTAGTGGCAGGTATGGGGTTGATTACTGTGAATGGCGATAAAGTTTTATGGTGCACAGCATGCACTCAGAATAGTGAACAGCATGCACTTGGCCCGGGTGCACAGCATGCATGGAATAAAGAAATAGAGATCTTTTATAAATAAATAAAAAAATAAAAAGAACAAAGGGATAAAGATAATAGCCACTTTTTTTGTAAAAAAAGTGTTTCCCCCGCCTCTTTTTTTGAAATTGCAAATGCTAGGAGTGATATTTTAAGCGAAATTATAATCGGGCGTCCTCGAATGATTTTGGCCTTGACTGAAGAGGAAGTTTTAAAACTTTTAAAGCAAGATGCTGACCTATGGGCACAAGCCCTTAAGCGCGGCAAGGGTTTGAAGCGGTACGAAACAGCAATGTTGAGAAAAAATAAATTTTGTTTATAAAAACAACTTAAGGAGATGGTTAATATGAAAAATTTTGAAGAGGTCTTTAATCAACGATTACAAAGTTTATTTGCTAAATGCGACAGCAAGGGGAATTTGCCGCAAGAATATTATGGGGATCTTTTATTGTTTGCAAAAGACTTGTTTGAAAAAGTTAAGTTATTAGGTGCTGCTACGAACAAGATGCAAGCCGATATGAGCAAAATACAAGCCAAAACAGACGAAAACGATAAAAAAATAGAACAACTTTATGAAGATGAAATTTTGATTCATTTATTGGAATGCTTTTTGAAAAGTAAGGGGCTTACAGAAGAATTTACTGCCTATTTAAACAATCAGGCAGAGGGTGTGATGTTTGATTTGATAAAGAGTGATGTTTTACAGTAAAACACGGACAGAGAGAGCGGCAGGTGAGAAAATCCGCTTATTCGGACTAGTGAAGTACGATTTTTCTCCACTTGTGGGTGAAGAATAAACTAATTTTAGGGAGATGTTTTATATGAAAATTACATGCTTTCGCGATAATTGCAAACACAATCGGAGCTTTTCCTGTAAAAAAACCGACCACTTGACCATATCAGGCCCTAATGAAGGCTATACATGCCGTAACTTTGAAACTGGTCAATATGAGCCAACGGCAGAAGAAAAGGCGGCGGCTGACCTATTATTGTGCAAGCTGGCTGAAGTTTATAGAGAGAACACAGGCGATGAACCTGAAGACAAAACTAAATTCCCGCTGGATCAGTGCGAGTGGGGTTGTGAAGATGACAACAATACCTGCTATTTTATTGTTCCAGGTGGAAAGCACGTTAAAAAACTTATTGCTCTTGACGCGGTAAAATCTTTGATAGATTCGTACAATTTACTTATAAATAATAGAATAATCAGGATAGAAAAAGCACAAGTTTAGCTAAAGGCAAGAATCTTTACACCTAATAAACATAGACAGCGAAGGGGCGGCGTGTGAAAAGGGCCGCTTTATTGAAAAAGTAAGAATCCGTTCTAATATGAGCGGATTTTATTTTTTATAGGTGTCTTTATTTTTGCTTGAAATGCAAATAGTACCAATATACAACGTTTGTGTGATTGCTAAAGCAAAATAACGAACAATTACACAATATAAAAAGGAGGCGTGTTTATTGGCTAGGGCTAATAGCGGGCCAAAGGCATTAAAGATATCAAAGGACATTCAACGTAAAATTTGCCAAAAACTTGAGGTTGGCGCGGCGGTGGAAATGGCTTGTATGGCTTGTGGGATTAGCCGATCTACCTTCTACGCGTGGCTCAAGAAAGGAAGAGCTGGTAAGGAGCCGGAATTTGTTGAGTTTCTAATGGCAGTTGAGCATGCGAACGCCATGTTCGAGGTTTCAGCAGTCAAGCGAATCAACGAAGCGGGGGAAAAAGATTGGAAAGCTCTAGCGTGGTTGCTTGAGCGAAAGTTCCCATCAAGGTGGGGATTCGCTAGACGATATGACAGGGATTTCGCCTCAATCGAGCGCGAAAAACTAGAGATTCAGAAGATTCGCGGCGAGTTCAATAAGGATGATAATGCGCCAACAATCGTAAACAACGTGCCAATATCGGCAGAAGGAGAAAAAACACATGAGTGATAAAAAATTACAGGCGGAAATCGACAGATTGACAGCGGAAAATAAAAATTTGATTGGCACCGTTAAGCAAATGTCCCTATCTACGGCTTTAAAGCAAGCTGGGGCCGTAAAGCCTGATATGCTTGCAGAAGTTTTTTACGGGGATGTTCAGGTTTTAGATGGCAAGGAGGTTGTCTTTACTGACTCGTTTGGTAACTTAATAAGCGTTGAAGATGGTGTCAGTGGTTTCCTCAAACTGAATCCTGAATTGGTGGCAGGCCCAAAGAAGCCTACAAGGGGAAGCATCGACCCTGAAAAACTGTCTATGGACGACTATGTCAAGATGCGTTCTGATGGAAGAATTAAGTAAGCGGGTGAGTCAATATGGCCAATAACAATGAAATTGAAATTAAAATAACAGCCGATAACAAGGATGCAATTTTCGCCTTTCGTCAGTTGGTTGAAGCGGCACGCGCCGCGTCGGGGCAAACCAGTAGCGCGGGTGAAGGTGCAGGTCAAGGCTTTTCTGATTCTGCAAGAGAAATTCAGGGTGATGCTAATCGCGTTATTGGTGTTCTGAACAAGATAGCTAATACACTAGGCGCTCTTGCCCGTGCATTTGGTGTTGTAGGTGCAGAAAACGCGGCGGCTATGCAAGAGTCCTCGACGGCGGCTAACTCTTCGGCCAGTGCCACAGAAAAGGCTAATGAAAAGATCGTTAACAGCAACAAAAAAGCCACAGAAAGTAGAAAAAAACTTAATGAAGAATCCGGTAAGGGTTCGGGAGGTTCCGGTAAATCTGAGCCGGAAGTAGTTTCTTTTTCTAGTGCGATTTTGTCTGGTGAAGGTTTTCTAGGTACTCTTGGCAAAATTGGACTTGCCGCTCAGGGGTTGGGGGTTATCTTTGGGACACTGAAAAAGGCCATTGACTCTGCTTTCGGCCCAGGCATTGAATTAGAACGTACACTGGAAACCGCGAAGCTTGGCGTGGCTGGAATCATAATGTCGATGGAAACCAGCAATGGCGAAGATATTAAACTAAACGACGCTCTTGCCGTTTCAGGTAAAGCCATTGACGAACTGCAAGCTAATGCTGTTAAAATCGGCTTACCGATGAAGGATATGATTACCGCCTTTCAGACTATTGTTGGCCCTGCTTTAGAAGCAAAAATGTCTATGAAAGAAATGGTAGATTTTACAGCCATAGGCACTAAAGCGGTCAAAACCGTAATGGGACCGCAGGCCAATGAGATGCAAATTACCCAGGAACTTCGCTCTATGGTTAGCGGTAACATTGACCAAAACAGCCAGCTCGCTAAAGCTATGGGCATTACTAACGAAGGCGTAGAAGAAGCCAAGAAGACGGCAGGAGGGCTGTTTAAATATCTTGACGATCATTTAGCCGGATTCAAGGAAACAGCCGAAGTTTATCCTGAAACATTTAATGGTGTATTAGAGAAGTTTAAAAATAGTTTGGCGCAGGCGCAAGGTGGAGCGGTCAAGCCTTTTATGGACGAGTTCAAGCATGGTCTTACTGATGTTGGCGATTTGTTGTTTGATATTGATGAACGAACAGGTAAGATAGAGTTCAATCCTTTGCTTGTGTCTGTAGTTGATGATTTAAACAGTGGCCTCAAGGAGATGAAAAGATACTGTCAAGATGTTGGCGTGAGCTTGGAATGGACTAATACTACATTACCAGTACTACAGGATTTGTATTCAACAACCAAAAATCTAAGTGCCGCTTTCCTAGATCTTTTACGAGTCGGAAATGCCTCCTATTCGCTGTTTGACAAATATTTTGATCAAGCTGTTCGGGATCTAGCTCATGATATGAAAGAACTTTCTCTCGAAACGCGCGAGTTTTGGGATTGGCTGGCGCAGAAGGTAGGCGCTAAACAAAGTGCGGCAAGCCAAGGCGTAGCTGATTTTAAGCGAAGCGAAGACACAAATACACAGCCACCAATAGGGAACCCTAATATAAACATGACGCCAAAATTTCAGACGCAAGATAAAGATCATTTTGCTGAAGAAAAACGGACTATGCAAACTGCTTTTTCTAATATTGATACTGATTTACAGGGGAAACTTGCGGACCTTCAGGATAAACTTAACAATCTAAATGCGGGAAAAGAAAAATACAGCCTGCAAGACTTCGAACAGCAAAAACTTGCTTTAGAAGTTGCTATAAGACAAGCCCCTGTATTAGCTATTCAGCAAAAAATCGGTGTGGCAAATTCTACTGACTTTAAGCACGAATCCGAAAGAACGGAAGAAACTGCGAAACTTAACAACGAACTGGCTAAAGCCCAAAAGGCTCTCAGTTTATTTTCGACGCAAGTTGATGACGTTGCTAACCTGATTGACAAAACCGGGAACTTTAATAATAACGGCAATTATGCTGACAGGCAGATTTTCAATGAAGCTGGCCAATATAAGGAAATGCTCATTAAAGCCGCTTTGCAAGAAGGGGTAAACCCGCTATTGTTTGCCGCATTAACCAAAGCTGAAAGTAGCTTTAACCCTAAAGCGGAGTCTTCCGTGGGAGCAATGGGCATGACTCAGCTAATGCCTGATACAGCCGCCGGGTTAGGAGTAAATAATCCTTGGGACCCTTGGCAAAATCTAGTTGGCGGAGCTAAATACCTTCGCCAACAGCTTGAAATGTTCAATGGCGACGTAAATAAAGCCATTGCCGCATATAATGCCGGGCCGCAAGCTGTAAAAGATTATAACGGCATTCCTCCTTATAGGGAAACTCAGAATTATGTCGCTACAATTAAAGGATATATGAATTATGAAGACATAGGTAATGGCATGATACAAAAGGGTTCTGCCGGAGCGCCTACAAATGGTCTTGCCTATCGCGTAAAACAGCTTATGGGCGACTTTGGAAGCAAGGCAGGGAAAGAACTTCGCGACGAAATTGTTTCCTTATTCAAAGAACTTGACGCTGTTATAAAAGATGTTGCCGGGTTAAAAGGAAATGATTCCGAACAGCTAAAAGCGGACATTCGGGACAAATATGCTGAATTATTGGCTAATTTCTCTAAAACTTTCACCGGGCCGACTCTTGAAGAGGCGCAAAAGAGAATTCAGGAAGCTATTGTCATTCAGGAAAATAACGTCGATATTTCTCAAACTACAAAAGAAATCGAAAGAATTCTTACCAAAACTACTGAAGAAGAGAATAGATATCTACTTCTCATAAAACTTGGTCTCGAAGGTGTTGGGAGCGCATTTGATAAACAACACAAAGCCCTAAATGACGCTATCGCCCCTATGTTCGATAGACTTAACAAAGACATGGAAGAAGCGAAACGGACTGGCAATATTGACGGCCAAAATAAAATGAGGCAGCAGTTCAAAGCCCTCAACGATACTTTATTTTCGCAGGTACAGGATAGAATTGACGCGGTAAACACTTGGGCGCAAGATCGGACAAACTCTGTTAACTCTAAGTCATACTGGACTAGTGGCATGAAACAGGAACGAACAGAGGATATTGACAGGGTGAAAGCTTCTGACACAGCAAAAGCATATAAAGATTATGCAGATAAGTTAGCCATAAAAGGAAGCCTTGAATACCAACTAGCTGACCGTTCAGGGATCAAACCTGAAGTTTGGGAAAATATGCTTCGTGGCTTGCAAACCTATAATGAAGAGTTGGCAAAAACCCCTACACTATTAGAACGTGTAGAATACGCCGGACGGCAGGGCCTTGAAAACGGTCTAAACAACTTCTTTGAAACAGGCTGGCAGAAATGTCACAAGCTCATTGATGCTATTGAGGACTTAGCAATTTCCATTTTCACTGAAATGAATAAGGTTTTTTCTCAAGAATTAACGAGAAATATCATGAATAGCCTTTTTGGGCAATCATCTGATAACTCTATGTACACGTTTTCATATGCACCTTTAAAAGTTGGTGGAAAAAAAGACGGCGGAAGTTTACTAGAAGCCTTTGCTGACGGCGGGAAAATGAGCAATGGCCTCATGAAAGGGCCAGGTACATCTACAAGTGATAGCATTATGGCTTATATCGGAAATCTGAGGAAATTTGTTCGTCTTTCTGACGGCGAATATGTTATGAAAGGGGCCGCTGTTAAAAAATACGGAACTGACTTATTAGATCGTATTAATAATGGCTTAATTCCTCCGGGGTTTGCAGATATTAAAGAAAAATACGCAACAGGCGGAAGTCTTTCCGGCAGGCAAGTTGTTGGTGCGGATAGGGTTGCCAACTCACTTACTCTTAATCCGGCAATCCAAACTCAAACAAATCTTACCGTTGCTAACTTCGATGATCCTGATAAACTCAAACGCTTTATTGAGTCGAGAAAAGGCCATGAGGTCATTGTTAACGCAATTGATAAAAATGGCGTAGCGATTAATCGGTTGCTTACAAAAAAACATTAATAAAAGTAAGGAAGCCAAGAGACCTAGAAAGTCACTTGGCTTTTTCTTTTTGGTGTGTTTGATTTATTTAGCAGATGACTTTCTTGGGTTGTTCCATGAAAAACGGGATATGGGCTAATTATGGCGGTCTAAGAGCTATTGAAAACTAAAAGCCTAGTCACAAATCGGCTACACACTTTATAAGTGGTACCCCGAAGCAATTAGGCCACGAGAAATAGGCGCAATTGAAGCTAGGGTGTATTTTATATTTTCCATAAGCGAAGCCATAGTTTTAATTGAGTAAAGACAAAGTCCAAATACTTTTCATCTTTATGATTTATGTTATCTAGGCCTCTGACTATAACATAAATACTAGCCAATAAAGGTAAAAAATCATTAGTGGTAACTGCTTGTAAATTCAGTATAGATGAAAATGAACCAAAGCAGAGCGTAATTCCAAAAATAATCTCAAAGATACCATATTTCAACGGATGGTTCTTCTTTATGTAGAAAGCAAGTAGTCCGATTATAGCTATATCAATTGATGCAGTTATAATGCCAAATAAATTGGTAATATTTGATAACAATCCAAAAATATAATCAAAATACTTAAAGCCTAATCCTAAGATATAAATAAGGCAAAAGCTTACAGTTCCGCACAAAAAGATTAATATATTAATGGTTCGATCAAAAGTTTTTTGGTGGCTTAAAATTTTAGATAGTATGGATTGCGAAAGATTAATATGTTGATCATTTTGAGAAGCGTTGATAAGTAGAAAATAAATTTTTTCAACTATATATATTATATACAAAGACAATTTTAAAAGTATTTGTAGGAAAATAATTGTTAAATTAATAAAAATTATAAAAATGAATAAAAAAATTAAAGGAACACTTAATTGTTTAATAATATAGTTGCCCCCGTTTGGCGTGAAATCCAATATGATGTTATATAGTAAACCAAAGTGGGCACTAAAGAATATTGTAATATAAGTTTCTATTAGCTTTTTATCAGAACCTACTAGCTTTATCATAATCAAAACCTCTAATTTAGATTAAAATCGTTATTACTGACTTTCCTGCCAGCTCGTTACTATGCCGTTTTCAACATAAATGTAAGAGTCGCCATAAACTAACTGTTCATGAACAGTGTTCTGAGTTACGGTACGATTGACTCGTTCCGGCTTACCCAAGATCTTTAAGACTTTGTCTTTGGTGTCTCCAATGTAAATACTGCTATCGCGTTTCTTTTTCTGCTGATCTATGAGTTGTTGCTGTTGATCAGCGCGTCTTTTTTTATCTTCAGCTTCTTGTTTGGATTTAATGTCTCGTTCGCGCTGTTCGGCTTCTTCTTGTGGAATCAATGTATCAAAATTTGTAAATTCTAAGTTGGCTTTTTTGGTAAACCCACTGTTTGGGCTATTGGCATTTAATTCAGCCAAGGCGGCTTTTGCTTGCTTGTAACTGTGGTTTCTATAAAGAGCTTCTATTTGCTCATACTTTGCCTTTTCAGGAGATGTATCGATTTGGGGTTTTTGTTGATTAAGTAAGACTGCAATAAAAGTTCCGGTCATTATTGCAATAACTAAAAGTATGACTCCGATACCAATAAATACTTTGTTTTTATTTGCAGCAGATACTTTTGGCAATAATCTCACTCCTTGGGGCGATAAATGGCCTCGTTATTAGCATGTAAAATATAATCTTAATTTATTTTCTGTAAAACGACAAAATTTTCCTTCTAAAATACAATTGGTTTTATTGATGAAACCGGAACAGCGTAATTAAATTTAGAGGATTGTGCTATAGGGCTAGGTTTTACGCAAACACAAAGTAATGGGAATGACGCCATTGTGGCGGAGGTTTAAGAGCGATACCAATGATTTTTGGAATACTTTTCCCTGCTGGCGTAATAGCTGGCAGGGTTTGTTTTAATTATTGTAGTATTTAGCAATTGCTGGCTTTGATGACACTATTTTTAGGAAGAATATAATGGAGGTGCTTTTAATGAGAGATTACTTTGGAAAAAACGGATGCTATGAAATTGTAGAAAATGATGACAATCAAGATTTGTTAGAAATTTACTTAAATAGCCCGATTATTTACGAGGGTGATGACTTTAATCGGGCCACTGCTGAAAATCGTATAGAACCAGATGTAGAGTTCGTAATTATTAAAGAAAAAGAAGATGATGAAATTGAGGATTGGCCAGCGTCAATGGAAGTACTATCATTAGGCTTGCATGGGGTTAATGAATTTGTTTCTGCATTACTTGCTAGAAATATTGGAGATAAAGATGAGCTATTAGTAGCAGTTAAGGAATTGCTTGATCAAGAAGGGGCGGTATGGGGAGTTATTTCACCTGAAGAAGAGTAATTTAACTTCAGATAAATCACTAATAATTAGTCTGTTTGTGATTCTAGTTATTATTAGTTATTGATTGTTATCACAAAATATATTAAAATATAAAATGTAGAGGGGGTGGAAATATAGATAAAATATTTACGGTGAAGCAAACGGCTGAATACTTGCAACTTACCGAAAAAGCGGTTCGAGATTATATTGTTGAGGGTAAGCTTGAAGCGTCAAAGTTCGGTAGAGTATGGAGAATAACAGAAACTGACATAATTAAATTTGTGCAGAGTATGAAACCTCTGAAAGTTAAAGCCGATAAAGACTTTGCCGAGAGTACGGACGAAGAGTAAGTAAAAGGCCCGCCACTACTGCAAATAGTGGACAGGCCTGGCGACAATGGACTGAGAAGCCACCATGTCGCCTCTATTTTATCACAGCATAATCAAGAAAACCATGATAAAAAGAGGAGTGGGAAATTTGGAAAGAGAGAACTTTTACAATTGCGAAGATGTAGCTGAGATTTGCAATGTCAAGCCGTTTTATGTTTGGAAGTGGATACGCGAAAAACGGTTAAACGCTATTAAGTTTGGCAGAGCCTACAGGGTTAGAGAAAGCGATCTCAATGCTTTTATTAATTCCTGTATGACAATCCAAAACGGAGGCGAAAAAATATGACAAGACAAAGTTTGATCAACTACATCAAGAAACATACCCGATTTGGTGAACATATTAAATTCCACAACGAAAAAATAGCTGAACTCCGTAAACATATTGATCTTACGGCGATTCGCAATGAGGATCAGGCGAACATGTTGATTGACATTAACGCCGGGGTTGAGGCGGCGGTTAGTCGGTACTGTGTGTTTGAGGTAGAACCAAAGCGATATGATAATTTTCTTGCCATGCTGAAGCCTGTAAAAGCAGGTCACTAAAAGTGACTTACCTTTTGTTTCAGGCGGTACGGCAGAAACAGAATCCCTACACATGACATGGGGGCGATAGAATGACAGACTTTGACCAACAACGACTAGGCCGCTACATGGAAGATGCCGCGCAATGGCTGGTAAACATAGAGCAAATGTTTTTTAGTGCTGATACTCCCTCACAGGCGGCGGCAGGCGATTTTATAAGGATTGCTACTGAAGCCGTTAAAGGAGCCAAGAGACAACTTGTAATTGACGGTACGATAAAAAGTGGATCCGGCCTTTAAGGTCGGATTTTTCATTGTACAGGCTGATTATCTACAATATTAAGTATTACATAATGTAAATAATAAACTTATAGCTGTAAATTGCCACTTATCATAGTCTTTATTATTCTAAAAATGCGTGAAAGTAAAGAGTTTATTCCGGTTTTTTATTGCCACTTATTTGCCACTTACTTTGAAAAAAGTACTCAAAAATAAGCAAATGGATAAAAATAAAAAAGTTTATAAAGTCAATAAAATCAATGGTTTTACATCATAATGAAATGTAAACTAAAGGTATTTACCAGACTCTTAATCAGTAGGTTCGGGGTTCGACTCCCCGGTGGGTCACCAAGAAAGAATGTAGACGTATCAAAGGTTTAAAGCCTTTTGATATGTCTTTTTTGTTTGTCTTTATGTAGATTTTTTATTATAAAACTGTATTGAAGGAATATTATAAAAAATAGATAATGTAGTGAGTAGGGAATTTGTTTAAATGATGAGGGGGAATTCTTTTGAAAAGAGTTTTAATTGCTGTACTTATCATTGTTTTAAGCAGTATTTCAGCCATTTTTGCCAGTGAAGGACGATTGCGTGCTATAGATTGGGAGGGGAGTATATGCTAAAAATTCGTTTATCTATAGCAGTTGTGCTTTGCTTAATCGTTTCGTTGATTACTTCCATTGCTGCGGCAGAATCGCCAGATCGTGCTAAAGAAATGGTGGCCATGACTCAGCAAAAGATGGCACTCGCTAAGAATTACCATATGATTATGGCAATTGATATGGCTATGAATACGCAGGGAAAGAATATGAATAGCACAATAAACATTGATATGGATATTTTTAATAATCCATTATTAGCCAAAAATAAAACAGATATATTGTTTTCAGTCAGTGATAAGGAAAAGCTTATTCAAAGCTCCCAGACACATATGACATTGCTTCAATACATGGAGCAATCAGGCCCTAAAATACTGATATATACTTATACCGATGGCAAGTGGCATAAACAATCCTCATTAATTGGGTCAGTTACTCCCAATAAGGAGTATGAAAATTTTCTCAAGCAAGTAAAAAGTGCTAGGATAACAAGCGAAGACCAAGATACTATTGTGATACAAGCTGTTATGGATGGAAAATTTATTAAGGAGACATTACAAAACAACGCGAGTACTGTAGGTTTAGCTAAAATGAATTTAAAGGATGACTTTATAAGTTCCATTGGCGATGTAACTTATACGATTACCATAGATAAAAAATCGATGACTCTGTCCGGCGTGGATATGGATCTGTCTGATTTTATGCAAAGGTTTGGGGGTAAATTGGCCGAAGGCTCTATGATACCTACTGAAAAAAAGCAACAGTTAAAAGATCTGTTTAGCAATATGCAGATGCATATGACCATGACGATGAGTAAGTATGATGAAATTGAGTCGTTTACGATTCCTGACGAAGCAAAACTTGCAGTGGAAGATCAACAAGCTGTTAACCCTTATGATAAAGTAATTAATGATTTAACAAATATAATAAATCATAACCCTAATGACTTTGTTGCTTATGCCAAGCGCGGCGAAGCCTATTCGAATAAGAAAAATTTTGATTTAGCATTGAACGATTTTAATAAGGCAATAGAGCTAAATCCTAAGTATGCTTTTGCCTATGCTTGGCGCGGATATATTTTGGCGAAATTAAACAAGGGAGACTCAGCTATAGCCGATTATAGTAAAGCAATCGAAATCGATCCTGATTATGCTTATGCCTATCAAAATCGAGGACTAGAATACGCTAAAAAGAAACAGCTTGATTTAGCTATTACTGATTATAATAAGGCGATTGAACTAAATCCAAGATATAAACAGGCTTATTTTAACAGAGGGATTGCCTATGAACAAAAGCAGCTATATCAGGAGGCTATTGATAACTATCGTAGTCTTATTGTGAATATACCTGATGATAAAGCAGCTGTTGAGTTGGCTAAAACCCGTATTCGATCATTGGGAGGAACTATATAAAAGAATTGGCAGAATAAGAGTGAGCACCCTACTTTGGCCGCGAGGCTGAGGTGGGGCTTTTTTTATTTTTGCGGATCAATGGGGTGATTCATGACTAGAATTGTTTTCTATAACTTTTGGTATAGTTTTTTCATTGCTTTCAAAATGCTGTTAAACCTTTATGTTATCTGTATTTTTTATCAAATAATAATTATTACAAAATATATCTTTTGGTAGAAGTAACTTCAATTTAGTTCTATTACACTATACTCAAGAGGAAAAAGAAAACAACAACAACAAGAAAGACGAGCTACCGGAAAGGAGCTGATTTTATGAAAAAGAAAGAGCTGCTCATGTTTCGCTGGGGCGCTGCCGAATATGGAATTCCACTAGAAATCGTTACAGGTATGATTCATGAGAAGTGGTTAGAGGGATTGGCTGAAAGCGATTCCATTCCCGTCATTAGAGATACGAGGGAAGAAGTGTCAGATACGAAGCGGGTGATTTTAATCGAATCAAATGGTCTGTGTCTGGCTCTTGTCGTCGATGAAATTCTTCCCCATACGAAAACAGTTACTAATGACCAAATCAAAAATATGATCGAATCATCCTTTTCACTCTTTCAATTCAAACCAAGTATCTATAATTAATCGCTAGGTTATCAAAATAAGAATAAAAAATAATAAAAAACGATTGAGGAGGCGATCCCCATGACCATAAAAAAGAAACTTTCGTTAGGTTTTTCCTTAGTAATTCTAATCAGCATACTTTCTTCATCCTTCGTATTCTACCAGCTCAATAAAGCACAAAGTGAAGTCAATGAACTTGCTACAAATTGGGTTCCCAGCATTAAAGCAGTTGGCAAAATCAATGATAATTTCTTAAACTACATCCGATTCCTTTACGCTTTTGCTCTCGAATCAGATAGCGCAGCTATGGATCGTTTAGATCAACTGATTACGGACAGGCAGCAAAAAGTAGAGAAAGACCGAGTTGCTTACGAAGCCTTAATTAGCAGCCCGGAAGAAAGAAAAACTTACGAGCAATTTGTAGCCAGATGGCAAGAATATCAAGGTATTGCAGGAAAAATCAAAGAATATGCCCGCAAAAATGATTTTGCTGGAGCCAATCGTGAGTTTGTCAAAGGTCGTCCCCTCGTAAATGAAATGGATGAGCTGTTACAAAAACTCGTGAAAATTAACGAAACTGGTGCGGAAGAGTCAGCTGCTCTTAGCATCCAAGCCGCTTCCTATAGCAAAATCAGCTTACTTGCAGCATCGATCATCAGTGCCATCAGCGGTACGATTATCGCGGTAGCCATTGCTTTATCGGTGGTACGGCCTCTTAGAACTTTGGAAAAATCGCTAGGTGATCTTGTGGAAAAAGGCGGCGATTTAACCCAGGAAATCCCCATATACAGCAAAGATGAAGTCGGTGATTTAGCAAAAGTCGTCAACGCCTTTATCGCCAACCTCAGAACAATTATGGCCGAAGTCATTGATGATGCGCAGCAAGTTGCCGCCGCATCGGAAGAATTAACAGCCAATGCGGAACAGTCAGCTCAGGCATCAAATCAAGTAGCTGTATCGGTTATTGCCGTAGCCGATGGTGTGAATAAACAATCTTCGGCCGCAGCCGATACGCTCAATGTAGTAACGCAAATGTCCGGCGGCGTTCAACAAGCCGCAAGCAACGCCACAGCAGTTGCAGCAATTGCCGACAATACAGCTCGCTCAGCTCTCAAAGGCAGCGAAGCTGTGGGCAAAGTAGTGGATCAGATGAATGAAATTGAGAAAACATCGGTGAATGCGGCTCAGGCAGTAAATAAGCTTAGCCTTCGCTCTCAAGAGATTGGTCAGATTGTGGAAGACATTACCGCGATTGCCGGACAAACAAACCTGTTAGCTCTTAACGCAGCAATTGAAGCGGCTAGAGCAGGCGAACAAGGCAGAGGCTTCGCAGTAGTGGCCGAGGAAGTTCGTAAGCTTGCGGAGCAATCGAAAGAAGCAGCAAAACGAATTTCCGGGTTGATCACGGAAATTAAGAAAGATACAGAAGAAGCCGTAGGCGCTATGAATAAAGGCTCTGATGAAGTAAAAACTGGCGCTCAGGTTGTCCAGACAGCTGGAAAGTCCTTTGATGAGATTCGCGGTTTGATTGACAATGTATCAAGTCAAGTAACCGATATTTCCGCAGTGGTACAGCAATTAGCGAGCAGCAGCGAAAATATCGTAGATGCAGTGCAAAGCATCACCGGAGTGAGCAAGGCAACAGCTACGGAAGCGGAATCCATCTCGGCAGCTACGGAAGAGCAGTCAGCCTCAGTGGAAGAAATTGCTTCGGCCAGCATGAATCTTGCTAAGCTTGCCCAAAATCTACAAAATGCTGTTAGCAAATTTAAAGTCTAAAAATAAAAAGGGCCGTTAAGGCCCTTTTTATTTTTTGGATTATGCATATGAAAGTGTCGGTAGTAGCGTGTTTTTAGAAGGTTTCAGAAGGATCATTTTCTATAGGCAGGAATTAAAAGGAAATAAGGCGAAAATAGCAACGTTTTTTATTATAACAATCGGAGGGGAAAGAGATGGAATATAAGTTATTAGGCAGAACTGGCGTGCTCGTATCGGAATTATGTTTTGGCACAATGACTTTTGGTTCGGAAGCCGATGAAACAGAGTCAAAGCAGCTATTTTATCGTTGTCGCGAGGCGGGAATTAATTTTTTTGACTGCTCTAATAACTATGGCGGCGGCAGAACTGAGACTATTTTAGGGAATCTGATTAGAGAGTGCCGTAATGATATTGTTTTAACAACAAAAGTTTCGCAGCGGATTCATCAGGATGTGAACGGACTGGGATCATCGCGCCGACATATCATGACAGCAGTGGAAGAAAGCCTGCGCCGTCTGCAAACCGATCGGATTGATTTGTATTTCATTCACCACTTTGATCCCTGTGTTGCTATGGAAGAAACGCTCCGCGCCCTTGATGATCTGGTGAGACAAGGTAAGGTGCTGTATCTTGGCGTAAGTAATTGGGCTGCCTGGCAAATTGCCAAAGCGCTTGGCATAGCGGAATTAAGAAATTTAGCGCGCTTTGAATGTATTGAACCGATGTATAATCTCGTGAAACGTCAGGCGGAAGTGGAGATTTTGCCGCTTGCCTTGTCGGAAAATTTATCAGTAATTCCTTATAGTCCGTTAGGCGCGGGATTGTTAGCGGGAAAATATACGAAGCAAGCAGCTGGAGCTACAGGGCGAATTACTGAGAAAGAACAGTATGCTAAACGTTATGGCAATCCTGCTTACTATCAGATTGCGGCAGAGTTTGCCGCCTATGCCGAAAAGCTTGGCGTTCATCCGGCTACGCTCGCAATTCGTTGGGTTCAGTCTCATCCGGCGATTACAGCGCCCATTGTCGGGGCAAGAAATCTAGCGCAGCTTGAACCATCGCTTGCAGCTGTTGACTTTACTTTAACGCCGGAAATGCTTGCTCATATTGCTAAGATTTCGATGGATCCTGGCAATGCTACAGATCGCTTAGAAGAAACAATGGATGATAAATTTAAACTTCGTAATAGATAAAATAAACTTTGCTGAAGTTAGCGGCTCTGATTGATTTTTCCGTTCTGTTCGGCTACAAAGGAATCAATCAGCTGCCTAGCAATGCTGCCAGGTGTTGGAATTAAGGGAAGGTGATCTGCGTCAAACCAATTGGCAGAGAGGATTTCCTCATTGTCGATTTGAATTTCGCCGCTGGCCCATTCAGCTGTAAAGCCTAGCATCAGTGAATCAGGAAATGGCCAGGGTTGACTACTTACATAGCGAATATTTTTTACTTCAATGCCCACTTCTTCGCGGATTTCTCGGCGTACGCAGTCTTCGATGGTTTCACCTGCTTCGACAAAGCCAGCTAACGTACTGAACATGGGGGTTTTAAAACGGCTTCCCTGAGCGAGCAGAATTTTATTATCTTTTTTTACAGCTACAATAATTGCTGGTGAAATACGAGGATATACTATGTTTTTGCAGGCTGGGCAGACTAGAGCGAGTTCGGTTGGCGAAGAGGTAAGCGGTGCAGCGCAGCAACTGCAAAATTTATTTTTTTTAAGCCAATGCGTAATGTGATAGATATGATAAGCTGCTTGGGTAATGGGATGAGCCGGATTCACCGCTAGCTGGCGCAAGGTTTTCCAATGAAAATTTTCTGGCAAGACTTGGGGATTAGCCGAAGCCGTATAATAGGTCTGTCCGTCTAAGGCTGTAAGTGACTGCGGTGTATCAAAACCGGTCAGTCCAATAAGATCTTTGGTTTGGGGTAGTGTAAAATTTCCATCGCTCCCTTTGACGATCAATTGTTCGTCATGAAATAAGAGCCAAGATTGTTCTGGTTTATAAGCAGAAACAGCGGCACAAGCCGTTGCCTTCGATGTGTTTTTTAGCGAAGTCACTCGTTTCCCTCCTAATAGCGATACAGTATTTTTGTTTATTGTACAATGGTATGATTCGTTCGTCTATGTTTCGAGAATAAATAAAGCTTATAAGAAAAGAAGGGATAGGAATGATTCGCAGCGCCTGTGAGGCTGATTTGGTGAAAATTTCTCAGATTTATAATCATGCAATTCTTTATACGACTGCTGTTTATGATGAACAAGAACATTCTTTAGCAGAGCGAAAATTCTGGTTTGATAAGAAGTGTCAGAAGGGCTTTCCTGTGTTAGTTTTTGAGCAAGACGGCGAGGTCGCTGGATTTGCTAGTTATGGACCCTTTCGTGACTGGCCTGGTTATCGCTATACCATAGAGCATTCTGTCTATGTCGATGAGCAGTATCGTAAAAGTGGTGTAGGAACGAAGTTGTTACAAGAGCTAATCCGCCTTGCCGCAGAACAAGGCTATAAGACGCTTGTAGCTGGGATTGATGCGGCGAATGACGCCAGTATTGCTATGCATGAAAAACTGGGTTTTACTTTTAGCGGTACCGTAAAACAGGCTGGTTATAAATTTGATCGTTGGCTTGATTTAAGCTTTTATCAATATGAATTACCAGGACCTCAGCCGGAAAAAGATAAATAAAAGAACGCCCTTGCTTCGAATGCGTAGAAGCAAGGGCGTTTTAGTTCGTTCTGTTATTTTTTTTGCATAAGATTTAATGCGCCATTTTGGCCATAAGTGAGGATTTGGTACAAGGACGAACTGCTGTCTTTACTATCTTGGAACATATAATCCGCCAAGGTTTGATTGGTATTGGTATCGGAGTCGGTAGTGTTTTTGGTAAGTTTACCGCTCGCTTTCATTTCTTTGGTCAGTTGACTGGATGCTTTTGTTTGATTTTCTGTTAGCATGTCAGCTAAGGTTGTACTGTCATCCTCTTTGTCATCTGATAAATAATTGGCGAGTGACAAAGCTTCCTGTGAAAAAGAATAGGAATCAAGGCTGGTGGCTGTCTTCGATGAGGAAGTCCCAGTCTTAGTTGAATCAGTACTAGCATCTTCGCTAGTAGTTTTTAGGGTATATTTCCCTGTGTTTGGTGTGAGACCTGTAACAATTGGCATAATGGGCACCGCCTAATTTATTTTTTGAACTCGACGAGTTCTTGGGTATCTTCAAGATAACGAGCGAAAATATAGATCAGATCAGAAAGTCGATTTACATATTTAATCAGATAAGGATTGATTGGCTCTAATTCATCGAGCGATAACATGATTCGTTCAGCGCGGCGGCAGACGGTGCGGCATACGTGCAGACTTCCTGAGGCCTGGCTGCTGCCGGGAACAATGAAACGCGGTTCTGGTTTGATTTTTTCTACATATTCGTCAATCCAGCCTTCAAATCGTTTAATTTCTTCGTCACCAAGATGGGATGGATAGTTTTTCCCTTCTGGATCAGCCAATTCTGCCGCTACAGAGAAGAGTTCTTTCTGGACAGTGTGAATTCTTTCCACAATTAATTTATCAGGGATAAAATGCTTGGAAAAGCCCAGCAACGAATTTAATTCATCAATGGTGCCATAGCTATCAACGCGAATACTGTTTTTACGGATACGAGTTCCGTCAAGTAAGCTAGTTGTTCCTTTATCACCAGTACGAGTATAAATCATAGTAAATCCCTCCTTTAGAATCATTGCTTATGCTTAATGTTCCGATATGCGGATACATTCTTTTAAGTAATAAATCAGCGCTTTTCCTTCTTCGGTTAAAATCGTTCCCGAACCTTTGCAGTGTGGACATTCCTGACCGTTTTGCCAGCCTGTACCATCACAAGAAAGACATTTTGTTTCGATTGCTAGTTCTTCGGCCATAAAATTCCTCCTACTAAAAGTATCGTAAAAAACGGGAGAAATCATTACTGTTTTAATAATTAGATTGTTCGACTAAGCGAGACAGGCCCGAAGCCGAGGTGGCCACTTCACTAGCTGCTCGTTCAATTTCCTGGGAATTTCGTGATAAATCATTTACGGAGTTATTTATCGTTTCCAATTGATTGTAATTATTCGAAATGGAACTAGCAATGAGCGTCATACGCTCAGAGCTTTCCGTTACAGCCTGCCCTACTTTTTCCATTGTTGTGGCTTGATCGGCCATACTTGTGACAACTTCTACGGTTGACTCGCTGTTTTGGCGAATTAAATGGGCAATTTCATCAGCGGCTGAGCGGCTTTGTTCGGCAAGCTTACGAACTTCATCGGCTACAACGGCGAAACCGCGACCTGACTCGCCAGCTCTCGCCGCTTCAATGGCGGCATTAAGGGCCAGCAGATTCGTTTGTGAGGCAATGGAGGTGATTGTTTCGATAATATTGCTAACCGATTTTGATGTAGCATCAAGCTGGCTGACCTTTTTCTGGGCATCCATATTTAAATCAATCATTGCAGAAAGCTGTGACAGAGTCGACTTAATGACTTTATCGCCTTCCAGTGCGGTTAGGCGGGTTTGATTGGATTCTTCTTTTGCTTGATGACAGGAATCTTTAATATTCTGGACTGATACAGCCATATGGGAGGCTGAGGCCGTTGTTTGCTCCGCTGCTGACGCTAGGACATGGGAAGAATCTTTCACATGTAATAAGAGTTTATTTTGCTTTTCTAACATGGCTTCTTCCGCTTTAATTTTTTCCTCGAGCTCTAAGGTATGACACTCCGTAAAGGATTTTACCGTTTCTGACTGAATCAGTTGGAGCTGTTGGTCGAAGGCTATCAGGATTTTTTCTAATTCTTTCGGGCTTGATCCATAGGTAGTTAGAATCATAGGGATCAAGATTCGCTTTAAGTTGGATAAGGCTAAAATAAACCACGACACTGGCAATCTAATATCATTATGCTTATTGCCAATTAATCGCATTCTAGCAATATATTCTTCGGTAATATTGCTTTCATAAAGGAGCGGGAGAAACTGATGAAAGGTTTTTTTCAGCCTTTCTACAGTAGAATGATTTTGGATAAATTCTCGGATTGAGGGAACTTCTAAAATCCGCTGGTAAAAACGGTCAGTAATGTCGTTGTGGTGTTGTTCGATAATTGGCTTTAGCGCTGTTAGATAACCTAATAAGTCTTGGTTTGTATCTAAAAAGGCTTTGGTAATGGGATCTTTGCCAGAATAAGATCCTGGCGTGATCGATACGCTTTTTTTCTTTTCAAACATAATCATACCTCCTGATTTCAAAATAATTCGAGGGACCGATTAGTTACGAAAAAAGGAATAAAATATAATTCATAATTATTTTCTTTTATTTTTATTTCTATAAGATAACAGTATTTCCTTGTTTTATATCGATGATTATGGAGAATTTTGTCGGTTCAGAAAAATAAAAAAAGTACTTGTCCTGATAAAAAAGATATGGTAGAATGAACTCGCTAATCAAATAAAAAGGCATAAAGCAGACGGCTTACGATAAAGTTAGTCACACTCCTTTATCAGCAGCCGAATCGTAAGATGCTTTTCTTACTTGTACGAGTTGCATAAAAACAAGTTCATATTTCTTGATTGATAAAAAACTTCCAGCTAAATGCTGGAAGTTTTGGTTTTTAAAGCAAGAAGTATGCATGGGCGAAAAAAAATTGGTATTTATGTATCCATAATAAAACGAATTTTTTTACTGTTTGCAGAACTTGGCTCAGTTGGGCGCCGATTTTTAACAACTGGTCTATTTTTGCGGCAGATTCGTCCCATTTTCAATTACAAAATCTCTGTAACACTTTATAATAGACATAGACACAAAATTGCGTCATGTGTATATGAAGATGAGGAGAGATGGAACATGCAAAAGTACAATAAAGTAACTCCTGAGGTCATTGCGGAACTGAAATCGATTTTGGGTGACAAAAAAGTAATTACTGATCCTGATATCATGGAACCTTATAGCCATGACGAGGTTCCTGACAGTCAATATGCTCATATGCCTGATGTAGTTGTATTGCCAGAAACAACAGAAGAGGTTTCCGCTGTTGTGAAACTGGCTAATAAGTATCTGATTCCTTTAGTACCTCGCGCAGCCGGTACTGGTCTAGCTTGCGGCGTTGTACCGCAACTGGGCGGAATTGTGCTTAGCATTGAAAAAATGAACCGTATTTTAGAAATTAATGAAGACAGCTTGTATGCAGTGATTGAACCAGGTGTTAGAACGGAAGAATTCCAGAAAGAAGTAAAAGGAAAGAATCTTTTCTACGCTGGAGATCCTTGCAGCGGTGATAGTTGCTTTATCGGCGGTAATGTAGCAACAAATGCCGGTGGCAACAAAGCCGTAAAATACGGTACGACAAGACATCAAGTCTATGCCTTGGAAGTCGTTATGCCAAATGGCGAAATTACCACTTTAGGCGGTCGTCTGGAAAAAAACACTACAGGCTACAATTTAGAGCAGCTCATTATTGGTTCAGAAGGTACCTTGGGAATTATTACAAAAATTACTCTTAAATTAAAACCTCTACCGGCGAATATTATCGATCTTTTAGCGATTTTCCCTGACGTAGAATCGGCTATTAATATTGTCGGCAAGATTATCAAAGCTGGCATTACGCCGACTTGCGTGGAGTTTATGGATACGATTACGATTCAAAGCGTAGAGAAATTTTTGAATGAAAAACTGCCGCACAGCGATAATGGCAATTATGTCATTATTCAAGTAGAAGCAGATACAGAAGATCAGCTTGATGAAAAGAGTGTGACCCTCGACGAACTGTGCACCGACAATGGCGCATTGAGCGTTTTGGTAGCTGATCCACAAAAAATCTGGCGGGCCCGCAAGTCCTTTGCGGAAGCGGTACGCCACGAAAGCTTGACAGCAGCAAAAGAAGATATTGTTGTACCGGTAGATCAAATTGCTCCCATGATGCATGAAATCGCTATCTTGCGTGAAAAGTATGGTCTTGTGACTCGTACAGCTAGTCATGCTGGCGATGGCAATATTCACTTGAATATTTTGAAGGGCGATGTGCCTGATGCACAGTGGACGAAGAAAATTGCCGATTTCCAAAATGATCTATATACCGTAGTTTATCGCCTTGGTGGAAAACTCTCTGGTGAACATGGTATTGGTTATAAACGGAAAGGGCTCATGGAACAATTTACGGACCCTGTAGAACTTGCTGCGATGAAAGCAATTAAAAAGGCATTAGATCCTAACTTGATTTTAAATCCCGGTAAAATTTTTGATGTAGAATAAGGGCTTGGCGGCTAAGCCGCCGCCCCCACTTTCTTGGTTGGAGGTGAACAGATTGAAACTGAAGCAAATCATCAACCGTTGTAAAGGCTGTGGGATCTGTGTGGCGTTCTGCCCGAAACAGGTTCTTAAAGTCAATGAAGTAGAAAAAGTGGAAATTGTCGATGAAGCAAGCTGTATCGGCTGCAAACAGTGTGAACTGCGCTGCCCGGATTACGCTATTTTCGTTGAAAAATAAAGGAGTGACTCTCTATGGCAACTGTCCTGATGCAGGGCAACCAAGCTTGCGCAGAAGGCGCTATCGCTGCTGGCGCTCGTTTTTTTGGCGGCTACCCTATCACGCCGTCCACTGAAATTGCCGAATTAATGGCAAAACGCCTCCCTCAGGTAGGCGGCAAGTTTATCCAAATGGAAGATGAAATTTCCGGGATTGGCGTTATTATCGGCGCTTCTTTAGCTGGTAAAAAAGTTCTTACCGCTACTAGCGGCCCTGGTTTTTCTTTAAAACAAGAACTCTTAGGCTATGCAGCAATTGCTGAAGTACCCATCGTGATTGCCAACGTACAGCGGGTAGGTCCTTCGACTGGCCAGCCGACATCTCCGTCACAAGGCGATGTAATGCAAGCTCGCTGGGGAACCCATGGCGATCATCCGATCATTGCGTTAACACCGGCCAGTGTACCAGAATGTTTCAGCCTGACCATTCGTGCTTATGAATTGTCGGAAAAATACCGCGTTCCAGTGATCATGTTAATGGACGAAATAATCGGACATATGCGTGAGCGCATTGATCTTCCGGAAAATTATGACGATATTAAACAGCCGCAGCGCAAACAGCCGACGGAAAAACCGTCGAAAGACTATAAAGCTTATGCAGCCGGCACGAACGATGTTCCGCCGATGCCTGCTTTTGGCGAAGGCTATCGCTTCCATGTAACAGGCCTCATTCATGATGACAGCGGCTTCCCGAACGGTTCTCCAGCGGCTACGGTAGCGCAGATGGATCGCTTGAATAAGAAACTGAGCGATCACTTAGACGATATTGTGACTTACGAAGAATATTGCATGGAAGACGCCGAATATGCCGTAGTGGCTTATGGCGGTACAGCTCGTACAGCTTATGCAGCGATTGACGAAGCTAGAGCCAAAGGCATCAAAGTGGGTCTGTTCCGTCCGATTACAATCTGGCCGTTTGCCCAGAAACAAGTAGAAGAATTAGCGACAAAAGTCAAAGCGATTATTGTCCCTGAATTAAACTGCGGTCAATATGTAGGAGAAGTACAAAAAGCGGTAAATGGCAAAGTGCCAGTGATCTCCTATGCAAAATACAACAACGAAGCGATTACTCCGGCTGAGTTATACGAAGCTCTGGAAAAGCTCGCCAAGGAGGCGTAAGTATGAAAAGCATGGAACAACTTATTGATCAGTATTATCGCCCTCGTCTGCCCCATATTTGGTGCCCTGGCTGCGGTAACGGCGTAGTAACAAGCGCGACCGTAAAAGCAATTGATAAACTGGGCTTAGACCAGGATAAAACAACGATCGTATCAGGGATCGGCTGTTCTTCCCGTGCGTCAGGCTATCTAGATTTTGATACGGTACACAGTGCCCATGGTCGGGCCATTCCTTTTGCAACGGGTGTGAAACTGGCCAATCCGGAACTGAATGTCATCGTTATGACTGGTGACGGCGATGCTACGGCCATCGGCGGCAATCACTTCATTCATGCGGCACGCCGCAACATTAACTTGACAGTCGTTCTGTTCAACAACAACATCTATGGCATGACAGGCGGTCAGTATTCCCCGTTGACGCCAACCCATAGTAAAGCCACTACTGCGCCTTATGGCACGATTGAACGGAGCTTTAATGTAGTAGAATTAGCGAAAGCCGCTGGCGCTACCTTCGTTGGTCGCGGTACGACTTTCCATGCGCAGCAGCTTTCGGATCTCATTGCCGAAGCCATTGCCCATGACGGTTTCTCCTTAGTAGAAGCGGTAACGGCTTGCCCAATTGGCTTTGGTCGTCAGAACAAACGCGGCGACGGCGCTGCGATGATGAAATGGCAGAGAGACCATGCCGTAACAGCGGGTCAGGCTGCTAAGATGACGGAAGAACAGCTTGCCGACAAGTTTATTATCGGTGTACTTCATAAAGCGGAAGCGCCGGAATATACGAAACAATATGACCTGATCATTGACCAGGCCCAGAAAGGGGCGAAATAAGAGATGCAGCAGCTACGATTATCAGGAACAGGCGGACAAGGTCTGATCCTAGGCGGAATTATATTAGCAGAAGCAGCCCTTCGCGATGGGAAACTGGCAGTACAATCCCAGTCCTATGGACCGGAAGCGCGCGGCGGTTCGAGTAAATCGGAAGTATTGATTTCGGAAAAACCGATTCACTTCCCGAAAATTACCGTGCCCAATCTGGTACTCGCTATGAGCCAGGAAGCTTGTAAGAAATATACAGGCGATTTAACGGAAGAAGGCATTTTGATTACAGACAGCCTGTTTGTAACGGAATTGCCGCAGAAACAGTATAAAAAAGTCTATGAACTGCCGATCACCCATACAGCCCAGGAAGGTTTAGGCAAAGTATTGTTTGCTAATATCGTTGCACTTGGCGCTATGACGGCGATTACGAATGTCGTAACGAAAGAATCCTTAGTGAAAGCGGTTCTATCGCGTGTACCAAAAGGAACGGAAGCGCTGAATGAAAAAGCCATTGAACTTGGCTTTGCTTTGATTAAATAAAATTGCAGATAAATGTTTATTTCCCCAAAAGCAGGAGAGTCTGAAGGATTCTCCTGCTTTTTTACAGAAAAAAGTATTTTGATTATTCTTACTCATCATGATATGCCGCAATAAAGAGGTGTAGGCGTGTTTTTTTATCCAGATTTAGTTTTGAATATTTTATATCATACGTCGCTGATCGGTATAGTTGGCTACCTTCTCACGCGGTTTCCCTTAATTCGCCGCACTGTGACGCGCTCTGAATATCGTCTGCAAGATAAGGTGATGCTAGGCTTTATTTTTGGCGGTATTTCTATTCTTGGTACGTGGATGGGGATTCCTGTTCTCGGTTCAAGCGCCAACCAGCGTATTGTGGGACCGATTGCCGGCGGGCTTTTGGGCGGACCGCTTGTCGGATTTATTGCTGGGGCCCTTGGCGCTTTTGTGCGGTATTTTATTGGCGGTTTTACCATGTGGCCGGCTGTCTGGTCGAATATTTTGGCCGGACTAATTAGTGGCTTCGTTTATATTATCTATAAACAGGAGCGCATGACAGTTAAAACGGTTTTAGCTACGGCGCTTATCTGCGAACTTTTGCTAAAATTTATGATCATTACCTTATCAGAATCCTTTGAGGCGGCTGTGGCCTTGGAACAAGCGATTGCTCTGCCGACAATTCTTGCCAATTGCTCTGCTGTTGTATTTTTTTGCTATATTGTGGGCGATGTGTTTCGCGAACAAGATAAGGCTCAGGCTTTATCGGTACAAAAATCACTGCGAATGATTCGGCAAACCACTAGCTTTTTGCAAAAAGGTTTAAACGAGCATACAGCGGCGGAAATTGCCCAGATTATTTATCATGAAACCCAGGCAGCGGCCATCAGTATTACTGACGATAAGAAAGTCCTCGCTTTTATTGGCGAAGGGGCTGATCATCATGCTGTAGGAACTCCGATTATTACGGCAGCGACGAAGCGGGCCATTGAGAGGCGGCAGACGGTAATCACTAGCGGCCGTCAAGAGATCGGCTGTCCCCATCAAGGTTGCATGCTTACTGCGGTCATTGATGCACCGCTTTTAGTGGGAGAGCAGCTTCTTGGCACAATTAAGCTCTATAAAATCAATTATGAGACGATTTCTTATTTTGAACGAGAAGTCATTCAGGGAATTGCTGATTTTCTCGGCCCATTATTGGCTCAGCAGAAGCTCGCGGAAAAACAGCAATTGTTACTGCAGACCGAGTATAATATGCTTAAGGCTCAGATTAATCCCCATTTCTTCTTTAATACTTTGGGAACAGTACAAGCGCTGGTTTTGGCTGATCCCAAGACAGCCAGTGCTTTGATTAAAGACTTAGCTCAATTGCTGCGTCGCATGCTAAAACGCGGCCAGGAAATTGTTACTTTAGGCGAGGAATTAGAAACTGTTTCGCATTATAGCCGCATTGAGAAGGTTCGTTTTGGCTCTAGACTGGAGATTGTCATCAGTATATCAGAAGAGTTACTGAGTCATCCTGTGCCCGTTTTTTCATTGCAGCCTCTTGTTGAAAATGCCATTCGCCACGGATTAAGCCGCAAAAAAGGCGGCGGTCAAGTTGAGATTAAAGCGTGGCCGGAAGGTAAGTTTTTATATGTACAGGTCCAGGATAATGGCGTAGGTATAGCCAAAGAGACGTTACAGTCTTTTGAGCAAGGCGAGATGGTGCTGCCTTCTTCTAGCGGTACAGGGATTGGTTTACAGAATGTGAATAAACGGTTACAGTCGCTTTATGGCGCTGAATATGGTTTAGCGATTACCAGCCAAATTGATGCAGGGACGACAGTGACTGTTTGTTTACCTTATATGATTACAAGGGGGAATCCATAATGAAAGCGCTTACGGCTGTAGTTGTTGATGATGAAGCTGTTATGGCTGATTTGCTCCGTCGTATCTTAGAGGAAAACTGCAATACTCAGGTTCTTGGCATTGGCTATGATGGCGATGAGGCTTTGACTTTAGTAGAGAAATTTAAGCCTGATTTACTCTTTCTGGATATTCAGATGCCGGGACAAAGTGGTTTAGAAATTGCGGCTCAATTAGCAAAAGCGACGGACAGCCCTTTGATTGTTTTTGTGACAGCTTATGATGACTATTCGCTACAAGCCTTTTCAGTGAATGCGCTTGATTATGTATTAAAGCCTTTTGACGAAGAAGATATTCAAAGGGTTCTGCAAAAAATCCGCAAGCTCTATTTTAAAAGTATTCTGATTGATAACCGCAGCCGCAAGCAGCAGTCTGTGCCTTATATTAAAAGGCTGGGCGTTACGGCTAATGAGAAAACAACGATTCTTGACGTAGAAAAGATTCAGTTTATCTGTGCAGAAAACCGTGAAGTGTTTCTGCAGACTGTAGATGGTGATAAATATTATACAAAGTATTCCTTGCAGGAGTTTGAGCAGAAGCTTGATCCTGCCAGCTTCTTTCGCTGTCATCGCAATTATATTGTCAATATGAATGAGGTACGGGAAATTGCATCATGGTTCAATCGCGGTTATTTGTTGAAGCTGGGCGGTGCTAAAGGAGCAGAGATTCCTGTGAGCAGAGCCAATACGAAGCGTCTTGAATTCTATGTGAACTTATAACGAGTCTTGCGTGAATAAACGACCGCTTTGTGGTTGCTTTTGGCTGATTCAGTGAAAATTTTGCCACAAAAATCAAAAAAATTATTATAATAAGGCTAAGATGAGATTGTGATGAGGGGAGATAAGTCGATGAATTTGCCTACGATGTATCGCGTAAAACAGGTTTTCTCACGTCCCTTAGTGAACGATTTGCCAAAAACGGTAGCAGAAGAACTAGAAAAACTCAATTTGACTGTCAAAATTAAACCAGGACAAAAAATTGGAATTACGGCGGGCAGCCGTGGCATACAAAATTTGCTGCCACTACTCAAACTGACAATTGATTTTGTGCGGGCCTTAGGCGGCGAACCTTATTTGCTTGCCGCGATGGGAAGCCATGGCGGCGGTACGGCGGCAGGGCAAAAAGAAATGCTCGATGGCCTCGGTATTACGGAAGAAGCTCTTGGGGCGCCTGTTCTGACTTGTGCTGAATCGAAGCTCATTGCCCGTACGGTAAGCGGCCTTGCTACGTATATGCTGGAGTCTGCTTTGTCTATGGATGGTATTATCGTCGTAAACCGCGTCAAAACCCATACTTCCTTTAAAGGAACTGTAGAGAGCGGTCTCATAAAAAAACTCGTTGTCGGCCTGGGAGGCCCGAAAGGCGCCCAGCAGTTCCATAGTTTTGGCCCGGCGGAATTGCCGCGGCTCTTAACCGAAATCGGTCAAGTAATTTTAGATCATGTACCTGTTCTCGGCGGTCTGGCTATTGTGGAAAATGCCTATGAAGAAACAGCGCTTATTCAAGGGATTGATCGGGAAAATATGATTGAAACAGAAAGTAAAGTTCTTGAATACTCGAAATCGCTTATGCCTGCTTTACCAGTTTCCGAGCTGGATCTATTAATTATTCAGGAAATGGGAAAAAATTTTAGTGGTACAGGCATTGATACGAATATTATTGGCCGGGCTCGGATTCATGGTGTGGCCGAGCCGGAGTCGCCGTCGATTCAGCGTATCGCCGTACTTGATTTGTCGGAAGAGTCCCATGGAAATGCCACCGGCGTGGGGATGGCTGATTTTGTGACGGAAAAATTAGTGCAAAAAATGGATCGACCGAAAACGTATCTTAATTGTCTTACAAGCACTTTTGTCGTGCGAGCGGCCATACCGATGTATTTTGCTACCGAAGAAAAAGTGATGGAAGCAGCACTCTATAGTTTATCCGGTATTGAACCGGAAAAACTTCGCCTAGTCATTATCCCTAATACGCTATTCTTGTCAGAGTGTTTTGTATCGGCAGCGATTGTGCCAGAACTTTCGGAACGGTCCGATATAATCATTGGGGAAACATATCCCCTTACTTTTGATCAGGACGGAAATATAGCGCTTCGTATTTAGTATTTTTGAAATCTTAACTTGTAGATAACTCGCCAGGTAGTAGATCGAGCGAGTTCTATTTAGCTAATCAAAAAAGAAACGGCAGTCTCATCAACAAAGTATGAGACTGCCGTTTTTTCGTATTCTTATTTATTTATCTATCGAGGTGTTATTTATTATTATCTAGCGGATTATTTAGCAAGGTGAAGCGTTCATCATCGGTTACGGTGAGCGGCTGCTTTTGCTGCAATTGGTCAATCAAAATATCTTGTACATCAATCCCTGTATCTTCGCGATTTCTAGCGGTAGTAAAGCAGGGATAGCCGTCGCCGCCGCTGGCCAGAAAATCATTCGTAACTACTTTATAAAACTTATCGGAATCAAGGGGGCTACCATCGGCGAGGGTTGCTGAGATAATTCGTTCATTCGGCTCCTGGGCAGTATCATAGACGACAGTAAGCCCTGAGAATTGAAGCATGCCTACCTTTGGGTTTAGGATGCCATAACTGAGAATTTGGCGAATTTCTCTGCCGGTAAGCTCCATGGTACTTAACGTATTATGGAAAGGAAGAACTTCATAAAGATTGCCTAAAGTAATCGGTCCAGTAGCGAAACTGGCGCGGAGACCGCCGCCATTTTGAAAGGCCACATCTGCTCCGGTCGCCTGGCGCATGGCATCAGTGACCCATTGTCCCATAAGTGATACGCTGGGATGATACCGTTCGTGGACCATCGGGGCGCCAATTTGGCCGATGACTTGTTTTTTCGTTGCCGCTATCTGCGCTTCATAGGTGCGAACAATGGTTTTTACAGTAGGATCAGGCGTGAGGGAGAGTTTAGTGAGATCAAACGTTTCTTCTTGGGCGGCAACGACTCGTTTTTCTTTTTTCGAATAGGTGAGCCGAATTTCTCCTACATGTTGGCCGCGATAGCCTGCTTGGACTATGGGAATCTCATTGACGTTGCCAGCGACAACGAGATGCGTATGACCTGTTACGATGGCGGCCACAGCGTTTTTAGGCAGTGCATTCGCCAGATCAGCCGCCTCGCCAGTAATTCTTCCCGTATTGTCTTGAACGCTGCCAATATGGCCTAATAGGATCACAAGATCGGCTCCGGACTGTTTGATGGCTGGCAGTAGATTCTTTACCGTCGTAGCGGGATTTTCAAAGGAGTAGTCTTTTACGATGCGCGGATTGGTTTTGGTTGTTGTTTCTGGTGTGGTCAGCGGAATAATAGCAATTTTCAAGTGATCTTTTGTTACAATCATAAAAGGCTGCTTTGTGTTAGGGTAAGGCAGAGCAAAGGCGGGAATTTCTTCTTGCAATCTAATATTGGCGCCGCCCCAAGGAAAGCGAGAGTTTTCTTTTAGTTTCGTTAAAGCAGGTATTCCCCAGTCAAATTCATGATTGCCAATGGATAGTGCATCAAAGGCAAGAGCATTCATCATGGCTAGGACCGGTTTGCCATAAAGCAGGTTGGAATCAACTGTTCCTTGGAACATGTCACCAGCCGATAGCAGCAGTGTACCTGTTGGATTTTTAGCGCGTTCTTGCTGAATAAATGTAGCTAATCCAGCGGCGCCTGGATCTTTGCCAGGACCTTTATTGGCAAGGGCGCCGTGAAAATCATTTACAGAAAGGATCGTTAAGTATACTTGTTCCTGATCTTCCGAAGCCAAGACCAGACTATTGATGGAGAGCAGTAAAATGGTAAGGAATGTTAGCAGGAGCGGCCGAAAAGAACAAAGCAATACCTTTGATTTTTGCAAAGTTAGAACCTCCCGAGGTTACGGTTAGAATTTATTTTTTAAGAAGACTTGTTTGGATGTTGTTACATTTACACTTTGATCACCGTCTTGATCCAACTTAATTTCTACGGTCTGATTATGAACGGAAACATTTGGTGAGACGTGATATTCTTGTTTTTTAGGCTGTTTAATTGAGTAGTCGTAGTCTGATAAATTGGGTGATGGAGCTGGTTTATTAAAATTTTTATTTAGCTGAGGCTGAAATGTTTCTGCTTTTTCTTCGCTTGGTTCTTCTAAACTTGGTGATTTTTGCGATACTGAAGCATCAGATGGTGCTTTTTCGCTTGTTTTGACTGGTACCCCAGTGGGGGGCGGCGGTGCGGTCGGATAAACAACTGCTTCTTCCTTGGCAGCTGCGGGTGGCTCGTTTGGCGTGAGTAACATATAAGAAGCGGCTCCTGTTATCAAAGCGACTGAGGCGGCGAGTGCGACAGTGAAAGATTTGCGCATTATCTTTCTCCTTTCTAGCACGAGCTTTTTTATTAGCTCTTGCTTTATTCTCCAGAAAAGGAAACGTTCCTTTTTGATTGGATAAAATCATTCTAAATTATATATCGTAGAAAGAGATGTTAAGACTTATTCATTAGAATAATAAATTCTAATGAATAATATGTATTATGAATACACATAACTTTTCTATTGCTAAAGGTAGATAGACGCTATATAATAAAGACAAGTAGAAGATAATAATAACTACTTACGAAAGCGACTTAGATTGAGAGGGGTGAGTCCAATGGGACAGGATGTTGAAATAGAACAGCCGGAATCCAAGGGGGTTGATCCATTGAATCTCTCAGCTAAACCGGTGACAACTGAATAGATTTCAACAATGGCGTTTTCATGAAAACGACAGTAACTACGATCCATATCGTAGATAGAAAGAATAAAGAGAAATGCGAGAGCATTTCTCTTTTTATTTTATCTACGAAAGAATAAATTTCAAAGTCTGGCAGTTAAGTAAAAAGCGAACAAACTATCGCCATGTGGATAACGAAGCAAGTTTTATCGACTGAATTTGTGGATAAATGATGCGAATAAAAGAATTAGGCTTGTTTAAATGTGGATAACTCTGTTGATAAGGTGTTGAAATGGTGTATAACTTTGTTTTTTCTCTTTGTCATAATTTTGTCATAGAAATAAAGTATGATACATACAAAGATAAGTTGTGGTTAAAGCTTATCGAAAAAAGTATAAAATATTGTCAAGGATGACAAGGAGGTACATAATTATGAAAAAAACAATTATGGCTATTGTAACAGGGACTCTTTTAACAGCTGTTCCGGTATTTGCTGCTCCATTAAGTGATGTACAAGAAGGGCAAACTGTACTTGGCTACAATCATTATAATTTAGATCAAAACGGTAATTCTGTGAAGGATGATAGCTTTTATTTGGAAGCCGGCGTTGCTCCCAAGATAATTGTTGGCGTGGAACGAAATGGTTATGCGTTTCCCAACAATTATGATGCAAAGACAACTGATGTTTATGCACAATATAAAGTAAATGACAATGTTCGTTTGATTGCTGGTAACCGTGATTTCAGCAATGGCGGCGGCGACAAATTCTTTTATGGAGTGGGTCTGTCAGCCAATTTAGCACAAAATGTAGATGGCTATGTATCGGCTACCACAAATAGCCGTTATACGGAATGGCAGACTGGTGTCAATTATAATATGGACAATCAGACAACTTTGAATGTAGGGTATAAGTCTTATAAAGAAGATGGCAGCTCGCGGCTGGATGGAGTCGGCTTCGGCATTAGCCATAAATTCTAAGAAGAAAGCAGGCCTAGAGCCTGCTTTTTTCTTGTAGTCTTTAAAAAATTGGGAATTTGTGTTATACTAAACACGTTATTAAAATTTTTGTGGGGGCGTAGCTCAGATGGGAGAGCGTTTGGCTCGCATTCAAAAGGTCAGGGGTTCGATCCCCCTCGTCTCCACCACTAAAACCTATGCTGCTCGGGGCTTTCAAGCCTCGGGCAATTTTTGTTTATGTAACCTTGTCCCTTATACTGTCCCTTACGAACAATTTTCGCGGATAGTGTGCCACGTGTTGCGGCCACACTTCCACATGATCAGAAAGCCAGTGTCAATACGGTAGCAAGAATTATGGGTGAAAATCGATGGCATTCAAAAACAATGAAGCAGTATTAGGAGGGAGTACAAATTATTATAATATACTTGGAAGAACGCATTGGGGGAAGGAAAAGAAGTTAAGGTTAATATTGAGCTGATTTATCAATGAAATTCAATGAGGCCCTCTAAATTTAAAGTAGATTATACTATTGATGGTAAGGCGTATTCTGAGCGAATTTCGAACTAAAAGGGGGAAAACTAGTGGATAATAGAGGAATGAAACAGTTATTTCAAAAAATAGCGGAATCGTTAATCAATATTATTCCGGATGATTGGGATAAAATTTATTTGTATGCGGAAATAAGAGATGGATATGAAAAAGTATTCTTTTATTATTATACAGAAGAAAGTAGTTCCTCTGTATATAGTCTTGACATTACGGATAAACATAATATTGATAAAAGAGAGTTTGATGAAAGGGAAAATGATTTATATGATTGCTTTAGGGAATTATATAAAAATTTTAAAGTACAGGGACAGGAACCATGGACAAATCTTACATTTATTTTAGACAGTACAGGAAAAATGAAGATTGACTATGGCTATGAAGATATTTCTCAAATAAGTTCAGTAGAAAAGCAAGAAAAATGGGAATCTAAATATTTATTATGTAGGAATTAATAACTACAATGCTTATGTGGCAATAAACGAGATAAGTGGACGTGAAAAATCTGCTGACCTAAATAACTAAAATCAGAAATGAAGAAAAAGTCTGTAAATAAAAGATGCGGGTCTTCTATGATAAAATCATGTGACTAAAAGGTATATCAATGATTATTGATAGGTGTAACGAGTGTAAAATTAATGTCGCGACGGTCACGTTACACTTATCAAAGGTTTTTTGAATCAGACACTTTAATATAGTAATCAAATTAAATAATCAGAGTCACCATAATTATTGCAGTAGGAACAGGTTTAACCAGTACAATAGATATGGTAAGGGGAAATTTTACTACAAAAACATTAAAACAGTTGAAGTAAGTAGTTCCGATTGTAAAATGAGAATACAAAAACCGAAGCAACTTAGAAAATTTTAAGGCGATGATTTTTGGATTAGTGATTTATATTCAACATTTAAGCCATTAGATCTGAGGTGATTAGGCGATGAAAGTCAAATATATAGATTCAACCGAGATGGTACAAAATTTAACGCTAAATAAAAAATATATAGTTTTTGCCATTGAATTTAGTAATAATTTAGCTGATTCAGGAGAATTTATTAAATTTTGTTTGCAGAATGATAGCGGAAGTATAGTTCCTTACTCTGCAAAATTATTTGAAGTTGTAGCAGATAAATTAAGTTCCGAATGGATTTTTAATCATAAGAGAATAAATAATTATTGGATTTTACCAAAAGAAATATCTTATAATTCTTTCTGGGAAGACTTTTATAACGATGAGATTATTGCACGAAAAAAATTCAATCATGTTAAGGAAATACTCTACTTGGACGAATTAGAAGATGATGAATTAAAAGATATCTTTGATAGTAATAAGGAAGATGAGATTGAATTTATCCTAAATCTTTTAATGAAAGAAAAATGCGTTAAGTATGTAAATATTGTTATTAATTATGCCTTAACAGAATTGAGTGGCTACAGAAAAAATAGTACGTTGATTGCTGCTTTTAAATATCTTAGTAATTTTAAACAAAAAGAAGTGGATGATTTTTATATAGAATACTTAACCAATATAGAAAAAGGCAGTGACGAACTAACAGAAATTATTAATGCTTATTTTCAAGATTAAACGATTCGTGAGGTCGGTTATGTCTTGACTGGTAAAAAAGGAAAAAGGTAGAGGGGAATTCAGTGAAGATCTAACTCTTGGTCCATCTCGAAAGTTGTTGTTTCACCTCGTACAATTTTTTTCATAACCTGTTTTTTAAATTCTCGGTCATACTTTGGGTTGATCATTTTGAATACCTCTGTTTTCTTCTATCGTATGAGGCATTCTCCATGTTTATCAAATCTGGTTAAGGTTATAGACGGTAAAATGGTTTTAAAAGCTAATGTTGAGTATGCTACGAATGAAGGCTACAAATATGTAACTGATAGTATAGTAAAGGCGGTTTAATGATGGCAAAAAAAATCAAACTATACCGTGGGGATGTTTTAGAGGTGGCTTTAGATGATGATGGTTTTAGAGGATACCTTGTATTTCTTGATGTACACAAAAATTGGAAAAGTTCTTTATTTGGTTTAATTGCTGTTGAACCAAGACAAGAAGGATACAAAATAGAAGAATTAATTGGACGAGAGTATGTTGCACAACTTATGGTTTTTGTTGATCCGAAATGGCCTAAAATCGGTACATTATTATTACCGGATAACTTTGTGTGGCCTGATTTATATAGTAAGAGCCTTACACATAAGGGGAAAATTTTTGTGTACAAATATGGAGAAGGTGAGCCTTACAAGGAAATTAATGAAGGTGATGATCTAGGAAATGCTCAGCCGCGTGATATATATTATTCAGGTGCGTTAACAACATATTATCGAAGGTCTCTTCGCAAGCATGGTCTATATAATAAACCTGAACCTTTACCAAAGCCAACAACACCGATGACAGAAGCTGGAGAAATGTCAAATGCTGGCATATATGGTGATGCATGGTCTTATTATCGAATCCAGGTTCATAAAAAGAAAAGAAGTATGACAGAGGCTACAAAAGCTACTAAACGCAAGTTTTCCGACGAACTTCTTTGCTCCGACACTGCATTACAATTATATTTGGGAATCGCTAAAGCTCAGATAGAATTTGATCATTTATTACCGGAAATAAAGGATGAGGTTCTGAAACGTATCGAAGAAGAAAAAAGTTATCTTGCTAATGAAGAATGGTTATCTAAGCAGGTCGATAAAATTAGGGGAAAGTTTTTAGATAAATAGGGCACATGTTAGGCGGAAGGGGTTATTGACAACCTAAACCGGGTCATGGGGATAAGAGCAGTGTCCCTGGAATATAGGTATATCAGTGTAAAAAAGAACGAGATCCTGGGAAAATCCGTTAAACTCCTTTGATCTCTGGTTTTATAAGACTGTCAATATCTATGGCGGACAGGATATCACGGACGGTGTACTCAAGAAAATAACGGGTAAATAAAACATTCAGAGGGTAAAGGACAATCAACCATGAGAGCATTAGAGAAGATTTTGGAAGAATTTATAGATGCATGCTTGAAGGAGGAAGATTCTCTAAAACGGGGTGGCTCTAAAACGGGAAATAAACAATATCGTATAATCCAGGGAATTAGACGTGATTTGAGAGAGAATCCTATTTATGGGTTAGAAAAATTAATTCCTTTTTTAGAACATCCAAGTGCAAATGTTAGGTTGAATACCGCATTTACTTTAATCCCAATATTACCAGAACAAGCAAGAGCGGTGTTGCAGGTATTGGCAGCCGGTAGAGGAACAATTGCATTTACTGCAGAAATGACTTTGTCCGAATGGGAAAAAGGGAATTTAAAGTTTGATTTTTAGATATTAATATAAAAAAATGAGGGCAACGGATAATCAATCATCCGTTACCCTCTGTTTTTATATTAGTGACTTCTGGTAATATAAAATCATAGTGGCCAAAGTCTAGGAGACGAAAATATAGGGGTGACTGCGGTATAAACAAAATACAATTGCAAGCAAGGCTGACTATTGGAAACATTAGACAAGATATGTACTCACTTAAGGGTGGTTTTCCAAATGAAGCGTATTGCCTTTCTGAAGTGAATAGTAAATGGGAAGTATATTATAGTGAGCGAGGAAATAAAAATGAGTTAAAAGTATTCGAAGACGAAGAAGAAGCTTGCGAATATTTTTATGATTGGATGACACGAGTTTTAAAAAATATGAGGTTGATATAGGCATCCTTTTCATAGATGAAGCAAAGTCATTGGAAGAAAAAATCTGCTGACCTGGCTTCGGCGTTAGTATGGGCAGGTTGATGGGAAATATTTAGCTCTCGGAACTGCAGGGCAATCGATAAAGTAACAATGGCGGCGTGAATGGTTCATTCACTATAGGAAAAACTGACTCTAAAGGAAAAGCACAAAACTATTTACAGACCCGAGACATGTTTATCTATTTTCGGCCAGATTATGATTCTGTTTTATAATATAAAGGTGTTATAAATTATATTATGCGTTTACTTATTGGCCAGATTATGATTCTTTTATCGGCCAAGATATGATTCTAGTCACAATATCTCAGAACCCTTTTTGTATATTAAACTAGAAACATAGTAGGATCATTCATTATATTGAGATCAGAAAGTATAGCGTAAAAGGATGGGGAATCAATGGATACGATGCATCTGGAGTATTTTATCGAAGTGGCCCGCCAAAAAAATTTTAGTAAAGCTGCAGAAATACTGCATATATCTCAACCATCTGTCAGTAAAGCAATCAAAGATTTAGAAACTCAGTTGGGAGTAACCTTGTTTTATCGCAATACAAAATTTGTTGAATTGACTGATTCCGGTAGAGCCATTCTGGAGCAAGCGCAGCAGATCGTATCTTCTGTTCATAATATTACGGCTCGCTTAGATGGTCTGACTAAATTGCAGTCTGGTAAAATCCATATTGGTTTGCCACCTATAACTGGGATCACTCCTTTTTCTAAACTGCTCGGATTATTCAAACAAGAATATCCCAATATAACGATCCAGTTATTTGAATATGGAGCAAAAAAGATTGAGCCTGCAATCAATGATGGGCTCTTGGATTTTGGCATTAGTATTCCGCCGGAAGATAGCAGCACCTTTGAACGAATTAGTTTTTCCTGGGATTCACTTCAGATCATTATGAATCAAGACAATCCTTTATCACACGATAAGGTAATTGACTTTGCTACGCTGCGGGAAGAACAATTTATATTGTATGATCAGGATTTTAAACTTCATGATAAGATTATTGCGCGTTGTAAAGAAGCCGGATTTTATCCTAAGATTGTATTTGAAACAGGACAACGTGAGTTAATGGTTCAAATGGTTGCTGCGAATTTAGGTATAGCCTTGCTCCCTAGTGCGATATGTAAAGCGTTTGATAGCAAGGCAGTTATTTCACGTTCCTTTAATGATTCACAGATCTATTTGGAATTGGCGTTAGTTTGGAAACGAGAACGGTATCTTTCTCATGCTGTTCGTGAATTCTTCAAATTTGCTAAGGCTTTTTTTGCCGCAGAATCATCAGCTCCTTACTTATTCAAAATCTAAATACACTGAATTATATATAAGAATTTCACTTTTCAGTCTTAATTCAGTATAATTCAAAGCAAAAGTGGTAGAGGAGCTGGCTTACTATGAAACCAATGAGACTGCATCATGTGGGGATCGTTCTTCCTACAGTAGAAAAAGCGCATAGCCTAATGGAGAAAATTGGTTTAGAAGTGGATTATACCGGATTTGTTGAAGCTTATCATGCGGATTTGATTTTTACGAAATATAAAGAGAATGAGAGTCCTCTCGAGTTCATTATTCCGAAAGAAGGGGTTCTTACCGAGTTTAATAATGGCAAAGGCGGCATTGCTCATTTGGCTTTTGAAGTGGATGATGTGGAGGCCGTACGTCAAGAATTTGAAGCAAAAGGTTTAGGTATGCTTGAACAGCATGCTGTGCAAGGAACTAGCGATATTATCGTCAATTTCGTCCGCCCGAAGCATACGGAAGGCATTTTAGTTGAATTTGTCCAGACTGTCGGAGAAATTAAACGGTAACGAATCGTACGTGGTCGTATTTATTGTGGTTATTCCCTCTATAGGACTTATAATGATTGATGTGATAGGAAGCAGAAAATGGCTGGATGGCCAGGCTCTGCTTCTTTTTTATTGCAGACTGCGATGAATTTTACACCTAAAACAAGAAACTATTAATTTTTAACTGGATAACGTTTTCCGCTAGCAATATCAAATTTAGGTTTATTTCAATAAAGAATTTAAATAAAAAAATGTAGTTTTTCGTAATCAATATATGATTTATTAAAGGGGAAAATGCTGATTTATCTAGGATTTTAGGGGGTAGCTAGGTGATTACAAAGAATATAGAAAATAGTAGGAAAAATTGAAAAAATATCTTGACGATTGTCAGAAAAGTAAATATAATAAAAAACAAGGAAAACGTTATCCGTAAGTTGCTTGCTGAATACTTACTTGCTCAGAGTGCGCGCCGAACAGGAAAGTATATAAGCAAGATTCAATAACTTCAAACTATAAAATAAAGAGGAAGTGTTAAGAATGAGTGAAAAATGGATGGGATTGAACCCCGCAATTATGGTACCTTTGAATGATGACTATTCAATTAATGAAAAAGAATTAAGAGCTTATGTGGAATGGCTGATTACACACAAACATATCACTGGCTTAGTTACTAATGGCCACACCGGAGAAATTACGGGCTTCAATCGGGAAGAAAGAAAATTAGTTACGCAGATTGTAGCTGATCAGGCTAAAGGCCGAGTTCGCGTTATCTCTGGCGTATGCGCGGAAGGTACTTTTGAAGCGATTGACCATGCCAAAGATGCTAAAGAAGCAGGGGCAGATGCGATTCTTCTGATGCCGCCTCATCTGTGGTTGCGTTTTGGCATGAAACCTCAGACTCCAATCAAGTTTGTAAAAGATGTTGCCGAAGCAGCTGATATCAATATTGTAATCCACCTGTATCCTTCTAATACCAAAGGTTTCTATCCGGTAGAAACGCTTGTAGAAATGACGAAAATCCCGCAAGTTGTAGCAATTAAAATGGGAACAAGAAATCAGGCTCTCTATGAACGCGATGTAAGAATTCTGAAAGAAAAAGCGCCTCATGTAGGATTGTGGACTTGTCATGATGAATATCTCATGTCTTCCTTGATCCAGGAATTAGACGGAGCATTAATTGGCTTCTGCGGATGCGTACCTGAACTGATCAGCAATCTCTATCAAAAAATTCAAGAAGGCGATTTGAAAGAAATTTTAAAAGCCAATACTCCTGTATCGAAAATGTCAGCAGCGATTTATGGTGTCGGCGAACCTACTGGCGAAGCCCATGCTCGCATGAAAGAAGTTTTATATCAGCGCGGTATCTTTAGCTCCGCATTAATGCGTCCGCCTATTATGCCTTTGTCACAGGAGGAAAAAGACGGAGTAACAGCAGCCATTAAATTAGGCGATGTAGAAAAGGTCAAATTGGCATAAAAAACTCAGATACATTTGCGCTGCATCTGAGAAAGCTTATAGGCCTTGCTAACCAATAGCCTAATAAATTGACTATAGCATAAGCTACTTAAACAATTTATAACGAATGGGAAACTCGATTTTTCATGAATAATCGGTTTCCCCTTCTTTTTAGTAATTCAACGTTACAGGATATCGATTTCCCATTTTTCATATGTATTTTCACATTATCTTTATAGTTTAATATACACAATTATATTATGATTGACTGTATAGGAAAAACCTATATAATAAATGTCGAAGAAAACGTTATCCTTAGAGTTATTATGAAAGATCAATGTGTAAAGTGAATACGTATGAATAAAAGGGGATGTTAATTTGGCGAGAATCTCAATAGATGATGTGGCGAAGCGAGCTGGAGTTTCTATTCCAACTGTTTCTAGGGTAATTAATAATTCCAGCCATCCTGTTTCGGAAAAGACTAAAAAGAAAGTAATGAAAGCAATTCAGGAATTAGATTATCGGCCTGATATTTCGGCACAAGGTTTGCGGCAGTCCTTTAATAACATTATTGCGCTGATTACGCGAGATATTTCAGACCCTTATTTTGGTGAAATGGCTAGAGGTGTTACTGAAACTGCCAATAAATACGGAATTTTGACATTTGTCTGTAATACAGGTAGGAATCCAGAAAATGAAATTCAATATCATGAATTGCTCTGGCAGTATAAAGTTCGCGGGATTATTTTAGGTGGCGGCGGACTTAATTTAGAATCTTATAAGCAAAAATTACTACAGCAAATCAATCGTTTTCAAAATAACGGTCATAAGATTGTTGCTTTAGCGCCGCAAGGCCTCGATATGGACTATGTCGCGATTGACAATCGCAGCGCCGGTGAAGTGATTACCAATTACTTAATTGAACGAGGCCATACTTCCATTGCCTATCTTAGCGGTCCTGAAAATACGTATACCGCCCTGGAAAGGTTAGACGGATACAAATTAAGTATGAGAAATCATGGCTTGATGGTAGATGATTTAATGATTGCTTACAGCGATAACTCCTGGAAAGGCGGTTATGAAGCAGCAAATCTTCTATTGGATCGGGCACTACCTTTTACTGGGGTATGTTGTAGCAATGATAATATTGCTATAGGTGCGCTGCGGGCTTTGCGAGAAAGAGGTTTTGAGGTTCCTGATGATATTTCTATGATTAGTATTGGGGATTTACCAAATGCGAATTATATTACGCCGCCGCTTACCGCTTTAAAGGTTCCGCTTTATGATATGGGGGCGAAGGCGGTTGATGTCATCATGGAAGGCGAAAATCAAAAATATAATGCCAACATTATCTTCAATACTGCCATTATTGAAAGAAAGTCTGTAAGTGCGATTTAATAACTTTAAATTGTGAAAATGAGCATAAAAAAGCTCAGATACATTTGCGCTGTATCTGAGAAAAAATGTAGGCCTTGCTAACCAATAACCTACTACTTTGACTATAGCATAGTCAAAGAATTTAAGCAATTTATAACGAATGGGAAACTCGATTTTTCAGCAATAATCGGTTTTCCTTTCTTTTTCACTGAAATTTAACAGAAAAAAATAAATATCGAAAAAAATCCCAATATTCTGCTTTGGTTAAGTTGGATGCAATAGTATAAATAAAAAGCAACCAGGTTGATGGGAAATGGAGATGATAACTTGAATATTACACTTTCTCTAGCTGATTGGGTTTATATGCTTACTATTCTTGTGATACTGATTACCCTGGCAATGCGTAAGGACGCTCTGATTCCTTCGGTTGTAGGGCTTATCATAACTGGTTCTGTCTTAAAAGGGAATATTTTTGAAGGGCTAGTCGTTGCTTTTAATGCTATTTCTGCAGCAACGATTGATTTACTGAGTATCATTATGACTATTGCTTTTGTGGTTATGATGAATAAAGTCATGGAGGATACCGGAGCCTATCGCGTGCTTATTGCACCGTTACGGAATTTTTTAAATAACCCCTTTATTGCCTATTGGGTTATTGGACTTACCTGTTTCTTTCTTTCCTTATGTATTAGGCCAACCTCTACTGTATTATTAATTGGTACGTTACTTGTACCAGTGGCTATTGTGGCAGGCATGCCGCGGATTGTTGCTGGTATGGCCCTAGCTATATATGGCAAAGGGATCGCTTTATCGGGAGACTTTATTACGCTTGGTACAGCCAATATCACAGCAAAGTCCACGAATTTACCGATTATGGATGTCTTAGCGGGCATTACTCCGGTATGGGCGGCAACATCAATTGTAGCTGTTGTTATTACAACCATTATTTCTTATCGAATTATTCATAAACGGCGAGGCGAAGATGCTGCTTGCAGTGAGATGCAAGAAAAAGCTCGTTTGGCCTTTGAAGATGTACAAGCTAGTATGGTAGGAAAGGTTATGGCCTTCCTTATGCCTTTGTCCTATCTCATCGACATTATTGTTATGCTGAATTACAAAGTGTTTCAAGGCGGAAATGCCATTGCTTTGATTGGTGCAACGACACTAGCATTGGCTATCGTTGCCGGGATTGGTCAATATAAAGCCGAAGCTTTTGATAAATTAATTGAATTTTCAAGAAAAGGTTGGGCTTTTGCTTTTACGGTATTTGGGCCTGTGGTAGTTATTGCGGGGCTCTTTTGGCTGGGCGGCGATCATATTAAATCGATTGTGGGCAATCCCAAATTGCAGGGACTTACATATGACTGGGGATATTGGCTTGCTGCCCATATTCCGCTAAATATATTTGCCGTTGCCGCGATTTGTATGCTTGCTAGTGTATTGGCAGCTTTTGACGGTTCTGGTTTTGCTGCCATTCCGCTGGGAGCCACACTAGCCGTATCGTTAGGTACTGCTATTGGCGCTAAGGTAGTTTACTTAGTAGCTGGGGCGGTTATGGCTGCGATTTGGACAGGGGCGACGCTTGTACCATGGGGATTTCTTGCTGTATCTGCCGCAATGGTGGGAGTCGATACACAGGATCTGGCGCGTAAAAACCTTATTCCTTGTGGTCTCGGACTAGTAGGCGCTTATTGCATGGTTGTATTTTTGGCGTAATTTAAGCTGTGTTTATTATTAACTTTTAATTTAGGAGGAGATTTTTCGTGAGAAAAATTACGTATATATTGCTATTCCTGTTGGTACTATGCTTTTCTACTACGGCCTTTGCCGCCGAGAATTATAGTGATGTAAGTCCCTCTCACTGGGCTTATCAAGCAGTTAAACAGTTAAGCAATGCGGGAATTATTACTGGCGTTGAGAAAGATACTTTTGCTGGTGATAAGTCCATAAGTCGTTATGAGATGGCTCAAATGGTATTTAGAGCCATGGAGAAGTATGATAAAGCCGATGCAAATCAAAAGCTACTAATTGATGCGTTAAGAGCGGAGTACAACGATATTTATAAAAAACTGCTTGATCATGATAAACGGCTGGGAAAATTAGAAAGTGATCAAGGCAAGGTTTTATTTACAGGTATGCTGAGTGCTAGATATAAAAATCAAGATTATTCTTCTAAAGCAGCAACAGATCAAGTATTAAATCAATACCGTATTCGTTTGGATGCCAAGGTAAAAGTTGATGAAGATTCTTCAGTTGGCTTTCGTTTTGTAACGAAGGCTCCTAATAAAAATAATCTCTGGAATGATTCATGGACAAGTGCTGGCGGGGAAAATCAAACCACGGCGAATGGCACTAATAATACCTATAGTAATTTGATTGATCGCTACTACTATACGACGAAGCTAGGGAAGGATACTTCGTTTACTTTAGGGGAACAAGCCTTAGTGCTTGATCCAATGAATATCATTGTTGACAGTACGTTTTATAGCTATGGCGGCGGTAAAGTAAGTCATAAAATTAAGGGGCTTGGCGATGAAGCTAATGTTACAGCACAGTATGGGACTTTTTATAAAGGCGTAACTCTCACTGGTTTTACTGGTTGGGGCAATAAAAAAGCTACCGATTTTAATAATGTAAACATTGCATCCATCGTTCTGAATGGAAAAGTAAATGGTGTAAAATATCAACTCGGCTATGCTGACTTTAAAAATGATACAGCGAAAGTCGATTTGCTAAGATATACATTTGCTAATGTGGGCTTCCTTGTAGCGCCTAAGGTCGGTCTTGACTTTGAATATGGTAGAAATAGCGCCGACGTACAAGGGCGATTTGCAACGGCCAAAATTACCTATGGTGATCAAGTTCTGAAGAAAAAAGGACAATGGAATGTATCATACCAATATCTTGATGCCCAAAAGAATGCCATCTTCAACCGCTATGCTATGTTGGAAGGCGCTTCCGGTGCGAATGTGAATCATGCGCAGCAAATTACTGATGCGAGAATTAATTATGCTTTTTCACCGACAACCTCGTTTTACATTCAAAGATTAGCAATCAATGATAAAGATGCGCCGAATTCTGTAAACGATAGTGTAATCTGGAAGGCTGAACTTGATGTGAAATTCTAGATAGGGCGCTTCAATGCGTTAGCCAATATTATTATCAAAAAAGAACTTTGGGCGTAGACTCTTTAGAGTTCTGCGCTCAAAGCATTTGGAACAGCGTGGGAGGCTGAAAATATGCCAATTGGCGTTATAACAAACGCGACTACTGTATTGATTGGCGGGATTATTGGCGGCTTGCTGGGGCATAAAATTTCCCAACGATTGCGGGAAAAGTTGCCTCTCATACTTGGTGCGGCCTCTATGGCCATGGGAATTGTAAGTATGGAGAAGATACAGGATCTTCCAGCCGTTGTATTAGCCGTGATTTTGGGAACAGCCCTAGGGGAATTTGCTAAGCTTGAAACAGCTATTGAATGGGGCGCTGGAAAAGTCCGTGTTTTATTAGACAAAGTTCTATCAAATAAAGAAAGCAGCCAAGATGAAGCGGATTTTATGGAAAAGTTTATTGGTGTTCTAGTGTTATTTTGTGCTAGTGGCACAGGGGTGTTTGGCGCATTACAGTCAGGTATGACTGGCGATCAAACGATTTTACTGACAAAATCAATCTTAGATCTATTCTCAGCCATCATATTTGCCGCGTCGTTGGGATTTATTGTGGCAGTTATTTTTATTCCGCAATTTTTAGTCCTTATGACGTTATTCTTGGGAGCTACCTTGATTATGCCCATGACTACACCAGCCATGCTAGCTGATTTTAATGCTGCCGGAGGTATTCTTATGTTGGCAACAGGCTTTAGAATTTGCGGTATACTGTCGTTTCCTATTGGGAACATGCTTCCAGCTATGGTAATTGTTATGCCCTTATCCTATGTATGGTCGCAATATATTATGTAATTGATTCATAATGGAATGGAGCTGAAAAAATGTACTTTTTAACTTATGAGATAAATGGTTCACAGGAAATTGGCGTACTTACAACTGATAAACAGAAGATCATTCCACTATTAGCGGCAGAAAGATACTATTTTGGGGAGATTACTTTACCGAATAGTATGATTGCGTTCATTGAAACGGGAGATACTGCTTTATTACGAATTGAATTAATCGCTAAGCGCGTTGTAGCGGATACTAAGTTTCCGTTGTTAATTCCAGTAGACCAAGTTAAGGTTTTAGCACCGATTCCAAGGACAAGGAAGAATATTTTTTGTATTGCTAAAAACTATAAAACTCCTGGGGAGTTACCACCGCACCCAGTTATTTTTACGAAGGCGCCAACGTCAATTATTGGCGATGGTGATACAATTCCTTGCCATAAAGAAATAACACAGTCCTTGGACTATGAAGGAGAAATGGCGGTTGTTATTGGAAAAAAGGCTTCTTACGTTACCAAAGAAGCTGCAATGGATTATGTCTTTGGCTACACCATAATCAACGATATTACAGCAAGGGATTTACAGAAACAACATGTCCAGTGGTTTAGAGGAAAGAGCCTTGATGGTTCCGCACCGATGGGGCCTTATTTGATTCATAAAAAGGATATTGTGAATGTCAATGATTTGACTATTGTTACAAAAGTGAATGGTGAAGAACGACAAAATGGCAATACTCGAGATTTTATTTTTGATATTCCTACTTTAATTAGTCTTATTTCGGCAGGTATTACCTTGGAACCGGGAGACGTTATTGCTACAGGAACGCCTGAGGGAATGGGCGCAAGTCTTAATCCACCGCAATTTCTAAAATGTGGTGACGAAATTGAAATAACCATTCGTGATATTGGGACACTCAAAAATTGCGTGGAATAGCTTTAATAAGGAGGAGTTGCAGTGAACAGCCTTCGTACTCGCTTACTCGTCATGGTTTTAACCATTTTGGTTATTTCATTAGGCATACTAGCGAGTTTAAGTTATTATTTTTCGAAACAATATCTTGCCGCAAGCGTGGAAGAAACTGCGATTACTATGGGAAATGGCTATGCGAAACGAGTGGAAAGCGCCGTTCAAGAACGAGTCGATTTTCTCCAGGGAATTAGTAATGATCTGAATCTGCGGCCGAATCGTAATCGCGCTACAATGGTTGCAACTTTAGCAAGGGCCTTAAAAAAGAGTACCATGTTTGATACGATCAATTTTGTTTTTTTAGATGGAACTACAGTTCGTTTTGATGGAAAAGTGATTAATCTAGCGGATCGCGCCTATTTACAAAAAGCGATCCAGACAAAGGAAGTTGTTGTTTCTGAGCCGGTTATCGGACGCGGTACTAATAAGGCTATGATCGTTATAGCAGTACCAATACTAGATAATGGCAACTTAGTTGGAATTCTTAATGGAACAACTTCTTTAGAGATTTTGAGTGAATTTGTTAATGAAATTCATTTTAAAGAGTCCGGTTACGGCGCTATTATTGATCAGACGGGACTTTTGTTGACTCATAAAAATCCAGAGATAATCGGGAAGATTAATTTCTTAGAGAACAAAATAGATTCCAGTATTTCTGTAAAATCGAATGGAATCGATAATCGCTTTACAGAGTTGCTAAAGAACAGTTTGGCTAGTGACAAACCGGCAAGTGGAAAGTTTGCTTCTATCGACAATATCCCTAGCGTTGGGATCGTTTCATCCATTCATTTGCCAGGAAATCAGCGCTGGGCTTTCGTAATCTCCGCGCCAGAAGCCGAAGTTACAAAAGAGGTCGGTATCTTAACGAAGCTATTACTGGTAATCACTTTAGCAGCTATTGGCCTAGCAGGCAGCCTAATTTATTTCTTTAGCAAAAAATTTGCTGAGCCGATTATTGTGCTTAGAGATGAGGCGCTACTAATGGCACAGGGAGATTTGCGTCAGCGAGAGATAAGTGCTAATACGAAAGATGAAATCGGGCAGTTATTTAAAGCGTTTCAAAGTATGGGGAAAAACTTGCGAGAATTTATTGGGAATGTGCAGAGTCGCTCAGAAACTGTTGCAGCATCAAGTCAGCAATTAACGGCAGTTTCCTATCAATCGGCTGAAGCTGCTAGTCAAGTTGCTAATTCGGTTACGCAGATTGCAATTGGGTCAGAGCGACAATCCGGTGTTGTGAAGCAGGCCGCTAGAGCGACAAGCGAGATTGCAGAACATATTGATCAGATTTCTAGCGCTAGTAAAGATGTGGCTCAGATTACCCAAGAAGCCTTTGAGTTTACGCGACAGGGTCGCAGCGCCATAGAAAGAATCACGTTGCAGATGGACACCATTGTAAGTGAAGCGGAAACGGTACGAAGTATTATTGGCGAATTGGCAAAAGGGTCAAAAGAGATTGGGGAGATCATCAGCCTTATTTCGTCAATTACTGGTCAGACCAATTTATTAGCGCTCAATGCTGCTATTGAGGCGGCGCGGGCTGGCGAAGCTGGGCGAGGCTTTGCCGTTGTTGCTGAGGAAGTTCGTAAGCTGGCGGAGGAATCGAATCAGGCGGCCCAAAGGATTTCAGAACTGATTCAAAAAAATCAGGTTGATATGCAAGGAGCAATTCGAGCGACGAATGCCAACAGCGACAGTGCGAAAAATGGCATAGAAGTCATTACTGTAGCGGATAAGAATTTTCATGAGATTTCCTCATCAGTAGAACATTTATCAGAACAAGTTCGCGGGATTGCGGCATCAATTGATCGAATAGCTGTAAGTAGCGACTATCTAGTTGCATCAATACAAGAAGTTGATAAAATTAGTCGAGAAAATGCGGCAGAAACAGAATCGGTGTCGGCGACGACGGAAGAACAATCGGCAACAATGGAGGAAATCGCTGCTTCTAGTCAGGCTTTGGCGCAGATATCAGTGGAACTAAATGATGCAATTTCTAAATTTAAGTGTAGGTAAAGCTTGTATTATATGACTGGGGACAAGATTTTTCTTGTCCCCAGGATTGCATTTTATGTTATTTATCATTATCGGCAATAAGACTTACAATTTGCAGGGATGCGTTGCTCCTTTCCCACTCGAGTGCTACAATGGGCGTGAAAGGAGTCTTTACATTGGATTATTTATGGTTAATTTTCGCGTTATTATCAGCCGTTACGGCTTCATTGGTCGCCATTTTTGGGAAAATCGGCTTACAGTCCGTTGATGCCAATACAGCTACCGCGGTTCGATCTATTGTTATGGCGATTTTTCTCATTGCTGTTGTGGTCTATCAGGGGAATTTAAAGCAGATACCGCTGGTCATTGCGGATAAGAAAACCTTTACTTTTATTGTTTTGAGCGGCATCGCCGGAGCTTTATCCTGGCTGTTTTACTTTTTAGCGTTAAAGTATGGCAAAGTAGCGCAGGTTGCGCCGATTGACAAGCTAAGTGTTGTAATAGCTACTATTTTGGCTGTTATTGTATTAGGCGAAAAAATAAATTTGCTCAATGGAATTGGCGTTGGGTTTATTGCATTAGGCGCTGTATTAGTTGCCTTAAGTTGAAGTTTCATTTCAACCTTTATTTCAGTTGCAGTTCTAATTGTGTGATTCGTTCTGTTAATTGCTTGATTTGCTCAGCCGTTGGATCAGGTTTATTAGACTTATCCGTCTTATCGGGATTAGTCTGCTCAGCTTGATTATCAAGCGATTCTCGCTGGGATGCGGCAATTAATAAAACACAGCCAATACCGACAAGATAATTTCCTAATACGTTTTCTTTATCCTTGTCATTAAGGTATACGATCAGTGCAAGCCCTAAGATACAGCCTGTGACAGCTAAGGCTAAGCCACTTAGATTCCATAGGTTCATCTCGGGACACCCCGCTATCAGGATATTCTAGCGGGGGCTTTTTTGTGAAGAGACATAATTGTTTTGTTATTTTCGTTTGAGGTTAAAGAGGCTGCCGTGGAAGTTTTTGTTTTCTGCGGCAGCCTCTTTACGGTTATTTGTTTGTCGCTGTCTCCAGCATGAAATCGCGAAAGAGTAAAGTTAATATATACAGTATATATAAATCTTGTGAGTTGAAAATTAAAAAGTTTAATGATAAAATTTAATTATATTAAAAAAAGTATAAAATAATAAACAAAAAATAATAGAATAGTGAACGAGAAATAAAGAAAAATGAAGCGGATGGCATGTTGAGTGAATGACATATGAAGCTGATAACTTATGAAGCTGATAAGGTTTAAATGATACATAAAAATTAACAGGGAAGTACTTACTTAGCGACACTATTTAAAAGTATTCTATATATAAGATAAAGATAAGGGCGGTGAAAGTATTGAAAAGTATACGTACTAAATTAGTGGTTATTATGGCAGCAATTTGTTTGAGTTCCTTACTCCTACTTGGCGGTTTAAATTATTGGCGGGCTTTAGATGTGATTACTGATAATGCGAAAAATAATATGAGTGAACAGGCTATAACGTCAGCGGAAGATGTTGGAAGCTGGCTCAATGCGAGAAAAGCGGAAATTAATTTTTTAGCGGCGGCGCCAGTGATTCAGGGAGGGAAAGCCGAAGAAATTCAGCCTTTTTTGCGTGCGGTGATGAAAGCAAATCCGGCCTATGGGATTCTCGGATTTATTTATCCCAATGGGTCTTCGGTTAATACGTTGGGAACATCAGTAAATTTAGGCGATCGGCCTTATTTTAAAGCGGCTATTCAGGGGAATATAGCAGTTTCTGATCCTTTAATACCGAAGTCAGGCGGCGGTCTTCTGACAGCAGTAGCTGTACCGGTGAAAGTGAATGGGCAAATCATTGGCGTGCTTTACGGCAGTATCAATATGCAGGACTTGACGCAAAGAGTACTAGCAATGAAAACAGGGAAAACAGGCTATGCTGTGTTGACGCAGTCTGATGGTCTTACGATTGCCCATGCAGACCCGCAAGTGGCGATGAAAGAAAACATTTTAACGAAAGAGACTGTATCAGAGCAGGAGAAAGAGACGAATCGTAAGATTGTCGCTGGCGAAAAAGGAATTGTACGAGTCAAAGAAAATGGGATTGATAGTTTTATTGCGTATGCGCCTGTACCAGGAACTTCTTGGGCGTTAAGCCTTCATGCTCCTGTTGCTGAAATGACGAGCGGCGCAGCTTCTTTAACTATGATTTCGCTACTGACAACAGCTGTAATTTTATTTTTAGCTATTTTATTAATTAGCCGCTATGCCAAGAAAATCGCAGCTCCTATTCAAGCAATGGCCTTAGTTGCTCAGCAGGTGGCGGACGGCGATTTACGAGCTTGTACGATAACTACTAGAAGTGATGATGAAATTGGTCGACTCAGTCAGTCCTTTGTAACAATGACAGGAAATCTTCGTCAACTGATTCAACATATTTCAGCAATGACAGAACAAGTGGCAGTCTCGTCAGGCGAACTGACGCAAAATGCGGAACAGTCGGCTCAGGCTTCCAGTCAAATTGCTGGCTCGATTACGACAGTAGCAGACGGCGCCACAAATCAATTGCAGGCAGTGAATACGTCAATGACGTTGAGTGGTCAAATGGCGCAAGAACTGCAAACAGCAGCGCTTAGTGCGGAAGCTGTGGCGGAAAAGTCATCACAGGCTTTAGATAAGACAGCGAAAGGTCGTCAAGCTGTTTCTCAGGCTGTACAGCAAATCAATGAAGTATCAGATACAGTTAACTCTTCGGCGCAAATAGTAGAAAAGCTAGGCGAGCGGTCTAAGGAAATCGGCCAGATTGTTGATGTAATTTCGAGTATTTCCAATCAGACGAATTTGCTTGCTTTAAATGCTGCGATTGAAGCAGCCCGGGCTGGCGAGCAAGGAAAGGGATTTGCTGTTGTTGCGGAAGAAGTGCGCAAGCTTGCTGAACAATCGCAGGAATCGGCGAAAAAAATTGCCGATTTGATTCGTTTTGTTCAAATAGATACGGAACAGGCTGTAGCCGCTATGGCCCAGGGAACGGAACAAGTAAGATCAGGGGCTGTTGTCGTAAATCAAGCGGGTCAGGTCTTTAGTGAAATTGAAACCTTTGTTGCTACTGTAGCTGATCAGGTGAAGCAAGTTTCCGTGATTATTGCTGAAAATGCCGCCAAAGGGCAGCAAATTGTTACATCAGTCAAGGATGTGGAATTGTTAAGTAATAAAGCGGTCAGTGAAAGTCAGATTGTATCAGCGGCAACGGAGGAACAATCAGCGTCCATTGAGGAAATCGCTTCAGCAAGTCAGATTTTAGCCAATACGGCGCAAAACCTAAAGGAGGCAGCTAGTAAATTTAAAGTATAAAGTGAATGACAAAATAGAAAATCTTACGAAAAGAAGCGGCAGTTTTGTCGCTTTTTTTTATTTTTTTTCAAGGCAGGCAATTGCTTTTTAGGCTACATAAAATAAAGTAAGCGAAGAAAGGAGGTTGAATACCTATGGATCTGAGCTGCCCCTATTGTGATCGCTGGCGTCGTTATCACGGCCACTATGGCTTTGGCGGCGGGCTGGCTTTGGGACTTGGCTTAGGTTATTTAATTGGCGGTCCTGGTTACTACTATCCACATTACTATTACACTTATCCAGGGTATTATCACGGTTACTATCCAGGCTATTATATTCGCCGGTGACTTTTGGTTTAGCTCATCGAAAAGCCGTTTTTGCTTTCACTTTTATCAGCAGTGAAGCAAGGACGGTTTTCTCTTTTCTACCTAAGAAAAGAGAAGTTATGATGGCGGTGAACCAAGTAGCTTTTTATATTTATCTATGAATACTGTATACATTCGAAAAACGAATATATTGCGGCAAGATTTTATGTTATAGTGAAACTATGAAAAGATATAATTTAGCAAGTCAAATTACCCATTCACAACGATCCCTGCCAACTATGCTTGTAGGACTGATTCGGGAATCGATTCTTTCCGGCGAAATTAAGGAGGGAACGCAGTTAAAGCAGGAAGAGCTTGCTGTTAAATACGGCGTAAGTATTAGTGCTTTGCGGGAAGCTCTGAAGGGCTTAGAAGCCGAAGGTCTTGTAAAATTTTACCCGAATCGCGGCGCCATGGTGACAGAACTATCAGTCGAAGAAGCCCAGGAAATTTTTGATATTCGTCTATTTCTCGAATTGGGAGCCTTGGAGTTAGCTATTCCGAATATGACGGAAGCAGATTTTACAGCAGCGGCAGAAATCTTGGCAGCTGCCAATGAAGAGGGCGCTGGAGCCAAATGGGGCGAACTCAACTGGCAGTTTCATGAAGTTCTCTATCGTCAAACAAAACGGCCCAAGCTTTTGGAACTGATTCGCCAAATGCACAATAATGTGGAACGGTATATGCGACTCTATTTATTTACGCTTCATTATCAAACCTGTTCGCAAGCGGAACATCAAGAATTGCTTGCTGCTTGTCGCAAAGGGGATATAGCTCTGGCGCAGCAGTGGCTGAGGCGGCATATGGCGGCAGCCAGTGAACGGCTTGTAGAATATTTACTTCATACACACAACGCCTAAGGGGGAAAAAAGATGTCAACAGAAAGAATTGAACGTTTTAAACACTCTTACATTGAATCAAAACCGTCAATCAGTGTAAAGCGAGCCGTGGAGTTTACTAAATCCCATCAGGCGAGTGAAGGCGAATCGGTCATTGTTCGTCGGGCTAAAGCTTTTTTTGATGTGTGCCATACGATTCCTGTGACAATTTTTGAGGAAGAAGTTTTAGTCGGCGCGATTGGGGAATTCCGTCGTAGCGGCATTGTCTGCCCAGAATATTCCTGGCAGTGGGTCGATCGCGAAATGGATTCTTTTGAAACAAGAACGCAAGACCCTTATCAAATTGACGATATTTCCAAGCAGATTCTGCGCAAAGAAGTATTTCCTTATTGGAAAGGAAAATCTCTTGAAGAAACTTTCCTGGCTCGTCTTAATAAGGACACAGCGAAAGTGGTTGTTGATACTGGTATTGTCGATAATGATTCCAAATGGCGCAGCGCTGTTGGCGAAGTAACGGCTGATTACCAAGATATTGTTTTCAAGAAAGGCTTTAGCGGCTTGCAACAAGAAGCTTTGGCCCACTTAGCGCAATTAGAGCCAACTTCCATTGAAAATATGGATAAAATCGACTTTTATCGCTCGGCAGCACTTGTAGCTGAAGGGATCGGCGTTCTCGCGTCACGCTATGCCAAAATGGCGGCTGATCTTGCTGCAAAAGAAACTTCGGCAGAGCGCAAAGCGGAACTCTTGGAAATCGCAGCAGTTTGTAGCAAAGCGCCGATGAACCCGCCAGAAACTTTCTATGAAGCGATTCAGACTGTTTGGTTTACTCAGCTTGGCTCCATCTTATCGGAAAATTCCCTGGCCTTAAATATCGGTCGTTTCGATCAGTATATGTATCCTTACTATGCGGCAGATATTGAAGCAGGTCGCATTACCAAGGAAAAAGCTCAGGAACTAATTGAAGCTTTATGGATTAAATTATCAGAATGGGTTTGGGCGATTTCAAGTAATACAGCCCAATTTTTTGCAGGCTATAATTCTTTCCAAAACTTGACGCTTGGTGGCAGAACGCGCGACGGTCAAGATGCTACGAACGAACTTTCCTATATGTGCCTTCAGGCTACGGAAAATGTAAAAACCCATCAGCCTGGTCTCAGTGTGCGGATTCATCCTGACAGTCCTGATGAATTTTTGCTCGCTGTCTGCAAGCTGATTCGTGTGGGTACTGGCTTCCCAGCGGTTCATAATGACCGTGTCGGTTCGGCTATGCTTATTGCTGCTGGATTGTCACCGGAAGACGCTCGCGATTGGAGCAACTGCGGCTGCGTCGTACCTCATTTCCGGAAAATCGGCGAATGGACTTCCGCAGTAAACATTAACTTTGCTGCAGCGATTGAATATGTATTAAGTGACGGCGTAAGCCGAGTAACTGGCCAGGAAATCGGTCTGACCGAAAATGGCGAGCTCGTAAGCTATGAAGCAGTAAAAGCTGCCTTCTTCCGTCAATTAGAGAATCTTGTGAAGCATGGCGTAATTGCTACGCTTACGGCACAGCAGATTCATTCAGAAATTGTACCGCGTCCTTATTTGTCACTGCTTGTTGACGGCTGCATGGAAAAAGGAAAAGACCTTAGCAAGGGCGGCGCTAAATATAATGTAGGCCCAGTCTTAACGGGTATTGGCGTAGCTGATTCGGCCAACTCATTGGCAGCGATGAAAAAGCTCGTCTTTGAAGAACAGCGTTATACGCTGAGCGATTTTAAGGCCGCTCTAGCCGCCAATTGGGAAGGCTATGAAGAACTGCGTCAGGCAGCGCTGGCTTGCCCGAAATATGGCAATGATGATCCTTATGTCGATTCGATTGCTGTAGAAATTACTGATTTTTATCATAAAATTGTTCATGATTATAACGATTTCTTCGGCTCTCCCTTTAACTCAGCCTTTATGGGTATTTCCAACTATATCCCGGCAGGCAGCGTAATTGGTGCAACGCCTGATGGCCGCAGAGCGAAGAGTCCTTTAACAGAAGGTGTTTCGCCCCATGCTGGTACGGATTTGACAAGCCCTACGGCGGCAATGCGTTCCGCCGCAAAAATCAACCATGATATTCATTCTGGCGGTACTTTGCTGAATGTTAAATTCGCACCGGAACTGCTAGCATCTGACCGCAGTCTGAAAAACCTTGCCTCGCTCATTCGCGCGTACTTTGCCCTTGGCGCCTTCCACGTACAATTCAATGTTATTTCGACAGAAACGCTGCGCAAAGCGCAAGAGAAGCCAGAAGAATATAAAGACCTGCTTGTTCGTGTTGCTGGTTACAGCACGCAGTTTGTAAACTTGTCCCGGGAAGCGCAAGACGCGATTATTGAAAGAACGACCTATGAAACCCTCTAAAGAAGGAACTATTTTTCAAGTACAGCGGTGGTCCGTCCATGATGGTGACGGCATTCGGACGACAGTCTTTTTTAAAGGCTGTCCGCTCCGCTGTCGCTGGTGTGCGAACCCTGAATCGTGGCAACGCGATAAGGATATCTGGTTTTTTGCCGATAAATGCGTTCACTGCGGCCGCTGTATGAATGTATGTCCGCAGCAGGCGATCTTCCAAGCCGATGGCAAGATTCAGTTTGATCGAACGAAATGCAACGGTTGTGGGAAATGTGCTTCTGTCTGTCCGACGGGAGCGAGAAAGCTGCTCGGAGAAACGGTTTCAGCTGCCGAACTAGTGCGCCGTCTTGCCAGAGATGCTGTCTTTTACCGGGAATCAGGCGGCGGAGTGACCTTTTCTGGTGGTGAACCCTTTATGCAGCCAGAGTTTTTGCGCGAACTTGTTTTCGCTTGTAAGCGCCAAGGAATTGATACGGCTGTAGAAACTTCCGGTTTTTTTGAACTCGAACCGGTCAAGGATATTATTGAAGCTTTAGACTTTATTTTTATCGATCTTAAAGTAGTAAATTCGCAGCAGCATCAGAACTGGACTGGAACAGAAAATGAACGGATTTTAGCGAATATCGCTGCCATTTCTAAATTGAATCAGGAAGTGGTTGTTCGAGTTCCGCTGATGGAAGAAGTAAATAGTAGTGAAGAAAACATGGAAGCTCTTTGTGAGTTTTTACAGGCCGAAACAAAGGTTAAGGGCGTCGAACTGTTGACGTATCATAATCTTGGTCAAAATAAATATCAAGCGATTGGCAATCAAAGTGAAGATTTTACGGCGCCTTCCGAAGAAAAAATTGCTCTGCTTAAACAAAAGATAACTGATCATGGTATTACCGTATTTGATTTCACCTAAAGCAGTATGAACGAAAAGTAAGACTCTTTAGACCTGTGACGCGATTGGTTAGTTGCACGAAAGACAAAGCCCGGAAGTTTCTCTAATAAAGGAGAAACTTCCGGGCTTTTTGCTTATTAAAGATCATCGTTGAAAGTAGAGTTTTATTAAGATCGATTTTTGATTGAATTTCATTAAGGAGAATGATATGATTCAATTATAGTTAATTTATTTATAAATAATTAATGGAGTGATTTCGAAGGTTACCTGCTAAAAAGTGGGCGGGGTGATGGCAAAGATAATGGCGGTTTCGGCATCACTTTGATTTTCCCATTTATGCTGTATACCTGGCGGGATTCGTACACTGTCTCCTGTTTGCAGTGTAATGATTTGGTTTCCTAAGTGGAGGAGACATTCACCAGATTCTACGTAGGCCATTTCTTCCCCGGTATGAGATAGGAGCTCTTGAAAGGAGACGGAATGGGGTTCAAGCTTCATAACGGCCATTTCGATGGAACCGCTAAGGTCGGGGCTGAGCAGTGTATATTCCAGATTTGATTGAGGCTGTTTAATTTTTCTACCTGTTCCGGCACGAACCACAAGATTGGTCGCTGAAAGTTCTTCTAAAAAGAATGTAAACAAGGGAACTCCTAAGGCGGTAGCAATAGATCGCAGGGTATTGAGCGAGGGATTTACATGGCCCTTTTCAATCTGACTGACCATCGACGGCGATAATTGAATTTTTTCGGCAAGCTCCCGTAATTTCATCTCTTGACTTAAGCGAACCTGGGCAATACGAGCACCAAGATTTTGATTTTCATTTGTATGGCTCATGCAGTCTTCCTCCATCGTCGGCAATTCTACAGTAAAGTTTCTCTGTGTAAATGACCTTTCATTTATGATGCTGATCCTATTATAGCAGACTGAAAAAAATAAATTCTACATTTGGAGGGAAAAAAATGTTAGATTTTAAAATTGTCAAGGGAACCATTGTCGACGGCAGCGGTTTAGCTGCCTATGAAGGCGATCTCGGCATAAAAGATGGCCGGATTGTTGCTTTAGGCGATTTGAGTGCAATGGATAGTCGTGAAATCTTTGATGCTTCAGGAATGATGGTAGCACCGGGATTTATTGATATGCATACTCATTCGGATCTTTCTTTTTATTATGACGAGAGAGCGAACAGTAAATTGTGTAGTGGTGTGACGACAGAAGTGATTGGTAACTGCGGGATTGGCGTAGCGCCGATTGATGAAGCAAACCGGCACTTACTGATTGATTATTTAGGAACAAGACTGATTGGATCGATCCCCGTAAAAATAGAACTTCCTTGGCAAAGTTTTGCTGAATATCTCGCCTATTTCAATGACCACAAGCCAGCTGTGAATTTGGCGCCCTTAGTCGGACAAGGCGTTATTCGGATTGCGGCAATGGGATTTTCCCGCGGCGAGCCAACGACAGAGCAGTTATACAAGATGGAAAAGCTTACCGAAACAGCTATGGCCGAAGGGGCGCTTGGGTTAAGCAGCGGTCTAGTTTATTTGCCTGGTGAATATTCCTCGGCAGACGAGATTGCCTCGCTTTGTAAAAAAATCAAGTCCTATGGCGGTTTTTACGCGACTCATATTCGTACCGAAAGCGATGGGATTTTAGGCGCGATTGATGAAGCGCTTACCATTGGCGAAATGGCAGAGGTGCCCGTCCACTTATCGCACATGAAGCTTCTCAGTCAGAATATGCTTGGCAAGACGGATCTTGTGCTTGAGAAACTGGCCCAGGCGCGAAGCCGGGGAATTGCAGTGACTTATGACGTGTATCCTTATCAGGCTGGTCTTACTTCTCTATCGGCTTGTCTGCCTCCCTGGATTTTTGAGGGCGGTGTCGAGAAGATGATCGAGCGGCTGGGCGATAAAGCGATTCGGCGGCAAGTTCAGACGGAAATTGAGCAAGGGTTACCTAACTGGCAAAATTTTGTTAAGTCAGCCGGTGGTTGGAGTAAGTTTTATGTTTCCTCAGTAAAATCTGAGAAAAATAAAGTACTGGAAGGACAGTTTATTACAGAAATAGCAAAGCAACAAGGCACGGATCCTTATAGCGTCGTTTTTGATTTACTGATTGCTGAAAAAGGCCGGGTTCAGATGAATTATTTTGCGATGGCGGAAGACGATGTTATGACTTTCCTCAAGCAAGATGAAGCTATGATCGGTTCAGACGCGATGAGTCTCACGGCAGAAGGCTTGTTAGCTTTTGGTAAGCCTCATCCGCGCGCTTTTGGTACGCCTACGTGTTTTCTTTGTCGGTATGTACGCGAGAAAAAATTATTAACTTGGGAACAGGCGATTCAAAAGATGACTGGGCTGCCAGCCAAGCGACTGGGTCTAAAAGAACGCGGCTTGATTCAAACTGGCTACTTTGCCGATTTAGTTGTGTTTGATCCGGCAACGATTGCCGATCAAGCTACTTATCAAGAGCCTAAGCAGTATTCTCAGGGGATTCATGCTGTATTTGTAAATGGACAGACCGCTTTGCTGCGAGGGCAGCAACTCGTTCAAGCCGGACAGATCGTCGGCCGGAGCCAGTGATACAATAAAGGAGAAGACAACGATGCAGATAGAAGAACTAGTTACTCCCAGCATTTTAGTGGAACAAAATATTTTAGCAAATAATATTGCGGCTATGGCTCAGATATGCAGTGAGCAAGGGAAAGAACTGTGGCCGATGGTTAAGACCCATAAAAGCAGTGAAGTAGCTAAACTACAGGTAAAAGCAGGCGTAGCCGGCTTTCTGACAGGAACGCTTGATGAAGCGGAACTTCTGGTAAGTCAGGGGGTGGAACGGATTATGCTGGCTTATCCCGTAGCGGGTCAGGCCAATCTTGCCAGAGTAGCCGCTTTGGCCCGGCAGGCGAGGGTTTTGATCAGTCTCGATGGCTTGGCAGCGGCAGAACAACTGCAAGCTTATCTGGTTAAAGCGTCTGTCAAAGTAGACTATTTAATAATTGTAGATTCTGGCTTACATCGCTTTGGGGTGGCGCCCCAAGCGACGGTTTCCTTGGTCAAATCTTTGGCGGCGCTTACGCAGCTTCGTTTTCGCGGGATTGCCACTCATCCGGGCCATGTCTATGGACAGAGTTCTTACGAGGGAGTCAAAACTGTGGCGGCAGAAGAGGCGGCGGCTTTACAAGCAGCGGCCAAGCTGCTTGCGTCGGCAGGCTACCCCTGTGAAATGATTGCTACAGGCAGTACGCCCACAGCCGCTTTGGTCAGTCGCCAGGCGTTTATTACAGCGCTGCGACCAGGTAATTACGTTTATAATGACGCTATCCAAGTATCGCTTGGCGTTGCTACCGAAGCAGACTGCGCCTTGACGGTTTTGGCTACTGTCATAGCGCAGCCGCAAGAAGATATGCTCTTGATTGATGCAGGCAGCAAATGTTTCGGTCTTGATAAAGGCGCTCATAGCGTATCGCTTGTTTCCGGCTATGGACTGATTCAAGGGCATCCGGAACTTGTACTTGAGAGCTTATCGGAAGAAGTGGGGAAAATTAAGGTTCTTGGCGCAACAACAGTGCAGGTTGGACAGAAGTTAACGGTAATCCCTAATCATTCCTGTTCAGCGGCGAATATGACAAATTTTCTCGTTCTGCATCAGCAGGGCCGGGTAACTGGCCGAATCACTGTAGATGCCAGAGGAAATTCGAAAGCGCGGTTTTAACGAGAATATAGATTGATATATTTTGAGAGAAGGTGTGAGAAGCTATGATGGAACAGAAAATTGCTGGTAAAACAGTGACTCAGTGGCAGACGGAGTATCCCTTACTGACCGAGATGTTACAAACGAAAGAAGTATTTTGGATGAATCCGTTGGCCGTAGCTGGCGGAGAAAAAGCGTCACGAGAACTCGGTGAAGCTGATATTGACGATGCCGAAGCAAGATTGGCGCGGTTTGCTCCCTATATTACTAAGGTTTTTCCTGAAACGAGTGCAAGGAAGGGAATCATTGAATCTCCGTTAAAGAAGATTCCTCAGATGAAGCAAGCCCTAGCGGCGATGTACGATGCCGCGATTGACGGGGAACTTTATTTAAAGTGTGATAATGACCTGCCGATTTCCGGGTCGATTAAGGCGCGCGGCGGAATTTATGAAGTATTGAAAGTCGCAGAAGACATTGCTAAAGCAGCGGGCATTCTGACAGAAGCAAGCGATTATGCGCTGTTAGCTGATGATGCTTGCAAACAACTTTTTTCATCTCACTCCATTGTGGTTGGTTCTACAGGGAATCTCGGTCTTAGTATTGGGATTATGAGCGCTGCTTTAGGTTTTCAGGTCACTGTCCATATGTCAGCAGACGCGAAGCAATGGAAAAAAGACTTATTGCGGCAAAAAGGCGTTACCGTTGTAGAGCATCAGGCCGATTATGGTAAGGCCGTAGCGGCAGGCCGCGAGCAATCGGCCCAAGATCCGAAAAGTTATTTTGTGGACGATGAAAATTCCAAGAATCTGTTTCTCGGCTATGCTGTAGCAGCGAAACGGCTCAAGCGGCAGCTTGACGAGCAAGGAATCCTTGTTGATGCGGATCATCCGCTCTTTGTCTATCTTCCTTGCGGTGTCGGCGGTGGTCCTGGCGGCGTCACTTTTGGTCTTAAAACTGTATTTGGTGACGCGGCTCACTGTTTTTTTGCCGAGCCGACTCATTCGCCAGCCATGCTCTTAGGTTTGATGACTGGCAAACATGAAGCCATATCGGTCCAAGAGTTTGGCATTGATAATCTGACAGCGGCCGATGGTCTGGCAGTAGGACGGCCATCTGGCTTTGTGGGCCGCTTTTTAGCAAAGGATATTAGCGGCGTCTTTACCATCGAGGATGATCGTCTTTACGAACTTTTAGCAATCCTGGCTGATCAAGAGGGGATTTATGCTGAACCGTCCGCACTAGCTGGTTTTGGCGGTCCTGCCGCGTTTAACCGGGAAAGCGCAGGCCAAGAGTATGTAAGGAAACAGGGCCTTAGTGATAAAATGGGTCAGGAAACTCATGTTGTTTGGGCTACTGGCGGTAGTATGGTGCCTGAGAACGTGATGGCTGATTTTTATCGTCAGGGCAAAGAAAAACTACCGAAATAATAAAGTGGTCCATGATAATAAGACGATTCATTATAAAAAACCTGAAAGTATGGAAAAAGTGCCTGCTTGTAAAATTCTCCCTATCATGTATGATGAAAAGAGAGTTATTTCCCGGCAATAGCAAAAAATAAAGCTGGTTTTAACGGGAATTTTAACTTGGAAACTTTGAACATGATAAAGGAGGTCTTTCCATGTCTCATGTATTAACTCCCTTGACAGAAGGTTTGTTGCCTCTAAAAAACCGCCTGATTATGCCGCCAATGGCTACTGCCAAGGCAGAAGACGACGGTTCTGTCAGTGAGGCCGTTCTAGCGTATTATCGTGAGAAATCGGCAGGCGGTCATTTATCTTTAATTATTATTGAGCACAGCTTTATTGATCCTAAGGGCAAGGCAAGTTTAAAGCAGTTGTCGGTGCATGATGACTCGATGATTCCGGGACTACGTCAATTAGCTGATGTCATTCATCAAAATGGTGTAAAAGCTGTCATGCAGCTGAATCATGCTGGCAGCGCTACTGATGAAACGGTCATAGGCGCTACGCCGAAAAGCGCTTCCGCCGTGAAAAATCCTCGCAAAGGCAGTTTACCTGAGGCGTTGACGAAATCAGAAATAAAAGAGCTTGTTGACGCCTTTGCGGCAGCGGCAGTGCGGGTGAAAGCGGCTGGTTTTGATGGCGTAGAAATTCATTCGGCTCATGGTTATTTATTAAATCAGTTTTTTTCACCGCTGACTAATCAGCGTTGTGATGAATATGGCGGATCTCTCTTAAATCGGATTCGGTTTCATTTAGAAGTGATTGCGGCGGTGCGAGAAGCTGTCGGTCCAACTTTTCCTGTTTTGCTGCGACTAGGGGCTGGTGATTTTACGCCAGGAGGAACAACGGCAGAGGATAGTCGGCAGGCAGCGGCTGAATTTGCTAAGGCTGGCATTGATATTCTCGATATTTCCGGCGGCTTTTGCGGCTATGTGATTCCAGGCCGCAGCGAAGCTGGTTATTTTGCAAAGTTGAGCAGCGCGGTAAAAGAGGCAGTCTCGATTCCCGTGATTTTAACTGGCGGGGTTACCCAGGTTCAACAGGCAGAAGCGTTGCTTGCCGCAGGCAAAGCCGATTTGATCGGTGTAGGTCGGGCGCTATTACAGGATTCGGCTTGGGCGCAGCGGGCTTTTGACGAATTAGCAGGAGGAAAATGATGAAGGCTGCTTTGTTACAAATGGACATTGCTCTTGGTGATGTAGCGGCCAATCATGCTAAGGCTGAGGCCATGATGGCGGAAGCGGTTTGGCGCGGCGCAGAGCTTATTGTGCTACCGGAATTGTGGACTACAGGCTATTGTCTTGAGACGATCGCGCCTTTAGCTGAGCGTGAAGTCGACTCTCCGACGCTGCGATTGCTGCAGCGCTTTGCTCAGCGTCATAAAGTGCAAATTATCGGCGGATCAATTCCCGAATTCGATCAGGGGAATATTTATAATACGGCTTATACGATTACTTCTGCTGGTGAGGTGGTAGCTAAATACCGGAAGATTCACCTTGTCCGCTTGATGGAGGAAGAAAAATATTTAACGCCAGGTGACCAGCAATGTTTGTTTTCGCTAAAGCCAAATGATACTCAGGCCGCAACGATGATTTGTTATGATCTGCGATTTACCGAACTGGCGCGATCTTTAGCGTTGAAGGGCTGTCAAATCTTATTTATTCCTGCCGAATGGCCAACTGTTCGCGGGCTTCATTGGCGGTCTTTACTTATTGCTAGAGCGATTGAAAATCAAATGTATGTGGTTGCTGTAAATCGCATTGGTAAAGATGCGAGCAATCAGTTTTATGGTCATTCTCTTGTGGTGAATCCTTGGGGCGAGGTCATTGCCGAAGGAACGGAAGACCAGGAAGAAATCCTACTAGCTGATATTGATTTGGCTGTGGTAGCCGAGGTGCGCGGGAAGATTTCTGTTTTTGCTGATCGGCGCCCAGAGTGTTATTAGAATAAGACAGAAGTAAAAAGATACCTTGTATTGCCGCAACCTGACTAGATTTTTGATCCTATTACAGAAAGATACCCCTATTTATGAAAACATATCATAAATAGGGGTATTTTATACGGTCGTTTACAGTATAGGATTAATTAATCGTCATAACTCTGAGAGTAGGCAATTTCCAACTTATCATTGGGAAGTTCTTTTTCCCAACGAGCAACGACAACTGTTGCTACACAGTTTCCGATGAGGTTACAAGCCGTACGAGCCATATCCAATATGCGGTCTACGCCAAGGATAATGCCAATGCCCTCTACGGGTAAACCAAAAGCGGCGGCCGTTCCGGCAATAACGATTAGCGAAGCGCCTGGTACGGCGGCAATGCCTTTCGTGGAAAGCATAAGTGTAATCAGCATAATGATCTGATGGGACAGATCAAAAGGAACACCATAAACCTGAGCGATAAACACAACAGCGAGAGCGCTGTAGAGCGTCGATCCGTCTAGGTTAAAAGTATAGCCTGTAGGCAATACGAAAGTAACAATGTGTTTGGGGATACCGAACTTTTCGAGTTTTTCCATCGCTAAAGGCAGAGCCGCTTCGCTGGAAGCTGTTGAGAAAGCGATCAAAATTGGTTCTTTAATAGCGCGGAGCAAGTGGAAGAAGTTTACACGAATTACTAGCGAAGCGCCTAAGAGTACCAAGAAGATGAACAGCACCAAAGCGAAGTAGAGTGAGCCGATCAGTTTGGCCAGAGGAATCAACATACCAAGACCGAATTTGCCGACCGTGAAGGAAATCAAAGCAAATACGCCGATCGGAGCAAGTTTCATAACATACCAAGTGAATTTGAACATGATTTCCGCTACGCTGACTGCCAGTTTTACAACAGGTTCGCCTGTTTTGCCCATAGCGGCAGCGGCTACGCCGAAGAAGGTAGAGAAGAAAATGATTTGCAGCATATCGCCGCGACCCATAGCGTCAACAATATTAGTCGGAACAATGTTAACGATCATATCAATCATGCTGATGGATTTTTTGGCAGCGGCAGCTACGGAAGCCGTATCACCTGCTGCTACCTGGACGCCAACGCCAGGCTGGAATACATTTACTACAAATAGACCGACACAGAGGGCTAAGGTGGTAGCAATTTCAAACCAGATAATTGCTTTGGCGCCAAGGCGGCCTAACTGTTTAAAATCGCCTGTTCCGGCAATACCCATAATCAGTGAACTGAATACGAGAGGCACGACGATCATTTTAATCATACGAATGAACATGTCGCCAACCGGTTTTAATTGTGTTCCATAGTCTGGGAACGCATAGCCGAAAATAATACCTAATACAAGTCCGATGAAGATTTGCGTTGTCAAACCGATCCCTTTTTTCGGTTTGCCCGCAGCAGCTTGCGTGCTCATAAAATCCCTCTTTTCTGTTATATTTATAAATTTAGCGGCGAAAAAAATTATAGAAATCTACTGGAAACTCGGTTGCTTTGCCGCTAATTTCAATTTCATTGTAAGTACACTGCTACAGCAAACTACAGAAACATACAGAAAGTTTTTTGCCGTAGTAACAGTATACAAAATACAAAGCCGTATTTTTGTATTTTTATCAAAATGAGAGAAAAACTCCCAGGTTTCTCGTGAAACACCTGGGAGTTGGATTAAAGGATTAAGCCAATTATTTATAATTATTCATTTGAGAGAAACAGTAGACTTTCAGCGAATTTTTTGATATTTAGTTTACCGCGGTAAGAACTCTTACCTTGAATGAAGGCCATTTCTTGACGTACTTCCTTAAATTCGAAGAGTGTACCGCTATAAAGCTGGAATTTATCATTGTGGTAATCTTCAATGCCGGTACTGGCAATATTGCGAAAGGCTTTTGCAATGGTTCGTCTAACGCGCTGTTGCAGCGTTTTTACATCTTGCCCTAACAGTGGCGAAAGTTTTTCGAAGATTTCATGAAGCTGATAGGTTTGACCGTCGCCAGCCTCTAAGCGATCGTAAATGAGTAAAACCATCTGATAGAGCGTTTCGGCGCCGCTTTCGCCAAGGATTCCCAGATCGGAAAAAATGCGGTAGATACGCGAGCGTTTGTCGCCCTGATCTTGCTCCGGTTTTTTTTCCGGGCCTTTGTTGAATTTGGCGGTTGTTTCTGAAATCAATGACATGACGGTACGCAGTCGGCGGCTTTCTTCCACTTTTTGAATGACTGATACGACTTCCAGCACATTGAGCGGTTTGTGAATATAAAAGTCAATGCCGCTTTGGTAGGCTTGCGTAATCATCGGTTGGCTGGAGCTTTGGGAAATCATAATAAAAGAAGCGCTGCTTCCTTTACTGCGTAGGTTTTGAATGAGCTGAACACCGTCTTGCCCGGGCAATAATAAATCGACTAAGGCTAGATCTGGCGAGTAATCTAAAATGGCTTTTTCTGCTTCGAGACCATCGCCATATTCGGCAATGACTGTTCCAAGCTTATACTTTTCCACAATATTGCAAAATATTTTCCGTAAACTCATATCATCATCAACAATTATAAAACGCATCGAGAAAACCACCTTTATGAAAGTCTTGTCTGCAGTTGTCAGATGTTTTCTAGATCATTTGCCTGAGCTAGGGCGGCAAGGGGGAGCTGAACGGTGAATAGTGTTTTGCCTGGTTCGGAAGCTACTTTGATGCTGCCGCCAAGATGTTCTGTAAGATTAGTAACATGGGATAGGCCAAGACCTGTTGATAACTGTCCCGTCTGTTCCGAAAATTTAGTTGAGTAGCCTGGGGCGAAAATGAGCTCAAGATCGCTTGCTTTAATTCCCTGGCCGTTATCGCTTACGGTAAGAATGAGTCTTTCGCCGCGGCGGTCGCCAGTAATCATAATGACGCCGTCAGAACCTACGGCATCGATGGCGTTCATGATTAGATTATCAAGAATGGATACAAGAGTAAAATGTTTGTCGGTAATTAAATCATAGTGGTTAATAAAGGTAATATGAATTTTTTTGGGCAAGGCTAATACAAAGCGTTTCGTATTTTGCTCCATGAGTTGAAAGATTTCTGATAGCCACATACCCGGTTCGCCAGGGGAATGTTCTAAAATACTTTCGATCCCTTGAGTAACTCGGTAATAGTCTTTTTTTACTTCATGGATATCTCGGGCGATCGCCAGAGCTTGGGCTGCCGGGGAAGCGGGGTCCGTCAGCGATGCGGGGTCTTTGGCGGAAAGCTTCTTATAGAGAGTATGTCCCTTTTGCATGACAAGTTCAATATCTTGGGAGGATTTTTGCAGAAAAAACAGTTCTGACTTCAGTTTGGCAATCATCAGGGTCAGAGCAGCGTAGCGGATCGCCTGATCTTCGGCAAGTAGAAAGGAGCGGTAGTTACGAAACGCATAGTAGCCATAGACGGCAATAATCGCTCGAAGTATGGCAATGCCAATAACACTGGCTAGGATGGATTCCGCATTGCGACCGTAGAGCTCCTGACGCGAAATCAGTTCCACGCAATTGCTGGCTATGTCGGTTATGCTTAGCAGTAACAAGAGGGCTGGTACATTTTCCAAGTAATCGCGAATTTTTAATAAGGTAAATAAGAGTCCGAAGGTAAGATAATATAAAAAAGAGGGGAAGTTGTGGAGGATTACGGACCAAAGTTCTTCACCGCCGAAACAGTAGAGAGAGGCGGAACGAAAGAGAAAAATAACCAAGCCGCATATTGTTGTAATTCTTAATACAGGCAAATGGCGAAAATAAAGCAGGAGAGACGATAAGATGGCTACACTTGAGGTGAAGCGAAAATAGCTGTCAAACGGATAGATGTAGATCATTCCCGCAAGGCTGACAAGTAGAATGATGTGAATGAAGATAAGCTTCGCCTTCCTTCCTGCTAAAAAGTCTATAAAGAAGCCTTCCCAGTTTGTAATAGGAAGGCTGATAGCTGCTACTGGCAGCAAAAGATTCAATCATATTATAGCAAAAGCATTGCTACTTGTCTCGTTCTCTTACATAGCTGGCTTGGCGATTTTGCTCTTTAAGCGTTTAATATCTTTGCGAAGGCAAAAAGCGGTTACCAGGGCTGACGCTAAATCAGAAACGGGTCCGGCGGCCCAGATCCCAGTAAGACCCCAAAGATGGGAGAACAGGAATACGAGGGGGATCAGTACAATGATTTGGCGCAGCGTATTAAATAAAATGGAATAATAGGCTTTACCAATCGCCTGAAAATAATTCGCGCCAATGATTTGAAAACCGATAATCGGCATTAGACAAAGAAAAACTTGCAGGCCCGTACTGCCAAGGGCGATTAATTGCGGCTCTTCATTAAAGACGGCGATGATTTTTTCGGGGAAGCATTCTACCACCGCAAAGCCGACGAGGCAAATCAGCGTGGAGATCAAGATGGCTTTAGACAGAGTTTCCAGGACACGGTCATATTGTTTGGCGCCGTAATTATAGCCGAGAATCGGCTGGCTGCCTTGGCTGATGCCGATTACTGGCATCATGACAAGCATGAGAATCCGGTTGACGATCCCAAAGGCTGCGACGGCAAGAACGCCGCCATAAGCCTGAATTTGCAGATTGAGAACAACCATAACGGCGCTGGCGCCGATCTGCATGGAAAATGGCGCTAGACCGAGTTTTGTAATGCTTAACAGGATTTTTTGTTTGATCCTTAGATCGCGCATATGAAGCTTAAGTAAGCCCTTGCCGCGAATAAAATAGGTCATAACCCAGACTGCTGCAAAGGCCTGAGCGCAAATCGTTGCAAAAGCAGAGCCTTTGATTCCCATATTCAGATGAAAGATGAAAATATAATTGAGAATTCCATTGATGATTGCGGCGATGACTTGCGTTGCCAGAGCTGTACGCGGATCGCCCTGGGCGCGAATCACGTTGTTTAAGCCAAAGCCGACATGAAAGAAGACACTGCCGAGTAGAATGACTGATGTGAAGTCCTGAGCATAAGGCAGTACCTCTGGGGTTACTCCCAGAACGTTGATTAATAAAGGATCAAGAAAGTAGAGGGCGAGGCTTGTGGTAATAAAGACAAAGAAAATCATCATGGTTACAGCATTGCCGAGTGTCTGTTCGGCAAGATCTTGCTTCTTCTGTCCTAAATATAAGGAGACTAAGGTGGCGGCGCCGACGCCAACCAGCATGCCAACAGCCATGAGAATTGTCATGATGGGGAAGGCCACGGTGACGGCTGTTAAAGCCAGTTCATTGACGCCGCGGCCCACAAAAATACTATCGATGACGTTATAAAGAGCCCCGACAAGCATCCCAGTCACAGCTGGCAGGGAAAATTTCCACAAAAGCGAAGAGACCGCGTCTTCGCCTAAAAAATTAGCTTTATTCATATAATACCTCCTGGCAGGCAGGGTGAGAGAAAAGAAAGAAAGCCAGAGAATGGCTTTCTTCGCTTTCGCATTGCATTGTTTGTCCGTTGCCTATAGGAACAGTATACGTATCTTGCGAAGGACTGTCAACGCAAGGTTTCTGACTTTTAAGGCAGCTGTGTTGCGCCCATGAGGAATTTATCGCACTCTCTGGCAGCGCTTCGTCCTTCCTGGATTGCCCAGACGACAAGACTCTGGCCGCGGCGCATATCACCAGCGGCAAAGACACCAGGAATATTGGTGGTAAAGCGGCCGAACTCCGCTTTGACGTTGGAACGACCGTCTTGTTCCAATTTCAAACCCTGCAGTAGTGTTTGTTCTGGTCCGGTAAAGCCCATTGCTAGCAGGACAAGTTGGGCTGGCAGGACTTTTTCTGTTCCGGGAATTTCTTCGCAGACAAATTGGCCGTTCGCGTTTTTCTTCCATTCGACTTTCACTGTGTGCACTTCTTTGATGCGACCTTCGCGGTCGCCGACGAATTTCTTTGTTGTTGTGCAGTAGCGGCGAGGGTCAGCGCCAAAGCGGGCTGCCGCTTCTTCCTGGCCGTAATCAATTTTGTGAACGCGGGGAAACTGCGGCCAAGGATTGTCGTTCGTCCGAGTCAGTGGGAGCTGTGGCATGATTTCTAGCTGGGTTACGGTGCGGCAGCCATGACGGACTGAAGTTCCTACACAATCTGTGCCGGTATCGCCGCCGCCGATAATTACGACATCAGCGCCTGTCGCTGAGATATAGGCGCCATCTTGTAGCTTGGAATCAAGCAGACTCTTCGTATTGGCTGTAAGAAAATCAACAGCAAAATGAATGCCTTGTAAGTCGCGGCCTTCAACCTTTAAATCCCGAGGAGTCGTAGAGCCAGCGCAAAGTACGACGGCGTCAAAGTCTTTTAAAAGCTGGTCGGCGGGAATGTCCTTACCGACTTCCGTATTTAAGACGAACTCAATGCCTTCTTCTTTCATGAGTTCAACCCGGCGTAGTACCAGGTCTTTATTGAGTTTCATGTTAGGAATGCCGTACATCAGGAGGCCGCCGGGGCGGTCAGCTCGTTCAAAGACAGTAACAAGGTGACCTGCTTTATTGAGTTGGGCGGCGCAGGCCAGTCCTGCTGGGCCTGAACCAATAACGGCGGCTTTTTTGCCGGTGCGCGTAGCTGGTGGCTGCGGTTGAATCCATTGACTGCCAAAGGCTCGGTCAATAATGGCGCATTCTAGGTTCTTTATTGTTACAGGCGTAGCGGCGAGACCAGCGGTACAGGCGCCTTCGCAAGGGGCTGGGCAAACCCGGCCAGTAAGCTCTGGGAAGTTATTTGTTTTCGCAAGGCGGCTGTAAGCTTCTTGCCACAAGCCGTGATACACAAGGTCATTCCATTCTGGCATTAAGTTATGGAGCGGACAACCTGATACCATGCCGCTGATCATTAGGCCTGTATGGCAAAAGGGCGTGCCGCATTCCATACAGCGGCTAGCCTGTGTTTGCAATTCTTCTTCTGGCAGGGTCAAGTGAAACTCCTGCCAGTCTTTAATTCGTTCCTGCGGTTGGCGGTCTGCCGGTAAAGCCGCTTGATAATCCATAAAACCTGTTGGTTTTCCCATAGTGATTTCATCCTTTCTGGCGAGAGTTTCTTAGTTGCCGCCTACGCGGGAGGCTTCCCGGCTATTTTCTTCAAAAGCCCGCATAATAGCAGCTTCTTTCGATAGACCCTTCGCAAGATGCTGCTGCACTCCAGCAAGAGCCCGTTTGTAGTCCTTCGGAATTACGCGGATAAAATAGCGTTGCGATTGATACCAGTTGGTGAGCAGTCGCTGGGCCACTTCGCTCTTGGTGTAGGCATAGTGATTTTCGAGCATCGTTTTTACAAAGGTCACTTCGTCATTTTGTTCTAGTTTTTCTAATGTGACCATTTCCAGGTTGGCTGAAATGGCAAATTGGTTTTCCGGATCATATACATAGGCGATACCGCCTGACATGCCTGCGGCAAAGTTGCGCCCCGTTTTTCCAAGGATAATTACGCGGCCGCCTGTCATGTACTCGCAGCCGTGTTCGCCGACGCCTTCGACAACGACATTGGCGCCGCTGTTTCTGACACAGAACCGTTCGCCAGCTACGCCGCGAACGTAGGCTTCGCCGGAGGTCGCGCCATAAAAGGCCACATTGCCAATAATGATATTGTGTTCGGCGGCGTAAGACGTTTCTTTCGGCGGATATACAATGATTTTACCGCCAGAAAGACCTTTGCCGACATGGTCGTTCGAGTCGCCTTCTAAAGCCAGTGTCATTCCCCGGGGAATAAAGGCGCCGAAGCTTTGTCCGGCCGAACCGGTAAATTTGAGATATAAAGTATCTTCCGGCAGCCCTTCCGCGCCGTAGCGTGAGGTGATTTCGTGACCAAGGATCGTGCCGACTACGCGGTCTGTATTTTTTATGGGAAGACTTACTGATACTTTTTCCTTATGGTCGATTGCTGGGGCGCAAAGCGAGCGCAGCAATCGATTATCCATAGCTTTTTCCAAGTTGTGATCCTGTTTCTTGGAGCAATAGGCTGTCATCGTAGCGGCTGTTTGCGGCTGATACAAGAGTGCTGAGATATCGACTGATTTTGCCTTCCAATGGGTAATGTCGCTTTTTTGCTCTAAGAGATCGGTTCGGCCAATTAGCTCATTGACTGTTTTAATGCCGAGCTCAGCCATAATTTCTCTAAGCTGACTGGCAATAAAGTGCATGAAGTTCACTACATGCTCTGGTTTGCCAGCAAAGTTTTGCCGCAGTTTAGGATTTTGTGTGGCGACACCGACCGGGCAAGTGTCAAGGTTGCAGACCCGCATCATGACACAGCCCATTACGACAAGCGGAGCCGTGGCGAAGCCAAATTCTTCGGCGCCTAATAGAGCGGCAATGGCTACATCGCGGCCTGTCATGAGTTTGCCATCTGTTTCTACAGTGACGCGATCGCGCAGATTATTTAACAGCAGTGTCTGATGCGTTTCGGCGAGACCTACTTCCCAGGGAAGCCCAGTATGACGAATGCTGGTTCGCGGTGATGCGCCGGTACCGCCGTCATAGCCGCTGATTAAAATGACATCGGCTCTTGCTTTGGCTACCCCGGCAGCAATTGTGCCAACGCCAGCTTCAGCGACAAGTTTTACGTTGATGCGCGCCTTCGGATTGGCATTTTTCAAGTCGTGAATCAGTTCCGCCAGATCTTCAATGGAATAGATATCGTGATGGGGCGGCGGAGAAATAAGACCAACGCCTGCCGTTGTGCCGCGAACTTCAGCGACCCAAGGATAGACTTTTTTGCCTGGCAGCTGACCGCCTTCGCCTGGTTTAGCGCCTTGAGCCATTTTGATCTGAATTTCATCAGCATGGGCAAGATAATGGCTTGTTACGCCGAAACGACCAGAGGCAATCTGCTTGATCGCACTGGAGCGGCTATCGCCATTGGCGAGCGGGATAAACCGTTCGGGATTTTCGCCACCTTCGCCGGTATTGCTTTTACCGCCAATACGGTTCATGGCAATCGCGAGGCATTCGTGGGCTTCCTGACTTAAGGAGCCATAGCTCATGGCGCCTGTTTTAAAGCGATGACAAATTGATTCCACTGATTCGACTTCGTCGAGTGAGAGGGCTTTCTTGGCTTTTTTAAACTGTAGCAAACCACGCAGCGTCAAACTGGAGTGGTGCTGATCAATCAAGGAAGTATATTGTTTAAACAACTCATAGTCGCCTTTTTGGCAGGCCTGTTGCAGTGTCGTAATTGTTTCAGGATTGTAAAGATGTTCTTCGCCGCCGGAACGCCATTGATACGTGGAGCCACTGTCAAGTGTTTCGTCGCGGCCAGCTTGCGTCGTAAAGGCGCGACTATGGCGCAGCTTTGTTTCAGTCGCAATTTCAGCTAAGCCAATACCTTCCATACAGGCCGGCGTATCAGTAAAGTATTTATCAATAATCTCTTGACTTACGCCGATGGCTTCAAAAATTTGCGCACCCTGGTAACTGGCGATGGTGGAAATCCCCATTTTCGATAAGACTTTAACAATGCCTTTCGTGATGCCTTTGGTGTAGTTGTAAATGGCTTTTTCCACGGTAATGTCAGTAATAAAATGGTTTTCTACCAGATTTTTAATTGTATCAAAAGCGAGATACGGATTAATTCCAGCAGCGCCATAGCCAAGCAGCAAGGCAAAGTGGTGAACTTCCCGCGGTTCGCCTGTTTCCACTAAGAGACTTGCCTTAAGGCGTGTTTCCTGAAGAACCATGTGACGCTGCAGGCAGGCTGTTGCCAAAAGTGCTGGGATCGGCGCTAATTTTTCATCAACGGAGCGGTCCGATAAAATGAGCAGGTTTTTTCCTTGGGCAATATACTTATCGGACAAGGCGCAAAGGTTTTCTAAGGCTTTGGCCAGACCTTCGCCGCCTTCGGCTAGTGGATAGACCATCGGGAGAGTTACAGCTTCAAAGCCTTTCTCCTTAATGTGGCGCAGTTTTGCCAGTTCATCATTGGTCAAAATAGGCGTATCAACGCGGATTTGACGGCAGCTTTCCGGCTGAGGATCAATGAGGTTTCGTTCTGGCCCAATTGCTGTGCCTGTGGAAGTAACGATGGCTTCACGGAGACCATCAATCGGCGGGTTGGTTACTTGCGCAAAGAGCTGTTTGAAATAATTGTAGAAGAGCTGCGGTTTATCCGATAATACGGCTAAGGGGCTGTCCATACCCATGGCGCCGATGGGGTCAGCGCCGTCTTTGGCCATCGGGCGGAAGAGCTTAGTCAGCTCTTCGAAAGTATAGCCGAAGGCTTGTTGCGCTTTCGTGAGCGGCAATTCCAGCGTCGGCGGTGTTGGCGCTGCTGGCAATTCGCTCAAAGACAGGATATTTTCGTCAAGCCATTGTTGGTAAGGGAAGGCGTTGACGACGCGGTTTTTAATTTCTTCGTCAGAAACGATGCGGCCTGCTTCCATATCGACAAGGAGCATCTTGCCAGGACGGAGCCGTTCTTTGACGGCGATGTTTTCTGGCGCGATATTTACGACGCCTACTTCCGAGGCTAGAACGATCGTATCATCTTTTGTTACATAATAGCGGGCTGGGCGCAGACCATTACGGTCTAAGATCGCACCGATGATTTTACCGTCCGTAAAGGCTACGGCGGCAGGGCCATCCCAAGGTTCCATCATGCAGCTATGATATTCGAAAAAGGCTTTTTTCTCATCGCTCATGCTTTCGTGATTCGACCAAGGTTCTGGTACCATCATCATGGCAGCATGGGGGAGTGAGCGGCCAGCCATAGTCAAAAATTCAAGACAGTTGTCGAACATGCCGGAATCGCTGCCTGACGCATCAATGACTGGCAGCAGTTTTTTCATGTCACTGCCAAATAAGGGCGATTCGCATAATGCTTGTCTGGCGTGCATCCAGTTCAAATTGCCGCGGCGCGTATTGATTTCGCCGTTATGCATAATGTAGCGGTAGGGATGGGCTCTTTCCCAGCTCGGGAAAGTATTGGTGCTGAAGCGGGAGTGGACCATGGCAACAGCTGTTTCGACCATGGGATGTTGCAAGTCAATGAAAAATTCATCAAGCTGCTTCGGTGTGAGCATGCCTTTATAGACGATTGTCGCAGCCGATAAGCTGGAGAAGTAGAAAAGCTCGCAGCCGGCAAGGCCGTAGCGTATTTCATTTTCGGCTCGCTTGCGGATGACGTAGAGTTTGCGTTCAAAAGCTTTTTCATCTTGGGCAAGGCGGCGGAGCGTAAGATCATCAGGCGCAATAAAAACCTGACGAATTGTTGGTTGCGCCGCTTTAGCTGTTTCGCCAATCATGGAGGTATCGCAGGGGACCGTACGCCAACCAAGGAGTTTTTGACCTTGCTCAGCAATGATTTTCCCTAGCTTTTCTTCGCATTGTTTCTGTAGTTTCTTTTCCTGCGGTAAAAAGACCATGCCGACGCCGTACTTACCAGCAGGCGGCAAGTCAATATTGAGAAAAGTACATTCATGTTTGAATAGTTTATGAGGGATTTGCAATAAGACGCCAGCGCCATCGCCGGAATTTGTATCAGCACCAGCTCCGCCACGGTGTTCCATGTTGAGTAGAACCGTCAGAGCCTGATGAAGAATTTCATTTGATTTTTTACCTTTAATGTTTGCCACGACGCCAATACCGCAGGCGTCATGTTCATACGCTGGATTATAAAGTCCCTGTTTGGGCGGTAAACCTGTGTTTCCCATCTGCTTGGCCTGCCTTTCATCATACAAAATAATAAAACCATGAAAAAACATAAGAATTTAGGATTGTAAACAGAAGTTCGTTATTGCTTTTTAAAAGAACAAAATATAACAACTTCACTTCTATTTAATTATATAAAAAGATATTTGTAACAACCCCGGCTGTTAATGTTCCACATAAACGGATAAAATCCTCTTTTTACTGTAAGAAATAGTGAATATGTAAGCAAGTATTATGTATTTTTATCCATAATTTTAGGAAAAGTATGAACAATTCGCCGCTGTCTTTATTCTGTGGTATGATGGAAGAATAGAAAATAAAGTAAAAAGTATGGAGTAGAGTAAAACTCAAAATGAAGGTGTTTTATGGAGACGTGGCGGAGAAATTTATTAGTTTGCTGGTTTGCTGTTTTTGTCGTATCGGTAGGTATGAGTCAAATGGCGCCGATGCTTCCTTTATATATTGAGCATATGGGCATCCATGACCCCGCGGAGATTTCCCGCTGGTCCGGTATTGTTTTTGGCTGTAATTTCGTGTCACTGGCGATCTTTTCGCCGATATGGGGGAAGTTTTCTGATCGCTATGGCCGCAAAACGATGATTTTACGCGCTAGTTTATGGTTGTCCATTATTATGGCAGCTATGGGATTTGCGCAATCGGTCTATCAGCTTATGGGGCTACGGTTGCTGCAAGGGGCTTTATCGGGGTTTCAACCTGCCGTTATTACGCTGATTGCGACGCAGACGCCGAAGGAACGGTCAGGCTGGGCTTTAGGCATGCTCTTTAGCGGCCAGGTCGGCGGTACGCTGCTGGGACCTGTATTTGGCGGCTATTTAACGGAAGTTATTGGGTTTCGAGAAACGTTCTTTGTCATTGGCGGCTTTTGTTTTGTTGCTTTTCTCGCTTGCGTCATCTTTGTGGCGGAGGAGAAGAAAACCGTTACGAAACAAGTCTTAAAGAGCGGCGAAATCTGGTCTTCCTTGACGCAGCCGAAAACGACGATCTGTTTATTCGTAACAACCTTAATGATTCAATTTGCCTTAATGTCCGTGCAGCCGATTTTGACAGTGTATATTAAACATATTTCGGAAAGCTCCGAGCATATTGCGATTGTGGCCGGGGCTGTTTTCGCCGCTTCCGGCTTGGCTAGCGTATTGGCGGCGCCGGTACTTGGTAAGTTGTCTGATCGGTTGGGGCCGCAGCGAGTTTTATTGGCGGCGCTCTTTGCAGCGGGACTGCTCTTTATTCCGCAGGCTTTTGTGGAAAGCCCGATGGAACTTGGTGTTTTGCGCTTTTTAGTCGGTCTTGCCGTAGCTGGATTGCTGCCATCCATTAATACGCTTATCCGGCAGACGACGCCAGATAAAGTGGCTGGGCGTATTTTTGGTTATAACCAATCGGCGCAGCATTCCGGTGTGGTATTAGGCTCGATTGGCGGCGGGCAAATTGCGGCCAACTTTGGGATTCACTATGTATTTTATATAACAGCAGCGCTGCTTCTATGTAATGCTTTTTGGGTTTATCGCACAATTTATCAAATCAGAAAGCCCTTGTGATGGGTAAAGCGGGATCTAGAAGACTTATGGTCATAACGCATGTGATAAGGCAAGGCGGTGTAAAGCGTGGGAGAAGGCAAGAACGATTCGGTGGAGCGCTTACAGGCAAGACTTCAAGCTGCTGAGGTGCAGCAGCTTGATGATGACTGGAAGGCAGCGGCGCTACAGGAGCTTACGGCAATAGCAGAAGAGCTAAAACTGGCTTTGTCGCTCGATTTTCGTGAAATTGGCGATCACTTGTATGACGGCGTTTATGTTGCCGATGGGACGGGCAAAACACTTTATATTAATAAGGCTTATACGCGGATTACAGGAATTCATCCGGATGAGATCCTTGGCCGATCCGTGGAAGAAATTTTGCGCGACGGTCTGTACAGCAATGCTGTGACGCCTGAAGTAATTCGGCAGAAGAAACGCGTCAACTCGATGGGAGAAAGCTTGCGAAACGGCAGGAAAATGTTGATTACCGGCAGTCCCATATTTAATGAAGCAGGCGATGTTGCCAAGGTCGTTGTGGTAGATCGGGAAATTACTGACTTATGGGCCATGAAGGCGGACTTGGAGTCGTCAAAGCAAAAAATCAAGGCTGTTGAAGAAGATAAGGAGAAAGGCAAGCAGGAAATTGAGCACTTACGGAGTCGGGCGCTCAATAAGAACCTAATTGGCCAAAGTCGGGCTATGCAGGATGTTGCCCAGGCCATTGAGCAAGTGGCTGGACTAGAAGTTACTGTTCTCATAACGGGTGAGACTGGCGTAGGCAAAGAAGTCGTCGCCAATGAAATTTATCGGAACAGCAAACGCTGTGACGGACCTTTTATCAAAGTCAACTGTGCGGCAATACCGCCGAATTTACTGGAAGCAGAGCTGTTTGGCTATGAAAAAGGCGCCTTTACGGGTGCGGCAACAACGGGAAAACTGGGCATGTTTGAGCTAGCCAATCAGGGGACGCTGCTGCTTGATGAAATTGGCGATATGCCCCTAGGACTGCAATCGAAGCTGCTGCGAGTCATTCAGCATCGCGAAGTGACGCGGATTGGCGCCACGAAGCCTGTCCTACTTGATATGCGGCTCATTGCGGCGACAAATTGCGATCTGAGGGATTTGGTAAAGCAAGGGAAATTTCGAGAAGACCTCTACTATCGCCTAAATGTGTTCCCCATTGAAGTGCCGCCGCTACGGTTGCGGCAGAGTGATATTTCTCTATTAGTACAACATTTTCTAGATACCTATAAAGTAAAATATAATAAAGAAATTGGGATTGATCAGGCGGGATTTGCGTTACTAAAGGAATACATTTGGCCGGGAAATATCAGAGAGCTGCAAAATATTTTAGAGCGACTCATTATTATTTCCAGCCACGGATCGACAGTCCCGGCAGAGCAGATTGGTCGGTTGCTTCACCTTGATGATGAATTTCTGGCCGGGGAAGTTGGGGAAATAGGCTTAAAAGAAGTAGTTGCCGCCGTAGAAAAGCGCACAATTGAGCGGGCGCTCCAAAAATACGGCAGTACGCGGAAAGCGGCAAAAATTTTAGGAATTGACCAATCAACCATTGTAAAAAAAGCGAAAAAACTAGGCATTACCTTAGCGTAACAGCGGCTGTGTTCATTTGTGGACACAGCCTTTTTGTGTGATGACGAATTGCATCGCAGTGATGGCTTTTTTCATCAGCGGCTAAATGATTAGAAAATATAGTTTTTTCTGAAAATACAAATTGAGATGATGATTTTTTTCATCGACATAGAGGGAAAAGAGCGGGAAAAGCCTTGATTTATCAGGGATTTCTTTTGGCATTTAACTTGCAATAAATATGGGTAAATTTGAGTATGAGGTGATTGATATGGAAAAAGTTATTATTACTGTGGCGACGACAGGCGCTTTTCCGACGAAACAGCATAACCCTAATATTCCTTTGACGCCAAAAGAAATTGCTGATGATGTTTACGCTTGTTGGCAGGCTGGCGCCGCGATTGCTCACTTGCATATGCGTGATGACGAAGGCCGCGGTACGATGAATAAGGAAAAATTTAGAGAAACAGTAGAGCGGATTCGGGAGAAATGCGATATTGTCTTGAATTTGACAACTTCCGGCGATCTTTTCGCAACAGAAGAAACGCGGATGGAGCATATTATAGAACTTAAACCGCCTATGGCATCTTATGATGCGGGATCAATGAACTGGATGCATAGCGGCTTATTTTTAAATCCGCCAGCTTTTCTGGAAAAACTCGGCAAAGTTATGCTAGAAAATCAAGTAAAACCGGAAATTGAAATTTTCGATGCAGGCATGCTTTATAACTCCTTCTACTATATGAAGAAAGGCGTACTGGCTTCGCCAGCGCATTATCAATTTGTTTTGGGAGCCGATGGCGGTACGGCGGCTACAGTAGAAAATCTCGTCTATTTGAAGAGCTTGCTTCCGGCTGATGCTACCTGGTCCGCCTTGGGAATCGGAAAAGGCCATTTGCCCATTTTATATGCTACGCTTGCTTTGGGCGGTCACATCCGTGTGGGAATGGAAGATAATGTTTATTATGCGAAAAACCAACTGGCTGAATCGAATGCGCAGTTTGTAGCAAGAGCAGCTCGCTTAATTAAAGAGGCCAATAAAGCCGTAGCAACGCCTGATGAAGCAAGAGAAATTTTACAACTGAAAAATCGCTAAAGGGAGATGTCTTCATGATTGAAAAAATTGCTGTTCTTGGTTCAGGCACGATGGGGCATGGGATTGCCGAAGCCTTTGCTATGCACGGTTTTCCTGTTAACTTATATGATACAGATGCAGTACGACTCAAGGCCGCTAAAGAAGAAATTGCTGCGGAATTGCAACTGCTTGTAGCGGAAGAATATATTGACGCAAGTGTCGCTGAAAAAGCCTTAAGTCTGATTTCTTTGCAGACAGACTTAAAGGAAGCGGTGAAAGACCGTGATTATGTTATTGAAGCAGTGCCGGAAATTATCGCGTTAAAACAAGATCTCTTTGCATTGCTTGATCAGCTTTGCCCCAGTCATACAATTTTAGCAAGCAATACGTCAAGTCTAAAGCTCGCTGATATGATGGAAAAAGTATCGCCAGCGCGGCGGGAAAGAATGCTCGTAAATCACTGGTATAATCCTGGCCATATTATGCCGATTGTAGAAATGTCTTTTTTCGGCAATATGCCTGAGTCGATTTACCAAGAAGTCGAAGCCTTATTTGCGGCAATTGAAAAGCAGACTGTCAAGGTACTAAAAGATGTGCCTGGTCTTGTGGCGAACCGAATTCAGCAAGGTGTGGCGAGAGAAGTTTTCTCCATTATTGAACAGGGGATCGCCGCACCGGAAGATGTCGATAAAGCGTTGAAATTCGGTCCCGCTTTCCGTTATGCTACAACAGGACAGCTCGAAGTTGCTGATTTTGGCGGCCTTGATATTTGGTGTACTGTTGGCGATAATCTACTCAAAGTGATGGATGCTTCCACCGCGGCGAATCCGCTGCTAAAAGAAAAGGTAGCAGAAGGCAAGCTTGGCGCGAAATCTGGTGAAGGGTTTTTTAAATATCCGCCAGAAACTTTAGCGGAAAAACGGGAAGTTTTCTTGAAAAAGTTGATTCATCAGCTAAAAGCCGCTAAATATTATGTAGATAAATAATCGATGTTTGCGAAACGAGGCAAACGACAAAATACGGATGAAATGAGAGTGTGGCGATGATTAATCGAATCTTAATGTTTTTCGTCAATTTGATGCAGAAATATTTGCCTGATCCGTTCACTATCGCTTGGGGAATTACGCTCGTTGTTTGTGCTATGGCGATTTTTATTACTCATAAGACGCCAATTGATATTATTAATTACTGGGGCCAGGGTTTTTTCGATATCTTAGCTTTTGCTATGCAGATGACTATGGTACTCGTAACAGGCTATGCTTTGGCCGCCGCTAATGTGGTCAGACGATTCTTAGAATCGATTGTAAAAATACCCAAAACGCCGAAACAGACGATCTTATTTATTGGCATTTCTTCGATGGTGCTGTACTGGTTTAACTGGGGCCTTGGACTCATTGCTGGCGGACTGTTGGCGCGGGCGGCGGCAAAACAGCATCCTAAGGTCGATTTTCGCCTGATGGTGACAGCGGCCTTTTCGGGGATTATTATCACTCATGGCGGACTCTCCGCCTCGGTGCCGCTACTAATTAATACAAAAGGTCACTTTTTAGAAAAGGAAATCGGCCTTGTACCTTTGACTCAGACGATTTTTCATCCACAGGCTTTATTTATCACGATTGCTTTGGCCATTGTGATTCCGCTAATTTGTGTATTAATGATGCCCAAAGAAGAAGAACGCGTTTTGGCCGATCCGAGTCTTTTAGAGGATGAACCAGCCGCTGTTTTGGCAACACCGAAAGAAAAACAGCTTGCTGATCGGCTTGATGAAAGTTCACTGCTTAAATATTCCCTGGGGCTCATGGGTGTTGTCTTTCTGGGCGGATATTTTGTGAAAAATGGTTTTAACCTAAATGTGAATATCTTGATTTTCCTCTTTATCACGCTGGGGGTATTGGCGCACGGCTCGCTGTTAGAATATTCTCAGGCCATGAGCAAAGGGGCGGCTACAGCGGGCGGCATTATCCTACAGTTCCCTTTCTATGCTGGAATTATGGGAATCATGAAAGGCAGCGGACTTGTCTTTGTTATCTCTGATTGGCTGCTTAAGTTAGCTACGCCGGAGACCTTTCAAATGTATTGCTATTTTTCCTCGCTCATTATTAGTATTTTTGTTCCGTCAGCAGGCGGGCACTGGGTAGTGCAAGCCCCCTTTATGCTACCGGCTGCAGCGCAGCTTGGCGTTGAGCCTTGGAAAGTGGCTATGGGCGTGGCCTGGGGCGAGAGCATCTGGAATGTCGTTTGTCCCTTCTGGGCGTTACCGCTTTTGGCAATTGCCAATATTAGTATCCGTGATCTCATTGGTTTTTCCATGCTGCTCTTTATCATTGGGAATGTGATTGCCATCACCGGGATCTTTCTTTTCCCGCACTAACATGACAAGAGCCTCCGACCTGGTATCAGGCGGAGGCTCGCTACATTCATGGCAGCAATTAAGCTGCTGTTGCTTCAAGATGGTCAAGATCCTCGAGTGCCGCAAAGAAAGCGTCGGCATTCTTGTAGAAGTTAGGCAGGCGATAGGTAAAGGCGGCTCTTTCTAAGGAAATGGACAAGTCTTCGTAGCCTGTTTGATCAAGACGCAGGCAGACAAGAAGATGATTTTTCTTGGCCCGTAGGGTTTTTGTTAAGACGAGATTCGTGAAAGTTGCTTCAGCTTCCGTTGTTGTTTCAAAACCCATAGCTTTCAGTTTCGCTTGATAAGCGTTAATTTTATTGTCTATGATGTCTTGGCTCACCGTGAGCTCAGGCATATGCAGGGAATTGAGAAATGCAATGATTGACATAATCATCGGCCTCCTTAAATTTGAGTGATTTGTTATGCTTTGATTATAGTCACGAGTTGGAGTTTCGTAAAATATATATACATTATCATTTCATTGATCTGATTTATGATCTGAAAAGTGTAAAGAATTGCAACAGGTTATTTTAGTGATATTTTTCACGAAAAATTTTCGGAAAATTATAGACAGCATCATAGATTTTGAGTATAATGGGGCTGTAAGCTGGATTGCTGGTATGACCACTTGGTTTAAAAAACGGGGGTATGACCGTGGACAGCTATTTTTTCTTAGACAAATAAGTGAAAAAAATAACAAAGTATCTTTAAAGAAACAAATTTATAGCTCTTCCCAACGGGATAATGTGAAAAAATTCTCAAATAAAACAAAAAATTAGGATGGTGAGTCAATTGAAAGAAGTTGTTATTGTAAGTGCAGTTCGTACGCCTATTGGAAATTTTAACGGGTCATTAGCCTCTTTATCTGCTGTGGAACTAGGTGAGATTGTCATTAAAGCGGCGCTGGAGCGGGCGAAAATTACAGCGGATCTAGTTGATGAAGTCATTATGGGGAATGTTTTACAGGCAGGTCTTGGTCAAAATCCAGCGCGCCAGGCGTCAGTTAAAGCAGGCATCCCGCAAGAAACGCCAGCCTATACAGTGAATAAAGTTTGCGGCAGCGGTTTGAAAACCGTTACTTTGGCAGCACAGGCAATTTTAGCTGGTGATGCTGATGTTATTGTGGCAGGCGGTATGGAAAGCATGTCGAATGCGCCGTATCTATTAGGAAGAGAAGCTCGCTGGGGCTATCGTATGGGGCATCAGAAAGTCATTGATAGTATGATTCAAGATGGACTTTGGTGTGCCTTCAACGACTATCATATGGGAATCACTGCAGAGAATGTGGCAGAAAAATTTGGTATTACCCGTGAAATGCAAGATGAATTAGCGGCTGAGTCACAGCAAAAAGCTATTAAGGCGATTGAAACAGGGGCGTTCAAAACAGAGATCGTGCCTGTAGTGATTCATTCGCGGCGCGGTGATACTATTTTTGATACTGATGAATATCCTAAAGCCGGTACAACAGCCGAATCTGTAGCAAAATTAAAACCGGCCTTCAAGAAAGATGGTACGGTAACTGCGGCAAATGCATCGGGTATTAATGATGGAGCGGCCGCACTTGTAGTGATGAGTGGCGAAAAATGCCGTGAACTGGGTTTGACACCATTAGTGAAACTTACTGGCTACGGCTCAGCTGGCGTCGATCCGGCCATTATGGGAATCGGACCTGTTCCAGCGACGCAAAAGGCCTTGAAGAAAGCGGGAATTTCCGTAAAAGATATTGATTTGATCGAAGCCAACGAAGCGTTTGCAGCACAGTTTTTAGCTGTGGGTAATGAACTTGGTTTCGATGCGGCTAAAGTCAATGTAAATGGCGGCGCCATTGCATTAGGTCATCCTATTGGCGCGAGTGGCGCTCGAATTCTGGTATCGCTGATTCACTCGCTGCAACAGCGTGAGGCGAAAATCGGATTAGCAACGCTTTGTATTGGCGGCGGGCAGGGAATTGCCGCTGTCGTGGAAAAGATATAAAGGCAAGTTTTTTGCAATTATACAACAGGAGGCCGAAAGTATGGAAATCGTAGTTTGTGTCAAGCAAGTGCCTGACACGACGGAAGTAAAGATTGATCCCGTAACGAACACGCTCGTTCGCCAGGGAGTACCGAGCATTGTCAATCCTTTTGATAAAAATGCTTTGGAAGCGGCGCTGCAGCTCAAAGAAAAAGAAGGCGGCAAAGTGACCGTCGTCTCCATGGGACCGCCTCAGGCGAAAGACGCCCTGAAAGAATGTTTGGCTATGGGAGCTGATGAAGCGATCCTGATTAGCGATCGCGCCTTCGGCGGCGCCGATACGCTGGCGACAAGCTACACCATTGCCTCAGCCATCAAAAAGATCGCTACCTATGATCTGATTCTCTGTGGCAAACAGGCCATTGATGGCGATACGGCTCAAGTTGGACCGGAAATTGCTGAGCATTTAGGCATTTCCCAGATTACCTGCTGTTCTAAATTCGAAGTGCAGGGCGATACGCTCCGCGTCGAACGCGAACATGAAGAAGGCTATGAAGTGATCGAAGGGAAATTCCCGCTATTAGCTACGGTCGTGAAATCAGCAAATGAGCCGCGCTTTCCAACGGTACGCGGTACTATGAAAGCCAATCGTAAAGAAATTCCTGTATGGACGCTGGCTGAAATTGAGGTAGATGAAAAACGCATCGGCCTCAAAGGGTCGCCGACACAGGTTAGCAAAATATTTACCCCTCCTTCCCGCTCGGGCGGTCA
>NZ_JBWBCL010000010.1:0-127362 GCF_056134285.1 Pelorhabdus sp. sgz311002 | reverse complement strand
TTACGGGTAGCAAGTAAAAGTTGCATGGCTGGCAGGCCAATAAAAAGCGCATTTATGCGCAGCCAGTTTAAAAGGGCTATGCCCGAAAATGAAAAACCACCCGCTATGCGGGTGGATATTTATTTGTGTCGAAAAACTTTTATTCGATTAAATTCGACTTAATATGCTATAATGTAGCAAAGGAAATTGCCGCGTGAATCAGCAAAAAATAGTCTGTAGCGAGGTGAAGCAGATGAAGTGAAGGATCGGATGATGCACGGTAAGGCGGGGAAAAGAAATATAAGCTTTCGCTGGAGGTGTTTTAGAATGATATCTAATGCACGGTTACATTCGATTCGTGTCAAATTCTTGCTTCTGTTCATCCCTTTATTTTTAGTGAGTTTTGTCGTTCTATCAGGAATTAGTTATTACGTGGCAAATCGAGCCATTTTGGGGGGAGCCGATGAAATTGCCCGCGGAGTAGGCGATAAGTTTGCCGTTAAGATTGAAAAAGAAATTGCTGAAAAAATGATTCGCCTTGATGAGCTAGCCGCTATGCCAGAGCTAGTAAGTAACGATGAATCTGGACGGGTGAAGCTTTTGGCTGGTGTAAAACAGCGTAGCCCGGGGTTTGATATGGTTGCCTACGCTAACGCCAATGGGGCAGCTTTAAGTGATACAGGCATTACGATGGATCGTAGTCAAAGTGAATATATTAAGAAAATGCAAGAGACAAAAAAGCCTTATGTTTCTAGCGCTTTTGTATCAGGGACTACAGGAAAATTGATTACGGTGCTTGCTCGGCCTATTTTACGCGAGGGCAATTTGATTGGTTTTGTCTACGGCACAATTAGTTTAGATAATATTTCTCACATGATGGAACAGGTTAAATTTGAAAAAAGCGGCTATGGTTATTTAGCCGATAGTTCTGGCGTTGTCTTAGGTTTTGGCGGTAAACCCGAATGGGCTGGTAAGTTTAACTTGACAGAAAAAAAGGTTCCACCTGAACTAAATACGAAGGAACGCGAGCTAGATGATCGACTAATCAACAGCTTTAAGGCGGTGGCTCAGTCTGGTCAGCAGACCTCGGCGGAGTACAAAACCGTTGGCGGGATTGAAGCAATTGCGGTGATGACGCCCATCGAGCTGGAGGGGCGTCGTTGGATCATTACTGTTACAGCGCCGCGCGCCGAGGTGCAGGATGATGCTGACTTATTGTTTAAAGTGATGACAGTAGTTTCAACCTTTTTTATTGGTTTTGCTATTTTAGTTATCTTTTTTATGGCCAAGCGCCTTTCACAGCCGATCGAGGCAATTCGTGATGAATGCATGGTATTAAATGACGGTGATTTACGGCAAGATCATGTCAGTGTGGTATCACAAGATGAGATTGGCCAGTTGGCAAAAGGCTTTCATGAAATGCGGCAAACCTTGCGACGTTTGATCCGCAGTGTACAGGACCAGTCACAGCAAGTGGCGGCGGCCAGTGAAGAGTTGACCGCAAGTTCGCAACAATCGGCTGATGCGGCATCTCAGGTCGCTGACTCTATTACAGCGATTGCCCAAGGGATTGACCGGCAGTCGACTGAAGCCAAGGCAGTGAATCATTTGGCTCAGACTTTTTCGAGTCGCTCAGAGGCTGTGGCTGCCAAGACGCAGAATGTCGTGACAATTGCTCAGGGGGCGGCTGATAAAGCAGAACTGGGGCGTGGCGCTATTGCTCAGGCCGTTACCGAAATGCAAGAGATCAGTCGAGGGTCTGCCCAAATTCAAACAGCTATTACAAAATTAGATCAGGGAGCGCAGGAGATTGGCCATATTGTTGATTTAATCTCAGATATTGCGGGACAGACCAATCTTTTGGCTTTAAATGCGGCGATTGAAGCAGCTCGGGCTGGCGAGCAAGGCCGTGGCTTTGCTGTTGTGGCCGAAGAAGTTCGGAAATTAGCGGAAGAATCGAATCAATCTTCGCAAAAAATTGGTGATTTGGTAAAACGGAATTTGGCAGACATGAGAGACGCTGTAACAGCAAGTCAGGAAGGATCTGGGCGGATCTTGCGAGGGATCGACGCAGTTCAATCGGCTGATGCGACTTTTACTCAGATCGTAGTGGCTGTGGAAAACCTTTCCCGGGAAATTGCTCTTATTTCTGAAGCCATTCAAGATATGGCTGCCAATAGTTTTACGATGCTGCAGGCCATTGGTAAAATTGACGAAGTCAGTAAGGCCAATGCGGCAGAAAGCGAATCGGTCTCGGCTGCTACGGAGCAGCAATCAGCGGCTATGGAGGAAATTGCTTCAGCTAGCCAAACATTAGCGAAGCTGGCGATGGATTTGCAAGACGCTGTAGCGAAATTCAAAGCATAGAAAACGCAAAGCTATAGCTTGCACTATAAAGAAGGCCTGCTCGATATAACGAGCAGGCCTTTTTAAATAACATAACTTATTCTTTTTTCTTCTTTTTTCCGTTTAAATTCTGCTCAAGTGCTTTAGCAGCTTCTTCTACGACTTTTTTCGTTTTGCCACCGACAATGATTCGGATTTCTGGTTTCCACCAGGAACCGCCTACTCTGTCATAAATAATTTTAGCTTGTGGATGAGCTAAGGCTGTTTTTTTAATCCCTGCTTTGATTAAAGGTTTCAGAAAGAAGAAAATACTTAGCGATACTTCGCTCCGAACAGGGTTTTGTACTCGGTATATCTTATTGTCTGCTTTCATAGCAGGCTTGGTGTTCATCTGCATCTGCATCTGCATTTGTTTTTCTTGTTGACGATATTGGTTGTAGCGCACGCAAATCTCTCCTTCAACATATTACATCTTGATTGTATCAGGTATTGCAGGAAAAGCCTATACCCTGAGCCGTTAAAATGCAAAATTTATTGCTAGTACCTGAAGAAAGTTTTTTAATTACTTCGGCTTATTTTAAGCGAAAGCGCTTCTTTTGATGCATCTTGCATCAAAAGAAACGACCATTTCACGAAATATTTAGGCAAAACGCTCTGTTTATATTAATTTTTAGTGATGCACTTTTATTCATGACTGATGCATTTTGCATCCTTGTGGGGGATTTGTATTCTTAATAGCTAGAATAGACGCTTGATCAATAAGCTTTATGACTAAAAAAAACAAAATTCAGTCACTTTTTTCAATTTGTTTTGGTATAGATTTTGCAATATAAAAACTTGCGATCATGATTCTATTCTACACGAAATCAGAGAGAAGTTTTTCATGATGTAAGGCAATTAAAAATGAGTAAAGGTGTGAAAAAAATGAACTTTGAGTTAACAGAAGATCAAGCCTTGATGCAAAAAATGGTAAATGAATTTGCTGTAGCCGAACTCGCGGAAGGTGTTGCCGAACGTGATGAAAAAGATGTATTCGACCGGAGTCTCTACACTAAGGTAGCCGAACTGGGTTTGCCGGGAATTTGTTTTCCCGAACAGTATGGCGGCGCCGGCGGCGATGAATTAACCTATATTATGGCAGTAGAAGCTCTGTCACGTGTGGACGATGGTATGGGGATCGCTTTTTCGGTAACCGTATCGCTTTGTGCTTGGCCTATTTACAAATACGGTACGGAAGAACAAAAGCAAAAATATCTGCGTCCCTTGGCAGAAGGAACGTCCCTTGGCGCTTTTGGCTTAACTGAAGCGAATGCTGGTACCGATGCCAGTGCGCAGCAGTCTGTTGCCGTAAAAGACGGTGACGACTATATTCTTAATGGCAGTAAAATCTTTATTACGAATGCAGAAGTGGCTGATGTCTATGTGGTATTTGCCATGACGGATCGCAGTTTGGGTACGAAAGGAATTACCGGTTTTATTTTAGAAAAAGGAATGCCTGGTTTTACTTTTGGGAAAAAAGAGGACAAATTAGGAATTCGTTCTTCCCAAACGATGGAACTCATTTTCCAGAATGTACGCGTTCCGGCGGCAAATCGTCTCGGCAAAGAAGGCGATGGTTTTAAAATTGCCATGGCAACTCTCGATGGCGGCCGTATCGGCGTTGCCGCCCAAGCCCTAGGGATTGCTCAGGCAGCGCTTGATCATTCGATCCGCTATTCGAAAGAGCGGGTGCAGTTTGGCAAAGCCATTGCTAAGCAACAAGTACTGGCCTTTATGATGGCTGATATGGCTACGCAGATTGAAGCTTCACGCCTGCTTGTATATCAAGCCGCTTACCTCAAGGGACAGGGAAAACCCTTTTCGAAAGAAGCCGCTATGGCTAAAATGTTCGCCTCTGATGCGGCTATGGCCGTAACAACTGATGCGATTCAGATTTTTGGCGGCTATGGCTATTCGAAAGAATATCCGGTAGAACGTCTCTTTAGAAATGCTAAGATCTGTCAGATTTATGAAGGCACAAATCAGGTACAGAGGATGGTTGTTTCTGGCGCTATTTTGCGGTAAGTTTTATTTCTGATGCATGTGGTTTTCGTTGCAGGATTTATCAGTGAGGGATAGTATAGAGAAGACTTAATAGATCATTTATAGTTGACAGTAGACTTGTAATAGTAGGATTTAGATCAAATAGAAAGAAAAACCTCTTTGACGCTTGAAGACAGCTCACTCTCTAGCTCTCTTGCGCTATAAAGAGGTTTTTCTATTTTGCTTAAAAGATCTTTTCTTGGCGACATGAAGGGAAAATATTTTCTAAACAGAACTCTACAAGGGATTATGTAATTTTTTTAGAAGTTTGCGCTAACAAAGAGCAGGAGGGAAAACTTGTGGCTCCAACTTTTCAAAATATACATCAGGTAGAAAGCTATCTCTCTTATAATCAAATCACCGTGATCATTGAGCAGTCTTATGATGGAATCCTCGTTATTGATAGTCAGGCAACTGTCGTATTAGTCAATGACGCTTATTGCCGCTCTACCCATATTAAACGAGAAGACATTATTCAAAGGAACTTTCGTGAGGTCTGGTCCAAACGAGTTTTTTCCGCTGCGATTTTAGAAGCGTTAGATCATAAAAAATCGACGACGCGGATTCATTATGACATGTCCCCAGGCAAGGTTATTATGGTTACTGCGAATCCTGTGTTTGACGACGATGGGAATATTAGTTTTGTCATCGGCAATTGCCGTGATATGACAGAGCTTGCCAAACTGCGTGAAGACCTCGAGCATGAGCGCAATAAAGTATCCGGTCCGATCGCGGCTAGTCCCAATATGAAGCAGCTGTTGTTTGCGGCTGAAAAAGTAGCATCTGTTGACGTAACGGTGCTGATTACCGGCGAATCCGGCGTAGGTAAAGAAGTCGTAGCACGTTATATTCACGATCAGAGTCGACGCAGCCAAGGCCCGTTTGTGGCGGTAAACTGCGGCGCCATTCCGGAGAATCTATTGGAATCGGAATTTTTTGGTTATACGAACGGCGCTTTTACTGGGGCGAGAAAAAACGGCAAAAAGGGTTTGTTTGAAACAGCCCATGGCGGGACTTTGTTTTTAGATGAAATTGGCGATCTTCCTTTCAATTTGCAGGTAAAACTGCTACGAGCCCTCGATACCGGGCGAATTACGAAAATCGGTGATAGTCAGGAACTCGATGTAGATGTGCGAATTCTAGCAGCGACCAATAAAAATCTCAAGCAAATGGTGAGTGAGCAAAAGTTTCGTGAAGATTTATATTATCGCTTAAATGTAATTCATTTGCAGATTCCAGCGCTCAGAGAACGGCAAGATGATATTCGTTCTTTATGTATTTATTTTTTAAATCTCTGTAATGAGCGGTACGGACAGAATAAAAAGCTCGATGAGACGGTATTGGAGCTATTGATTCACTATGATTGGCCAGGCAATGTGCGGCAATTGCGTCACGTCATTGAACGAATGGTTGTGATGAGTCGGGACGATATCATTACACTGGAAGGGCTGTCTGATGAAATTACTTCTTCAGCGCTACTGAATAAAGCGGCGGCGCTGCCTGGCGAGCCAATTACACTGCACTCGCTGTCTATACCTGATGCTGTTGCTGAAATTGAACGGAAGATTTTTCAGCAAGCCTTACAATCTTGTCACAGCAGCCGAGCGATTGCTAAAATAACAGGAATTAATCAAAGTACGGTACTGAGAAAAATGAAGAAATATGGATTTTCCATTGAATAAGTGATGCAAAATACATCAATTGGTAAAGATGCCTGTAAAATTCTGATTTTACAGGCATCTTTTTTGCTGTACTTTTGCATCAGGCCGAGGCAAAATGCATCATTTCGATTTTTACTGCAAAATAGAGCGGTAAATCTGCTTACTTTTGCATTATTTGGGCTGAAAAATTCGCTTTTTCCAAAGATAATGACAATTTTATTTGGCATCCTTTATGCATTGAGATATAGACGTAATTCAATTTGTTCTGTACATCAAGGAAAGGGCGGTAATAAGTGATGCGAAAAATTCCAGTTCTCACAGCAGAGCAAGCGGCAGCACTGGTTCAGGATGGTCAGACCATTACTACAGGCGGTTTTGTTGGCAGTTCTTTGCCGGAAGCTCTCAGTGAAGCTTTAGAAAAACGATTTTTGACTACGGGAAAGCCGGAAAACCTTACTCTCTTTTATTCCGGTGGGCAAGGCAATAAAGATGGCAGCGGCGCCGATCATTTTGCCCATGAAAAAATGACAGGAAAGGTTATTGCCGGTCATTGGAATTTGGCGCCGAAGCTCAGCAAGTTGGCTGTAGAAAATAAAATTGCCGGTTACAATCTGCCGCAAGGCATTTTATCTTGTCTCTATCGCGATATTGCGGCCAAACGTGAAGGCATGATCAGTCACGTTGGTCTTCATACTTTTGTCGATCCACGCAACAGTGGCGGCAAAATCAACGAAAAGGCCCAAGAAGATTTAGTGGAAGTCATTCAAATTAATGGCAAAGAGCGTCTCTTCTTCAAGACCTTTCCAATTGATGTGGCTTTTATTCGCGGCACCTACGCCGATGAAACTGGTAATATCTCTTTTGAAAAAGAACTAGGGCCCTTTGATGCGACCTCTATGGCGCAGGCCGTAAAAAATTGTGGCGGTAAAGTCATTGTTCAAGTCGAGAAAATTGTAAAAGCCGGCACATTAGATCCCAAACTGGTAAAAATTCCAGGAATTTATGTTTATGCTGTTGTGATTGGTCCTGAAGAAACGCAGCAGCAAAGTCTCGGCTGTTGTTTTGATCCCAGTCTCTGCGGTGAAGCGCGACTGGCAGAAGAATGTACGCTGGAACCTTTGCCGCTTTCCGCTAAAAAAATTATTGGTCGCCGAGCAGCCATGGAACTTGCTGAAAACGTTGTCGTTAATCTTGGTATTGGCGCGCCGGAATATGTTGCTGCGATTGCAGGCGAAGAGGGCATCAGCGATTATATGACCCTTACTGTAGAAGGCGGCGCTGTCGGCGGGAATCCGCAAGGCGGTGTGCGTTTTGGCGGCAGTCGCAATGCCGACTGTCTGCTCGAACAGGGAATTCAGTTCGATTTCTATGATGGCGGCGGCCTTGATTTAGCTTGTATTGGTATGGCACAGGCTGATCAACAAGGCAATATCAATGTAAGCCGTTTTGGTACGCGGCTCGCTGGCTGTGGCGGCTCCATTGATATTACGCAAAACTCTAAAAAGGTAATATTTTGTGGTACCTTTACGGCTAATGGTTTGAAAACAAAGGTAGAGCAGGGAAGTCTGCTGATCGAACAGGAAGGCAAAGAGCATAAGTTTATTACTGCGGTAGATCAAGTTACCTTCAGCGGCGCTTACGCCGCGCAAAATAACCAAAAAGTACTCTATGTAACAGAACGCGCCGTATTTGAGCTGCGCAGCGATGGTCTCTATCTTACAGAGATTGCACCAGGAGTCGATCTCAAAACTCATATTCTCGATCAAATGGATTTTCAACCGAAGATTAGCCAGGAACTGTCCTTAATGAATCCGGCGATTTTTCAACCAGATACTATGGGATTGCAGGTAATGCTTAAGGGACGCTAGGCGCGAGGCAAGGAGGTTTTTCCAATGTATGTATTAGGAATTGATGTGGGATCTACTTCATCCAAAGCGGTCATTTTAAATCCTGATCTTAAGGTGGTCGGTGCGGCTGTTGTTTCTGCCGGTACGGGATCAACCGGGCCGCAGCGGGTCATGCAGGAAGTGGTGAAACAAGCCAATTTACAGATCAAAGACATCAAGAAGATTGCGACTACCGGTTATGGTCGGTTTCGCATCGAAGATGCAGATAAGCAAATCAGTGAAATCAGCTGTCATGCCAAAGGTGTAGCCTATCTTTGTCCCAGTGTGCGGCTTATTATTGACATTGGCGGTCAAGATTTAAAGGCAATTAAGCTCAGTCAAAGCGGCATGGTTGATCAATTCTTTATGAGCGATAAATGCGCTGCCGGTACGGGCCGTTTTTTAGAAGTTATGGCCCGCATCTTAGAAATCGATATTAGCCAAATGGCTGAATATGGTAGCCGAGCTGAAGAGGTAGCTGCGATTAGTAGCACTTGCACTGTTTTTGCTGAGTCTGAGGTGATTTCCCAACTAGCGCAGGGAACACCCAAAGAAAATATTATTGCCGGAATTCATCAGTCTGTAGCTGTAAAGGCCTGCGGTTTAATTCGTCGCTGTTCTATCGACGGCGATGTGGTTATGAGTGGCGGCGTTGCAAAAAATAGCGGCGTTGTTGCCGCGATTGCCAAAGAATTGTCCCAGGAAGTCATCGTTTTACCGGAATCACAGCTTGCCGGCGCGCTCGGCGCGGCCTTATTTGCCTATGAAGATCTCTTTGGTTTATTGCAAAATAATAGAAAGAAGGCGTTAGCATGAATGAAACAGAAAACATGAGCTCCAAACAATTACTTGCTTACTATCAGGAACAGCTTGATGAGGAAGCTCGTCAGGCAAAAGCCGAAGGGAGACTGGTTGCTTGGTCTGCATCGGTTGCGCCAAGTGAGTTCTGCGTGGCTATGGATGTAGCCCTCGTGTATCCGGAAACCCACGCTGCAGGAGTTGCTGCTCGCAAAGGCTCGCAGGATCTGCTCGAAGTCGCTGCGAATAAAGGCTATTCTATTGACTGCTGTTCCTATGGCCGAGTCAATATGGGATACATGGAATTACTGAAAGAACAGGCGATTACGGGAAAAACACCAGAAAAACTAGCCAATTCGCCAGCGGCTAAGGTTCCGCTGCCTGACTTTGTTATTACTTGCAACAACATTTGCAATACCTTGTTAAAGTGGTATGAAAACCTGGCGGCTGAGCTCAATATTCCTTGTATCGTTATTGATGTTCCCTTTAATCACACCATGCCGATTCCCGAATATGCCAAAGCTTATATTGCTGATCAGATTCGTGCCGGCATCGCTCAAGTAGAAAAACTGAGCGGCAAGAAAATGGATCCTGATAAATTTTTAGCTGTTCAGGAGCAGACGCAGCGTTCTGTAGCGCAATGGAAACGGATTGCCGACCTTTCGGCGCATAAACCATCGCCCTTAAACTGTTTTGATTTATTTAACTATATGGCTCTCATCGTTTGCGCCCGCAGCCGTGATTATGCGGAAAAAACTTTCAAAAAGTTTGCTGATGAATTGGAAGAAAATCTAAAAAATGGCGTTTATGCCTTTAAGGGAGCCGAAAAGGACCGCGTAACCTGGGAAGGAATTGCCGTATGGCCTTATTTGGGACATACTTTTAAATCGCTCAAAAACCAGGGAACGATTATGACTGGTTCAGCCTATCCCGGTTTGTGGGATCTTAGCTATACGCCGGGTGACCTTGGGTCCATGGGCGAATCTTACAGTAATGTTTATATTAATACCTGTTTAGAGAACAAAGTGGATGTACTTTATGACATTATCACCAAGAGTAAGTCCGACGGCATCGTGTATCATTTAAATCGCAGCTGTAAGCTTATGAGCTTTTTGAATGTAGAAACAGCAGAACAGCTGAAAGAAAAAACAGGCCTTCCTTTTGTCAGCTTTGACGGCGACCAGGCGGACCCGAATAATTTTTCACCGGCCCAGTTTGATACTCGTGTGCAAGCTTTAGGTGAAATGATGGAAGCGCAAGCCAAAAAAGGAGGTTGTTAATCATGGAACAGATCAAGGCATTATTACAGCAATTCACTGAATTTGCCGCTCAGCCGCAAAAATCAATTCAGGAACATAAAGCTGCAACAGGTAAAGGCGCTGTAGGCGTTCTTCCTTACTATGCGCCGGAAGAACTTATTTATGCCGCAGGCTATCTGCCTGTAGGAATTTGGGGTGGTCAGAAACAGATCAAGAAAGCGCCTACCTATCTACCAGCCTTTGCTTGTTCAATCATGCAGTCTGTCATGGAAATGGAACTCGAAGGCGTTTACGATATTTTTGACGCGATTCTCATGTCGGTTCCCTGTGATACATTGAAATGTCTCAGTCAGAAATGGAAGGGAACAGCGCCAGTTATTGTTTTTACTCATCCGCAAAATCGTAAATTGGAATCAGCCAATCAATTCCTCGTGGAAGAATATAAAATTGTGCAAGCTAAGCTGGAAAAAATTCTTGGCGTTACCATTTCGACAGAAGCAATTCAGGAAGCGATTGCTGTGTATAATGCGAATAAACAGGTCACACGTCTCTTTTTAGAAATCGCTGCTGCTTATCCGCAAGTGATTAACCCTATAGACCGTCATGCTGTTATGAAAGCGCGTCTCTTTATGGACAAAGCCAAGCATACGGCCTTATTGCAGCAACTGATTGCAGCAATCACTGTTTTACCTATCACTCCTTGGCAGGGAAAACGAGTCGTACTAACAGGCATAACAGCCGAACCGAATGAATTTTTGGCGTTGCTTCAGGAATTTAATATTGCTGTCGTGGCCGATGATTTAGCGCAAGAAAGTCGTCAAATAAGAGTCGACACGCCAAAACATCGTGATCCGCTCTACGCCTTGGCGAAAGCCTGGCAGAATTTTGATGGCTGTTCCCTCGCTGTCAATACGAAAAAGCCGCGTGGTTCTATGCTGATCGACATGGTCCATAAATATGGCGCTGATGCAGTGATTGTCTGTATGATGAAATTCTGTGATCCAGAAGAATGGGACTATCCGGTAATGTATCGTGAAATGGAAGAAGCGGGCGTAAAAAGTTTAATGCTCGAAATCGACCAGCAAACCGTCTCGTTCGAACAAGCAAAAACACGGATTCAAAGTTTTGTGGAAATGCTTGCTTAAAAACCGAGGTGGAAATCATGCGCGAGAAAATCAAAGCGTTTTTACAAAAAAGCATTGTCCCCGTGCTAGAAGAGAAGTCGCCGCGAACTTCCTCGCTTCGTAAGGCTTTTACCATACTAGGAGAGGCAGGCCTTTTGGGCCTGGCCTTTCCTGCAAAATATGGTGGTGCCGATGGTAGTTTTGCGGACTTTGCGATTGTCGTCGAAGAAATCTCTCGGCTATCTTCCGCATTAGGCATGGCTTTTTCAAATCACATTATCTTAGGCTGTTGGCCTATTTTTCAGTTTGGTACGGAGGAACAAAAGCAAAAATATCTTATTGATTTACTGTCAGGGAAGAAGATCGCTTCTTTTGCCTTATCAGAAAGCTCGATGGCGCAAGGCTTGTATAAAGAAGGCTGTACGGCGATTAAAGATGGCAAACGCTATATTCTGAATGGACGAAAAGTATTCTATCAGAGCTTTCAGGCTGCCGATCAGGAAATTGTCTTTGCGGCAACTGATCGTACGCAAAAATTCCTTGGTGTAAGCGCTTTTATTGTGGATAAGGGAAAACGAGGTCTTTCCTTTGAATGGAATGAAACAGAATATCATCAGGAAAAGCCCATGCAGACTACTATGATCATGAATCATTGCTCTGTGGAAGAAACCGCGCGTCTAGGAGAAGAAGGCGATGGCTGCAAAATTGCGACAGCTGCGATTGATATCGCCCGCATCAGCATTGCGGCTCATGCACTGGGCCATTCTCGTGCGATTTTCAGCTATATGAGTCAGTTGTGGCAGCAGGAACAACGTCATATCAACAATGAAGCGGAAAAAAGTATGATGGAATATTCATTACAAGCTATCAAAGAAAAAATAGCAATGACTCATTCCCTCGTATATGAGGCCGCCGCAACGAAGTTACAGGATCAAGCTTTAGTAAAGTCAGCAGCGATCGCGAGTCTTTATGCAGCAGATACGTTAGTGGAAACGGCTGTGCAGTCACTGCATTTATTTAGTCGACTCAATTACAAGGAAGAGTATCGAGCCGAGCATTTTATGCGCGAGGCCGCTTTAACGCAAATCCAAGAAGGTTCTAACGCGGTTATGCGTATGGTTATGGCCGGTACGTTGTTATAACTTCAGTGTAGGGTATTTTTGCGAAAAATTTTCAAAATATTGAGACTTGACATATTAGTCTTTACTTTTTGTACTATGAGAATGGAGATGATCTACATGTGGCAAATCGTTCCCCATCCCCTAGGAATAGAAGTATCAGCACTTTTGGCGCTGATTCCCCTTACTTGGCTCCTGTTAGGACTTGGTGTCTGGAAATTGGCGGCACATAAAACTTGTTTCGTGGCTCTCATCCTCAGCGCTGTCTTGGCTTTATTTGTTTGGCAGATGCCGGGAAATCTTGTTTTTCTCGGCATTGCTGATGGCGTCGTTTTGGCCTTATGGCCGATCATTCTCGTTATTTTTTCTGCTATTTTCACCTATAATATGACTGTACAAACTGGCGCTATGGATAAAATCAAAGGATTAATGGCCAGCTTTTCTCAAGATCGGCGGGTTCAGGCCTTATTAATTGCCTGGGGATTTGGCGCTTTTTTAGAATCGGCAGCTGGTTTTGGTACGGCTGTAGCCATTCCTGCCGCTATTTTAATCAGTTTAGGCTTTCCACCTTTTTTTGCGTCGGTGGTATGTCTTATTGCCAATACCGTTCCGGTTGCCTTTGGAGGCGTAGGCTTGCCTGTTATCACTTTAGCGAAAGTGGCCGATGTCGATGTGCTTCGTTTAACCTTGGATTGCGCGATTCAGCTTACGCCGTTTATCCTGGTGATTCCGCTGGCTTTGATTTGGCTAATTACCAAAAAAGCTTCTGGCTTTCGCGGCGTTTTCCTGATGTCTGTCGCTGCTGGCGCTTTTTTTGCCGTACCACAGCTCTTTATTGCAGCTTATATTGGTCCAGAACTGACTTCTATCGTCGGTTCGATTATGTCAATGCTGGCAATTGTAGTGATTAATAAAATTTCACCGCCCAAAAAAGTTTGGCGTTTTCCTGATGAAACTGCGGCTGGGTTAGAAAGTGAGGATACTTTTCAGACGAATCTTAAGGAACAGCTGATTGCTTGGTCGCCTTACTTTTTCTTGCTTATTTTTATTCTGGGTACGAATGAAGTCATTTTCCCCGCTTTAAATGAAGTCTTACGGAATCTTAGTACAACAGTTCATATTTATTCCGGTCCCGGTGGCAATCCGATTTCCATTGAATGGATTCTTACTCCAGGAACGCTGATTTTGCTGGGGTCATTGCTTTCAGCTAGACTGCAAAAAGCATCTTGGCAGGATCTCCGTGACGTAACGGGTAAAACCTTAAAGCAATTGCAGAAAACTTCACTGACCGTCATTACGATTGTAGCTATGGCTAAAATTATGAGCTATTCTGGTATGATTTCAGATATCGCCTATGCGCTAGCCATGACAACAGGCGGCGCCTATCCCTTCATTGCCCCTATTATCGGGACACTGGGAACCTTTGTAACCGGCAGTGACACGAATGCTAATGTGCTTTTTGGGTCATTGCAGAAGCAGACGGCTCTACAGATTGGCGCCGATCCGACCTGGATTACTGCTTCTAATACATCGGGCGCTACAGCGGGAAAAATGATTTCACCGCAAAGTATAGCCATTGCCACTTCCGCAACGAATCAAATCGGTATTGAAGGCGATATTCTTCGCTCTACTGTGGGCTACTGCCTTATCTATACGGTGATGCTTGGTTTCTGGGTGTTTTTCGTAAACTATATGCGGTTTTTCCTTGGCTAAACTAGCTTAAAATAGAATAGATATTATTGAGCGACAATAAAAACTGCCAGCAGTCCTTGTTAGGGGATTGCTGGCAGTCCTTGTTTATTTGTAATTATTCGATCCTAGCCACACCGGATTGCTTCGCCGCTTTAGCAACTGCTTTGGCAACGAGGCAAGAAATTTTTGCGTTGAGCGGATCAGGAAAAATATTTTCGGCGTTTAGGTCGCAGGCATTTACACAGTTGGCAATAGCGACAGCAGCGGCAAGACACATATGCTGATTAATATCACTAGCTCTTACTGATAGAGCGCCTTTTAAAATGCCAGGGAAAGCAACTACGTTGTTAATCATGTTTGGGAAATCAGCTCGACCGGTACCAATGATCGCCGCACCGCCTGCTTTCGCTTCTTCAGGCATAATTTCCGGTTCGGGATTGGCCATAGCAAAGATAATGGGCTGACTGTTCATAGAAGCGACCATTTCTTTGGTAACTAGTTTGGGCCGCGATACGCCTACAAAGACATCGGCTCCCTGGAGAGCATCGGCTAGGTTTCCTTGTTTTCCCTGAGGATTCGTTAGTGGTGCAATGGCCTGGTGGCCTTCATTTAAGAGTGTTTGCGGTATATCTTTATGTAAAATGCCTTCGCGGTCGACAAGGATAAGACGATTGACGCCGTAAGCGAGGAGCAGGCGGGCAATGGCGATACCGGCAGCGCCGGCGCCGTTAATGACGACTTCGCTCTCAGTTAAATCTTTGCCGACAACCTTGTGGGCGTTAATCAGACCAGCTAAGACGCAAATGGCGGTACCATGCTGATCATCATGAAAAACGGGGATATCAAGTTCCGCTTTCAGACGCGCTTCAATTTCAAAGCAGCGCGGCGCAGCAATATCTTCGAGATTAATAGCGCCAAAAGTTGGAGCAAGGAATTTTACAGTTTTAATAATTTCTTCCGTATCCTGTGTATCTAAGCAAATGGGGATCGCATCGACATTGGCGAGATTTTTAAAGAGAATGGCTTTGCCTTCCATGACGGGAATGGCGGCTTTCGGTCCAATATTGCCAAGGCCGAGAACGGCGGAGCCGTCAGAAACGACGGCTACCATGTTGCCTTTTGACGTATAATCATAGACCTCTGCTTCGTTTGCCGCGATGCGGCGGCAAGGCTCGGCTACGCCAGGACTGTAAGCCAGGCTCAGATCGGTAAGATTATTTAAGGGAAGTTTACTGACAATCCCGATTTTTCCCCGCGCCTGTTTATGGAGTGCGAGAGACCGTTCATATACACTCATGGGGATCACTCCTTTAGCAATTATTTCGCTTTTTCCGGCGCTAATTTTAGCGTAGCTAGAGCTTCAGCGATCAACTCGGTGACAACTTCTCGGACTGGCTGGATTTTAGTCAAACGATTTAAGCTTTGACCGACTTGTACGAGGCCGTTTTCGACATCGCCGTCAATCGCTGCTAGCTTATTCGTGCCTGTAGCCATATCATTCAATTCTTCTTGGGGAGCGCCGCTCCGTTCCCGATCGAGGAAGCGGTCAGTAAACTGATTTTTTAAACCGCGTACACCATGACCGCGGGAGAAACCTGTAACAGCTGAATCAGTGTCGGTGGCGGCAATAATTTTTTCTTTGGCTTTGTCGTGAACCGTGCATTCTTCTGTTAATAAAAAGCGTGAACCCATCTGAACGCCATCAGCGCCCATGAGCAGAGCTGCTGCCATGGCCCGACCGTCAGAAATACCGCCTGCAGCGATTACTGGCAGACTTACTTCAGGGATGACATTGCTGAGGAGCGCCATGGTCGTTTGGGTACCAATATGACCGCCTGCCTCCATACCTTCAATGACGATGGCGTCAGCGCCCGCTGCTTCGATGCGTTTCGCTAATTTTACGCTAGGGACGACAGGAATTGCCTTAATACCTGCTTGGTGAAATGTTTCAATAAAGGGAACGGGGTTGCCGGCGCCAAGGGTAACAAAAGCGACTTTTTCTTCGCAGATGACCTTTACGATTTCGTCTTTATTGGGAGCCATCAACATGACATTTACGCCGAAAGGCTTGTCGGTCAATTTTTTCGTAGCGCGGATTTCTTCTCTGACCCAGTCGGCGGAGCGACCGCCTGCCGCGATCACGCCAGCGCCGCCGGCATTCGATACAGCAGAAGTTAAATTTCTTTCAGAAATCCAGGCCATCGCGCCCTGAATCAGTGGGAATTGGATGCCTAAGAGGCGGGTAACTTTTGTATTCACAGAACATCACTCCTATTTGTAAATGTTTTGGGATCATTCGATTACTTTTAGTGTAAGAGAATTGACGAAAAAAGGGAAATAGACTTTCTTTATGTTATAATAATTTTAATGTATGGAAAACTTTAAGCCATAGCGAGGTGATTCTTTGATGGATTTACGGCAGTTAGAGTATTTTCAGATGGTTTGTCGGCTCAATAATATGACACGGGCGGCAGAACGGCTGCATGTAGCGCAGCCGGCTATTTCTGTGGCGATTCAAAAACTGGAGGAAGAGTTAGGCGTGCGTCTCTTTGAGCGCAGTCAGAAGCAGTTTACCTTAACCGTGGAAGGTCGGGTTTTTTTAGAACGAGCTGAGGATATTTTGCAGCGCTCCCAAGATGCTGTTTTGGAAATGAACGAGTATAAAGAGCTGCGGCGCGGACGAATCAAACTTGGCGTGCCGCCCATGATTGGGTCCTATCTTTTCCCCCATATTTTTGCCGGTTTTCAGAAACTATATCCTGACTTGAATCTTGTTGTGATCGAAGAAGGATCTCTTGCTGTGCGGGAACTGATTGAAAAGGATGAGCTCGATCTAGGTATGGTCATTACTTCGCTCGCATCTTCTTTATTAAAAACGCAGCCAATCACGACAGGGGAAATTGTTTTATGCGTATCACCGTTGCATCCCTTGGCGGAACAGACTGCTGTGTCTTTTGATGATCTCAAGCAAGAACCGTTTATTTTGCTCAAAGAAGACGCTTATCACCGTCAAGTCGTGTTGGAAGAGTGTCGCAAGCATGGCTTTGAACCGAATATCGTCTTATCTTCCAGTCAGATTGAAACAGTACGGGGGCTTGTGGGAAAAGGTGTGGGGATTTCTTTTTTGCTTGATGCCATTGCTCAACAAGATCATAAAATCCAGTCGGTGTCTTTGGCAGAAAGCATGAAAATTGAAATTGGCTTGGCCTGGAAAAAAGATCGTTTCCTATCAAAGGCCGCACAGGTCTTTATTGACTATATGGGGCATCTGAAATTTTGATGTTTTTGTGGGACTTTTTGTAGTATTTTAAATACTTAGGCGATTTTTTGTTGTTGCGATTATAGAGCTATGTTATGATGAACAGTAAGATAATAGGAAGAAATTTGCGCAAGTAAAGGCTGCGGCAGTTTGCCGCAATATTGAGAGAGACAGGAGAGAAGTGTATGCAGTTTTTTCGCGATCTAAAAATTGGCCAGAAAATATCTTTTCTAATTAGTATTGCCGTTGTTTTTGTCTTTCTGGTCGGGTTGACTGGTTATTATTACTTGTCCCAGTCCAACCGGGCTATTGACAGTATGTATAAAGAGCAGCTTTTGGCCATTGATTGGCTGAATACGGGCCGGACGGCTGCCAAACAGATTGAAAGTGATCTTTTTGCGCTGATGGTTACGACCGATGATGCAGAAAACAAGCGATTGAAAAGTGATATTGACGCCCAGGTAAAAGGGTTTAATGAAACGTTAGCAAATTACGAGAAACTTCCCTTAGATCAAAAAGAAAAGGCCGCCTTGCTAGATGTAAAACAGAGTCTGCAAAATTATCGTGATGGTCGAAGCCCTGTCATTGATTTAGCTATGCAGAATAAAAATCAAGAAGCTTATGTTTTATATACAGGTAAGGTTCAAATTCACGCTCATGCTTTTAGTGAAAAACTTGAGGAACTAGCGCATTATACCGAAAAGAAGGCGGCAGAGGCAGCGGAACGAAATTCTCAGCAAGAGAAAACAGCCACCTTCTTAATGGTCGCATTAAATATCTTGTCCTTTATCCTCATTGTTGCTGTAGGATGGCTGATTCGCAGTTTGATTGTAAAACCGCTGCAGCAGGTTGTAACCGTTGTTGAAGCCGTGGCCAAAGGCGATTTAAGTGTTTCTGATCTTGCCATTCAGTCACGCGATGAATCAGGCCAAGTGGCCGTGGCTGTCAATGTTATGCTGAAAAATCTGCGGGAACTGATTCGCATGGCTTCTCACTCGGCCCAGCAAGTTGCTGCTTCTTCGGAAGAGCTAACTGCAGGAGCCCAGCAGTCCGCTGATGTAGTGACCCAAGTTGCTGGTTCGACTTCGGAAACGGCTGCTGCGGCCCAGCAGCAGGCTGACAAAGTGGAAGAAACGCTAAGACTTATTGTAGAAACAGGTGAAATGCGTAAAGCCGTCGGTGAGAAGGCTGAAACGATTACGAAAGTATCTGAGGAAACGGCGGCGGCATCAGAAGAAGGCAATCGTCTGGTAGAAACCGCGGTGGATCAGATGGGACGCATTGAATCTTCCGTAAATCATTCAGCTGGTGTGGTTGAAAAGCTGGGTGAACGGTCCCAAGAAATCGGTAATATTGTTGATACGATTGCCGGCATTGCCGGTCAGACGAATCTTTTGGCGCTCAATGCCGCAATTGAAGCCGCACGGGCCGGAGAACAAGGAAAAGGCTTTGCCGTAGTGGCTGAGGAAGTAAGAAAGCTAGCAGAACAATCTCAGGAGGCAGCGAAACAAATTGCTGATCTCATACGATCCGTTCAAGCTGATACACAGCAGGCCGTCATTGTTATGAAAGAAGGCACGCAGGAAGCGAAGCAGGGATCGGAAGTGATCAAGCAGACTGGCAGCGCCTTTGAAAATATCAGCACGCTTGTGCGTCAGGTAGTAACGCTTAATCAAGAGTCCATTCAGATGCGCCAGGAAATGGGCAAGGGTACAGTCAAAATTGATCAATATGTTCATGATGTAGAAAAGATGAGCCGTAATATTATGGAACAAGCGCAAATGATTTCCGCTTCGACTGAGGAACAATCCGCCTCTATGGAAGAAATTGCTGCAAGTAGTCAAAGCCTAGCGCTGCTAGCGCAGGAATTGCAAGAGACCATTCAGAAATTTCACCTATGAGTCGCTGGATTATGCATGTCGATATGGATGCATTCTTTGCTGCGATTGAGCAGCGAGATCATCCTGAGTATCAGGGTAAACCCGTTATTGTAGGCGGCTTAAGCGCCCGCGGTGTTGTGGCGACAGCTTCCTACGAAGCAAGGCGGTTTGGCGTTCACTCGGCTATGGCTATGACAGAGGCGCGTCGCCGCTGTCCTCAGGGGATTTATCTTCGACCGGATTTTGCGCGCTATGAAGCGGCATCTCATCAGATACGGAAAATTTTTGCTTGCTTTTCACCCATTGTTGAGCCCCTTTCCTTAGATGAAGCCTTTTTGGAGGTTTCGGGCATGGAGCTTCTGTACGATGATCCAGTGGCAATTGCCCAGGAAATTAAAGCAGCTATAGCGAAAGAAGTGCAACTTGTCGCGTCAGTGGGCCTTGCTCCCAATAAATTTCTTGCCAAAGTCGCCTCTGATATGAATAAACCTGATGGTCTTAAGGTTATTTATCCGGGGGAGGAAGCGGCGAGCATTGCCGCTCTTCCTTTGGAGCGGATCTGGGGTGTTGGGAAAAGAACTGCAGATATTTTGCATCGCTATGGTTTTCACACGATTGATGATGTGGCGAAAGCCGATGCCGCACTGCTTGCGGCAGAACTTGGCGATTTTTCGACTAAGCTGATTACCTTGGCGCAGGGCATTGATGATCGGCCAGTAGAGCCGCACCGGGAAGCGGCCTCTATTGGTCGGGAAATTACTTTTTCTGAGGATATAACCGGGCCAGACGAATTGTTTAGCTATCTTTTGGCGTTAGCGGAAGATGTAGGTTGGCAGCTGCGGCAGGAACGCCTGTTTGCCAGGACAGTAACGATTAAAGTTCGCTATCCGTCCTTCGAGACGGTGACGCGCAGCAAAACGATCGAGCCTTTTTCGCTGGATGAAGAGATTTATCAGACGGCAGTCGAATTACTAAATAAATTAAAGATATTACAGCCTGTGCGATTATTAGGTGTTACCGTATCGCATCTTACGGGAAGTCGGCCTTTTGATTTGTTTCAGACCAATCAGCGACAGGAAAAAATCGCTGCTGTAACCGATTCCTTAAAGGAACGCTTTGGCTCAGCGATCGTTAGTCGGGCGCAGGCTAAAGTTTATGGCAGCGACGCAGTATTAAACAAAGATAATAAAAGAATTTAGCTTCGGAAGAGGCGCTGAGCAGCTTGCTGCGCAGCGCTTTTTCTTGTTTTGTGCTGATTTTTTCATCAGACAAATAGAGAGCAAGCAAGCCGCTGATTACTGTTTTCGTAAATAAGATTTCTTTACGGGATAGTGGGACGGACAATGATGACGGGGTTATAGCCATCATTGTCTGGAGCGATTCTGTTTGGCGGTACGCTTCGGTTACGAAGAAGTGAAGTCGTTTTTCGCCCTGGAGAAGTGAATCATAGGCGCTGAAAAAATTCAAGTCATTATGCAAGCGGTCTTCTTCTCTATCAATATAATAGTCTAGTAAAATATGGAGTGCACAAATGGTGGGGAAATAGAGTGTTTTAGCAGCTGTGATTTTTTCTCGCGGTAAGGCGGGCTGTGATGCTAAAGCGCAAAGATAAAAAATTGCTAATGTAGAACCCGCTGCTGCGGCAAATTCATAGCCAATCAATTCAGGATAAGTGTTGCTGTGCTGCTCATTCCAGGCAGTCAGCGCTGGTTCCCGTTTTCCCACGGTTAAATGCTTATAGGTCTGCAGTTCGACATACAGTCTGGTAAATTCATAGACATCTTGTTGAACCTGGTCGTAGGCAGGCAGGTTCGACAAAACTTTTTGACAGGCTGAGACAAGGTCATAGAGATAGCCCCGGTCGCATGTAATGGGATACAAAGCGTAGTAATCGATCTGTGGCGCTTTTGGTGTGACGGCTCGTAACATGGCTTCATGCAGCTGGGCAAAGCATTTTGCTTCCATGGGGCCAAGACGGTCGCATAAGTTATCAAGGTAGTCGCTGATCGTTTGAAAAGCCACAATAAATTCGGTAAGTTCTTGGCGCTTTACACCAGGATAAAGACTGAAGACACTGCCGCCAAGACAGTGAAATTGCTTTTGCCGTAAACTGCTAAGCGCTTCGTGGCGCAAGCGGGGTTCTAATTGCTCGCAGGCGCTTTTTTGCCAAAAAGCTAATTTTTGTTTGACGAGGGGAAAATTTTGCCCGATTAGGCGTAAGAGCAGGGGCCAGTTGCTTAAACAAGAGGTCATGATGCATACGCTCCTTTATTTCATGGCGAATCCGCTGTTCACTTTGGTTTTTATAAGTAGTTGTGTGTGTATGTGAGTCAAGAGCGGCTCTTGTTGTCAGTATATCCAGGAATATTTTGTATTTATGCTTAGCGACCATAAAAAGACTCCTACCGTTTCGCCGGTTTAGGCGAATGGGTAGGAGTCTGAGGCGTTATTCAATAATTAGCGGAATTTGCATCTCTTTACGGAACCACTTGGTGTGTTTCTCCGCGGATTGTCGTTCAATCAGCGCATCTTCTTCGAACGTCTTAAGCGTCAGTTTGGCTTTATCGTTCTCGATAGTGGCGCTGACACTTTGGATGCGATGCATTTGCGTTTCGTCAAGGCTTTCCGCCAGAGAGAGCAGTAAAGCGAGCTTGCGAGCTGTGCTCCAATCTGCTTCATCAAGAAATTCATAATAATTGCGGCGAACGGCTTTGCCGCTCATGCCGTGATGCCAGCCAGCTACAACGGCAACAAGCATTTGTTCGCGGTGGGTCAGGCCAAATAGACGGGCGTTTTCTACGAGGTAGGCTGTGTGGCGCGTATGATCATAGTAATTGATCGTTATGCCGATATCATGGAGAAATGCGGCAACCTTTAATAAAGTGCGTTCACGTCCGGTAAGCTGCAAGAGATCCTTCCAGCCGTCAAAGAGGCTCAAAGCTAGATAAGAGACGTGGTAGGCATGGAGGGTATTCCCTTTATAAAAGAGCAACATATTGCGCGTGCTGTGCATTAGAATGTCAGGCAGAACGTCAGGCTGATTTTCCCGCTGCAGATAGTAGTGCATGAACAATCCTTCGCGCAGACCGCTGCCGCTGACAATAAATTGCGTTCCGGCAGCAACCTCAAACAAGGTTTTTACAATATTGATGCCAGCTATAATAATATCAGCCCGTTCACTGCTGAGACCCGGCAGCTTACGTCGCTGATTGAGATTTGTACGAATCAACGTTTGCCAGAGATTTTCAAAAGAAATCATCCCCATACGATAATTGTGGATTTTCGGGAAGGGATAGTTTTTCTGTCTCTGGTCCATTTTGGCAATGTTACGAGCGGTGCCGCCAATGCCCACAAGAGGGAGTTTCAGATTTTGCAGCCAGGGGATGGCGGCAAAGGTCTTTTTGATGTATTCCGTTAAGGCCGTAAGGTTTTCGTTTGATACTTTGTCTTGGGTTTTGAATTTTTCCGTCAAAGTAATGGCGCCAAAAGGAATGCTGATTAATTCGACTACCTTATGATCGCGGATCAGGGTAAGTTCCGTACTACCACCGCCAAGATCAAAGAGCAGCGCATCGCGAATATCAATTGTATTGGTGACGGCAATACTACCGATTTTGGCTTCTTTTTCGCCGCTGATAATTTCTAAATCAATGTTTGTTTTGTCTTTTACGAGTTGGATAAATTCCTGTCCGTTGCGGGCATTGCGTACTGCTGCCGTAGTTACGGCAATAATCTTGTCCGCTTTGTGAATTTGACACATGTGGGCAAAGGCGTTTAAGGTGCGAATCGCTCGCTCTATTGCTGCAGGCTGCAGGCAATTGTCTTTTTCCATGCCTTCGCTGAGCCGGACCGATTCTTTTTGATTGTATACAAGATTGTAGGCGCCATTATGGTAAATATTCGAAATGACAAGACGCGCTGAGTTGGAGCCAAGATCGATAACTGCTACACTTTCTGTCATATACTGCCTCCTGAAGAAATCTTACTTCCCTTATTTTATCACGCTCTTTGTCGGCTGAACACCACAGAAAGGGGAATGGATTATTTTTCCATTCCCCTTTCTGTTTTGAATCGACAGTAATTTATGGTAGGATCTAGCGACGAAGCCCCAGACTGTTTAAGATCGGTATAATTTTAGTACCACTGTAAGCAATGATGATACTAAGAAGAAGATCCGGCAAAATATATGGTGTGAACCCTACAGCAATTGCTTTTAATACAGCCATTTCTTTGTGGAGATATAAATTTACAATGCCGTAAAGATAGGTGACGCCGATGAGATACAGACAAGCGAGCCCTAGTAAAATACCGCTAAAGAGACGCAAAAAAGAGGGTCTGCCTGTGAATCCTTCGGTTGATTTACCAATGATGAAAGCGCAGAGTATAAATCCGACTAGATAGCCGAAGGTCGGTTGCAATACATAAGCAGGGCCACCGCCATTTACAAAAACGGGAATTCCGATTAGGCCGAGCGCTACATAGAGAAGCTGTGAATAAGCGCCGTTTCTTGAACCAAGCAACAAACCGGCATAGGCGCAGAATAAGAATTGCAGCGTATAGGGGACAATGGGAGTTGGAATTTTAGTAAAAGCGCCGACCGCTGTAAAGGCAGCAAATAAAGCAATGAGGATCATATCACGTACAGGAAGTTTCATGGATTACAATCTCCTTTGTTAATCAATTCTGTCTCTATTCTAAAATACTTTACAGCCAATGTAAACCTAAAAAATATGAAAGGTTAACTTTTAATGAGCTGATAGTCCCTTTCTCAGTCGAAGCTCCGTAAAATTTAATAATTACTTAACATAAAGAGGATTATTTAAGCAGGAAAATAAATGAAAGTAACACGAATTATAAGAAAGATAAGATAGAGCAGATAGAGCAGATAGAGCAGGTATGATAGAGGAGGCGACGTTGTGGCAGATAAAATGCCAGACTATTTTGCCGCGATTCACTTAGGTTCTGAGCAAGTGAGTATGCAGATTGTCGAATATACTTCACTTCAAAATATGAAGGTTATAGACCGAGCCAGCCGCGCCGTTGATTTAGGTGAGGAGGCTTTTCAGACCAATAAAATTAGTTTTGGTACGTTAAATGAGGTTTGTGAGCTTTTAAAAGGCTATCGTCGGATGCTTGCTGAATATGGCGTCCGTGATTATCGTCTCATTGCAACAACGGCAGTACGGGAAGCGGAAAACCAGAAATATATTATTGATCAGATTAAAGTAAAAACAGGTCTTGATGTGAAAGTAGTGGATGTACCGCAGGAGATCTTTTACAAATACGTTTCATCTTATAAAAAACTAGCAGAACAGGGTTTTCTCGAAGCTAAGAAAGCCGTGCTGTTTGTCGATATTTCTTCCGGCGGACTCGGCATGACCTTATGGCAGGACGGCGCGATTAAATATCAGCAAAATTTAAAAATGGGGGCGCTACGGATTAAAGAAAGCTTTTCGGCGGCGCAGCGCGATTCCCTATATTTTCATCAAGCGTTAGAAGAGTTTATCTATGCCGCCATTGAACCAGTAAAAGCCCATCTAGGTCATGTTGACATTGATTATTTATGTCTATCAGGCCGGGAAACGGAACTGCTGCTCAAAATGCTTGGCAAGACCTGGGGAGAAGTCGAAGCTTGTCCTGTCAGTTTGAGCGAATTTAGGGCTTTATATGAAAAAATTAAGCGATTGAACTTATCGCAACTTCAGCAAATTTTCTCGCTCTCGCCAGATGACGCAGCGATGGTTTTACCTACGCTTGTTTTATACCATCAGATTTTATCGTTAACGACGATTGAGCAGATTGTAATTCCTTGTGATCAATTTATGGACGGAATTACGCTGTTGTATTTGGCAGGAAAACAGCAAGACTCGTGGCTGCAAACGATGGAAGATCAGGTCTTTAGTCTAATTCGAACCCTTGGGAAGCGCTATCAGTACGATAAACGGCATTCACAGGCGGTAGAACAATTTTCCCTGTTGATTTTTGACCGCATGGCCAGAATTCATGGCCTAGGAAATCGTGAACGGCTTTTATTGCAGGGGGCGGCTATTCTGCATGATATTGGGAAGTTCGTGAGCCTTCGTTCCCACCCCTATTATTCCTATCGACTGATTTGTTCTTCTGATATTTTGGGACTGTCAGAGAAGGAAAAAGCGGTAATGGCTAATGTAGCCTACTATCATTCGCAAGGGATTCCTGACAATCATCATTACAACTATTCCATTCTTACGAAAAAGAGCCAGGTTACTGTGGCGAAGCTTTCGGCCATACTGCGCTTGGCTGATGCTATGGACCGGAGCCATCGGCAAAAGGCCATTGCGGCTGCCGCTGTTTTCAAGAATAATGAGTTAAACATACAAGTGAAAGTGAATGAAGATTATTCCTTGGAAGAATGGACTTTTGCCGATAAAGCCGATTTTTTTGAAGATGTTTTCGGGATTCGCGCCAATTTGGAAAGGGTGGAAAAGATATATGTTTGAAAGTAGCGAGTATTTTCTGAATCGCGAACTAAGCTGGATTAAGTTTAATGAACGGGTGCTACAGGAAGCCGGTAGTCAGAATAGACCGCAAGGAGATCGGCTTAATTTTTTAGCGATTACCAGCTCGAACCTTGATGAGTTTTTTATGATTCGTGTGGCCGGTCTTAAGCATCAGTTCGATAGCGGCGTCCATAAACTCGATATTTCAGGTCGGACCGTAGAAGAGCAGCTGATTGATATTGCTGTTGAAGTTCACGGGCTTGTAAATCTCCAATATCGCATCTTAAAAAATGTCTTGTATCATTTGGAAGAAGAAAAGATTTTTTTCGCCGCTATGGATAAGTTAAGTGATTCTGATAAAGAATGGTGTTATGAGTATTTTCGCAGTACCATCTACCCAGTTATTACACCCGTTGCTGTCGATGCCAGCCATCCATTTCCCTTTTTATCAAACCGCAGTCTCAATTTGGCGCTGCAAATTAGCCGTAAAGGCAAAGACGAAAAAAAACTCGCCGTCATTCAAGTGCCTGCCGTGTTGTCTCGTATTGTAGAAATTCCGCCTGAAGGAGGAAAACGGCGCTTTGTTTTTTTAGAAAAGATCATTGAAGCTTACTGTGAAGAATTATTTTATGGGTATCAAGTCGAAGACGTTATCCCGTTTCGGATTACTCGTAATGCGGACCTATTTATTGATGAGGAAGATGCCAAGGACCTATTAGAAGAAGTAGAAAAGTCGCTGCGTCAGAGAAAACGCGGTCAGGCTGTGCGATTGGAGATCGGCAAAGGGGCGGCGCCTGCCTTAAAAGAGCTGCTTGTCAGTTCCTTGCATGTTCTAGACCGAGAGGTATATGATATTAACGGACCGCTTGATTTAACTTGTTTCTTTAAATTTATCGGGTTGCCTGGCTTGGAGGAACTAAAACTTCCCCCGATTTCGCCGCAGCTTCCCAAGGACTTAGTCGGTTGCACCGATCTGTTTGCCAGAATTCGCGAAAGTGATGTATTATTGCACCATCCCTATGAATCCTTTGAACCTGTCGTACAGTTTGTTCAGCAGGCCGCTGTGGATCCGGCTGTTTTGGCCATTAAGCAGACCTTATATCGGGTGAGCGGTAACTCGCCGATTGTTCGCGCGTTAGCGCAGGCAGCGGAAAATGGCAAACAGGTTACGGTTTTAGTGGAACTGAAAGCGCGTTTTGATGAAGAAAACAATATCTTATGGGCCAAACGGTTAGAGGAAGCAGGGTGTCATGTTATATATGGCCTGCGCGGTTTAAAGACTCATGCCAAAATGATTCTCGTGGTACGGCGGGAAGCGCGCGGGATTCAGCGCTATGTTCATATGGGAACCGGAAATTATAATGATTCGACGGCAAAGCTTTATACTGATATGGGCATTTTTACCGCCAATGATCAATTTGGCGCAGATGCTTCAGCCTTTTTCAATGTGCTTTCCGGCTACTCTGATCCGCCAGTTTGGAATAAGATCACAGTGGCGCCGCTAGGTTTGCGCCAAAAGCTTGTGGCGTTAATTGATGAACAGATTGAAGTCGCTAAAACGGGGAAACGCAGCTATATTGCGGCGAAGATGAATTCGCTGTTAGATAAGGATATTATAAAAAAACTATATGAAGCATCTGGATATGGTGTTAAAATAGATTTGATTGTTCGTGGTATTTGCGTCTTACGGCCCGGAATAGCTGGAGTTAGTGAAACCATTAAAGTTCGCAGTATTATTGGCCGGTTTTTAGAGCATCATCGCATCCTCTATATTGCCAATGATGATGATGAAAAAGTTTTTCTATCCAGTGCAGACTGGATGCCACGAAACCTGAATGAGCGAGTTGAGTTGCTTTTTCCGGTGGAAGCCGAACAACATATCGAACGGATTAAGCAGATTTTACAGCTTATGCTTGCCGACAATCAGAAGGCGCACAGCATGTGCAGCGACGGTACTTATCGCCGCGTGGCAAAACGCGGGAAGGTCGTAAAAAGCCAAGAAGAGCTTTGTAAACTTGCGAAAAAGGCGGCCGAGTTGCCGCAAGTTCCTTTAGAGCATCGGTTAAAACCGTTGTATCGTAAGGAATAGCTCTCAAGTAATGAAAAAGAACGTTGAGGTGACAGAATGAACACAGATTTTGTAGTTTGTATTCACTATGAAAATGACTATGGTTCCATCCGTTATAACGAAGCGGATAAAAGTTTTTGCGTAAAGCTTGCTAATGAAGCAAAACGCCGCGAAATTGAGACGTATTTATCGACAGAACAAACCATTCATATTGCCAGTGGCGCCACAATTCGTGATTTTGCTGATCAGACAGGTCTGCCAACAGAAAGCCTTGCTTTTTTCAAACAAGTTTTGACGCGTCTTTATAATCATACACAGGTTTTGGTGGATTGGAGTCATCCTGTGATCGAATAAGTCAAGTTATCCACAGAGTTATTCACAAACCTGTTGATATTGTGCATAAGTGCAAAAAAGTAATCCCGCAAAGTCGCTGAATTTCGGCATTTGCGGGATTTTTCACATGAGCTTTTATGTGGATGAGTGACAATTTATTCCTTATTTTATGTGGATAAGTCATTATAAGCTATAAAAATTGGTTACTGGGAAGAAAAAAATGGCGGCAAAGAGCAAATAAAAGATCGCTGCGTAAAGCAGCCGATGGGGCGATAGTTTGTGTTCTTTCAGCGTAATGAGCAGATACATTACGGAAAGTAAGGTTACGATGCCTGACCAGAGCAGGTGGAGATCGAAGAGCCAGGGGGTAAAGAAGAGTCCAAAGGCGCTGGGGACCGTTGCCTGAATCATCATGGCGCCGCTGATATTGCCAAGGGCCAGCGTTTCCTTGCCTTGCCGCACCCAAATCACAGCATTTAAAATTTCCGGTAGTTCCGTAGCGATCGGGCTGCATAATAAGGAAATGATTAAAGGTGAGACATCTAAAGAGCGACCGAGTACTTCCAGTTCCGTTACAAAGACATGAGAGCTGGCAAAAATCAGCACAAGGGCTAGTCCCGTCTGGAAAAATGTCGCTGTCATAGTTGGCTCTTGCCGCTTAGGTTGGAATTTTAGCGGCTCTGGCAGCAGACATTCCTCAAGACATTCGGCGCGTAATTCCCGGTAAAAATAGAAAGCATAGAGGCCCAGAAACACAAATCCCATGAGCGGTTTATAGGCGAAAAGAACGAGACCAAGCAGTACTTTAAAGATAAAAATAGATACAAACCATAGCTGATCTCGCGATAATTTGTGGCCGTCAATGTCAATTTCAAGACCAGCATCGCGTTTTTTCCGAAACAAGATAATACAGAGGCCCACAACGGCGTAGGCTAGCGTGCCAAGTACCAGCGGTCCGCCTAGCGCCGCACCGACGCCAATGTCTTTTTGTTCGCTGCTACCCTGAAAAGCTACAGCGACTAAGGTAACGACACTTTCCGGCAGAGCTGTGCCAAGCGCTGCGAGAATCGTGCCGACAGCACACTGTGAGATATTGAGTTTTTTGCCGACCCACTCAATGCCGTTTACAAAGAGTTCACAGCTATAATAAATTACAATTACCGAAATCAATAAGGCTAAATAAGTTGTCATTGTGATTCTCCTTACAATATTTCTTCATGAAAAAAATGTTAAAACAAACTCATTGTAACGAAAGCACGACTGAAAGTCAAATAAGCGTCCTGTTCAGTCGAGATGAGAAGGGAAAGGGGAGGATTTCCTGCGGGAGTGTCGTAGTAGAAGATGAGCGAAGTGAACGCCATAAGGTTGGGGGAGAGAATGTGGAGCATACAACACGTCAAGTTGGAATTTTGCTGTTTGATGAAGTAGAAGTGCTTGATTTTGCCGGTCCCTTTGAAGTATTTTCCTTGGCACGACAGCCTAAGAGTGAGTTTCAACCTTTTTCTGTACATACGATTTCCGAGCAGGGAAAAATGATTAAGGCAAGAAACGGGCTACTAGTACAACCAGGATTTTCGTTTGCCACAGCGCCGAAGCTGGATATTTTGATTATTCCTGGCGGCTATGGTGCTGAAGAAATTGAGATCAATAATAAAAATCTGATTGCTTGGATTCAAAATCAGCATATATTAGGGGAAATTACTGCCTCTGTCTGTACTGGCGCATTTTTACTGGCGAAAGCAGGACTGCTTGATGGGAAAAGGGCGACAACCCACTGGATGGATTTGGAGCAGCTAGCGATGGACTTTCCCCGTATCAAGGTAGAACGAAACAGTAAATTCGTCGATGAGGGCCAGATTATTACTTCTGGCGGTATTGCGGCAGGCATTGTCATGTCGCTTCATATTGTAAAACGGCTGCTAGGGGAAGAGGCTAGGCAGCACACAGCGAAACGCATGGAATATGATATATAGCTTTTCTTGCCTTTGGCAATTCCGATAAAGTGTTGGTGGTTTTTTATGATCAAAAAACTCGCTATATTTTATATGACCGGAACAGGGAATTCCTATACAGTGGCGTTATGGTGCGCTCAGTTAGGTGAATCATTAGGGCTGTCTGCGACTGTTTATAGTTTGTTTGATTCCAAGGGTTTCGCAGCAACTCAAGCTGGTGAACCCCTTAACGCAGCGGATTTATGTGTATTTGCCTTTCCTACCCATGGCTTTACGGCGCCGTGGCAGGTTATTCGGGCGATTTGGCGGTTGCCTCGCGGCAATCATGCTAGGGCTGTAGTATTGCCGTCACGGGCTGGCACGAGAGTACAGGGAGTTGCTTTGCCGGGAATGGAAGGGACAGCGGGCTATTTAGTTGCTTTGCTTTTGTCCTTAAAAGGCTATCAAGTTCGTGGTGTGAAAGGCATCGACATGCCCAGTAATTGGACGGCGCTGCACTGGGGCATGAGTGAAGAAAATGTTAGTAGTCTGATCAATAGGGCCGAAGCAAAGGTGAAAAAATTTGTACGTTTCATTGTTGCGGGCAAGGCTTCGTTTCAAGGCATCATTCCGCTCGTGATGGGCTTAATGTTAGTTCCGGTTTCGTTGCTTTATCTTTTGCTTGGACAGTTTTTCTTGGCAAAGCTTTTCTTTAGCTCAGAAAAATGCAGCGGCTGTGGGCTCTGCGCGCAGTTTTGTCCTAAGCAAGCTATTATGATGCGAGGAAAACAAGAAAAACGCCCTTATTGGCGTTTCTCTTGTGATAGTTGCATGGCTTGTATGAATTACTGTCCGAGTCAGGCGATCGAAGTCAGTCCGTTATTTGTAATTGTTTTTTACTATTTAATAACAGTGCCGCTAATTACCTACGTAAGCCATTATCTGGTTGGGGGCTATATACCGTCTTATCTTGGTATGTTGTTCCAGGCGGGCTATGCTTTTTTAGCTATTGCAGTCGCCTATTGGCTATTGCATCAAGCTATGTGGTATAAGCCGATAAGGAAGCTATTTTCCTACTTGTGCCATACTCGCTATATGCGACGATACCATGCTCCTGGCATTCTATGGGCAAAATTTCAAAAAAAGCAAAGACCGTGAAGTCTTTGCTTTTTTCATGTTCAACTGATGTTTATTAATGAGATTCATAGGCCATTTGTGCAATGGTTTCTTGTTCTTTTTCTTCATCATACTGATCTTCCCATTTAGCAATGACGATAGCCGCAAGGGCATTGCCGATAACGTTCACGACCGTACGGGACATATCCAAGAAACGGTCAATGCCAGCAATAAAAGCAAGACCTTCGACGGGGATGCCTACAGAGCCTAAAGTAGCTAAGAGGACGACAAAAGAGGCTCCTGGAACACCGGCAATTCCCTTAGAGGTAATCATCAAGACAAACATTAAATAGATCTGATCACTCAAGGAAATATCAATGCCGTAAAACTGAGCTAAGAAAATAGCGGCAATTGCTTCATAAAGAGTAGAGCCTGTCAAATTAAAGGTATAACCTGTAGGAATTACAAATGAAGTAATCGCTTTGGGACACCCCAGTCGCTCCATTTTACTCATAATATTGGGGAGAACTGCTTCGGAGCTAGCTGTAGTATAGGCCAGAATTAATTCATCTTTAATAAATTTCATTAAGGCAATGATGCTAATTCCGCTGGCTTTGGCAATCGGGCCGAAGACAACAAAGATGAACAGAGCCATGGCGCCATAGACAGTTAATACAAGTTTGCCAAGGGGAATGAGCGATTGCAAGCCGAACTTAGAGACAGTTACACCGATTAAGGCAAAAACACCGAAGGGGGCAAATTTCATAACAAGTCCTGTAACCCAGAACATGGTCTCTGCTACGCCTTCACAGAATCGCAGTACAGGCTTGCCTTTTTCGCCAATTGCGGCAACGCCTAACCCGAACACAACAGAGAAGAAAATAATGGCGAGGAGATCGCCTTTGGCTAAAGACTCGAAAATATTGCTTGGAACAATATTGACAAAGGTGTCCGCCAGGCTGTGATGACCAACTGATTCGGCTGTATTTAGATAAGAAGAAATATTAGTTTTGGCCAGAGCGCCGCTATTGTCGATCCCAACTCCTGGTTTCACCAGATTGGCAACGAGAAGACCTAAAAAGATTGCAATAGTGGTAACAACTTCAAAGAAGAAAATTGTCTTGCCGCCGATTTTCCCCAGTTTTTTTGTATCGCCGACGCCAGCGATTCCAACAACGAGACAAGAGAGTACGATAGGAGCTACAATCATTTTAATTAAACGGATAAAGGTATCGCCAATAGGGTTGAGGTAACTTGCTACAGCGGGATTGCCGTAAAAGGCGCCGCCAACGGTAATGCCTAAAATAAGGCCAATTAAGATCTGAGTTCCCAAACCGAGACGTAGTTTCTTCATAAAATCATCCCTTTCGCACAAAATTTTGTAAAAATTTCTGTTGTCGCTTTTTTCAGTAAATTCTATTAAAAATGTATCATGCAATCTATAAAATCCAATATAAATCTACATAAACTTTATAAGTCTCCCCAAAAAGAACAAAAAATAAATAGATCAGTAGACAAGATCTATGGAATATCAAAAATCTTTATGCTATTCTGTACAATGGATAAGGATATGATCAGAAATGATTTCTGCAGCGGAGGATGTGATTTTTTTGGGGAAAAAGTGGTTGTGGCTGTTCCTGATGATTCTTGTTGTACCGCTAGCGGGGGAATTGCAGTTCCATCCTTTTGACGGTGTATTCGGCACGTTTCGAGTTTGTTTAGGATCGCCGGCCTTTTTATTCTTTTTACTATGGACGCAGCGTCAGGCTTATTTTTTAGCAGGCTTTACTGCTGGCGCCGCCGTATTAGTTTTTCGTATTACTTTAGATTGGCTAGTAAGCGGCGCTGGTTTGTCACAGACTTTTATGATTCACTTTCCTGCTTTTTTCTATTATGTAACGTATTCAGCCGTTTTTTACGGCATAAGAATCAAGCATTTTTACAATCGTCCAGTCTGGATTGGTTGTGTTGCCATTGCTGCGGAAATGACGGCTAGTATTGTTGAACTGTTATTTACGTTGCACTATCCCATCTCGCAGGTCGCAATTACCTGGCCTGTAGTCGGCAAGATTTTATTGATTGCCGTGATCCGTAGTTTTTTTGTGCTCAGCTTTTTCTTTATAATGAAACTCCATCAAGCTGAGTTTATGGCAGAGCAGCAAAAGGAACAGAATGAGCACATGCTTTTACTCGTAGCCAGTCTTTACAAAGAGCTGATTCATCTGACTAAGTCACAGCAGAATGCCGAATTGGTTACTAAAGACTGCTATCAACTGTATCAGAGTCTGGAGAATAACCAGAATTCGCTTAACCCAAGTGCGTTGGCCCAAAAATTACTGGAGATAGCCGGTCAGGTTCATGACATAAAAAAAGACAATCAGCGGATTTATGCGAGCTTGACCCGCTTGATTGCCGATGGGGAAGTGAAAGAGTATATGGCCGCTCCTGACCTAGCGGATATGATCATTCAGTCTCATATAAAATACAGTCGTTCTTTGAACAAAGAAATACAATTTGAGTTGCAAGTGACGCCTTCTCTGCCGCAGCTTCATGTATATACGATCTTATCGCTTGTCAATAATCTTGTCTCAAATGCTGTAGAGGCCATCGAAACGGCAGGGGTTGTTCGTATAAACTTTGAGCAGGTAGAAGGTGCTCTAAAGATACAAATTACTGATAATGGGCCAGGAATTACGGCGCGTAAACAAAAGCTGATCTTTCAGCCTGGCTATACGACGAAATTTGATCAAGCGGGGAATCCGTCTACTGGGATGGGACTTCCGTACGTAAAGTATCTGACCAATCAGCTACAAGGCGATATCCTTTTAAAAGATCTGCGGGATAGGGGCGAAAAAGCTTTTATTATTACGCTGCCGCTACGGAATTTGACACAGGGAGGATAAGACAATGCGTTTTTTTATTGTAGACGATGATGAAGTTATCCGGTCCATGGTTGCTGAAATTATTGAAGATTGCGAGCTTGGCGAAGTGGTTGGCGAGGCTGAAAATGGGTCTAAAGTCAATGCCATGCTGCTTGCCGCTAAAGCGGTCGATATTCTGATTATTGATCTTCTAATGCCGATTAAAGATGGAATACAAACTGTGAAAGATTTAAGAGCGGCTTTTACGGGGAGAATCATTATGCTATCGCAGGTGGAAGATAAGGAGACGATCGGCAATGCCTACGGTTTAGGAGTCAATAATTATATTACAAAACCAATTAATCGCCTTGAAGTCATTAGTATTATTCAAAATGTAATGGAGCATATTCAGCTGCAAAATGTCATCCAGAATATTGAAAAGAATTTACACGGATTGGTAGGGGGAAAAGCCGTTGCGGGTCCTAAGCTGAAAAATGAATCAGTGGCTCTGTTAACTTCGGGGCAATTTTTACTGAGCGAACTTGGCATGATCGGCGAAAGCGGTTGCAAGGATCTGCTCGATATGCTTGAATATGTGCAGGCCTATGAGCAGGAACAGCCGGAAAAAGCCGCTTTTCCTTCGCTAAAGGATATTTTTACAAACGTAGCCATGAAGCATGTGGCCGCTACTGAGGCTGAAGCGGCTGCCGTAAAAAAAGAGGCAAAAGCGTTAGAACAGAGAGTGCGTCGAGCCATTTTTCAGGGATTGACGCATTTAGCTTCGCTCGGAATTATTGATTATACGAACCCGTCTTTTGAAAATTACGCACCGAAGTTTTTTGATTTTACAGAAGTCCGAAAGATCATGCTATGCCTGCAGAAAAATCAGAAGTCTTCCATTTCTGATTCTAAGATTAATATGAAGAAATTTGTTCAGATTTTGTATCTCGAGGCAAAGCAGGAAGCCAGAAAGTAAGCGGGTTCTGAGTCGCTTCCTCTCTGCCGCTGAATTGACACTCGAAAGGCGAAATGATATACTTATTAACGTTGAAAATAGATCATGCGCCCGTAGCTCAGGTGGATAGAGCAGCAGTTTCCTAAACTGCGTGCCGGTGGTTCGAATCCACTCGGGCGCACCAGCTAAAAACATTTTTGTACCGTAATAGATATAAATTGCTAACAAGAAGATTTCTCATTTCGTTGAGAGGTCTTCTTGTTTTTTTGTAATTGGGTGACTCCGCAACGGTTTTCCCTATTTGCTTCCAGTTCGTGATGATAAAATACAAAAATTCTGCATATTTTATCATCCGTTGCGCTAGGCAAGAAATAGTGTTATAATGCATTTCATAACCCACGTATACATGTATTAATGTATTTTGAAGATGGCGCGGGTAGAGAGGAGCAGGAATGGAAGATGGCAGCAGTACAGGATTTTGCGTGTAAGACCTCAATATCTTCTATCGATCAAGGCGTCTTGCGCTATTGTGGGTACTCTATTGAGGATTTAGCAGAAAAGGCAACTTTTGAAGAGACGATTTATCTTTTATGGTATGGCCGTTTGCCCAATAAAACAGAGTTGAAAGCTTTGAAACAAGACTTGGCAGAGCAGGCTAAACTCCCGCAGAAAATTTATGATTTACTGCATTTATATGCACCCTGGGGAAATCCCATGGCGAAGCTTCGCACATGCGTATCGTTTTTAACTCATTTTGATGATGAAGTAACCGATAGTTCCTTTGCGGCAGACCATCGTAAGGCGATTCGGATTATGGCCCGGATACCGGCCATTGTTGCAGCAATTGAGCGAATCCGTAAGGGCTTGGAGCCAGTTGAACTGGATGTGCAGGCTTATGACTCTTTATCCGAAGCTTTTTTATGGCAGTTAACAGGTGAAAAACCGGTTCCGCTCGTAGTCAAAGCGCTTGATCAGTGTTTGATTCTCCATGCGGAACATGAATTGAATGCATCTGCTTTTGCTGCTCGTGTCACTGCATCAACTATGTCAGATCTTTATTCAGGCATTGTGTCAGCGATTGGTACGCTGAAAGGCCCGTTACACGGCAATGCCAATGAACAAGTGGCTAATATGCTGCAGGAAATTGGCAGTAAGGATCGTGTAGAAGCTTATATTGAAGAAAAAGTAAAACGAAAAGAACGCATTATGGGGTTTGGCCATCGGGTTTATAAAACAGGCGATCCGCGCGCCGCTATTTTGCGCAATTTAGCCAAACAGCTGGCTGAATGGCGTCAAGAGCCCTATTGGTATGAAGTGTCTACGGAAATTGAAGCAACTGTTCATAAAAAAATTGGTTTATTGCCAAATGTAGACTTTTATGCTGCTTCTGTATATACCTATTTACATATTCCTAGTGATTTATTTACACTCATTTTTGCAATCAGCCGCACTAGCGGCTGGCTCGCTCACATTTTAGAGCAGCATGACGACAATCAATTGATTCGGCCCCGAGCGTTTTATCAAGGTAAGTCAGAAATTGCCTGGCTTGACCTAGAAGATCGCTGAGCAGGACCCTTTACAATAAACATAATAAATAAAAATAGCCAGTAGAAGTTACGAATCGAAGGAGCGATTATACTATGCATAAAGTAACATTAATTCCCGGTGATGGCATCGGTAGCGAAATTGCAGAAGCCGTACAAAAGATCTTTGCTGCGGCGAAAGCCCCGATTATTTGGGAGACCTGTTTAGCTGGTCAAGCGGCGCTTGCAGCCAATGAAACCGCGCTGCCAGAAGCCACGCTTGCCAGTATTCGCACGAATAAGCTTGCACTGAAGGGGCCGCTAACGACGCAGATTGGCGCTGGCTATCGTAGTCTCAATGTGACGCTGCGGCAAACCTTTGATTTATACTGTAATTTACGTCCGGTTAAAACACTGCCTGGTATTGCTACTCGCTATCCCGAAGGCGTCGATATTGTTATCTTTCGCGAAAATACGGAAGACCTCTATGCCGGAACCGAGCAGAAACTAGGAAAAAGTGCTGCTGTAGCCTTAAAAACCATTACTGCCGATGCTTCGCTGCGGATTGCGAAAGCGGCTTTCGCCTATGCGGCGGCTCATGGCCGAAAAACCGTCACAGCGGTTCATAAAGCCAATATCATGAAATGTACAGATGGACTCTTTTTGGAATGTGTTAGAGCGGTAGCTGCAGACTATCCGGATATTGCTTATCAAGAAGTGATTATTGATAATCTCTGTATGCAGCTTGTAATGAATCCGCAGAAATATGATGTTCTGGTAGCGCCGAATCTGTACGGCGATATTATATCGGATCTCTGTGCGGCCCTCGTTGGCGGTTTAGGCGTAGTGCCTGGCGCTAATATCGGTGAGAACTGTGCAATTTTTGAAGCCGTTCACGGTACGGCGCCGGATATTGCCGGCAAGGGACTGGCGAATCCGACGGCCATGCTGTTATCGGCTACGATGCTGCTTGATCATCTCGGGGAAAGTGATAAGGCCCAAGAAATTCGTAAAGCCTTGGAAAGCGTTTTGCAAGAGGGAATCACTAAGACAGCCGATTTAGGCGGCAAAGCCACCACACTAGAATTTACAAATGCTATTATTAGCAAGTTGAAAGGATAGGAGCAATGGGACGTATGATTGAACTCATCCAGGATGGCGTATATGTAGTGCAAGGAGAAAAACTGCTGGAAACAAAGCAGGCTTTGCAGCAGTATACTTGCGAGGAAACCGACTCGGCGGCTAAAGAAATTGCTCGGCGCAACACCATCGCTTATCAGCTGTTAATGAGTCACAATGTTTCCGGTGATGAACAGCATTTGAAACTGCGGATGGATTCGCTAGCTTCCCATGATATTACTTATGTTGGAATTATTCAGACTGCTCTTGCCGGGGGGCTAACGGAATTTCCCCTGCCTTACGTACTGACGAACTGTCACAACAGTCTTTGTGCGGTAGGGGGAACGATTAATGAAGATGACCATCGTTACGGCCTTAGTGCTGCTCAAAAATTAGGCGGGATTTTTGTGCCGCCCCATCAAGCGGTTATTCATCAATACATGCGAGAAATGATGGCAGGCTGCGGCAAAATGATCCTCGGCTCTGACAGTCATACCCGCTATGGCGCGTTAGGAACGATGGCTTTTGGCGAAGGCGGGCCAGAACTGGTAAAGCAGTTATTTAAGCAGACCTATGATATTGCCTATCCAGAAGTCATTGCCGTTTATTTGGAGGGAGATCCTTTGCTAGGCGTGGGGCCGCAAGATGTTGCCCTAACGATCATTGGCGCTGTATTTAAAAAGGGCTTTGTTAAAAATAAAATTTTGGAATTTGTCGGTCCTGGAATCAAAAATCTTTCAGTAGATTATCGCAATGGCATTGATGTCATGATGACGGAGACTGCTTGCTTGTCAACGATTTGGCGTACGGATGAAACTGTGGCCAAATATTATCAAGTTCATGGTCGTCCGGAAGCATATACGAAATTAGAGCCAGGGGCGCTTGCGTATTATGATGGCGCCGTCAAAGTGCTACTCCATGATATTTCTCCCATGATCGCGCTGCCATTCCATCCAAGTAATGTCTGGACGATTGCTGAGCTGAATCGCTATGGCGCTGAGATTCTTCGAGAAACTAGCAATGATTCTTTAGTCGATAAATTGATTGAGGGACGGCTCCAAGTTGACCAAGCCGTTGTGGCAGGCTGTGCAGGCGGAACCTTTGAAAACATTGCAGCTATGGCCGATATTCTGGCAGAGCCTTTTTTACAAAACCATAGTACTTCGTTCAGCGTGTATCCGGCGAGCCAGCCGATTCATTTGGAATTGCTACGCCAGAATAAACTAGAGCCGTTTATTACCTCAGGGGCGATTTTGCGAACTGCTTTTTGCGGTCCCTGCTTTGGCGCTGGCGATGTACCAGCGAACAACGGGCTCAGTATCCGTCATACGACACGGAATTTTCCCAGCCGCGAAGGAGCGATTCCTAGCGAGGGGCAGAGTGCCTTTGTGGCGCTTATGGATGCTCGGTCGATTGCCGCTACGGTGCGAAATGGCGGGCGCTTAACAGCTGCCACTGAGATTGCTGTCAGCAATAAAAAAGAGAGTTATTGTTTTGATGCAGCGATCTATAAGCGGTGCGTATATCAAGGCTTTGGCTGCAGTAAGGCCGAAAAAGAGATTGTTTTTGGCCCCAATATTACCCCATGGCCAACGATTGCACCACTTACCAACCACTTACTGCTAAAAGTGTCAGCTTTAATTTATGACCCTGTTACTACAACTGATGAACTGATTCCTTCGGGAGAAGCTTCTTCTTTCCGGTCCAATCCATTGAAATTAGCTGAATTTACTTTAATGCGGCGTGATCCTAAGTATGTTGCCAGAGCGAAAGAGTTGCAAGGTTTGGAACAGCTGCGGCAGGACTATCCTGATAAATTTCACCTGGAGTTAGCTCCTGTTTTGGCGCAAATTGACGCCCCTAAAGAGCTAAGTCAAATTGCCTTAGGTAGTGTGATTTTTGCCAGAAAACCGGGTGATGGTTCGGCTAGAGAGCAAGCCGCTTCGTCACAGCGCGTGTTAGGCGGCGCCGCCAATTTAGCAATAGACTATGCAACGAAACGGTATCGGAGCAATTTGATTAATTGGGGGATGCTGCCATTCTTGATTGATGAACAGGACTGTCATAAGTTGCAGCTAGATGATTATATTTATCTTCCCAATATTAGAGAGTGTATTGCTAGTGGCAAAACAGAAATTACAGCAGTGCAGATTCAAGCTGGCGGAAAGATGCCGCTACATCTACGTTTAGGCGAATTATCAGAGGAAGAGCGAAAGATTCTTTTGGCAGGCTGTTTAATCAATTATTACGCTGAGACTTTATAGTATGGAGACAGAAAGCAAGCCCTTGATTCTTCTTTGCGGAAGAACCAAGGGCTGCTTTTTATACCAGACAGGTGTGTGGTATTTACGATTAACCGCGAGCGCACAAGGGAATCAGGATGTTCGCGATCAGGCAGCTACCGCCAACAATCAAGAACATTAGGCGATCCATTACGATGGAGAGGTCTTTTTCGTCCTTGCGGACATAGTAGTAATGGGAACATAAGGATAAGATGATGGATAACCCAATGGTAAATAGGCCAATGCCGGCAATATGGTCAGCAATCCCGAACGCGCCAGATGGCGGCAAAATGGAATTGGCCACGTAAGAATTGGCCACAGCGCCGAAATAAGCGCCAGTTGGCAGCGAGAAGCGTGGTCCAATGTCAGAGGGTTTGATAAAAAAACTGGAGAGTGTCAGGAGGATGGCAGCGAAGAGTGACAAGAAGATTTTTATGTAAAAACCATAGTCATTTCGGCTGATTTGTACGGCAGCAATATATTGTGAGAACGTTTTTTTCGTGTTGGGGTCAAGTCTCGGATCACCGTACGAAGAGCGATAACTATGAGTTTTTACTACATTGCTGGACTTAGTAATTTTGTATCCCGGGATATTCAATCTTGAACTGATGTTGGAAGTTTCATCAGCTATGTAGCGAATTTTGCCACCATCGCGAGCACCGTCTTCCACATAGATGTTTAGCATATGATCTTCGATGGGGACACGGGAAGTATCAAAGAATTTGATGATTTTCCCGGAAATACGATAGCGCTGGTAGTTTACTCCATCAGGACCATGGTATTCTTCAATGAGCTCTTTTTTATTAATCATTCCGTCGACAAGGACGAATTTACCCCCAGGGTCTAAAGCCTTATCGCCATTCCACCGGAACCAAATGTAGAAGTTTGTGCTCCAGAAGGAGTCCTTAATGGAGAAGCTGTCAACATCTTCAATGTAGGTGCCAACAGTAACATTTACATAATTGTTGCTTTCTGGCAACGGATCAGGCGGTGTTTTTCCCGGTTCGGCGCCAGTCGGATTCATTCTGGCAGCATGATTCATATCAGAGCGGTGTTTATTTTGGTACATGGTTTGCGCACTAAAGAAAGTAACAAAGGAATATAAAATTAGAATACCGATAGAAAACTGAATGAGGAATTTCTTTCTTTCATTAGTGAGTCGTTGCCAGCTCTCTTTCATGAATAACACCTCTCTTTTAATAGATTTAATTAGTTAAAAATGCGGTGAGAGGTATAATTAGACAAGGTTAAACAAAGTCCTGCTGGCAATTGACTGTTTTAACAGAAGCTTAACATAGTTTTAACAATTGTCTTATACATAGAGACTTTGATCAAAAATCTCCTATAACTCAAAGTGAAACAGACAAATCGGTAATAACCAGAGCGGAGCCTTGAAAAAACTTGACAGAATTCATTTCATGATGAATATAATATAGGGGATGTACAAGATGTTTCAAGAAAATTTCAAATTTATTTAAAACAGTTTTTTTATAGCTTCGAATTTACAACTGTTTGATTCTTAGAAGAAGGTGAAGTTATATGACGATCGGCAAAAACCAGGCTAAAATGAATAAGCGTGCGCTAGAAAAAATTGTTGATAGTTTTCCTGATCCGATTTTTGTTACAGATAAAGATGGAAATGTTTTATTGTCGAATTCTTCGACGGCAATGACTTTGGACATGTCACTTGATCAGCTTTTGAAGTCAAATCTAAATGATGTCGTCAAGCTTGGTTATTATAATGAATCTTATGCCGTACAGGCTGGAAGAAAAAAATGTGTGGTAAAAGGCATCATTCAAACAAAACTTAACTTCACAATGATGTCGACAAGTACGCCTATTCTTAATGAAACAGGTGAAGTGATTGCTGTTATTACTGTGGGAAAATCCTTACGCGAACTGGAAAAGAGCTCCACGCCAGAGGAGCGGGAAAAAGTATCTCAATATAAACGAGAGATTGAATATTTACGCAGTCGCGTACTAGAAACAGATGAAATAGTAGCAGAAAGTACAGCCATGCGGCAAGTCTTACTAAAAGCTCATCGTCTGGCTCAGACAGATAGTACTATCGTTTTGCAAGGGGAATCGGGTACAGGTAAAGAGGTTTTGGCAAAATATATTCATAGACACAGTAAGCGAACAAACGAATCATTTATTGCGATAAATTGTGCTGCCTTACCGGATACTTTGGCCGAATCGGAACTTTTTGGCTATGAAAAGGGTGCTTTCACTGGAGCTAGTACAGATGGAAAACTTGGTCTGTTTGAAGCGGCTAAAGGCGGTACGTTATTTTTAGATGAAGTTGCAGAATTGTCTTTGCCGATGCAGGCTAAGTTGCTTCGTGTGCTGGAGACAGGTGAGCTTCGACGGTTGGGAAGCACTTCTTATCACAAAGTGGACATACGCTTGATTGCGGCGTCTCATCGTGATTTAGCAGCTCTGGTTGAGGAAAGACTGTTTCGCGAAGATTTGTATTATCGGCTGAATGTTTTTACTTTAGAGATAGCGCCATTACGTGAAAGACCAGAAGATATTATTGCTCTTTCAGCAAAGTTTTTAGCCGGATTTAATCAGAAGTATCATTTGGATGTTGAACTGAAGCCAGAAACCGTGTCGGCGCTTTTGGCGTATCGCTGGCCAGGAAATGTACGAGAACTGCGTAATGAGGTTGAACGAATTGTCGTAAGTGATCTTCATGATTTTTCTGATGATCGTGTTGCTTTAGCAACTCAATCCTACGAAGTGGCCAAAATCGATATTTTTAAATTGATGGGCTTAAATGGGCCATTAAAAGATGTGATGAAACAAATCGAAGAACAGTATATCCAATATGTTCTGGCATCTTGTGACGGTAAAATTGGTAAAACAGCGGACAAGCTAGGGATTTATCGAACTGTTTTATATCGAAAGTTAAAAGAATTGCGGCAGAATACCGCGGAATAAAGAATCCTTATTGCAAGTAAGTGCTTTTTGGCACAATGTACCTTAAACAGTACATTGAATGTCAGAAAGCTTTTTTTATTCTGAAAATAGAGAATAAAATGATACATTTTTTTCGCAACTTTTTGCGGTCAGCAAAGAAGAAATCGCTTGTCTATTGGCTTCGTAAGGCGCGGCTACATATTGGCATAACTTTTGCAAAATAAGTAAAGCGCATGAAAAAGAATCATTCAGGAGGCGAAGAGATGTCAAAAGTCATTACGGCCGCTGAGGCCGCAGCATTAATTCCTGATGGAGCAACAGTTGGAGCTACTGGATTTGGTTTGGCTGGTTGGCCGGAAGAAATTGCTCAGGCAATCGAGCAGCGCTTTTTAGAATCATCACAGCCGAAAGATATTACGTTGATTCATGGATCGGCGATTGGTGATTGGAAAGAGCGGGGCACAACGCGACTTGGCAAAGAAGGTCTCGTTAAGCGTTGGATTGGCGCTCACATCGGCTCTTCGGCGAATATGTCAAAACTGGTTGGCGAAGGGAAAATCGAAGGGTATTGTTTACCGCAAGGGGTTATTATTCAACTCTATCGTGAAATTGCGGCAAAGCGTCCTGGACTCATTACAAAGGTTGGGTTAGGAACATTTGTCGACCCGCGTCTTGATGGGGCGAAAATGAATAGCAAAACAACGGAAGACCTTGTGAAAGTTGTGGATTTTGAAGGGGAAGAGTGGCTTTTTTATAAGAGTTTTCCTATTCAGGTTGCGCTAATTCGTGCGACTACGGCAGATGAAAAAGGCAACTTAACGATTGGCAATGAGGGCGTTTCTTTGGAGCTTTTGCCACTGGCGCAAGCGGTGCATAATTCCGGTGGCATTGTGATTGCGCAAGTTGAGTATTTAGCCAAAACCGGATCGCTGCATCCGAAGGCAGTAAAAGTTCCGGGTATTCTTGTGGATCATATTGTAGTAGCTAAAAAGCAGGAATCTTGCTGGCAGACAGAAGGCACCTATTACAATCCGGCTTTTTCTGGCGATTTAAAAGTGTCTTTAGACAAAATTCCGCCGTTGGCATTGAGTGAAAGAAAAATTATTGCTCGCCGGGCGGCTATGGAACTTTTGCCAAATACAGTTGTAAATCTTGGCGTCGGCATTCCTAGCGATGTGGCTGCTGTAGCAGCGGAAGAAAAAATTGATCACTTAATGACCTTGACGACAGAAGCTGGCGGTATCGGCGGCGTTCCAGCAAGCCTGCCTCATTTCGGACAATCTTATAACGGGGAGGCTACAGTCGATCATCATTCGCAGTTTGATTTCTATGACGGCGGTGGCGTCGATACGGCTTTTCTCGGTTTGGCGCAAACTGATATTTGGGGAAATGTCAATGTAAGCAAATTCAAGGGACGCGCTATGGGATGCGGCGGCTTTATTAATATTACGCAAAACTCTAAAAAGGTAGTGTATTGTGGTACTTTTACTGCTGGCGGACTTGCTGTTGCAGCGAAGGAAGGGCAGCTTGTGATTGAGCAGGAAGGCAAAGGCCATAAATTTATTGATCATGTAGAGCAGGTTACTTTTAGCGGTAAATATGCGGCGAAAGTCGGTCAAGCGGTTACGTACGTCACAGAACGGGCTGTATTTGAATTAATTGACGGCAAGGTGACTCTCATTGAAATTGCTCCCGGAGTGGATTTAAAGCGTGATATTTTGGATCAGATGGATTTTAAACCTGAAATTGCCGAACCGTTACGAGAAATGCCGCGGGGGATTTTCCAGGAATCTTGGGGAGAGTTAGGCCAAATTATAGCAGCAAAACAGAAAGGTTGATGAAGCGATGATTGATAAATCACTTACGGAACAACAACAGCGATTACAGCAGCTAGCCGAGGATTTTACGGCAAAGCATATTATTCCTGTTGCCAGTGAGTATGACCGTACCGGTGACTTTCCACTTGAAATTTTAGAAGAAAACAAAAAGGTCGGTTTAAACTGCATGGCTGTACCGCGAGAATATGGCGGTCCTGGTTATGATTCTTTGACACAATCTGTTGTGGTCGAGCAGTGGGGCTATGGTTGTACTGGTGTCGCCACAACTCTTGGCGGAAATGGTCTGAGCGCTTACCCGCTATTGCTTGCGGGAACGGATGAACAGAAAAAGTTGTATTTCAGCCGTCTTGTAGAAGGCGGCATGGGAGCCTTTGCTCTGACTGAGCCCAATGCTGGATCAGATGCCGGATCCGTGGCGACTCTTGCGAAACGCGATGGCGATGAATATGTATTGAATGGGACAAAGTGCTTTTGTACTACAGGCAGTTATGCTGCTATTTTTGTCGTGTTTGCTTCGACCGATCCGTCTAAAGGCGTAAAGGGTCTTAGTGCTTTCATTGTGGAAAAAGAGCGGGCAGGTATGATTATCGGCGGTGTTGAGCACAAAATGGGAATCCGCAGTTCCAACACGATTGAACTCATTCTAAAAGACGTGAGAATTCCGGCAAGCCATCTTCTTGGTAAAGAAGGCGAAGGCATGAAAATTGCCATGATGACGCTTGATATGGCTCGTCCCATAGTGGCATCCATGGCTGTCGGCGGAGCACAGCGCGCCCTTGACGAGGCGGTAAAGTATGCCAAAACGCATATTGACGGCGGAAAGCCCTTAGCGGCAAATCAGGCGATTCAGTTTAAGCTGGCTGATATGCAGATTCAGGTAGAAGCGGCGCGGCAGGTTGTGAGAAATGCGCTGCGCCTGAAAGGCATGGGACTACCGTTTACGAAAGAAGCGGCGATTGCAAAAACTTTTTGTACCGATACGTTTATGAAAGTGGCGGCGAGTGCTGTTGATATGATGGGGCAGGAAGGCTATTCGAAAGATTCAGTAGTCGAAAAATTAATGCGTGATGCCAAAGTGACTCAAATTTATGAAGGGACGAATCAAGTACAGCGTATTGTCATTTCCGGAATTTTATTGAAGTAAACAAACGTTTTAGGAGGGTATATAATGGGCCATTCATTTACAGAAGAGCAGGAATTGATTCAGCAGACAGCCGGCGAGTTTGCTCAGCAGTATATTGAAAGTGTGGCAAATGAAATAGATCGCTCAGCTAAATATCCGGCAGATTTAATTCAAAATATTGCAGAACAGGGTTTTTTGGGTTTATATCTGCCGGAAAAAGCGGGCGGAGCAGAAGCGGGAGTCGTAAGTTTCTTACTTGTTGTGGAGCAGTTGGCTCGTTATAGCGGCTCAGTTGCATCTATTGTCATTGAGCATAGCGCTAAGGCGGCTTACGGGCTATATAAATTTGGCAGTGAGAAGCAAAAAGAAAGCTATTTAACGGCATTAAGCGTTGGAGAAAAAATCGGAGCACTTGCTGTCAGCGAGGTGGGGGGCGCATCGGGAGACAGTGATAAGAAAGTGACTGCCGTAAAAAATGAAAATCATTATATTTTATCGGGAACAAAGACCTTTGTCGCCAACGGCGGCGTTGCTGATGTATATCTTGTACTAGCGCAGACTGATAACGCGGCGAAGAAACAAGGCGCTTTTAGCATGTTCCTTGTCGACGCCACAACTGAAGGTGTGAAAGTGGAGCGTCAGATTGAAAAGATGGGACTTCGCGGCTGTCCGTCGGCCGAAATCTCGTTTAACGGGGTCGTTGTATCGGCGGAAAACCTTTTAGGCAGTGAAGGGGCGGGCTATGGAATTTTAGATGAGATTTCATCTTTTGCCGCTATCGCCGCAGGCGCGCAGATGGTGGGAATTGCCCAAATGGCTGTTGATGATGCGATAGCTTATTCGCAGCAACGTGTACAGTTTAAGCGGCCAATCGGTTCCTTTCCGGCCATTCAAACGATGTTAGCCGAGGCCGCTACCAATATACATTTGGCTCGCCTTGCTGTTTACTATGCCGGACGTCTTGCCGATGCCGGCGAAGATTTTAGTCTGGCGGCAGCTATGGTTAAACTGGCGGCAGGGAAAATTGGTCAAACGGCTTTGATTGATATCATTCAAGTAGAAGGCGGCTATGGCTACAGCGAGGATATGCTTGTATCCAGACTATACCGGGATGTACAAGGAACGATCATTCAGGATCGTTTAGCAGACTATCCGGAAAAAAGTATTGTGGAAAAGCTTGTTGGCTGATATCTAGGACGAACCGGAAGCGGGGTTGCTTCGCTTCCGGTTTACATACCGAACGATCCCAGTAAATCAATATAGGTAGGAGGGTTATCGATATGACAAAAGCCAAGTCTTTTTATGGCTGGAAGTTAGCAGGGGCTTTGTGGTTTCTCTATTTGCTGAATATGGGATTTCCGCTTTATGGTGGCGCTATCATTAATACGTATATGTTAAAAGAAGTGGAAATGAGTCGCAGTACTTTCGGCATGGCTTTTACTCTCTTAAACTTTTTTATTGGCGTTCCTTCTGTCTTTATTGCTATGGCCATTTCCAAATGGGGTACGCGCGGGGCATTTTCGATCGGCTCAGGCTTGATTTTGGCGGGCAGCTTGTGGCTTGCTTTTGTTGTGAAAGAAGCTTGGCAATTTTTAGTGGGGTTTGGTGTTATTATTGGTTCGGGAATTGGTTTTGGCACGATAGTTCCTCTGTCAACAACGGTAACACGCTGGTTTAAACGGTATCGCGGTAGAGCGATGGCTTTAGCGATGACTGCTTCTGGTTTTGCGGGATTTGTGGGTGCTCCTGTTATGAATCAAATTTTAACAATGAACGGTGGTAATTGGCGTCAAGCTTGGCTGATTGTAGCCGGGATCGCTATTTTGGCTGGAATGATTGCCATGGTCTTTGTCAAGGAGAAGCCAGAAGATCTGGGACAAGAAGTGGATGGCGGCATGGAGGAAGACGGGCAGGGGTCGGCGGCAAAGTTGAACTCGTTAGTAACTAGCGAGAGTTGGACGCCGTCCGAGGCGTATAAAACAAGAAGTTATTGGATGGTAGTGATCGCGTCTGTAGCTTGTCAATTTCCTTTCTTTTTCTTTACAGCGCATTGGGTTCTTCATTTAAAAGGGGTTGGTATTTCACCGGCTGATGCTGCGTGGGCTATGGGGATTTTTACGATGGCGGGAATTGGCGGACGCCTAGTAGGCGGTTGGCTTATGGATAAATTATCAGCTCGCTACGTTTTTATGCTGGGAATCTGTTGCTATTTTGGCGGATCGCTGCTAGCAATTGAAGTCACTTCACAGACCTTTTTCTGGGCCTTGATCGCTGCTGCCTTATATGGGATCGGTTTTGGTTGGACATTTGTTTGTCTCAACACAATTATTGGGAACTTTTACGGTCCGGTGGCTTTTCCCAAGGTCAATGGCACCACGATGATGCTATCGGCACTGTTCTGTTCACCAGCCGGTCTGATTGGCGGTAAAATTTTTGATACATTTAAAAGTTATGAAATGGCGTTTTATTTGAATATGCTTATTGCGCTTATTGGAATTATTGCCCTTGTTTTTGCCAGGATGCCGCGAAAGGCTTAAAAGGATGACTCATAATATACCGAATTACCATTAAAGGAGTTGGAAAATTATGAATAAATGCACAAAACGAGCCATTGCGAATACGATTATTGGACTTTCTTTTATGACAAGCGCCTATGCCATGCCATTGGCAACAGTTCCAGCTGGCAACTGGATTTATCCGGAATTTTCCCAATTGCAAAAAGACGGAATATTATCGACTGATTCCTATCGCGCCAATAAAATTTTGAATCGCTATGAAGCGGCAATTCTTGTGGCGAATGCGATTGATCAGTATGAAAAAGCCAGTGATCCTGACAAGGCGCGAATTGATAAATTATCGGCTGAGTTTGCATCGGAGCTGAATAAAATGGGCGTTCGCGCTGCGGCGCCTATGCCAGAGGCCAAGAAGAATGAGTGGAAAATAGGCGGAGATATGCGATTCCGTTTCCACACTGACAATCCTCAAACACCAGGAACAGCTAGATTAAGAGGCTCTGATCAGTTTGATTGGAGAGGTCGTATTCGGATTACCGGTCCGATCAATGATCAATTTACGGCAAATGCCAGAATTGTTACGAATTGGAGTAACCGTTTTGGCAATACGGACTCATCTTATGGCTCAACGGCTTATTTTGATGTATTTAATGTAAAAGGAAATCATGTGATTGGGTTAGATAGCATTAAATTAGGGCGGGATAATTTTGCTACTGGCAATGGCCTCATTGGGAAGCCTTTGGCAGTCGATGGGATTTGGCTGGAGAAAAAAAGCGGCGATGTAACGTTCAGCGCTTTCACTGGGAATCCTAACAGTGACAGCAGCGCTGGTAGCGGCAGTGGAACAGACGTTGGCAAATCAAATCAATTCACTGTCGGGCAGGCGGCGTGGCAAATTAATAGCAATGCAAAGATCGGCGTAGGGTATTACTGGGCGAATATTCCTGGAACGAGTAACCCGAGCGCTTCGGGACAAACTTTATTAGCAACAAATGGCGCCTCCTATGCAAATTCCCATGGCTATGATTTGTTTGGTTCCTATAAATTCGATGATGTGACACTCTTAGGTGAATACATCGGAACTACATTGAAACGACCTGTAAATATGGAGGGCAATCCAAAAGGTTGGTCTGTGCAGTTAAGTAATGGTACCGGGCCTTCTGCGAAGATGTTCTTCAATAATTCGCCAATTACCAATGTCGCCAAGGCTGGCGATAGCGCCTGGCTTGTGAACTATCGGCATGTTCAGTCAGGCACCACGCCGCTAGGATTAGGCGGATTTGATACAATGGCTGTTTCCTATACATCCCAGCCTTATAATGTATATCTACATGGAACCGATAATGTGAAAGGCTGGCTCCTTGCCTATGAGTTTGTGCCTGTAAAGAATTTGACTGTTAATTTCACTTATCAACGGTTGCAAGTAACAGACCGTTCCTTAACGCCAAAATTGGGAAGCGATAAACTCGATACAACCTATGGACTCACAGTTGGATTCTGGTTCTAAATTGATCATCAATACAGTGGAGGCAGCAACGAAATATATTGCGTTGCTGTCTCTTTATTTTGGTAAATTTCCGGCAATTAGTATTCTAGAAGTGTAAACTTAGGTATAATATAGCAAGGTTGTTTGTAGAATAGCAGACTATTAAAATGATAGAATTATTACATATGCTGTCTTTCGCTAGGCAGTGAGAATGGTGGGAAATCCATGAAAATAGTAATAGATGCCGATGCTTGTCCGCGACCTGTCTTGGAGTGTTGTCTTGCGGCAGGGAAAAAACATATGATTGATGTAATGACTGTCGCGAGCTTTAATCATAATATTGTTTCTCCTAACCATATAACGGTGGGGAGTATGTCACAGGAAGCCGATCTGAAAATCATTAATTTAACGGAATCCGGTGATATTATTGTGACTCAGGACTGGGGCTTGGCTTCGATGGTGTTGGCGAAAGGGGCGGCTTGTATTAGTCCGACCGGCACAGAATATCGCGCGGAAACCATTGATTTTTTACTGGAAGAGCGAGAGATCAAAGCGAAATATCGGCGCGGCGGTGGTCGCACTAAAGGGCCTAGTAAGCGTACGAAAGAACAGGACCAACGGTTTGCTGCACATTTAGAAATCATAATAAATCGAGTAATTTCTGATTTATGACAACAGGAGGTACCCCGTCAGCGAAAGTGTACTAGAAATTGCTAATGGGGGAAAAACCGACTATGCTTGTAGTAGCAGAGGCGGTTTTTTTATGCTTATCCGAACCTTTTTTCATCGGAACTCGTAGTAAAAGTAGAACGGGTGATGATATATGATATCAGATGAAATTTTAGTGCAGAAAATTAGAAATGGTGATGAAGCGGCGTTTGAGGCTCTCGTAAGCCGCTATCACGGGCCGATTCATAGTTATGTTGTACGGATGGGCTGCGATTTTCATCGGGCGCAGGATCTGGTACAAGACGTGTTTTTTAAGGTTTTCCGGAATCTTGATACTTATGAGACGCAACGACTGTTTCGACCTTGGATTTATACAATTGCCTCCAATACCTTTAAAGATTACTTGAAAAAGGCTTACGTGCGTCACGACAGCGTATTGTTTGATGAAGCAGAATCAATCCCTGATTATGAGCCAGAGCTAGAAGACCTTGTCGCAGCTCAGGAGGATAAACAGATCGTGGAACAGGCCTTGGATTTTCTTGCCCCAATGCATCGAGAGGTGTTAGTACTACGCTATTATCAAGAGTTAAAACTCAGTGAAATCGCGCAAATGATGAATATACCGCAGGGAACCGTCAAGTCGCGGTTGTCGACGGCGTTGCATCGCGTCAGAGACTTACTGGCAAAGGAGACGATATTTCATGATGCAGCCATTCGATAAAAAGAAGCAAATTCTTCATGAATTAGATGAAGATCCGCTAGATCGTGAATTAATCAAGACGATGGAGCAACTGGATCGGTATAAGCTGCAGGCTCCATCTGAAGCCGATACAAAGAACTTAATTGCTTTTTTAAAGCCGACATTTGCCGCTGAACAGTTGGAACAATCTGAAGTAAATTCAAGCGGGTTTTATGAGTGGCTTAATGACCTATTTCGTCTATTGCAACCGCAGGCGGCTCTGCTTAGCAAGCCCTTTATGCTAGTCACGATGGTCTTGTTCTTCTTATGTTTTTGGCTTACAGGTCATTTGTCGGGAAATCAACTTGTCTTTTTGACGAATGGATCACCTTTATTAGGGATTTTAACAGTTTTTTATGAGTTTCGGGCCAGACAAAACAAAATGGCTGAAATGGAGGCTGTATGTCTTTATACGCCGGCGCAAATTGCAACAGCCCGTCTTGTGGTCGTTTTGGGGTATACCATTATCATTAGTTGTTTGGCGATGCCAATGATAACGACCAGAGAAAGAGTTATGGTAGGGGAAGCGGTACTTAGCTGGCTAGGACCATTATTTTTTATTTTAGGAGTCAATCTGGCAGCTTCGCTTCGCTGGGGCGTTACTGGCGGTATGATTTTAGCGATGGCGCTTTGGGTCTGGCAGTTAGCGGCTGGAAAAGGCGAGTTTTTGTTGCGGCTGTTATTACCGCAGCAGGCTGCTTTGTGGGCTGATTGCTTAGGTTGTATTATTGGTATTGTTTTAGCTGTCGCTGCTTTACGACGCGGCAGTGATTTGTTGGTGGGGCCAGGTGAGGCCAATGAATGATTCTAAGTATTTATCTGGGCAGTTAGTTATGGATCAGGTAAGCCTTCGTTTTTCTAAGAGTGGTTTTGGTATTGATCATTTGTCTTTTGAGTTAGAGAGAGGCTTATATATACTAGTAGGGCCCAATGGAGCCGGAAAAACGACTTTGTTGCGGCTGTTGGCCGGACTTTTGCAACCGCAGCAGGGGCGGATCTGGTGGAATGGTCGCTCACTAGAAAAACAAGCTCGTTTCTATCGAGCAAAGCTGGGCTATTTACCCCAGATATTTGGTGTGTATGAGCATATGACGGGAAGAGACTTCTTAGGCTATTTTGCGAGACTGAAAGGTCTTGCCGTAGCTATGGTAGTGCAACGAGTGAACGAGGTAGCTGAGCTTTTTTCACTTGAGTCTTGGCTGGATCGGAAAGTATCTGCTTGGACGCAGCCGCTACGCCAGCGTCTTGGTTTAGCTCAGGCTCTGCTCAATGATCCGTCTGTTCTGATTCTTGATGAGCCTTATGCTGGACTAGATGAGCAGGAAAGAATGCAGATTCATGGACTTTTGCTGCGGCTGGCTGAAACTAGATTGGTGATCTTAAGTACTCATGTATTTGATGTATTGCCGATAGCCAGAATTTTGCTCTTGGTAGCTGGTAATTTAGAGTTTATCGGCGCTGCCAATCTTTTTTGCGCCAAAGCGCAGGGCGCAGTTTGGACGGGAACGATGCCAAAAGAAGATTGGTTGTTTTGGGAATCGGTTTATGGTGATACAAGTCTGGTCCGGTATTACGGTGAAATTTGTCAATATACGATTATTGGTCGGGAGAAACCGCCAATCGAAGGTATAAAGGCTGTTGACCCGTCGCTAGAAAAAGCCTACTTTTTTTGGCTGCAAGAAATTCGAGGCAGAGAAAGGCCGCGTTTGTAATGAAAATTCGATTAGAAAAGGTGCAGATGCAAGTTGGGCAGGCGGCGATAACGGTACGGGCGGATGTAGGAGTTACGCTCCTCTTGGGACCACCTGGGGCTGGAAAGAGTCGCTTGCTACAGATACTGGCAGGCGGAAGCGAGCCGACGCAGGGAAAAATCTTTTTTGATGGAAAAGCGGTAACTGCACCGGAACGGCGGAATTTATGCGCTTACTTGCCGCAACATTACGGCTTGTATGATGTTTTTTCAGCCGAAGAGATGCTTGAATATAGCGCTCTTTTACAGGGCGTTGTTTCTGCCAAGGAACGAAAGCAACGCATTACAGCGTTGTTAACTGAATTGGGCATAAGCGGCAGGCAAGGGCAACGGCTTAGCTCTTTTTCGCCGGGAATGCGCCAAAAAATTGCTGTTGGGCAGGCGTTAGTCGTTGGTAAGCCACTACTTTTTCTCGATGCGCCGTTTATGAGTCTTGATCCGGAAGAAAGAAATTTATTGGCTAAAATTTTGGTAAAGCGCGGGGAACAGCAGGCTATTTTGATTGCTGACAGTGATGTGCAGACAGCTTTCTTGTCAGATCGGGTTCTTGTAATGCAAGAGGGCCGAATTGGGTTTGATGGGACTGTTGTTGAATTGGCTGCAAAAGCGGGAGAACTTACGGCTTTGGTAAGAATGAAACAGCAAAGAGGTTCCTGGGAACATTGGACTTTTCTGCTAGAAAAAGGCTATGAAGCTGTTTTGCAGGAGGCAAAAAAGTGGCATATTTAAAGGATTTAGCTAGTTTTGAGTATAAACGGCTGATTCGAAATCGCCTCATCTGTTTGCTGGCTGTTTTGGCCATAGTAGCTATCTTATTTCCCAGTACGGAGATTTTATTACTGCAGCTACTCGTGATTCAAAGTGTAACAGAAGACCGTCGCAAGGGCGTAAACTTTCTACTAAACTCTTACAGTTACAAGGCGTGGCAGCTAATTGCGATTCGCGTTGCCGTCTTATTTTTGTTTTTGTTATGTTTATGGCCCTGTATGGTTATTGTTATTAGCCTATGGCCGTTAGGACCTGAGTTTTTTCTGCAGCATACCATGGCACTAGCGCTGCTCACTTTCCAGTATGCAATCATGGTTTTTTGTGCAATCGGGTTTGTTTTTTTTCTGTCGTCGCTTTGCGGCGGCAGAAGCGGTTGGCTTTATTTACTGGCTATTTTTTATTGGGTCATTGGAACGATTCTTGCTGACAATCTCAGCTATTTACCTTATAGCATACGGTTTGCTTTGTGGGGATTTGGCCTGATGTTGCCTACGGCGCCGTCGGCGCTGAGCCTCTTCTTTACAGATTGGCAGTTAATATTTTCTCTTGCTGTTACTCAAATTGCAGCAGCTTTTCTGTCGCTTTGGCTGGTCATTCTGGCGGCTATGCTGCGGCGTCAGGAGTCAATTCGCCAGGAGAGAATTTTGGGATGCTTCTTTTTGTTGATTTGTTGCATGGCTCTTTATGGCAGCTTTGAAACACGGTCGGCTATTGAGCGAAGTGAAGCTGCTTTTCGACAAGCCGTGGCAGTAGCCGCTACGGAAGTAACGGCAGAAGACCAGGCCGTCTTACAGCTAGAGTCTTATGATTTAGCGCTTAATCTTGACACCAAGGCAGGCCATTTAGCAGCTACTGCGACGATGCACGGTCGAATGAAAATGACAGCGCAAGAACTTGTATTTACCTTGCGACCCTATTTAACAGTACAGACTGTTCAAACAAGTGATGGCAGAGATTTACCGTGGCAGCGGCAGGGAGCCTATCTTTTTATAGAGGTACCGCCTGCAGTGAAGGGAACTGGTGAGTTGACGCTTTCCATCGTTTATGGCGGTAGAGTGGATGAGTCCTTTAATGATCGGTTGGCGCAGCCACGCGGCGTTATTAACCGAATCAGCAGTGATTTTTCGTTGCTGCGCAGCGCCTATGCTTGGTATCCTATACCGGGACAGCAGGTGCTTTATAAACAGGGAACTTATGAAAACCCCTGGACGAAACAGCAAGAGGTGACGCTTTGGGCGCAGCCTGCTTTCCATGAGGCCGTGCCATTTCAGCTAACCGTGACAATGGATCGCAGTGATTTGATTATTGCCACGAACCTTCCTTTGGTTGGTCAAGAGACTAAAGCGGCAGCGAATCAAACGAGCTATCGGTTTTACTCGCCCAAGGGACGTAATTTATTTGTGATTGCCGGTCCCTATGTACAATCTGAAGCTGAGATTCCTGGGCAAGCAACACCGGTCACTGTGTATACCTTTTCCTGGGATCAGATGCGAAGAAATGAAGCATTACAGGAACTTGCTGAGCCATCTTGGTTTTATGACAGCTGGATTGCCAAAGGCGGGGACGGGGCGGCGTTGCCAAGTACCATCATTGAAGTACCGCAATCTTTTGGCTCCAACAGCGCTGGACAACCGATAAAGGAGCTTACTCTTTATCAAACAACAGTGATTGGCGAAAATGACTATGGCATTTATAAGCCTTTCCAATTTTTGCGTGAGATTCAAAAAAGTAAGTATACTATCGCTGCGCTGCAGCGCTGGTGGCAGAATGATATGACGGCAGAGAGCAGTCAGTGGCGTGGTGGTTCAATTCCTGAAGCTGTTATGGCCTATTTATATAACCTTCATCAAGAAAAGACCTATCCCAAGGGGACTCGTGACGATTTTGTAGAGCCTTTTTTATTGAGCGGACCTGTAGCAAATAATGTTTTTATGATTCTTGATGCAGTGCAGACAAAAGATTCCGGGGCGTTTAAGGCGTTTATACAGGAACTCTATGTTGTTTATGACCAGACAGGAACTTTATCAGAGGCGCAGTTTTCAACGGCTTTGGCAAAAACTACGGCGCAAGTTTCCTGGAGTCCAGAGGAAAAGCTAACTTTGACTCGTTGTCAGCAAACGCTTGCAGCACAATTAGACAATCAAGATCAGGTTAAAAAACAAGCGCCGCTCTCTTTGTCTTTCTTTGCTTTTCGCATGGAAGATTGGTTACCGTGAACCAAAGGCCCTCCTTTGTCGTAATTACAGTGAAGCATAAAAAACAGACAAAGGAGTCAAAAAGAATGAAACGAGACAAACAATTACAACAGATCGCTGCTGTTTTTTCGGCGGCAATTGTATCTTGCAGTTCGGTGGGGGTTGCTGGCGCCAATGCGATTGCTGTTGATGCCGATGTTTGGCAACCATCGATAACGAATAACAGCACAATTCGATCAGGCAAGGGATCGACGATTCATTTGAAAAATGATTTGGGCTTTTCCGAGAAAAAAAGCCTTGCTGGTTTGACCCTGAAGTATAGCAATGAGGATCATCAGAGCTTTTTCCTTAGCAATACAGATGTAAAGTATAACGGATCAAAGCAGCTTTCGCAGAACTTTACTTATGGCGGCGGGGTTTTTGGTCAGGGCAATCATGTGGATAGCGAAGTGAAGGTGAATGTGCTGCATTTTGGTTTTCGCAATGAAAAAGTAACAGAGAGTGGTAAAATCGCGACAATTTACCAGTATAACCACGGTAATATTAAGACTCGTTTAACCGATACGACAGCCGCCTTGAATCGGACATCTGATGATGCCTTGAATTGTCTCAATATCGGTTGGGGTTGGGAGAGTGTAAATGCGCGAGGTGTGAATTATTTTGCAGAAGTATTGCCTGTGACTTTGGGAAACTGCGGCAATTGGCAATATGAATTCGGAATGAAAGTTCCGATGGGAAATCAGTTGGGGTTAAAGGTTGGGTATCGTGCCGAACGGTTGCAAACCGCGAAGAATGATGATGATAAAAAACGCGTTGAGTTGCGCGGGATCTTTTTCAGCCTTGGCTCAAGCTTTTAATATAGAGTCTTTCACAAAGAGTAAATGTTAGGGTAGGTCAACGGAGCGATTCTTAGCTTCATTGCCCTACCCTTTAACTTTAGCGAAAGGTGATTTTTCTGTATGGCAGGATTCTGACAGAAATCAGAGAAGATTTATTATACATAGACAAAGGTAAATTTTTGTTTATGTGAATTTTTTAACAAAAAGAGTCTAGGGGGGTTACGTGTATGTTGAAATTAATGAGAGCGCCTGCAAAATATGTTCAGGGAAAGGATGCATTATTAGAAACATATGAAAACACCAAAGAACTAGGATCATCTTTTTTGTTTATTTGCAGTCGCAGTGGTTATAAGACAGCTAAGCCCAAAATTGAGCAGAGCTTTAAAGACTCGGCGGCTACATTACGGTTTGAAGTATTTAATGGCATAAGTTCGACTGGTGAAATAGAACGGATGCGTCAGATTGTTCGGGACGATAAGATTGAAGTGATTGGCGCCATTGGCGGCGGTAGCGCCATTGATACAGCGAAAGCGACAGCTCATTATGAAAATCGTCCTGTTGTGATTATGCCGACTGTAGCGGCTACTGATGCTCCTTGCACAGGTCTTTCGGTAATTTACAATGATGATGGCACGTTTTGCAAATATATTTTTTATCCGAAGAATCCGGAAACGGTTATTGTTGATTCTTCGATTATTGCCGCAGCGCCAGTGAAGTTCCTGGTAGCTGGTATGGGCGATGCGCTTGGCACTTATTTTGAGGCCAGAGCTTGTGTAAAGACGAATTCACCTAGCTTAGAAAACGGCGGCATTACAAAATCCGCAATGGCTTTGTGTAAATTATGCTACGAAACTCTTTTGGCTGATGGTTATAAGGCCAAGCTGGCTGTTGAACAAGGCTTGCTTACACCAGCCGTAGAAAGCATCATTGAAGCAAATACCTATCTAAGCGGTGTTGGCGCTGATAATGGTGGGCTGGCTGTGGCTCATTCTGTCTATAATGGTTTTACTGCTTTAGAAGAATGCGAAGCAACCATGCATGGAAATCTAGTCGCTTTCGGCACAATTGCGCAGCTTATTTTAGAAAATGCGCCAATGGAGGAAATTACGGAAGTTATTGGTTTTTGCCTCTCTGTCGGCTTGCCTGTTACATTGGCAGAAGTGGGAGTTTCCGATGTTAGCCGTGTGAAAATTGCGGCTGAAAAAGCTTGCCTTCCGGGCGAATCGATCCATAATATGCTTGGCGATGTAACACCTGAGCAGCTGTATGATGCTTTGTTGGCAGCTGACACTTTGGGAAAAAGCTACTTAGAATAAAAGAAATTTATAAAAACAGAAACTTGATTCGCTTTGGACATCATTGAATATAGCGGAGTTAGACAGCAACAGGAGCAGAGAAAATACTCTGCTCCTGTTTTGCAATAAGCTGGTTTTTAGAGAGTTTCCATTTCTTTGTTTACTGTTTCTTCGCAAGACCGCATGGCTAAGATCGTTTTTTCAAGCAATTCGTCAAGGCTCCAGCCGAGTCGTTCGGTGCCTTGTTTGATAACATCACGAGAACAGCCGGCGGCAAATTTTTTATCTTTAAACTTTTTCTTTAGGCTAGAAAGTTCCATATCCATTACGCTTTGCGAGGGGCGCATTCTAGCGGCGGCGCCAATTAAACCTGTCAGTTCATCGGCGGCAAATAGAACTTTCTCCATTTGATGCTTTGGCTCAATATCTGTGCAGAGACCATAGCCATGACTGCAGATTGAGTAGATCATTTCGTCACTTACGCGGCCTTGTTTTAATAATTCGGGCGCCTTTTTACAGTGTTCCTCGGGATACTCCTCAAAATCGATATCGTGGAGCAGACCTACAGTTCCCCAGTAGTCCAGTTCTTCGTCATAGCCTAGCTCCGTGGCGTACCACTTCATGACGCCTTCGACTGTGAGAGCGTGAAGAAGATGGAACGGTTCCTTATTATAAGTCTTCAGTAGATCAAGTGCTTCTTGGCGTGTAATTGCGCTTACCATTCTATCGTCTCCTGTTCTGTAAACGTTTTCTATCCATTAATACTCTATTTATTCCTGTTTCCCTGCTGTTTTGTAAATTTTTTAGCGTTTTTAATATGCGAAACTGTTATTATGTTAATTTTTCTTGTCAGCTGATTGCGGGACTAGCTAAAGCAAGAAAATTGTTTATAAAAAAAGCAGCGTTTCTCAATAGCGAGAAGCGCTGCTTCGGTTTACTTTTTATAGACTTTGCTAAGGTCTTTTAGTAAAGGCCCATTTTGCTGTCTGATAAGTTGATGAAAATATTTTTCTTTTGGCTATAGTGATCAAGCATCATTTTGTGCGTTTCACGGCCAATGCCTGATTTTTTATAACCGCCAAACGGCGCATGGGCAGGCAGATTATTGTAGGTATTGACCCAAATCCGGCCTGTTTCTACAGCACGGGCAACACGGAAGGCCCGGTTGATATCTTTGGTCCAAACAGCGCCGCCAAGGCCATAGTCACTATCATTAGCCAAGCGAATCACTTCTGCTTCATCTTTGAATTTGATGATGGAGATGACAGGGCCAAAGATTTCTTCTTGGGCAATACGCATACTATTATTCACATCAGTCAGAATGGTTGGCTGAATAAAGGATCCCTTTTCCAGTTCAGGACTCGTAATCTTTTCACCGCCGAACGCCACTTTAGCACCCTCGGCTTTGCCAATATCTACGTAGCCGAGAACTTTTTTGAGCTGTCCGGGATTTACGAGAGCGCCCATTTGCGTGTCTTTTTCCCAAGGAAGGCCTACTTTGACTTTAGAGAAAGCTTCAATAGCCGCTGCGACAAATTTATCGTAAATTTCTTCCTGGACAAAGGCGCGAGATCCAGCGCAGCAAACCTGCCCTTGATTAAAGAGAATGCCCATCTGGAAGCCTTCAATCGCTTTTTCCCAAGGTGCGTCGGCAAAGAAAATATTAGCTGATTTTCCGCCTAATTCGAGTGTGGCAGGAATCAGCCGTTTAGCTGCTGCCTCTGATACGGTATAGCCTACTTCGGTAGAGCCAGTAAAGGCCAGCTTGCTGAAGCCTTCATGCTCTAAAATATAATTGCCTGACACAGAGCCTTTACCTGTAATGACATTTATAACACCTGGCGGCAATACTTGTGCCAGGAGTTTCGTTAATTCCAGAAGACTGAGTGAAGTACTGGAGGAAGGTTTGATAACGATGCAGTTTCCAGCCGCCAAGGCTGGAGCAATTTTCCACGCTGCCATTAGCAGGGGGAAATTCCAGGGGATAATCTGCCCGACAACACCAATAGGCTCGCGCAGAACTAGGCTGAGATTGTTCTTATCAATCAGAACAGCTTCGCCTTCTTCGGTACGAATGGCGCTGGCAAAATACCGGAAATGATCGGAACTAAGCGGTACGTCGGCATTTTTGGTTTCACGAATTGGTTTGCCGTTATCAAGAGTTTCAATGATCGCCAGCCGCTCGGCATTGGCGTCAATGAGATCAGCAATTTTTAATAGCATTCTGGAACGGTCTTGTGGACTGACATCTTTCCAGGTTTTAAAAGCTTTCCAGGCGGCGGTCACAGCCTGATCCACGTCTTCTTTCGTGGCGTCAATACAGGTAGCCAGTGGCTCGCCGTTTGAAGGGTTGACCGAAGTAAAGGTTTTACCAACACTGCCTTTGGTCCATTGTCCGTCAATAAAAAGGTCATAATGTTTATCTGGTTGAATCATAGTCATGTAAAACGCCCCCTCAAAGTAAATAATAAAGCCGATTCATACGCTCTTTGGTAACAAGTGCGTATTTTTTATGAGTATGTTATTATAGTAAGGGAGAAAAAAAGTTTTCACAAGAACGCACTTTATTGTCATATAGTGACTAAAATGTCACTATAAAAAGCGAGGGGCTTTATATGATGACTGAAAAAAGCCGCCATGAAGAATGTTTCATGCGCGATAAATGCGCCAAATATGATGAGTGTCCTATGATCATTGTGCAGAATATGCTAGCAGGAAAATGGAAAATTCTCATTTTATGGTATTTAGGCTATAGCACCTTGCGGTTTAGCGATTTACAGCGAAAATTACCGCAAGTTACACAAAAAGTGCTGGCAAGGCAGCTAAAAAGCTTAGAGCAGGATCATTTGATTCATCGAAAAGTATATCCTGTTGTTCCGCCAAAAGTAGAATATAGCCTGACGGAAGAAGGCGAGAAGTTTCTTTCGATTCTTTCCATGATGCATCGCTTTGGCGCGGAGCATCTTGAAGAATTTCAACCGCAGGAAATCCAATCGTAAGAAGCTCTCATTGTCCCCCTAAAGGGGCGGTAAGAGCTTTTTTGGACTTAAATTTCACTGTACTTCTACCTGTATAAGGAGCTTATCATGCGATTAACCACAAAAATTATTCTGCTAGTTTCATTTGTTGTAGCGATTTCTTTAGTTGTGACTGCTGTTGGCATGTCCAATTATATAGAAGGGACAATTAAAGAAAATCTCGGGAACAGTAGTATGAACGTGGCTCGTTCGGTTGCGAACAATCAAGCAATTATCGAAGCGATGGAGCTAGGCGATCGGCAAAGTGTTCAGGAAATGGCAGAACGGATTCGTACGACAACTGGATCGACATATATTGTTATTTTCGATACGCAGGGCTTTCGGTTTTCTCATCCTGTGGCAGAATTAGTTGGCCAACCCATTCAAGGCGGTGATGAAGGTATGGCCTTGCAGGGGCAGGAATATTTTTCTCATAGTGTTGGTACTTTTGGCGAATCTTTGCGGGCGTTTACGCCCATTCATAGCCAAAATGGGCAGATTATTGGCGGAGTCGTTGTTGGTGTCTTGATGGAAAATTTGCAAGCGGCAGTTTGGCAAAGTCGTAAATTTGTTTTTGCAGTAATGATTTTTGGCCTGTTGATTGGGGCGATCGGTTCCTATTTTTTAGCACGCAATATTAAACAAGGCTTATTTGGCCTTGAGCCAGAGCAGATTGCCAAAATACTAGAAGAACGGAATGCTGTTTTACAAGGGATTAAGGAAGGCGTTATTGCCATTAATCGCGAGGGTTTGATTACCCTAGTTAATGAAGCTAGCCTGCAGCTATTAGGCGCAGGCGATTATTTAGGAAAACCAGTAGAAGAGCTTGTACCAAATACACGGCTTAATGAGGTCATTAAGACAGGGTGTCCTGAATATAACCAAGTACAAGATTTACAGGGCAAGCGAATTGTTACAAATCGGATTCCAATTCTTGTTCGCGGGCAAGTGGTTGGCGCTGTTGCTACATTTCGCGATATAACAGAAATGAAAGAACTGGCTGATGAATTGACGGGAATTCGCACCTATACGGAAGCTTTACGGGCGCAGGCTCATGAATTTATGAATAAACTTCATGTGGTTTGGGGGTTGGTAAAACTAGAATGTTATAGCGAAGCGACTGATTATATTCGCTCGATCGTATCACATGCCGAAACAGAAGCGGAATTTGTTATATCTCGCATTAAAAATCCTGCTGTTGCTGGACTACTCATTGCTAAGTTTTCCACGATGCGCGAGGCGGGAACAAGTCTTTGCATTGATCCAGAATCTACGCTAGCGGAGAAAACTTGCTTAGTGAACGCTGAGTTAATTACCATATTAGGAAACTTGCTTGATAACGCCATTGAAGCGGTACGGTTTCAGGATAAGCGGGAAGTTCATTTGTTTTTGCAAGGTGATGAGACTGAATTTATGCTAGAAATCTGCGATTCGGGCCAGGGAATTGAAGCTGATGTTTCTCAGCGGATTTTTGATTGGGGTTTTTCTACAAAGGGGGGACAACGCGGCGTGGGCCTCTTTTTAGTTGATGAGATTGTAAAAAAGTATAATGGCGTTTTAGAATTTGCCAATACGGATTTTGGCTGTGTTTTTACAGTCCACTTGGGAGGTAAATAATGTCTGATATTCATGTATTGATTGTAGAAGATGATCCCATGGTGGCAGAGTTAAACCGTCGGTATCTGATGAAGTTGCGAGGAATTTTATCAATTACTTTGGCGGCATCTGTTAAAGAAGCGTTGCAAGTTCTTCAGTGTAAAAAGATTGATTTAATTTTGCTTGATATTTATATGCCTGATACCAATGGATTGCAATTTTTATCGATATTACGGAAAAATAATGCGAAGACTGATGTGATTGTAGTTACCGCTTCCCGTGACTCCCTGCATATTCAAGAAGCGCTGCGGTTAGGGGCGGTTGACTATTTAGTGAAGCCTTTTGAGTATACTCGTGTTTGTGAAGCAATTGAAACATACCAAAGCCGACGGCGGATTATCAAAACTGAAGAGCTGGATCAAAAAGCGATTGATCGCTATCTTTTGCATCGTCCGACCGAACCGGAAATGCCCAAAGGACTAGATAAAGTTACTTTAGAGCATGTACGAGAACTGGTGGGGCAGCTGACAGAGCCTTTTACGGCCGAGGAAGCAGGCGCCTTATTGGGCGTTTCTCGTATTACTGCTCGTCGCTATTTGGAGTATCTCGTAAGTAGAGACGAAGTACAAAAAGACTTTTCTTATGGCAGTGTCGGACGGCCTGTCTGCAAATATGCAGCTGTGAACAATATGAACTAAATTATATTCGAAATTTCCAAAATAGACAGAAAAAGGCCGCCTCCGTTTATGATAAAAACGGAGGTGATTTTTATGTCCGAAAAGGACGTAAATGTATTTACAAAATATAAAGTGGGGCCAATGCCGCTGCCAATCTACCTGGTGGTCGTAGCGATTATTTTTGCCGGGGCTCATTATGGTAAATTGCCTGCCGATATGATTGGCGGGATTGCCGTCATGGTTGTTATGGGAATGCTCCTTGGCGATATTGGGTTAAAAGTTCCAATTTTGCGCGATATTGGCGGACCGGCTATTCTATCCGTGTTTGTTCCTAGTATTATGGTTTTTTATAAACTGCTTGATCCGGCCTCATTAAAAGCAATTACAGCATTTATGAAAGGTTCTAACTTTTTGTATTTCTATATTTCTTGCTTAGTTACAGGCAGTATTCTTGGGATGCTTCGCGTTGTTTTGATTCAAGGTTTTTTGAAGATGTTTGTACCGCTGTTGGTGGGAACCATTTGTGCATCTCTTGTTGGGGTTGCCGTTGGCACGATTACGGGTCTTGGCGCCTATAAGGCCTTGTTTTTTGTTATTATTCCTGTATTTGCTGGCGGTGTCGGTGAAGGTGTGTTGCCGCTGTCCGTGGGATATGCTGAGATACTTAATGTGTCTAATACACAGCTGATTCCGCAGCTTATGCCTGCGGCAATGCTTGGTAACCTTTGTGCAATTATTCTGGCGGGATTATTAAAGCGTTTAAGCCAAAAACGACCGGAATTCTCCGGCGAAGGAATGCTTGTTAAAACAGGAAATGATGAGTTTTTGCGTAAGGCTCAGTCCGAAGAAAAGCCTGTTGACTTTGCTTTAATGGGAGCAGGACTGCTTTTAGCAACTACCTTCTTTGTGTTTGGCGGATTAGTAAATAAGTTTATTGATATTCCTGGGCCGATTGTTATGATTTTCTCGGCTGCTATTATTAAAGCGATTGGTATTATGCCTGCTTCGATGGAGCAAGGCGCCTATCATTTGTATCGGTTTGTAGCTTCCTCGCTAACCTGGGCGCTTTTAGTGGGCGTTGGTGTACTTTACACGCCGTGGCAAGATGTTGTGGCTGCTGTTTCGCCAGCTTATGTGATTACGATTGTGGCAACTGTGATTACGATGGTATCTTCTGGATTTTTCGTTGGCAAAATGATGAATATGTACCCAATTGAAACTGCGATTGTAACAGCCTGCCATAGCGGTCTGGGAGGAACTGGCGACGTAGCGATTCTTTCCAGTGCCAATCGGATGTCGCTTATGCCTTTTGCCCAAGTATCGACGCGGTTAGGCGGCGGTTGTACCGTAATTGGCGCGTGTGTTCTTTTGAAAATGATTCAGTAGGAGGATCGTTATGAATTTATTGAGAACTGCCCAGGCGGGCACGTTGGAATCAAGTGATGTCATGGTTCAAATTCAGCCTGAGTCACCTAATAGTGGTACTATTATCGAAATTCAAAGTATCGTGCAGGCCCAATATGGCGATCAAATCGAAGCGACCGTGAAAAAGTTTTTACAGCAGGCAAAAGTAACTGACCTTAGGGTGTTTATTCAAGATCGTGGCGCGCTGGACTATGTGCTAGAGAGCCGCTTGCAGACAGCGCTGTTTCGCGCTTCAAAGGAGTGAAGAATATGTTGAGACGCACGTTGCTGTTTATTCCGGGGAGTAACCCTAATATGTTGCAAAATGCCGGGATTCTAGGCAGTGATACGGTGATTTTAGATTTAGAAGATGCTGTAGCGCCTACGGAAAAAGATGCTGCTCGGTTTTTAACAGCCAATGCATTAAAAAGAGTCAAATTCGGCCATACGGAAGTCGTTGTTCGCATTAATCCTTTGGAAACGTACGCTAAAGAGGATCTTCCTGTAATTGTCCCGGCTGCACCTGACGCGATTTTATTGCCTAAAGTGCAGGAAGCTCGCGATATTGAGTTAGTGAGCCAAGAACTTTCTCGCTTGGAGCAAGAGCATCAACTGAACAAAGAAATTTCTCTCTTTGCCTTGATTGAAACACCACTAGGCCTTAGCAATGCTCTTGCTATTGCCAAGGCAAATTCTCGGGTAAAGGCGTTAGCTCTGGGCGCAGAAGATTTTACAGCGGGAATTAATGCAACACGGACCAAAGCAGGCGCTGAAATTGCCTATGCCCGTGCGGCACTTGTGACGGCTGCCTATGCTGCTGGCGTACAGGCGATTGATACTCCCTTTACAGATGTAAATGATGAACCAGGTTTAATTGCTGATACTATGTTAGCTAAGCAAATGGGATTTACGGCGAAACTGGCAATTAATCCACGGCAGGTTGCGGCAATCCAAGCAGTATTTACGCCTTCGCAGCAAGAAATTATTTGGGCGCAGCGAGTCGTCGAAGCTTTAGAGGCGGGAAAAGCCCGCGGTCTAGGTGCTGTATCGCTAGATAATAAAATGATCGATTTGCCAATTATGCTACGGGCAACACGATTACTTGATATTGCCAAGTCAGCTAGGCTTATTTGAGGAGGTTTCTATGAAAACAGTAGATGGCAGAGAGTTGCCTGACTATATCGAAGGTTGGGGTCCTGTTACAGCTTTTCAAGGGGTCAAATGGAATCAGACGCTGCAAGGTGCAACGCGGCGACTCGTCAGTTTTTCGCCAAAACAGCAGAAACTTGTGGAATCAGCCGAGGCTTTATTGCAAAAATTGCAGGCAAAAGATGGTATGACTTTTTCCTTCCATCATCATTTTCGCAATGGCGATTATGTAGTGAATACCATAATGGCTGCCGCTCAAAAAATGGGTCTTAAAAATTTAAAGATTGCCCTTAGTAGTATTTTTCCCTGTCATGAACCACTTGTGGCGCTAATAAAAGACGGTACAATTACAGCAATTGATACAAATTATATGAATGGGCCTGTAGCGGAAGCGGTAAGCCGCGGCTACTTGTCGACGCCTGTAATTATGCGGAGCCATGGCGGTCGTCCGCGGGCGATTGAAGAAGGTAGTCTAAAAATCGATATTGCCTTTATTGCCGCACCCCTAGTGGATCGGTTTGGTAATATTTCCGGCAAAGATGGACTAGCGGCATGTGGTTCGCTCGGATATGCCATGGTTGACGCTGAATATGCTGATACTGTTGTTGCTGTAACCGATCATTTGGCAGAAATGCCGTTAGCGGATTTTTCTATTCCCATGACGCAGGTTGATTATATTTTAGTTCTTCAGGAAATTGGCAATCCTAGCGGCATTGTTTCTGGTACGACCAAGATTACGCGCGATCCCGTAGGATTGCGGATCGCTGCTTTGGCTGCTGATGCGATTGAGGCGGCTGGGGTGTTGCAACCGGGTTTTTCTTTTCAAACTGGCGCCGGCGGCGCTTCGCTTGCTGTAGCACATTATTTGCGGCAAAAGATGGAGCGATTGTCGCTGCGAGGCAGTTTTATTATGGGCGGAATTACAGGCTATTTAGTGGATCTTTTGGACGCTGGACTGTTCGAACGAATTTACGATGTACAATGTTTTGACCAACGGGCGATTGACTCTTTAAAAGTAAATCCTCACCATAGAGAGATTAGCGCGAGCTATTATGCGAATCCCCATACTAAGGGCTGCGTGGTCAATCAACTAGATTGTGTCGTATTAGGGGCCACAGAAATTGATGTTCATTTTAACGTGAATGTGACAACCGGATCGAATGGCATGATTATGGGGGGCTCTGGCGGTCATAGTGACGCGGCAGCTGGGGCTGGCTTGACCGTTATTGTAGCTAATTTACTGCGCAGTCGGCTACCGATTGTACGTGATCAAATTATGACGGTTACGACGCCGGGAGAAACGGTTGATTTACTTGTGACGGAACAAGGTATTGCTGTAAATCCTCGTAGACCAGAGATTAAAGCCGCTTTATTGGAAAAAGGGCTGCCCGTTTATTCCATTGAAGAGCTTAAAGACTTGGCCGAAGAAATTGCCGGTACGCCAAAAAAAATTGCTACAAGTGATGAAGTAGTAGCTCTGGTAGAGTATCGTGATGGAACAATCATTGATGTGGTCCGCAAAGTAATCGGCTAGGTGTTAACGTATTACATCAAGTGTCGGATTGTTTCAATTTATAATGGGTGAAAAATCCAGAAGACTCAAAGGAGTTTTCTGGATTTTTTATTTTTGTCGGGTTTGAGACAAAATAGAGTCTATTTTAAGTCGAATTTTTTAATCATATAATAAAATTGTAAAAAGTAACATAAAAATGGATCGAGCTTTATTAAATTTCATTTAAGGGAGAGGCTGCATGTTATGATTATTGACCGTATTGATATAATTCGCGTAAAAGTTCCCTTTATTCATCCCTTTGAAACGAGCTTTACCCGCTTTGAAGAAAGAGATGCGTTGCTCATCAAGATCTACTCAGAAGATCTCATCGGCTATGGGGAATGTAAGGCTTTTTATGGCCCCTTGTATAATCCGGAAGATAACGGAACTTGTTTTCACATCATCAAAAATATGATTGCGCCAGTGATTTTACATAAAGACATTGTGGATCCAGCCGATTTTATGGCTAAGGTCTCTTTTATTGTGGGAAATCGTTTAGCGAAAGCAGCCGTCGAAAATGCGCTTTGGGAAATTTACGCGCAGCGTGAAGGAAAGTCGTTAAAAACGCTACTTGGCGGTACGCAGACAGAAGTCAAGGTCGGCGTTAGTCTCGGCATTGAGGCGACAACAACGGAACTGTTGAAAAAGATTGAAAAATATCTTGCCGAAGGCTATCATCGGACCAAGATCAAGATTAAGCCAGGCAAGGATATTGACGTACTTAAAGAGGTGCGCCGCCACTATCCTGATATTACCCTTACTGTGGACGCGAACTCTGATTATACCCTAGATGATATAGAGCTGTTTAAAGCTATGGATGAATTTAATTTGCAGTATATTGAACAACCCTTAGGGGAAGATGACATTGTCGATCATGCTGTCTTGCAAAAAGCGATTCAAACGCCAATTTGCCTTGATGAGAGTATTGTTTCGGTCGAAACGGCCCGCAAAGCGATTCAACTAGGCAGTTGCAAAATCATTAATATTAAATCAAGCCGTTGCGGCGGACTCCATGAATCGATTAAGATTCATGATTTGTGCCAGCAGCATAATATTCCAATTTGGGTGGGCGGTATGACGGAACTCGGGATTGGCCGCGTTCAAAATATTTCTTTTGCCAGTCTGCCAAACTTTGCTTTCCTCGCCCATGATATTGCCGCAAGCAATCGGTATTTTGCTGATGATATTACAACGCCTATTGTAGATATTACGTCGCGCTGTACTTTGATTGTGCCTGATGAAACGAACGATATTCGCTATGCAGTGAATGAAACAGCCATTGAGAAATTTATGATTAGTCGTGAAGTAATCCGATAAATTTTCTTGAATAGTTACACGATACGATTGCCTTCTATGTTTGTAAATTCATTATGATTTGCGATAGAAGGCAGTCGTTTTTAGAAAAAAGACCGAAAATTCCATTAATATTTACAGGCTTTTTTGGAATAGCCGCAGAATAATTGCAAATAAGGATGAAATATTAAGGCTCGAACGGTTGGGTGCTATAAGGCGGGAGGTGTGTTTGTGAACAGTTCTTGTATGCTGAATCCACTTGATTTTACAGCTTTTGCTGTCATTCAACTAGATGAAAAATATGATATTCGTGGGTTTAATGACAAAGCGCAGTTTTATTTTAAAAATTTAACTTTGGATTGTAAGATTATGATGTTATTGCCATGGTTTCGGCGTGAATGGCTTACCGGAAAAACAAGCGACAGGGTTGTGAAGACATCGCCGAGTGGGAAGCTACTTATGAGCATTATTCGTTCGAAGGACGATCTTTGTTTTTATTTGCTATTTAAAAGTACTGATGAGTATCGCAATCTGATGCATTTGTGGTGTGAGGTAGAAGATTCCTTGATTCGGCTGCAGCCTTTCATTGATAATTCCCATGATGGGATTCTTATTACGAATGGCGAAGGAACTGTGCGGGCGCTAAATAAAGCTTTTTGTCTTGTTTCCGGGCTCGATAAAGAAGACCTTCTCGGGAAAAGCGTCTATGAACTGGCGAAAAATAAACAAATTCCCTATTGTTCCATGATGCGGGTACTAGAATATGGCAACAGCGAAAGCTCTTTTGTTACGTTTCCCCAAGGAAAAGAAACGATGGTATCAAGTACCCCGCTGAAGAATCGGCAGGGAGAAATTATTCGTGTTCTATCAAATGTTCGCGATATTACGGAACTGGAAACACTTCACGAAAAATTACGATCCGCTCAGGCGGCGGCGAAACATTATCAAAAGGAATTAAACGCCAAAATTAGTGAGGAAACGAAGTCGAATTTTTTGGACTATCATAGCAGTCAGATGCAAACGCTTTATGAACTTGTGGAAAAAGTGGCTGATACAGATCTGCCTCTGTTAATTACGGGTGAATCAGGTGTGGGAAAAACAGAGCTAGCTAAGCATATTCATGCCTTTAGTGAACGCAATGGAACAGGAACTTTCGTACATATTAATTGCAGTGCCATACCGGAGAATTTGCTGGAATCTGAGCTTTTCGGTTATGAGGCTGGTGCGTTTACTGGCGCTCATAAATCGCATATTGGCCTTTTTGAAATTGCTCATCGCGGTACGATTTTGCTTGATGAAATCGGCGATATGTCGATTGCCTTGCAGGCGAAAATGTTGAATGTTCTTCAGGAAAAGAGTTTTTATCGTGTCGGCGGCTCAAAGCCTGTCCAGGTGGATGTTCGCATCATTGCGGCTACAAACAAGAATATGGAGGATTTAATTTTACAGGGATTGTTTCGCCGCGATCTCTATTTCCGTCTAAACGTGATTCCCATTATGATTCCGCCCTTAAGAGAAAGAAAAGAGGATATTGGCTCATTAGTAGTTCATTATTTGGCAATTATGAATCGACGCCATAAAAAACATAAAACGTTGTCGCGTGATGCGATAGATGTGCTGCTTGCTTACGATTGGCCGGGAAATATCCGCGAAATTATGAATGTAATAGAGCGCCTTGTGGTGCTCATAAATGACGATTCAATTGAACCGCGCCATTTGCCGCTTGAAATGGTGGCAAACTTATGTGATTCTCTCTGTGGTGACAGCTATGATATGGGGACAGGAGCTAAAGCAACCGGACACATTTTTTGGCAGCCGGGAGTCTTATTAAAAGAAGCTGTGACCTCAGTCGAAACTGATATTATCGAAGCGGCAATTGTTCAATATCCATCAATTAAGGAAGCGGCTAAACAGCTAGGAATTGATGAGTCAACTTTAACGCGGAAACGACGGCGCGGGAAAAGTTTGCAGCTAGTAGCTTCCATGCGGAAATAACGGAAACATGCAAAAATGCCGGTGTTATTCCGGCATTTTTGCATGTGCAGTTGGCAGGAAATCATAGAAATGCAGTAAAATCAATATAAAAGTAAGGGCTATTTTTTGGCATGGTTTATGCTTGTTAAATATAGTAAATTCACGTACAGGAGGTTTAACAAATGAGTAAACGCGAGTACATTGTTCCTGAGTTTGGCGCTTTTGCCGGTATGCGCATTATTTCTTCTGGTTCACTGGTGGCTATGCCTCATGCCGCCAATCTGTTAGCTGATTTTGGTGCAGAAGTAATTCACATTGAACGCCCGAATGTAGGCGATACCTGGCGTTTTATGCCGCCTTTCGCTAATTATGAAGGCCGTCAAGTCAGTACCAGTTGGGCTCAGGATGCCCGGAACAGACTGAGTATGACGGTGGAACTTAACTTGAATATTCCTGAAGTGAAAGAAATGTTTCTTGGCTTGATTAAAGAAGCTGACGTGTTTATGGAGAATATGGTTTGGCTTGATAAGTATGGAATTAACGATGAAGAGCTGCTAAGTGTGAATCCCGCTTTGATTATCGTTCATGTAAGCGGTTTTGGTCGACCTCAATTTGGCGGTTTGCCGGAAGTGTGCGATCGTGCTTCTTACGATATGATGGGACAGGCTTATAGCGGCTTTATGCATTTAAACGGGGATGCTGAGCCGTCGGTGCCCGCGTTGAGCAAACCGTGGCTAAATGACTATATTTCCGGTCTGCATTGCGTTTTTGGTTTGCTTGCTGCCTATGTAAATCGCTTGAAAACTGGCAAGGGACAAGTTGTCGATGTCGCCCAGTTTGAGGCGCAGGCTCGTATTATGGCGGATACTTTTGTCTCCTATACAGAAGCGGATATTGTGCGGACTCGCACTGGCTCTAAGTCAGCAGCTTTTCAGCCTTATGGTCTGTTCTTAGATAAAAATCATGATTATGTGGCGATCGGCGCTTTCGGCGCTGGGGTATATAAGCGTTTCATTCAAGCTCTTGGCGTAGATCCGCAGGAATATAAATATGAAGAATGTGCGGCCACGCCAGAGGCGTTAGCATCACCCAAGGGAAAAGCTCTTGATGCTTACCTGACGGAATGGGTGGCAGCAAGGACGGCCCCGGAAGTTGTAGAGCAGATGGCTAAATACAAGGTTCCTTGCAGCAAAGTAAATACAGCGAAAGACGTTGTGGATGATCCCCATTGGTTAGATCGAGGCGATTTTATTAACTATAAAGATCAGACGTTGCAAAAAGACATTAAAGCATTAGGTATTATACCGAAGCTGAGCGAAACACCTGGTAAAGTGTGGCGGGGTGCGCCTTCGTTGGGACAAGATACGGAAACCGTTTTAACAAAAATCCTCCATTATACGCCGGAACAGATTCAGGCGTTGAAAGAAAAAGGCTATATATAATAGGCGTGGCTGTAGTGAGGGACAGCGAACGGATGATCAGTGTAGCGGCAATATAGTTACGAAATGGCATAGATGCAGAGGTGTGTAGTAGCAGAGCGGCATGTTAAAATAGGAGGCGAAAATATGGATTTCATGCTTACAGAAGAGCACAAATTATTACAGAGTACTGTACGGGAGTTCACGTTAGCGGAAGTGGCGCCTTTGGCGGAAGAACTCGATCGCGATGGCCGTTTTCCCAGTGAAACCATGGATAAATTGGCGAAACTCGAGATGACGGGGATTCCTTATGACAGCGCCTATGGCGGCAGCGGCGCCGACTATGTAAGTTATGCGTTAACCATCGAGGAAATCTCCCGTGAATGTGCCTCGACGGCAGTGATTTTAGCGGTACATACTCTAGCAGCTTCCCCTATTGTGCTGTTTGGCACAGAAGCGCAAAAACAAAAGTTTTTACCGCTTCTGACCGAGTATCAAACGTTGGGCGCCTTTGCTTTGACCGAAGCTGGCGCAGGGACTGATGCCGGGGCTGTGACGACGACGGCCGAACTGGACGGCGACTTCTATGTTCTTAATGGTGCTAAGACATTCATCACAAATGGTGATAAAGCTGGACTTGTCATTGTTATGGCGAAAACCGGGCCTGGCGCCGGAACGAAAGGAATTAGCGCCTTCATTGTGGAAAAAGCCGTATCGCCCTTTGCTGTAGGTAAGCATGAGGACAAAATGGGAATTCGCGGTTCCCATACGACGGAACTATTATTTCAGAATTGCCGCGTGCCCAAAGAAAACTTGTTAGGAAAAATCGGCGAAGGCTTTAAAATTGCTATGGCAACACTCGATGGCGGACGGATTGCCATTGGCGCGCAGGCGCTAGGCATTGCCCAGGGGTGTCTTGATGAATCGATTCGTTATGCTAAAGAACGCCAGCAATTCGGCCGTCCTTTAGCGGCTAATCAGGCGATTCAGTGGATGATTGCCGATATGGGCAAAGATGTTATGGCAGCGAGATTGCTTGTTTATCAGGCGGCGGCGTTAAAAGACAGCGGGAAGCCATTTTCGCAAGAAGCAGCCGTGGCGAAACTGTTTGCTTCCGAAACGGCCGTAAAATGCGCTGCGAAAGCTGTGCAGATTCAAGGCGGCTATGGCTATGTAAAAGGTAACAAAGTGGAGCGCTTTTACCGTGATGCTAAAATTACGGAAATCTATGAAGGAACCTCAGAGGTTCAGAAAATGGTTATTGCCGGGACGCTGTTGCGCTGAGTCATTTAAAAAGTGCAAAAAAATGAGTATTTGTGAGCTAACCAGAGGAAACCCAGGAAAAAAGTCTCCTGTTACTGCAATTTATCACTTTCTTATTTTAGCGAGTTAAAGTAAAATAAGATCAACGCTTAGAAAGTAAAGATAATAGCAGGGTGGGGATTTTAGATGAAAAAAGTAGTTGCACTGGTACTCACGGTTATGATGGCAGGCCTGCTCATCGCTGGTTGCGGCGGTGCGCCAGCCAAAGCGCCTCTAAAGAAAATTGTAATTGGTTTGGATGATAGTTTTCCGCCAATGGGCTTCAAGGACGAAAAGAATAATATCGTTGGTTTCGATGTGGATATGGCGAAAGAAGCGGCAAAACGTCTCGGAATTGAAGTTGAATTTAAGCCGATTGACTGGAGCAGTAAAGAAGCGGAACTTAACGGCAAACGCATTGACGCTCTTTGGAACGGTATGAATATTACCGAAGAAAGAAAGAAGAATATGTTATTTAGCGATCCATATATGGATAGCAAACAGCTGATCTTTGTTATGGCAGGTTCTCCAATCAAAAGTGCGGCTGATTTAGCCGGAAAAGTTGTTGGCGTACAGCAGTCCAGCATCGGTGAAGAAGCTGTTACGAAAGACCAGAAACTGAAAAGCTCTTTAAAAGACTTCAAAACCTATTCTGATTGTATCGCTGCTTTCATGGACCTCAAAACAGGTCGTCTTGATGCAGTAGTAACTGATGAAATCCTTGGCAGATATTATATGTCGAAAGAACCCGGCAAATATATCGCGATTGAACAGCCGCTCGGAGAAATTGGAACTTATGGCGTTGGCTTTAGAAAAGAAGATCAAGAATTGCGCGATAAAGTTCAGGCTGTACTCAATGAAATGAAGAAAGACGGTACGTCGGCAACAATCTCGAAAAAATGGTTCGGCGCTGATATCGTAAAATAAGTACAGTGTATGGCAAGCACGTTGAGGCTGATGGTATAATACCATTAGCCTCTTGTTTGCCTTTTAAACTCATTCAAAATTCCCCGATTTTCCACAAAGGAGACGAAAAATGGAATCACTTATTGCCATGATTAAACCCATGATGGAAGGCGCCGGCCTGACACTGCAAATGTTTTTTATCACTTTAGTGCTATCAATTCCTTTGGGATTGCTGGTAGCGCTTGCCCGTATTTCAAAATATCGGCCGCTTAGCTTTCTTGTAGAAATTTATATTTGGCTTATGCGCGGTACGCCGCTCATGCTGCAGCTCCTCTTTGTCTACTATGCTTTGCCGCTGATTCCTTATGTAGGGATTCGCCTACCTGATTTTCCGGCGGCGCTTGTTGCCTTTGTTTTTAATTACGCGGCTTACTTTGCGGAAATTTTCCGCGCTGGTATTCAGTCAATTGATCGTGGGCAATACGAAGCAAGTAAGGCCCTTGGTATGAATTATGTACAAACAATGAGACGAATTGTTCTGCCCCAGATGATTCAGCGGGTATTGCCGCCGGTAAGTAATGAAACGATTACGCTGGTAAAAGATACTTCACTCATTTATATCTTAGCCATGAATGATTTGCTGCGCACGGCAAGAGCCATTGTCCAACGCGATTTTGATATGACGCCCTTTTTTGTTGCGGCTGTGTTCTATTTAGCAATGACTTTAGTTCTTACGTGGATCTTTAAAAAATTAGAACAGCGTTACGCTGCTTACGATGAATAGAGGTGTCTTGCTATGAAAATGATTGCTATGAAGAATATTCGCAAGAGCTTTAACGGTCAGGAAGTATTGAAAGGCATCGATTTAGAAGTGAATCAAGGCGAGGTTGTAGCGATTATCGGTCCGTCTGGCTCAGGAAAAAGTACGTTGTTGCGTTGCTTGAATCGTCTTGAGACAATTGATGGCGGTTCCATTGAAATTGAAGGCGATATGTTAGCGACAGAAGAGGCAGGCGGGCGCAGTCAGTATGTGCCGGAAGAAACGGCGCGCCGCATTTGTCACAAAATGGGTATGGTCTTTCAGCAGTTTAACTTATTCCCCCATATGACCGTCCTTGATAATTTGATTGAAGCGCCGATCACTGTGAAAAAAATGAAAAAAGAAGAGATTGTCCCCATTGCCGAGGAACTTTTGCGGAAAGTCGGCTTATTTGATAAGCGTCACAATTACCCCTCGCGCCTGTCCGGCGGGCAAAAGCAGCGAGTCGCGATTGCTCGAGCGCTAGCAATGAAGCCTGATATTATGCTGTTTGACGAGCCTACATCAGCGCTAGATCCAGAGCTGACTGGCGAGGTACTAAAGGCCATGCGTCAATTAGCTGAGGAACATATGACGATGCTGGTAGTGACTCACGAAATGGCTTTTGCCCGGGAAATAGCCCATCATGTCATTTTTATGGATCAAGGCCAGATCGTGGAACAGGGCAGACCCGAAGAGATTTTCGGCAATCCCCAAAAAGAGCGTACGCAAGATTTTTTAAATAGCATGCTTTAATTTCGATAAGATTTCTCAGCGATTCGCGGGAAATCTTCTTTTTTAAGCTTCATCTAGTGAAAGCAGGCAGGTGATCAAACGATGAAACATATGTATTCTATTGGTGAAATGGCCAAAATTCATGGTGTACCAATTCGGACGCTCCGCTACTATGACGCGATTGATTTGTTCAAGCCAGCCTTTGTTGCAGCAGATAGCGGCTACCGTTACTATTCTATTGCGCAGTTTGAACAGCTTCATACGATTAAATATCTTAAGTTTCTCGGCTTGTCGCTTGAGGAGATTCGCCGTCATCTAGCAGGCCGGGATATTGAAAAGTTTTTAGCGCTATTAAAGGCGCGACAGGCCGAAACCGAAAAAATGATCGCCAACCTCCAGTCGGTTCACAATCTCTTCACTAGCCGGATTAGCGAGATTGAAACAGCCCTTCACTATAAAAAGATCGCTGTACCCTTCTTGCGTAAATTGCCGCAACGCTTGATTTTACGTATGGAAGAAGAAAGTCGGTCTGCCGAGGACTGGGAATTTTCACTGAGAAAGCTGGAACAGTCGATTGGCGATCATCCGTCTCTATTTATTGGCAAGGTCGGGTTTGCTGTTGCGAAAGACAATTTTATGAAGGCCCACTATGGCGAGTATCGGTCTGTCTTTATTATCGCCGACGCCGATGATCAAGCAGCAGAACAGTCGAAGCAAGCCGACTATTTGGAAGCTGGGCTTTATGCCTGTATTGCTTTTCGCGGCCGTCGCCAAGATGCAGCAGCTTACTATGATCTTTTATTGCAATTTATCGCTACACAGCCTTACGAGATTAGCGGGGATGCCATCGAAAGAATGCTCATTGATGAATCGATTACCCATGATTCATCGCTTTATTTGACAGAAATTCAAATTCCCTTGCAAGATAAGACTTGACTCTCTAGCAACTGGATACTTTATCATAAAAATAACGTTTTTCTTGATGCAGGGGAAAGAAGTATTTGGAAATGGTAAGGTGATGGATGTGCAAAAAATCATTCATATTTTTATTGGTTGTATGATTAGTACGGTGGGAATTTTACTATTGAAACATTCGCATCTTGTTACAGGCGGAGCGCCGGGCTTTGCCCTGAGTATTTCTTATTTGGTGGGAATGCCCTTTTCTGTAGCGTTTATTTTGGCGAATCTGCCTTTTTACATTTTGTCTGTTTTTCGTATGGGTTGGAATTTTACGTTATCGACACTGTTGGCGGCTTGTCTGCTTTCGGTTATGACCGAAGTTGACCGTAGTCTTACTGATTTTGTTGTGCCCAATCTAGTCGGGGCGATTTTGGGCGGCGGTTTTGCTGGATTAGGGCTTTCCTATTTGTTTTGGAACGGCGCTTCTTTAGGTGGTGTCAATATTCTAGTCCTATATTTAAATCGGCGCTTTGGTTGGAATCCAGGAAAACTTACCTTTATTTGTGATTTTATGATCGTTCTGTTTGGCTGCTCGGTTATTGGAACAGAGAAGGGGCTTTATTCGCTGCTATCGATTATGGCTGTTTCTGGCGTGATAAACTATTTTAAAGAGAAAATTTCGCAGAAGAATCAGGTGGCTCATCCGGTGAAGCCTGTCGAAGGGCATTAACTTTGTTTTTGCCGCTTCATAACGTCATAAGACTATAATTTCATAAACTAAGTAAAAGCTGGCGCCGAAAGTTGGGCGCCAGCTTTTACTTAGTTTATGAAATTATTATGATTACTGCTCTTCGATGCCTTGTTCGCGGCGCCGTTTCGCATTGTTTCGAATCTTTATTGTGCCGATCGTGAGGGCAGGGAGGAGAACAAAGATCAGGCCGATATAGCCGACAGAGCCGTAGCCTTTAATTACGATATTGGTAAGTCCAAATACAGAAATGCCAGTGCAGATAATAACAGTAAGCAGGGAGATGGCAAAGCGTCGAACTCGTAAATTTTCCAGTAAGCCTGTTCTGGGGAAAATCGGTTCGAAGCGGGCTACCGTAGAGAAAACAAGCGAAACGGCAGTACCGAGAAGGGCAATCAACAAAATTACGCTATAGAGAATTTTGAGCCAGGGAAGATCAAGTTGGGCGCAAACGAAGTAGACTGGCAGAGTTTGGTTGAGTACGTCAGGCGTAAAGCCAAGCAGCATGATGCAGACAACGGCGAGGAAAGCGCCGTTTAAAACAGTGCCAAAAACCATAAAACGGTTGCAGTCTTTCGTTGTTTTAATGCCTTGCGATACGGAAATGATCGGAAGGACCGTAAAAGACTGAAAGCCAATGTAAATTAGGGCGAACCAAAGGGCATCACCAAAGCTTTGGCCAAAAGTTTCTTGCGTTGCCCAAACATGTTGAAATTGAAAGGCGCCTGCTTGCAGCCCTAAGATGCAAAGTAGCATTAACGTGATGATTAGAAAGTACGTTTTGAAGCTGAGGACTTTGATAATCAGCTTGCTGCCAAAGATCGTCAGCGCTAGCAGCACTAGACCGACGCCAACAATGGCGATTTCATAGGGGATTCCTAAGGTGCTTTTGAGCAGAGAACCGGAACCGGCAATTGAGGTGCTGACGCCGCAGGCAATAAGCAGTACAAAGCCGATTTCAAAGAAGGGGTAGAAATATTTTTCGTAAGGGTGAAATAAGGCTTTCCCATAGCTTTTATAATCATAGGTCTTATAGTCTTTGGCAAGTACGAGTGCGTTGCGGTGGGCCCAGCCCAGGATCAGCATAGCTAGGATCGGCATAATTACGGCATACCAGCCATATTTTACAAAGTAATTTACTTCTTGATTTCCTGTGGCAAAACCGCCGCCGCAGTGCGTGGCGAACCAGACTGCCGCCATAGCGAAAGACGCGCCCCAGGAAGAGCTTTTATCAAATCCCATAATCTATTCCTCCTCAAAATAAAAAGCCCCTATTGGCTTATGCCAATAGGGGCGAATAATCGCGGTACCACCCTAATTTGTACTCACATCGATAACGCTGAGGGCGCTTTGGCTTACTGAATCGTTCAGCCAAAGAATTCCTGAGGGAGTTCGCCAAAAAAGCTGCACCGATTTACACCTGCCATCGGCTCTCTGAAGCGAGCATTTTTTTGCTTGATCTCAGTCCTTATTTTTTTCTATATCAAATTCAATCGTTCAACAATCTCTGCAGAAAATTGTGTAACAGTGTTAACATTTTCTCAGGTGCAAGAGTTTTTGTCAAGCTTTTTATTTTATGAAGGTGCAAAGTAGGATGAAATGAGAAAAACAAGCGACGGTAACAGGAAAACGGGAATAAGAGAGCTAATAAGCTGACGTAGATGTAAATTTACGTCAGCTTATTTACTCATTTATTTAGAATTAGGAGTAGAAAAAGGAGATTTAAAATGGAGCATCCAGCAAAACCAGCTAGCCCAACGCTTCTTCAGCTTTTTTGCGTATGGGTTCAAATTGGCTTTACTTCTTTTGGCGGCGGCGCCGTTACGCAGTATTTAATTCAAGAGCACTTTATTTATAAGCATCATTGGGTTACGGAAGAGGAATATGCCGTCATTGTGGCAATGTGTCAAATAACACCGGGGATGAATATTATTGCTTATACTATTTTGATTGGCAAGAAACTAGGCGGCAGATTCGGCATCGCGCTTTCTCTATTGGGACTTATTTTACCAAGTGCAGCTATTACGGTTTTGCTTTCAGCGGTCTATCTGGGAATGAGCGAGTATCCGCGCGTACAGGCCATGTTGCGAACCGTTTTTGCCGCTATTTTCGGAATTGCCTTAGCGACAAATTGGCGTAATGTAAAACCCATTTTGCGGAAAAATTATCGGACAAGCCAGAGCCGTCTCATTCTTTCTGGCATGATTTTAAGCGGCAGTGCTATCGCCTATTATGTTTGGCAGCCGCCTGTTTTTGTTTTATATATTACGGGAGCGCTGGCAGCTTCTTTGGTATATTCCCATGTTGGGACGAAGGGAGCGGAAAAATAACTATGGACTGGCTCCTATTCTTTGTTGTGATCGTAAAAGCTGTGTTGTTTTCTACGGGCGGTTTTGGGCCGCTGCCTAGTTTACATACTGATTTTATTGCCAATGGTTGGGCTACAGAGAAGCAATTTACCGAAGCTCTGGCGATTGGGCAGGTAACGCCAGGACCGAACGGTTTATGGGTTGTCAGTCTTGCCTACTTAGTAGCTGGCGTGCCGGGAGCGGTACTTGCTGCGATCGCTTTACTACTGCCGCCGCTACTCATTCTTATTGTGCAACGTTGCTATACTCGGATTGCTGGCAAGAGCGCCACTGAGGGCTTTCTCGATGGGGTTGTTCTCGTGATCGTTAGTTTTAATATTGTTGTTTTAACAGATCTTTTTTTTCACAATCAAGTGGGCAGCTTAATGATTGCGGTTGCTTTAATCAGCTTGTATTTAGCGATCACCAGAAAAGTATCGGCAAATCTTATCTTACTAGTGGCGGCTGTAATTGGGGGGATGACAGGATGAAATGTAAAATGGCAAAACGTCAGCCTGTTACGTTATATCGCGATGAACATGTGCCCTTTTTTACGCTTAAACATTGTAGTACCAGCACTTTCTCTTACCGAAAACATACCCATGAAGACTATTCGCTTGGCTTGATTCGCCGTGGAACCAGTCGTTTTTGGTATGAAGGCCGTACCGAAACGGTGACGCCTCGCAGCATGGTTTTTTTGCCGCCAGAGTTGCTTCACGCCTGTAATCCACTGCAGTGTGAGGGCTGGGAATATGAAATGTTGTTTCTTTCTGCCACTTGGATTCGTGCGTTTCAAGCCAGCCGCGGTGGCGGCTCTCTGCAGCAGCCGCGAGTGAATGCGGTACTTTCTTTACCCGTGATTGGACGCATTTTTGCTGAAATACATAGATTGCAAAGCGCCTCTACACCGCTGGAAAAAGAAAGCTCTTTAATTTTCCTGTTGGAATTGGTTTTGGCTGGAGATGAGAAACGGATCGAAACACCAGATGAATCGGCGAAAGTAGGGATTATCCGTGAGTACTTACAAGAGTACTTTTCGGAAAAGGTTACGTTAGATGATCTTTCAGCTGCTTCGGGCATTAATAAATTTTTCTTAATCCGTTTGTTTAAACAGCAGTTTAAACTTCCGCCTCATGCCTATCAAACCTTGCTGCGAATTAATTTTGCCCAGAAGGAATTGGCGAGAGGGGAGTCTTTGCCCGAAACGGCGCTACGCGCGGGCTTTTATGACCAGAGCCATTTTACGAAAACTTTTAAAAGCTATACAGGACTTACGCCAGAACAGTATCAGCATTTTTCGCTTTCCTAAGTATAACTAGCTTTCAAGGTCAATTTTTTACAATACAGCTTAGCCCTGCTTTGTTATGCTAAGACAGAACAAAGTTTTAGGAAGGTGGGTATTCGGTTGAAAGTAGCTATGGTCATTTCACGGGAAATTCCGTTAGGTTTAATCGCCAATACGGCGGCGGTGTTGGGAATGAGTTTAAGTCAATTGTGTAAGGAGACGATTATTGGCCCTGATATAACCGATGGCAGCGGACAGATTCATCGTGGCATTACGTCGCAGGCGATTCCTGTTTTAAGTGCGGCGCGCGAACAGCTTAAAGCGTTGCGCGATAAGATTTATGATAGCGCTTATAGTGATGTTACGGTTATTGATTTCAGCGAAGTTGCGCAAAAATGTTTAGATTATGATCACTATACAAAACTTTTGGCAGCGCAGGCCAGTTCTGATTTATATTATCTTGGCGTCTGCGTCTATGGACCTACGAAAAAGATCAATAAATTGACCGGTTCGCTCAGTTTATTACGCTAGACTATAAAAAAACAAGACTGTCACCTCACTTGCGAAAGTGCTTAGAGCGTCTTCGCGTTAGGAGGAAACAGTCTTGTTTTTTTTCTATCTATAGCTTCTATTCCGCCACTTATACGGCGGCTTTTTCTCTTACTGTTGCTATGACTTCGTCACTCGCGCTTAAGCTATTTCCTACATAAGCGGCTAGATCGACGACACGGCAGGAATAGCCCCATTCATTATCATACCAGGCTAAAACCTTTACTGTACGGTTATTAATTGCTAACGTGGATAAACCATCTACAATGGAGGAATGACTGTCGCCTAAATAGTCAATGGAAACAAGCGGTTTTTCCGAGTAGGCAAGAACGTGCGACATAGGGCCGGCGGCGGCTTCTTGCAACGCTGCGTTTACTGCTTCTACGGTAACATCTTGGTTTAGCTCAACGACAAGATCAACGAGTGAAACATTGGGAACAGGCACGCGTAAGGAGACACCGTTCAGTTTTCCCTTAAGTTCAGGAATAACAAGTCCAATTGCTTTGGCGGCGCCAGTCGAGGTAGGAACGATAGATTGCGTACAACCTCTCGAACGACGCGGATCTTTATGGCTGTTGTCGAGACTTCTTTGATCCGTAGTGAAGGCATGGACTGTAGACATTAAACCACTGACAATGCCGAATTTTTCCTGGAGAACTTTTACAACCGGAGCAAGACAATTCGTCGTGCAGGATGCATTCGATACGACATGATGCTTTGCTGGATTATAGATATTTTCATTTACGCCTAATACGATTGTCGGAATGTTGTCTTTGGCGGGAGCTGTAATAATGACTTTTTTAGCGCCATTTTTAAGGTGAACTTCGCAGTCTTTGCCAGAGTTGAATTTGCCTGTCGCTTCCAGAACGACGTCGACGCCCAGTTTACCCCACGGGAGATTGGCTGGATTGCGGTCGGAAATAATTTTGATGAAATGTCCGTTCACAATCAGGCCATCTTCCGTGGCTTCGATTTTTTTATTTAACCGTCCGTGCACAGAATCATACTCGAGTAAGTGCGCTGACGCATCGGGGGTTGATGTACTATTGATTGCCACGACTTCTATATTTTCATTTTCTAAGGCGGCTCTTAAACACATTCTGCCAATACGGCCAAATCCGTTAATACCTATTTTTGTTACCATCGATGATCCCCTCTTTAACAAATAATATATGCTATTCACGCTAGCATTTTCAATAGAATACATTTAAGCGTAATTAGTATACCATATTTATTCATTCTCTGGAATATAGTATACAAGATATTTTGCTGGCTTTTTTTAGGAGGAAGCACTTTTAGCGTGATTTTCAAAAAAAGTAAAAATTTCAATCTTATTGGAAAAAGGGCAGGATTTTTTAGCTTTTATGGGAATGTTAACTAAGATAGGTTTTATGGTTACGGTAAAGAGATTTTATAAAAACGGCTGGCTGGCTTTTGGCGATGAAGGAGCGAAACACATGCTAAAGAGTAAAAGCGGGCGAAAGAAAGGACCTCAAAGAAGTGTATCGGTTGATATGCTTGCCATTCGTTGTCTCCATGATATTAGTGTGAGGTTTATTAACAAAGAGAATATTAACGAGATTTATGAACGCATTCTAGATGCAGCTATGATTATAACCGGAGGCGATAAGGCGGTTTTGCGGCTGCTCAATCCACAGTCGCAGCGGCTCGAAATTTTGGCGCAATATGGCTTTTCCGAAGAATTTACAAAAACATTTCATGATGTGGAAATTGGTAAAATTTTATCAGGTTCGGCCCTTAAACAAGGGAAACGACTGATCATTAGTGATTTTAGAAAAAGCCGATTTGTAAACGATACGCCGGGATTGCTACAGCTTGTTTTGGCAGAAGGAATACAAGCTGGACAAGCCACGCCCTTAGTAAGTCGCTCCGGACGGATTATTGGTATTTTATCTACTTTTCATCAGGAGATTTATCATCCTGATGAGGTTACATTTTACTTTTTTGACTTACTTGTAAGCCAAGTTGCCGATATTATGGAACGAGTGCAAGTCGAGCAGGAACTTAAACATGCCGAAGAAGATATGGCTTTTATTGCCAGCGAAGTGGTACAGCGCGAGAATTTGCTCCATTCAGTACGGGAATTTATTATTGTTAAGGATATTGACAGCCGTATTTTGTTTTGGAACGGCGGCGCGGAGCGCGGTTACGGCTGGACCTTTGAAGAAGTTCGTCATAAGAAGCTTCATGAGGTGCTTTTGACAAAATCCACGGAAAATTATTGCCAAATTCAGGCGTTTCTTTATGAACATGGCTATTGGCATGGTGATTTAGTGCATCAAAAGCGCGATGGGACGAAAATGACTGTTGAGAGCTATTGGACACTGAATTATGATGAGCTAGGCAGACCGGCAACAATCATTGAAATTAATCATGATGTGACGGAATTGCGTCAGTTGCAGCGTTCGCAGGAGATTGCCAAAGAGAGGCAATTTCGCTCCATTTTTGACTCCATGTTTCAACTTACTGGTGTATTGACTCCCGAGGGGGTTTTGGTTGATTGTAATAAAACAGCCCTTGATTATATGGCTTGTGATTACGAACAGGCCTTAAAACGCAAGTTTTGGGAAATTCCTTGTTGGCAGGGAGTTGCGGGGGTAAAAGAGCAACTTCACGAATCGATTATGAAAGCGGCGCAAGGTGTTTTTGTTCGTTTTGAGACGAAGGTGAAAAATCAGAAAGGGAAAATTTCCTATATGGATTTTTCCTTAAAACCTGTTTTTGATGAAGCGGGACGCGTGCTGTTTCTTATTTCTGAAGGTCGTGATATTACGACGCAGAAAAATTATGAACAGGAAATGAGTCGGATCAGTCTCATGAACCTTGTCGGTGAAATGGCTGTGGCCATCGGCCACGAAGTACGCAATCCCTTAACAACCGTACGCGGGTACTTACAGCACTTTAGCCGCAAGCACGATTGTGCTATGTTAAAAGAACAGTTTTCGGTGATGATTCAGGAGTTGGATCGGGCTAATAATATTATTAGTGATTTTCTGTTTTTGGCGCAAAATCGGTCAGTAGAACTGACCAAATGTTCGTTAAATCAAATTATTGAAAGTCTGCAGCCTTTAATGCAGGCCGCTACCTTGGAAAAGGGAACTAAGCTGCAGATTGAGCTGGAGCCTGTGCCCGAACTGCTGCTTGATCAGAAAGATATTCGTCAACTTTTGTTCAACTTATTGAGTAATAGCTTTGAAGCCGTCGCCGAAGGCGGCGGGACTGTCACTGTAAAAACGTATCAGGAGGAAGAGCAAGTTATTTTAGCTGTGCTTGATACAGGTAAGGGAATGGCCCAGTCGATTATTGATAAACTGGGGATGCCCTTTGTGACGACCAAAGCGCATGGTGTTGGGCTCGGTCTTCCGGTTTGTTTTCGTATTGCTGAACGGCACGGAGCGAAGTTTATTGTTGATACAGGGGAGTGGGGGACTGCTGTGCTGGTTAAATTTCCTTGGGAAAAGCCAGAAGGCAGGTGCGTTCCTTGTTGAAATACAGATTCAAATATAGACAGAATTTTTTTCACTGGAGTCACAATACTCGAATTTGGTTATGGGTGCTTGTAATTGGTCTTTCTTATGGCGCTTTTGCCAGTGCTGATTTTCTCTTTGACCGTGATTTAAAAGCGCGGTACGAAATGGTGTACTCACAAAATAAGAATATTGCTCATTCTCTGGCCACTACGGTGAACAGGACCTTTGATGAAGCGGACAGTACCTTACTCTTTATGAAGGCAGCGATTGAAGAATCTGGCAGGCTTACGCCGTCGCAGGAAGATCTTTTGAAAATGATGCGGCAAAAAGGGGTTTTCGATCAGATTGCCATAGCTGACCGGGATGGAAACTTGATTTTTAGCGCGGTGCCCTTGCAGCGGCCTATTAATATTGCCAACCGAGAGCACTTTCTTGTCCATAAACAGGGACAGAGCGGCGGGGTTTTTCTAGCATCACCGCGTTTGACGGAAGTGAGTCAAAACTCAGTCATTTTCCTTAGCCGACGCCTCAATGATGCGACAGAGAAGTTTAATGGCATTGTGAGTATTGGAATTGATCAGAATTATTTTCGGCAGATTTTTTACAAAATGGACCTTGGCCCCAATAATTCTATTGTCTTATTGCGTAGTGATGGCACTTATCTTACGCGTGTTCCAGAAGTCCAGAATTTCGATCATGCGAATTTTTTTAAGCATCATCCAGTGCTTGCAGCGATAAAAGACGGTGAAAAAAGCGGCAATTATAAAGCCGTGGATTTTCAAGGGGTGAATCGAGTCGGAGCTTTTTCCGCCTTAGCCGATTACCCGGCATTTCTCCTTGTATCAATTGAGGAATCCATGATTTTAAACGGTATAAAAGAAAAACAAAACTTATACCGTACTTGGGCGGGGTCCTTTTTTTCGTTACTGATCGTTGCTGGACTTTTAGTAGAACTATTGCGTTATCGTCAGAACAAAGCGGAGCAAGCTTTATCGATCGAACATGAAAAAGTGCGACACTGTTTATCCCAAATGGAACAGCAAAAAGTAGAAATGGAAATGGCCCGCTTGGATCGATTAAGTTTGATCGGGGAAATGGCGGCAAGTATTGGTCATGAAGTACGCAATCCCTTAACAACTGTGCGAGGGTATTTGCAATTATTTCAGCATAAGTCTGAATATACGAAGCAAAGAGAACAGCTTGGCTTGATGATTGAAGAACTTGATCGAGCCAATGGGATTATTACGGAATTTCTGTCACTTGCTAAAAATAAGCGCCTTGATTTTGTACGAATGCCCCTACAGGAGATCATTAGGACCCTTTTGCCGCTCCTGCAAGCTGATGCTCTTCGTCAGGGAAAAGTGATCTCGCTTGAATTAGACGAAGCGACACCGCTGTTACTTGATAAAAATGAAATTCGCCAACTCATTTTAAATTTTGTCCGCAATAGTCTCGAAGCCATGGAGTCTGGCGGAATTGTAACGATTCAGTTGAAGCAAGCAGCAGATGAGGTACTCCTTATCGTTGCTGACCAAGGCAAGGGGATTGATCCGGCTGTACTGAAAAAGCTTGGGACACCTTTTGTAACAACAAAAGAGACTGGTACGGGTCTTGGCCTTGTGGTCTGCTATCGGATTGCAGAACATCATCAGGCTAAAATTGAAGTACAGACAAATCGGAAGGGAACGATCTTTACCGTACGTTTTCCTAGCGGCGATGCGGATCAGTCGACAGTTGCTACAGCTCTTTAACGAGGATCGTTTTAACGATAATTTTGAATATATTGTATACTTGCGCTAGGAAGGGGCTTTTTTAGCAGGAAAACTGTTCACTTTGCCGAAAAAATTTTAAAAATGGCAAAAGGGAGATGGGGATCTTGCTAAACGAATTAAGCACGGCTATCTTACTAGAGGTGTACAAAGCTGATCAAAATCCCGAGCAGTTATTAGCTGATGTCGACGCCTTTGATTTTAGCCGCGATGCAAAAAGCTACGCTTTGGAAGTAGATCATTTAAAACGCGAGTGCCTCATCAAAGGGGCTTTAGTACAGGATGGTCCTTACGGTCTAGGACCTGTGTGGGCCAATATTAGCCTAGCTCATGTTACTGAACGAGGCGTTGATACATTGAAGGAATTAATGCTGATTTGAGAAATTATTTCATCTTATAAAAGAAAGTAAATTTCCCTTGACGTAACGTCTAAGGGGAATTTTTTTGTCTTGGCAGGGGGAAAAGATAGGTGTATGATAAAAATCATGATTGACCATCGAGAAAAGGTAGGGACAGAATATGAAAATCGGTGTATTTGATTCTGGTATTGGCGGATTGACCGTATTATATCGGGCATTAAACTTGCTGCCTAAGGAAGATTATGTGTATTTTGCTGATACGCTTCACGTACCCTATGGCGAAAAGTCAACAGAGGAAGTGCGTGAGCTTGTTTTTTCCGCCATAGATTTTATTGCCAAGCGGGGCGTTAAGGCCATTGTACTTGCCTGCAATTCAGCGACAAGCGCTGCGGCGAAAGAACTGCGTGAACGGTATGATTTTCCTATTATCGGGATTGAACCGGCGGTAAAGCCAGCTATTTTGCAGAGTGTACCTTGCAGCAAGCGAGTTATGGTTTTTGCGACGGCTTTGACGCTACGCGAAGAAAAATATCATCATTTAGTAGAAAATCTTGATGAATGTCACATGGTAGACGGACTGCCAATGCCTGGGTTAGTTGAGTTTGCCGAACGCTTTGAGTTTCGCCCGGAAGTGGTGGCGCCCTATGTGAGAGCGCAGCTAGCTCCCTATGATCTAAGTCAGTATGGCGCGCTGGTGCTTGGCTGTACCCATTTTCCCTTGTTTCGTGATATCATTGCAAGCGTTCTGCCGCCTGACGTGGCCATTTTAGATGGGGGGATCGGGACTGCGGAAAATTTGGCTCGCACACTTCAGGCCACGGGAAAAGTTGGCGACGGCAGCGGCAAGATTGAATATTATCATTCTAAAGTAAAGGTAGAAGAGGCTGACGTTTTAACACGATATGATCAACTTTTGAAACGATTAAAGGCGATGGAAGCCGAATAAAGAGGGCTATTTTCGATCAGGAAAAAATTACATAGAGTAACTTATAAATGAAACAGCGGCTACAGGATTTCCCTGCAGCCGCTGTTTCATTTATAGAAGGGTTTAATCGATTTCGTGGCGGTGATATTCCCAACCATGATGGTTATGATAGTGATAGCTGCCTGTGGTCCAGACGCGATAGTCGTCAATGCGGTGAGGTTCTACACCTTCAATAACAAAGCGGAAGGGATGACTTTCACCAGGACGGATAAAGACGTTAATATTGTCATAGCGGACAGACATATGCTGACGCCATTCGCCACGATGTTTCAGTTTTACTTTGACATAGAATTCATTGATATTATCGATAATTTCTCTGTCCGTATTATTTTGAAAATAGCCTTCGACAACTAAGCGATCACCGCGAAAATGGACGTTCGTAGTTTCCCAACTTAAGCCCTCGCCGTGGCCTTCTCGTCCTTCATGGGCAAGAGCTGGAATCGCGAAAAGGATAAGTGATAGACAGAGCAACACAGAGAGAAAAATTCTTTTGGGCAAGTAGTTCATATTAGCACCTCTGCTTTCTTGTAGATTTAACTCTATTATACTTAACTCTATTATACTGTTTCCCAGGATAGGTGGCAATTTGTCTCCCCGTTCGTTCTGGCGTGCGAGCCAGGTTTACTCTGCATTACAAGATTTAATGTGATCGATAAAAAACTCAATTTGGCGCATGCTAAGAAAAAACGGTAAGGGAGTGCATCACTTTGCCAGAGGAAACTTTCTTTTTCACGTTACTGCAAGGCGCTCGGATTTTTTCACCCCAAGAGCTAGGCAGGCAAGATTTGTTGCTCGCTGGGGAAAAAGTGGCGGCAATTGGACAAAATCTTAACTTTTTACCAGAAAAGTATTGTCGGCGAATTGATGCAACAGGCAAGTGGCTGGTTCCCGGATTAATTGATGGTCATATTCATTTGATTGGCGGTGGCGGCGAAGGCGGATATCACACGCGGACGCCGGAAGTTGTTCTCTCTGATCTTACACGAGCTGGCATTACGACGGTCGTAGGTTGTCTTGGCACAGATGGAACGATGCGTCATATGAGTTCGCTGTTAGCTAAGGTTCGAGCCTTAGAAATAGAGGGCTTATCGGCATATCTGTATACTGGCGCCTATGAAGTGCCGGGACCGACGCTTACTGGCTCGGTGCGCTCTGACTTACTCTTTATCGATAAGGTTCTTGGTGCTGGCGAAGTAGCTATTTCCGATCATCGGTCTTCACAGCCAACCGTAACGGAGCTTTTGAAATTAGCGGCAGAAGCAAGAAATGGCGGCCTGCTTAGCGGCAAGGCAGGAATTGTTCATTGCCATATTGGCGATGGCCATGAAGCGCTCAAGCCACTTTTTGCGATCATTAAAGGCGGCGAAATTCCAATTACGCAACTGGTGCCCACTCATGTGAATCGTAATCCCTACTTATTGCAGGAAGCTTTTCGTTGGGGCCGACTTGGCGGGGTAATTGACATGACTTCAGGCGTATATCCGTCGGAAGGCTGTTGGGAAGCACTACGGGCGAGCCAGGCGATCATGCGAGCGCTTGCTGCAAAAGTCCCCTTAGACAGAATTACCATGAGTTCTGACGGAAATGGCAGTTTGCCCGTTTTTGATGAAGCAGGCGCTCCCATCAGCTTGGCAGTGGCAACACCGCAAACTCTGTGGGAAGAGATCCGTGATTTATGGCAGAACGAAGGACTTCCGTTAGCAATGGCCTTAGCGGTGGCGACAAGCAATATAGCAAAAGTTTTAAAACTGTGGCCGCAAAAAGGGGAAATTCAAGTGGGTTCTGACGCTGATTTTTTAGTCGTTACGCCTGACTTAACCATTGAACAAGTATGGGCGCGCGGTCAGCAAATGATTGCGCAAGGAGAAATTTTACAAAGGGGAACCTTTGAAAAAACAGAGGGTAAGTAGGCCTGCTTTTTCAAAGCAGGCAATTCAAAGAATAAAAAACAAAAGTAAAAGTTGATATTATTAATAATAATAACTATAATATAAAAAGCGTAGTACATATACTTATGATAAATATATGGTTAGGAACGTTCATTTATAAAGTGGAAAGCGAGGAATCATTGATGCCAGATCAAGCGTATGTCAGTTATATGAAACTAGTCTTAGGATTGTATATTTTGAAAATATTGGAGCAGGAAAAAATGCATGGCAACCAGTTAGCTGAACAAATTGTGATTCGCACTGGCGGGGCCTATCGTCCGAATACGAATGCTCTTTACCCGTTGCTGCGAAGTATGGAAGAGAAGGGCTATGTTACAGGACACTGGCAAAATCCCAATACGAGAAGCAAGCGAATTTATGAGATTACTGCCGGTGGGATAAAACGACTCCCAGAGCTTGAAGCGATGCTGGCTGAACGGTTAAAGCAAATTGAGGTAAAAATCGCTTTGTTACGGGAAGATCTACTTGGGCTTAAGAATGAATTATAAAAATTAGCTATGAGAATCAACCAAAATAATGATTGCGTAGAGGACGAGGTATTTTTATGGGTGAGGGAAAAACGAAACTAAATAATCGGCAGATGGCCTTTGTTGCCAGTCTGCTTATTGTCATTGCATTGATTGGCGGTGCTTGGTGGTGGGTGCGGTCCAGTCGCATTGTAGCAACTGACGATGCTCGCGTGAAAGGAACGATTGTGGCAGTCAGTGCAAAAGTAAATGGTCGGATTGCGAAAGTGCTTGTGAAAGAAGGCGATCCGGTGAAAGCTGGGCAAACAATTGCCTCCTTAGAAACAGCGGAATTTGAAATGCAAGTTGAGCAGGCCGAAGCCAATCTGGCTATGGCACAGGCGAAACTTGCAGCGCTGCAAGCCGGAAATCGGCCGCAAGAGGTAGCTCAGGCCAATGCTAATGTACTTCAGACACTGGCTAGTCTGGAAAATTACCGCAAGAACAGTGAGCGTGATGAAGCGTTATATGCGCAAGGGGCCATTTCAGTGCAACAGCGCGACGCTAGCAAAACTGCTTATGAAGTCGCTAAGGCGCAGCATAGTGCCGCCAACGAGCAATATAGCTTAAGCGCCGAAGGCGCGCGAAAAGAAGATATTATGCTGGCGCAAGCACAAGTAAAGCAAGCCCAGGCAGCGCTCAAAAATGCTCAGATTCAGTTAGCAGATACGCAAATTAAAGCCCCTGTTGACGGCGTCGTTGGGCTGAAATCTGTGGAAGACGGTGAAATTATCGTGTATGGTCAGCAGCTTTTTAGCATCAGTGATCTTGCTGATGTCTGGATTGGGGCCAATATCGAAGAAACCTATATCGGCAAAGTTCAAGTCGGTCAAGCTGTTGATTTTACCATCGATGCGTATCCTGGTAAGGAATTTACCGGTCATGTAAGCGAAGTAGGACCAGCTGCGGGTTCGCAGTTTGCTTTACTACCAACGGAAAACAGTTCAGCTAATTTCACGAAAGTGACGCAGCGTTTGCCCATTAAAATCAAAGCAGATGCCAGTGATAGCGTGTTGAAACCAGGCATGTCGGCGCTGATCACGATCAAGGTACGCTAAGAATGAATGTAGTCAGAAGGGGCTTTTATGAATAAATACGCTGTATTATGCACAGTTTGCCTGGGCACTGTGTTGACTGCCTACGTAAGCAGTTGCGTCAATATTGCATTGCCCAATATCATGGCGGCGCTGAACTTTAATATGGATTCCATTGTGTGGGTATCTCTGTCCTATATGTTGCCTTATGGTTCGACACTGCCATTGACCGGTAAACTAGGTGATCGGTTTGGCGCGAAAAGAATCTATCTCTTCGGAATTGTTTTATTTACGGCAGCGTCGTTGCTTTGCGGGATAGCGGCAAGTAAATCCATGATGATTTGTTTTCGCATTCTACAAGGCATCGGCGCAGGTATGGTACTGCCGAATGCAATGACCATAGTAGCTGAAACATTTCCTGTAGCGGAACGTGGTGCGGCTTTGGGAATTTGGAGCGCCATGGCTGCAGCCGGCAGTGCTATGGGGCCGACACTTGGCGGACTTTTACTGGAAAAGTTTGATTGGCGATCTGTCTTTTTTTCAGTGGAGCCTGCCTGTATTGTAAGCCTTATTTTAGGACTTGTTGTCATTCCGGCTTCACAGCAAAGAAAAGGGGCTAGCGTCGATTATATTGGCGCTGGTTTTATGATTGCTAGTATTAGCTGTCTGCTTGTCGCCCTAAATCAGGGTCAGAAAGAAGGGTGGGATTCTCTCTATATCTCTACGCTCTTCTATGCAGCGTTCGCCATGTTAGTACTATTTATTGTGGTGGAGCTTCGTGTTGAAAAGCCCATGATTCAAGTAGATTTGTTTCGCGATATCAATTTTGTTGCAGCCAATATCGTAGGGTTTGTTACTTTTGTGACGCTTTATGGCGGCATGTTTCTGTTGCCCTTTTTTCTTAAATCGATCTTGAATTATAATTCCATTACGGCAGGGATTGTATTGCTTCCGTTGACAGCGACGATGGTGGTCTTTTCGCCGCTCGGCGGACGGTTGGCTGATCGACTTGGCTCAAAGATTCCCGCCTTTATTGGCGTTATGCTTGTAGCTTTTTCCTTATACTGGCTTGACTCGATTAACGAAAACTTTGCGACAAATGATTTTTTTGTGCGACTCATGGTTTTCGGCGTTGGGCTGGGTCTTACCATGTCGCCGTTGAGTAACTGTGCCGTTTCATCGTTGCCGCGTGACAAGATTGGCGTTGGCGCCGGGATTTTTAATTTGTCTAAAATTATCGGCGGCAGTATGGGCGTTGTTTTTGCCGAAACCTTACTTACCCGGCGGGAAATTTACCATACGGCTGTTCTGAAAGAATATTTAAATGCGGCAGTGAGCGCCCCGCAGGATATTTTTCGCATCTTACAGGTTTTATGGGGAGATCAGGGCATGACAAGCGGCGAGATTGCGAAAGCAACTCATGGCTGGATGACAGGCAGCGGACTTTTACCGCAGCAGTACACCTTGCTTAAAGCAATGCTAAGTCAGATGGTAACACGACAGGCATCGATTCTTTCCTTTCAAGATGTGTTTTTTACGATGGCTTTGCTTTGTTTTGTCGGCGGATTTTTTACGCTATTAATTCGACCGAAAAATTAGCTAAAGAATAGGCGAAAACTCTTTTCTTTCGAAAAAACTCCGTATATAGTAAAGATAGACAAGATCATTTTGCGGATAGAAGGGGAGGGAGTTTCTTGCTTAGAAAAATGGTTATGGTGTGGTTTTTCTTGCTATTAGGCGCGCTTTGGAGTTTTTCGCCGAGTTTGTCTCAAGTTGAGGCGGCGCCAGCCGTCATCGTGGATCAATACGATTATAAGGACGGCTGGTTTTCTTTAAAGTATCCCCATATTGACGGGCTGGAAAATCAAGCAGTTCAAGCGAAAATCAATCAGCAAATTGAAGCAAAAGTAGACGAGTTTATTGCGGAAACCCAAAATACCTTTGATCAAAATCAAGAGGCTTTGGCGCGCGGCCTTTCATTTTCAGCAACGATGCAGTACCAGGTGTATCGTAATGAAGGAAATCTGCTTAGCCTTACCTTGAATACTTACGTGTTTGCCGGTGGGGCTCATGGTTCGCCCTATTCCTCTGGCTATACTTTTGATTTAACAACAGGGCAGAAGCTTGCTTTTGGCGATCTTTTTTGTTGGAATGATGCGGCGAAACAAGAGCTTAGCCAAAAAGTACTAGAGCAGGTGCAAGCGCGCAAACTTTATATTTTTTCTCCCTATAAAGGCGTAGCCGATCAACCTGATTTTTATCTTACTGGCGATAACAAGGTGGGGATTATTTTTCAAAAATACAGCCTTGGCGCTGGGGCGCTCGGAATTCTAACTTTTGAATTTCCCTATAGTAGAGAAACAGGACAATCTTGTTTTACCATAAAACCATAAGTGATTTTTGAAGAATTTGATGAAAGACTTGCCTTAGAGTTTACTCTAGGGTGTATGATGGAGCAAAGTGTTACAAAGTGAGCAGGTGATGAAAAAGTGCCTTATACAATTAAAGAGGCTGCAGAAAAATTGGAGCTTACAGCCTACACGCTCCGGTATTATGAAAAAGCAGGGCTCTTGCCTGATCTCCATCGAAACGCCCAGGGCAATCGTGTTTTTACCGAAAAAGATCTGGAATGGCTTACGCTGATTCGCTGTTTACGCAGCACGGGAATGCCTGTGCAGGAAATTAAGCGGTATGTCGAGCTGTATCGCCAAGGGGACGCAACAACAGAAGTACGGCGTCAAATTATTGTGGATCATAAAGAAGCTGTAGAAGAAAAAATTTCTCACATGAATACTTGCTTGATCCGCATTAAACAAAAATTAGCTTATTATGATGAAGTGGTTGCGGGAAGCTCTAACGGTATTTGCTGTAAGCTTGGTGCAAAGAATGGATGGACAAATCAGCATTAATTGCTTGTTAACACTGTCTTAGGGAAGAATGCTATTTTGAGGAAAGCACTCTTGTTTTTATGACAACACATATTATTGAGGAGGTTCTACATGGAAAAGTCGAAAGTCTATTTTACGAACTTGCGGGCAACGCAGAATATGAATCTGTTGCAGAAACTCGAAAAGTTGATTCGCAAGGCGGGCATTGAAAACATTGATTTTAATAAGAAGATTACGGCGATTAAAATTCACTTTGGTGAACCTGGTAATCTAGCGTATCTTCGGCCAAACTATTCCAAAGTCGTTGCTGATGTAGTAAAAAGTCTTGGCGGCAAAGTATTTTTGACAGACTGTAATACCCTCTATGTGGGACGTCGCAAAGACGCGATCGAACATATGGAGGCTGCTTATGAAAACGGTTATAATCCCTTTACGACAGGCTGTCAGGTTATTATTGGCGACGGGCTGAAGGGAACTGATGAAGCTTATGTTCCCGTTCCGGCTGGCGAGCATGTGAAAGAAGCTAAGATTGGCCGAGCTATTATGGACGCCGATATTGTTATCAGTTTAACTCATTTTAAAGGACATGAGCTTACTGGCTTTGGCGGCGCTTTGAAAAATGTGGGTATGGGCTGTGGCTCTCGCGCTGGCAAGATGGAAATGCACAGTGATGGCAAGCCGCGTGTAAGAGCAAAAGATTGTGTTGGTTGCGGCAGCTGTGCGAAGATTTGCGCTCATGGCGCTATTACGCTAACCGATAAAAAAGCTTCGATTGACCATAGCAAATGCGTGGGTTGCGGTCGCTGCATTGGCACTTGCCATTTCAATGCGATTGGCGCTGCTTGGGATGCTTCCAATGATATTTTGAACAAGAAAATGGCGGAATACGCTTGGGCTGTTTTAAATGGACGGCCGCATTTCCATATTAGCTTGGTGATTGATGTGGCGCCTTTCTGTGACTGTCACGCTGAAAATGATGTGGCGATTATCCCTGATGTAGGCATGTTTGCTTCGTTTGACCCCGTAGCGCTGGATATGGCCTGCGCTGATAAAGCCATGGCCGCTCCGGTCATCGCGGAAAGCTTCTTAGGTGAAAAGCTTGCTGACGATGCGAAAAAGCTGCAATCTGGCGATCATTTCACTCATGCGCACCCGACGACCAACTGGCAAGGCTGCCTGGAACATGCGGAAAAATTGGGGCTTGGTACGCAGCAGTACGAATTGATTGAGATCTGAGATTGTCAGTAACAAAAAGGGCTGTCGCACTGAGGCATTTTTCGGTTCTTTACTGTGAAGTTTGCGTATTACGCAAGCACAATAGAGAAGGAAATCTGCTGTTAGTGCGACAGCCCTTTTTTGCTGTCAAGACTTTGTCCGTACTCTTGCCGTATTATTTAGGGCATATAGACGAACTTATATTTTCAACAATTTATAACTGGTTGAACCCATAAGTAAATCTATAGAAGCAATCCTAGCAGTATACTGGGAAGTTTAGTTTATTTATAGACAAAGCGAAAATCTAGTAACAGAATTGCAACGAGGAAACACAGTAAAATCAATAAGACCGCCTCCTTGAATGGGATTTTAGTAGCTTTTTCTCAGTATACAGCAAATATATGACAAATGTGTGTCAATTAAACTGGAATTGCTAGTATATTGAAATAAATTACTATTTACATTAAAGTATACCCTATTTACACTGAAGCTGTAAACCTTTAGGACTCCACATATCCTCTATTTAAGAAGGAATCGCAAATTGATAGGATCATAATAGACTTTATAACCTAAACACGCAAGAAGGACAAAACACGATAGGCCCTCTTGCGTAAGTTTAGGTTACCTGGCGTGTCATATGTCCAGGGTCTTTCTATAATCACTTCCATCCTTGAATACCGTGCCAACAACCTTACTAAATTCAAAATATGAGGGAAACATCATGACCATCGGGTTTGCTTTTACAGGATCGATTTGCCCGTTTGTTAAGCTATTTTTAGATGCATAAACGGACACTATTTCGCCTAGAAACATCGCAAATCCTGATAATGTAATCGTTTGGCTTACTTTGCAAAGCATATTGATTGGACACTCTTGTATCATTGGCGCTCTGCCTGCCTCATCGTAAAAAGGAGTAAACAATTCGGATTTATCTGTTGTTTTCCCTGATATTACGCCACAGAGATCAGTCTTCTTTGCCAAGTCCGATGAGGGTAGATTTACGCTAAAAAATCCGTTCTCTTTAACACCGATAGTCGTATAATGCGTTTCTTTCAAAGAGACATACAGCATCGGCTCCAAATTCACTACCCCACAAGCGCCAACTGTGCAATAATTTGGTCTGCTGTTAACATCCGCACCTACGAGGACCGTCGGAAAAGGCATAGCGGGTCTATTTGGCATTTTTATTTTTTTCAATTTTACAACCTCCCTTACAGATTAAGTATCTGCGATTTAAGCTGGGATAATGAGTGGTTTTCCGCAGAATTTAGGTCAATAAGAAAATAAATGGATTCGGATTAATAATATTGAGTGTAGGTCATAAATTAGGGAATGCAAAATTTTATTGCGTAAAATAGCAATACATATTTTACCAAGCTATTGCAGGTGTTTTTCAACCGATGGTGAAGAAAGACATAAAATGGTAGTGGAGGTGGAATACATGGAAGGGCAACCCCTAGGTAAGCAACGATTCTATTTCTTTGATAATCTACGGGCTTTTATTATTCTACTTGTAGTTGTGTTTCATATTGGAATGTGCTATACCACATGGGACTTAGCATGGTGGTGCGTAAACGACATTAAGAAAAGTACGTTCTTTGATTATTTTGTATTGGAAACAGACGTATATATTATGCCAATTATGTTCATGATTGCGGGCTATTTCGCGCCTCATGTATTAATTAAGAACGGAATCTCCGTTTTTTGGCGGGCCAAAGTAAGACGCATCGTGATTCCTTGGCTGGGTGGTACGCTATTTCTTGCACCGCTTATTGCCTATAGCACTTTTTTTAGTCGCATGGAGATACCGCCTAACTATTTTGTATTTTGGCGGGAAGGTTTTTGGGGTCCTTACTACCAGCAAGGTCCCTATTGGTTCTTGGGAATTTTGGCTTTATTTTTCTTAATACTCACAATATTCCATCGTAACAATCCTGGATATCTTGCAAAAGCAACGGTAAAAACTACACCGTCGACGTCTTTTTTCGTTGCCTTTGTTTTAGTTACGGCAGTCTCGTTTTTTTGTAGTAATTTATTTTTTTGGAATGATACTTGGCTTAATGTGAAGTTTCTCTTCATGGTTCAACCAGTACGGTTGATTCTACACTTTTGTTATTTTGGGCTAGGCGTATATGCTTGGAAGCATGCTTGGTTTACCTCTGGTGGCTATAACCCTCGTCTGATTCCCTGGGCTACGGCTGCTATGGTTATGTTATTTGTTTTTCTAAGTTATCGTGTGGCCTTTACACTTGTGCCAGATGTGCCGACACTCTTCAAAGCTGGTCATGCGCTGACTCATGCTGCGTTCTGCTTAACTGTAACCTTTGCGCTCATTGCTATATTTCAACGTTACTTTAACAAGAATCATTCCTTGTGGCGCAGACTCGCTGCTAACTCTTATATCATCTATTTCATTCATCCCTGTATCTATATTCCAATCAGCTGTATGGTACAAAAATTAGATATTAATATCTGGATAAAATATAGCAGCGTGTCAATTAGCTCGCTGATCTTATGTTTTCTAATAGCGCAATACGTAATTCGTCCGATTTTAGCATGGGGACAACAGAATGAGAATACTTTATTTCATTCTTAATAACGCTTTCATAGGTAAAGCTTTGCGGGATTTTACCGCAGAGCTTTACCTTTTATTTTTACTCAACTTTTTAGCAGGGTTTTCCTGTCTCATCACGTAAATAATAATATTACTATTTACAAATTGTATTATTAATCTTGGATTTAAGTTAATTTGAAGGTATGTAAGGAGGAGAAAGTATTGAAATGGTTAGTTTGTTTATGGATAGGGTTGTTTTGTTTGACACCGCTCACTTGTTTTGCTTGTGATTGTGATGAAGCAGGAGCCACGTATTATAAACACTTTGCGACGAAAGCGCTGGCCTATGCAGCACAGGAGTTTGATAAGACAGCGCCTGCACCAGGCGTGGATTGGTCTGGTGATAAGGAGGAGTGGTTTTTAGAGGCGGCACGACAAGGCTGGGTTGAAAAAACTCAGGCGCGCGAAGGAAAACAGGGTGCGATTATTTTAGTGAAGCAACAAGGGCAGGTGATGGAAGTGGGAGTTGTTTGTAATGCTGACGCTAAGCAGGTGAAATATCGTTTTTGGAGTGAAGCGGATCACCTGGAGAAAAAACAGCTTCAATTAGATACTATGCCAGCGGGGATGACGATTGCCTATATTTATCCTGAAAAAGTGGATCGTCAAAATCAAAGAACAGTGAAGCTTTTTAGTAAATCATAACTTAGCAAATGATAAAAAGGCGGGGCTATTTATGCGACTAGGAATTGCTATATTGCTGCTGTTGGCGGTTTTATTTACAATGAGCTATCAAACTGTGGAAGCCGCACCTGAGCAGTACGAAAAAGCAGTGGTACGACAAGTGATGATTTTGCCGCAAACGGAAAAAAAGGCAGCTTTCCCAGAAAAGTTGGAACTTGTTACCTTGGAGTTGAAAACAAGTCCGCACCAAGGGGAAACCGTTACGACGGTGCATCATTTGCCATTGCATTCCGTTTTTTCTGCGGTTGATGTGGCTGTGGGCGACAGGGTGGTTGTTATTGTTTCTCAGGATTCGGGCGAGACAGTCTATCATATCAGTGATTTCGAACGAGAACCCTATTTATATGGGCTGCTGGCATTGTTTGCTCTTTCCCTTATTTTGTTTGGCGGGAAAATTGGCTTAAAGGCGCTTTTAGTCATTGCTTTGTCCTGTGGCTTGATTTTAAAGGTCTTTATAAGCCTGCTTGTTAGTTGGCAAGATCACATTATTTTACTGGTTTTTCTGCTGTGCAGTGTCATTGTCTTTTTTACGCAGACTGTTATTAGCGGCTGGAATGTGAAAGTACGGTCGGCCATCTTAGGGGCTATTGGCGGCGTAGCGATTGCCGGAATTTTGGCGCACATAGCTATCAGTTTGATGCATTTGACGGGCCTTGAAAGTGAAGAAGCGATGATGCTGAAAGCGACAGCTTTGCCGAATGTTGATTTTCAGGGAGTCCTTTTCGCGGGAATGATGCTCGGAGCTTTAGGCGCGGTTATGGATGTGACTATTTCGATCGCATCGGCTGTTGCTGAAATTAAAAGCTGTCTGCCTGATTCTTCATTTCGGCAGCTATTTCGCGCGGGAATGAATGTGGGACGTGATATTATGGGCACAATGGCCAACACATTGATTTTAGCCTATGTCGGTTCGTCTTTACCGCTGCTCTTACTTATTTCTGTACAAAAAAATATGAGCATGGAAAAATTGATGAATTTTAATATGATCGCCACAGAGATAGTGCGGGCTTTAACCGGCAGCATTGGTCTGGTTTGTTCTATTCCGCTGACCGCTTTGCTGGCAGCCTGGCTGTTTCAACGTAGAACTTCCCTCAGAAAATAAAGGTTTCTTTTTTCTTTGCAGCGAATCTTTTTAATAATTTCACATTGTTTTGTGCTGCAATTATAGTATTTTTCGAGGGATGATTCGTAGTGTCAGTTCATGAATATCGTCTGATTACCAATAGTTGGTTCTACTTATTAGTCGTAGGCTCTCTTATTGCTATGGCGACGTACACTTGGCAATTTCGCAAAGCTCCAGGCGTGAAGGAACAAGTCTACATCGAAATTTTCAAAGGCATTTGGTTGTCAGGGCTTGTGATGATTACTGTGAGCACTGGGGCATCTTATAAGCTTTTTTGGGCACAGGTAGTACAAGTTGCCAGTACAATTGCGCCGTATTTCTGGTTTCGTTTTGTGATAAGAATTAGCCGTCAGCAAGATAAGGTACCGCAGACGCTGCAGTATAGTCTGATTGCCCTAACGGGCTGTATTGTTGCGGCTATTGTGTCTAATTCATGGCATGGACTATTTTGGCAGCAAGCGATTTTGCAGGGGGAACGATTCCAGGTTTTGTTGGGACCTGGTGTTTGGTTGTCGCGGTTGAATAGCTATGTATTATGTATGCTCGCTTTTGGCTTTAGTATCCGGTGGGTAGTGATTACCGGCGGGTTACGGCGGCGGCAAGCGCTTTGGTTTACCATCGCGGGGGGATTTTCAGCAATCGGTTCTATCGTCGCGTTATTACCAAAGGGAGCGCCCTTTTCGCCACTGCCCGTAAGCTTTTTGATTAGTGCGCTGCTTATTACGTGGGGCTTTTATCGGTGGCATACCTACACCGTCCTAGCTCTAGGGCAGGAAGTGGTTGTTCGGGATATGATCGACGGGCTTGTCGTTGTGGATGAGTATGGTTATATTGCCGATATGAATCCAGCCATGAAAGGCCTTCTCGGAGATGTTCCGGTAAAAATAGGCGGTAAATTTGAGCGATTAACCTCACTCTGGCCGGAATTGGCTACTGTCTGCACTGGTAACGCCGTCAAAACATTGGAGCTGTTTCGCCATGAGCCGCAAGGACTTCGCTATTATCGTTTGACAATGACGCCGCTACAAAGTCGTAAGCGGTGGCTTGGGCGCGTACTTGTACTTAAAGATGTTACGGAACAAAGGGAACAGCAGAAAAAACTGTTAGAACAAGAAAAGACCTTATCAATTCTGAATGAGCGCGATCGGATCGGGCGAGAATTGCATGATGATAAGGCTCAGGTTAGTAATTTCCTGGGGCTGGAGCTACAGAATCTGCGACATCTCCTGATAACAAGTCAGGACGAAGCGGCACTGGCAAAGGTGGATCGGCTGCGGGACATCATCAAAGGGCTCAATACGGATATTCGCGAGTCCATTGTGGGGCTGAAAAAGACGAATACAGCTCGTTGTCAGTTCATGACGCAACTTCGTGAATATGTAAGCTGGTATGAACAGCATCGCGGGATTGCCGTAGAGCTGATTTTACCGGAAGAATCGCTTGATAGTTTGTTTAGTGATTTAGTGAAGCTGCAGCTTTTGCGAATCATCCAAGAAGCCCTTACGAATATTCGCAAGCATGCCAGAGCTCACAAGGCCAAGGTAGCCATTGAGAAAGCCGGCAGCCAAATTATGGTGACCATTGCTGATGACGGCTGCGGTTTTGATCAAGCAGCGCTTCAGCGAAAAGATAAAAGTTTTGGTCTGCAGATTATGGCGGAACGCGCCCAAGAAGTGGGCGGCGAACTGACTGTTGCTACGAAACCGGGCGAAGGAACGAAAGTCATCGTCTGTTTCTAACAAAATATAAAACAATATGAGTTTAGCAAAAATATAGCTGAGACTATCCGAAAGTATAGTCTCAGCTATATTTTTTATTTTTTTGACTATCCCAAAGGTAGGGGTCAGGACAAGAAAATTTTGGTAGTCTAGAAGAGAGATACAACCGAAAGTGTCGGATAAAAGCGAGGCGAGGGTGTTGAAGCCGTATTTAGAGGTCGGAGTTTATGGCCGCAGTGTATTTTTACTGGGAATTGAAGCCGTACTCAAGAAGCAGGAAGGAATCAGAGTGTGCTGGCTGGGCAATACCTTAGAGGAAGTTCTATGGGAGATTGTAATGTTATCGCCGCATATCATCTTATTTGAAAATAGATCGGCCAGCCAAACGGTGATTACAAGTATTATGCAGCAATTTCCCGCCATTAAGCTGATTGGTTTGGAAGCAGAGCGGGATCGAGCAACAGTGATTTCTTGTCAGGAACAAACGATTACTTCGGGGGAACAACTGCTCCAAATTCTATTAGAATCGATGAAATCGTGAATGGATCGCCTGGACGGGCTAGAAAACAATAAATAGAATGGGGCGAAACCAATGAATGACGCAGCGAATACGGAACTAGCGAATGGCGAAGTGCAGTCAAGTAAGGTACAAGAATCTAGCGGGAAGAAAGCAGCGCCTGTGGTGTTTGATGCCGGGCCGATTACGGGAAAAACCGGTGTTGCTGAGTTGGAATTTGACTTTAACTATGGAGCGAGAATTAAGGTGCCAACAGGAAATTGGCGAGTAAAAATCATGGATCGCGATGCGGCCATTATTTTATATGAAGCTCCAGCGTCAGGCGTCGTTGTCACAAGTACGAAAAAGTACTACGTCAATTTTCGCATTGAAGTATATAAAGATGACAAGCTTTTTTTAGAACATAATTTAGATCTTCGCGGGAAAAAAGTACTTATAAAATATCCAGTGGGGACGCTTGGCGATATTATCGCCTGGTTTCCCTATGCGCGGCTGTTTCAGGCGCGCCACGGCTGTGAACTTTACTGCTCTATGGCGGTAGAATTGGCAGGGCTATTTGAAGCTAGCTATCCTGAAATTCATTTTGTCGGTCCTGATGAGCGGCCCGAGGGCCTTTATGCCAGCTATTATATGGGGATTTTTTTTCCATGTAATGACAGGCATCATCAGCCAGTTGATTTTCGGATTGTAGGCTTGCAAAAGAATATCCCCTACATTTTGGGTCTTGATCCAGTGGAAGTGCCGACTGAAATTAGGCCAACCGATCAGAGTCGCAGGATCGCCGAGCCTTATGTCTGCATTGCCGCGCAGGCGACGAGTCAAGCGAAATACTGGAATAATCCCATGGGGTGGCTGAAAACGATTGCTTATCTGAAAGAGAAAGGCTATCGGGTGCTTTGTATTGACAAGGAAATCAGCCATGGCTCTGGTAGCCGTTGGAACACCATTCCCTATGGCGCGGAAGATTTTACAGGAGATCGACCGCTAGCCGAGCGAGTCAACCTTCTTTATCATGCTGACTTTTTTGTAGGGCTATCAAGCGGCCTTTCCTGGCTGGCTTGGGCGGTAGGAAAACCTGTTGTGATGATTAGCGGCTTTACGCTGCCGCTTAACGAGTTTTATACGCCTTATCGCGTGATCAATTATCATATTTGCAATGGCTGTTGGAACGATAGTAGCATTGAATTTGAACATCATGATTTTGCCTGGTGTCCGCGTCATAAGAATACCGATCAGCAATTTGAATGTACGCGCTTTATTACGGAGGTGCAGGTGCAAAAAGCCATTGATCAGCTCATGGCGGACTATCACTTGCAGCCAGAACAGGCTAAAGCCTTGGCCGAAGCGGCGGTGACGCAAGCGAAATGAATTCTTATATGATCTTTTACAATGGACCGCTCACTTGTAAAACCGACATTGACGGTCTGAAATTTGACTTTAACCATGGGGCAAGAATTAAGGTGCCGCCAGGAAACTGGCGGGTTAAAATCATTGACCGTGATGACGAATTGACACTGTATGATGACAAAGTAGATAACAGTATGGTAACAAGTACGAAAAAATACTATGTCAACTTTCGGCTCGAAATATATCGTGATGACCGACTCGTGTTAGAACATAATTTTAATCCGATGAAACGGAAAATCCTACTGCAATATCCGAAGCGAAGTATTATCGGCGATACCTTGGCCGCCTTTGCTTACGGTCAGGTTTTTCAATATCTACATCATTGTCAGGTTTACTGCGCTATGGATCGAAAGCTGGCGGCGCTGCTTCAGCCAAGCTATCCGGATATTCACTTTATCGACGTGGATGAGCGACCTAATGGAATTTATGCCACTTATTACATCGGCTACTTTTTTCCCTGCAATGAGCGTATTTATCATCCAGTGGATTGGCGGGTCGTGGGATTGCAGCAGGCGATTGCCGCTATTCTTGGTCTCAACGTCGCGCCAGTACGAACTGAGATTGCGCCGACGGCGATAAAACGATTGATTGCAGAGCCCTACGTCTGTATTGCCGCGCAGGCGACAAGTCAGGCGAAATACTGGAACAATCCGACCGGGTGGCTGGAAACTGTCGCCTATCTCAAATCTAAGGGCTATCGGGTGCTTTGCATCGATAAAGAAAACAGCCATGGCATAGGAAACCGCTGGAACACGATCCCCTATGGCGCCGAAGACTTTACGGGAGACCGTCCCTTGATCGAGAGAGTTAATCTTTTGTACTATGCGGATTTTTTTGTCGGCCTGTCAAGCGGGCTCTCTTGGTTGGCCTGGTCAGTCGGCAAGCCTGTGGTTATGATCAGTGGGTTTACCTTGCCAATTAATGAATTTTATACACCCTATCGGGTGATCAATTATCATGTCTGTAACAGTTGTTTCAATGACAGCAAGATTGAGTTTAGCAATCAGGAGTTTGATTGGTGTCCCCGTTGGCAAGAGACACCACAGCAATTTGAATGTACCCGCCTGATTACGTCTCAGCAGGTGATTCGTGCGATCGAAAAGTTGCGACGTGATTATGGCTTGGATTATGAATGAATAATGGGGAAAAAGCAAATAGAAAAAGTAGCAAAATGTCAGAAGAAAAGAGATGAATACTATGAAAAAGAAACATAAGGAAAAGCCGTTGAAGCAGCAAAAAGCTTTATCTATTGCCTTGGCGGTGATAAATGGCGTGCAGGTCAATGCACCGATTTTAGCGCCCTTGGCAGCAGCCGTACCAGAGAAAGAACCCTATATCATGGCGACTCTGGTCGAACCCGGCGGCGAGGTGGCCGATAGTTTGTTTTTCAGCACTGTGCATGCTGCTTATACGGGAGATGTAGGCGGTTCAGGGACTATTGTATCGGGAGAGACAGTTAGCGGGGTGCAGGGTGTACATGATAGTGGCAGTACGACGAGTACGACGATCAATAGCGGCGGATGGCAGTTTGTATATGGTGGCGGCAGAGCGAATAGTACGACAGTTAATGGCGGCACGCAACTCGTTTTGATGGAGGCAGTGCAACGAGTACAACGATCTATCATGGAGGTACGCAAATCGCTGATGATCGTACAGTAGCGATGAGCCAAGTTGGAGTATCAATTCGCTAGTAAGCAATCGTCGCAGTTTTTAACGGGCAGTTTCTGTAAAGGGCTAAAAAGATGATGCAGAGGAGTTATACATGAAGCATATTTTACTTTGTGATGATTCTTTGTTTGTGCGTACGCATGAAAAGAATATTCTTGAGAAAAGCGGCAGGTATCAAATTGTTGGCGAAGCTGGCGATGGCGAAGCGGCGATTCGGCTTTATTTTCAATATCGACCGGATCTAGTTCTTATGGATTTTACGATGCCTACCATGAACGGACTTGCGGCTACGAAAAAAAATTATTGAGCGCGACCCTTTGGCGAAAATAGTTGTAGTTAGCGCTATGGGACAGAAAGCCTTTTTTTTTGATGCCTTGAAAGCTGGTGCAATCAATTTTCTTATTAAGCCCTTTGAAGACGGTTCTTTACTAGAAAGTGTCCAGAAGGCCCTACTTCTCCATGATGAATAATCGTCGCAAATGTTAACAATTTATTTGAGGTTTGAAATAAGTCTGCACTATAAGAAGATAGGAAGTGCTTACTGGGGCGAATGGCGAAACCTTTAGTCGCATTGGAACATTCTGTAGTCGGCGTCGATGCATCGGAGAATATGCGCAGGTTTGCTAATGAGGAGGTGATGGTAGAGGCGTTTACGGCGATATCGCCAGCGATGTTGGACCAATTATTAGACGCAGGCTTACAGTTTGATTTAGCGGGGGGATCCAGCCATTCTGAGACAGCATGCTTGGATCGGCTATTTTACTAAGCCTTGATACAAAACGGTAAGCGGGCAGAACGTAGTCAGACGATATGATTGAGAAATTTGCTGGTATGAACTAGAAGGAGATTGGAAGAAATCAAAAAATCGAGGCAAAGATAATGCGTAAACAGCAGAGAAAGAGCGCATTGCAGCAGCAAAAAGCCCTATCTATAGTTTTAGCTATGGTGAACGGTGTGCAAGTGAATGCAGCAACTCTGTTGCCCTTGGCAGGAGCCGTGCCAGAGAAAGAGCCTTATATCATGGCGAATCTGGTTGAACGCGGCGGCGAGGTGGTCGATAGCTTGTTTTTTAGCACTGTACATGCTGCTTTTACGGCAGAGGTAAGCGGTTCAGGGGCGCAGGTTTCGGGAGAAACGGTGAGTGGTGGAACGCAAAAGATTCACGATGGCGGCAGTGCGACAAGTACGACAGTTCAAAGTAGCGGTACGCAGAGTGTCGATCATGGCACAACAAAGGACACGCTGCTGCGTGGTGGTACGCAGCTTGTTTCAAATGGCGGTCAAGCCAGCGGCACAGTAATTGGTAATGTTTATAGCTTTAGCGGTCATACTGTATCGGCAGGGGGGGATCAAGCGATAGAGAGTGGCGGGCAGGCAATACATACGATGATTTATAATGGTGGCAGTCAGACCATATATGACTGCGGTAGTGCCAGAAGTACAACTATTGCTGGCGGGACACAGGTTATTTCTGGTGGCGGGATAGCCACAAGTACAGAAGTGGATCTTGGCGGAACTCAGATCGTGTGTAGTGGTGGCAATGCAAAGAGTACGATAGTCAGTAATGGTAAGCAGCAGGTAAGGGGTGGGGCAGTCGAAAATACGACCATCTCTTATGGCAATCAGGTGGTTTATAGTAGTGGTCAGGCCATCAACACGACGCTGTTGAGCGGTGGGCAACAGTCTGTATATGGCGATGGCATTGCAATGGGGACCACGATTCATAGCGGTAGTCAGCAGTATGTTTATACGAGTGGCAGTGCGCTGAATACCCTGCTAAGTGGTGGTCAGCAGATTGTCTATAGCTGTGGCGTTGCGACAAATACGCTGATTTCTGCTGGCGGGCGGCAAAAGGTATATATTAGCGGGGAGGCGGTGAGTACAGCGATTTTTGCGGGCGGCTACCAAGAAGTGGGTAGTGATGGCAAGGTGACTTCTACGATCATTAATAGTGGCGGTACGCAAACGATTTCATCGGGCGGCACGGCAACGAGTACGACGATCAACCGCAGTGGTTTGCAAAATGTGTCTTCCGGCGGTAGGGCAGTAAGCACTACGATTTCTGCTGGCGGAACGCAGCATGTTTACTCCGGCGGCAGTGCAGAGGGCATTACGATTTATCCCTGCGGCGTTCAAACTGTCGATAGCGGTGGTAGCGCTACTGGAATTCAAAATGCTGGTTCGCAGACTGTAGATCCTGGCGGTAGTGATACAAGCAGCACGATCAATTCCGGGGCCACACAGACAGCGTCATCTGGCGGCAAAGCTACTGGCACGATCATTTCGGGAACGCAGATCATATCAGGCCAAGCTGATTCGACGACAGTGGTCAGTGGGGGGACACAAACTATTACGAGTGGCGGGACAGCCAGTAATACGCAGGTCCAGAGTGGCGGCGATCAAAATGTGAATCAGGGCGGATCGGCTATCAACACTAAGCTAGAAGGCGGTACGATGACTTTGGCGAGCGGCGGCATAGCCAGCGGCACTAGGGTGAGTTCCGGTGGAGTTATCTATTTAGCGGATGGGACAGTGCTTGGCGGCACAACGACATTAACGCAAGCAGAATTGGCGTTAACAGGAAGCGCGGGAACATATACTGTAAACGATCTTATGGTAGATCAAGGCAGTCTGATTCAGTTAGCCCATGGCCAGACGGTGGGAAATCATCTGACTATCGGCAAGCTGACTGGGAATGCGGCTTTTACTATTAATACCAATCTAGCGAAGGGGCAGTCTGATCGAATTACGATTCAAAGCGCAAATGGGACGAATGTAAATACAGTCCAGGTAGCCTATGATCCTGGTTTTGCCAGTGGAAAAACGGTTACAGGGAGCGCTATCTTTGCCGATGTGCCAAGCAGCCAAACGAAATTTACAGCAGTGGCGACCGATGTAGGGGCTTACCGCTATACGCCAAGCCTCTCGGTTAGTAATGCTGGGACAACCTGGAGCATTAATGCCTTGGTTAGTAATCAAGATAGCTCAGGGCAACCATCAACGCCTACACCAGTGAAGCCAAGTGAAACCCTCTATACAGCTAGCGATATGGGAATTGGTTCGCTGGTTTTGTGGCGAGCAGCAACGAACAGCTTGGAAAAACGCCTGGGAGAACTACGCGGTAGCCAGGGCAAGCAGGGGATTTGGACTCGAATCTATCGCGGGGCGCAAGAACTTAAAGATAATGAAGCACGGTCCTTGACGCAAACTTACACAGCCATTCAAGGGGGATATGATGCAAAGCATACGGTCAAAGCTGGCGCTTGGTATAGCGGTTATGCCGTCGGATATCTTTCTTCCGATATAACGCTGGCGAGAGGAAGCGGCAAGGCTAGCAATAGCAGCCTTAGTCTTTATGGCAGTTGGCTGGGACGGAAAGGGAATTATCTCGACATTATAGTCAAGGGCGGGAAAGAGCGGAATAACTATGATAGCTATTTACAGAACCTTGCAAATACGAAGGTAAGCGGCAGTAGCGCAGCTTGGACGAGCAGTCTGTCTGTAGAATATGGTTATCGCAAAAAACTGCCGAATCAATGGTATATAGAGCCGCAGACAGAGTGGACTTTGGGACGGATTGGCCGAGCGAGTTATGTGACAAGTGATCAGACAAATGTGCAAAATGGTGTTCTGCATTCTTTAGTAGGTCGGTTGGGGTTAGCCCTGGGACGACAAACAGCCCAAAGCAGCTTTTATGGGAAGATATCGGTGTTGCGAGAGTTTCAGGCGGGAAGTAGAATTACGATGTCTAATGGGATACTAAGGCCTGTCACTTTGGAACAAAATCTCAAGGGAACTTGGTTAGAATTTATTGTAGGATTTACTAATCGATTAAATCGCGAAACAAGTAGCTATATCGAAATAGAGAAGGCTACTGGCGACAAAACGAAAACACCATGGCTTATTAATATGGGAATTCGTCATAGCTTTTAAGCAGAAAACAAAGAACGTGCAGGAACTATCTCAAATTTTGTGCAAACTTTAATAACGAGATAACTAGAGGAATAGTAAAAAAACGTTGGCAGCACGCCAACGTTTTTTTATAGCCAATATTTCAGTGAATACCACTTGAGATAGTAGACCGATCACTATCTTAAATCAGTCTATGGCCACCATCTACATGCAATACCGTGCCAGTAACAAAGTCGTTATTTAGCAAATAAACAATTCCTTTTGCAACATCTTCTGCTGCTCCGACTCTTTTTAGCGGCAGCTTACCGGCTAGGTCTGTATAGAACTGGTTACGTGCTGCTTCTGGCATTTTGCTTCGAGACGGAGTATCAATAATTCCCGGTGAAATCACATTGACGCGAATGGGGGCCAGTTCCAACGCAAGAGTTCTCCCCAGCGCACTCACTGCTGCATTAATTGCGCTAAGAGTAGCTGAGCCAACCAGGGCTTTATAGGCTACAATACCTGAAAACAAAGTAATCGACCCACCAGGAGAAATTGCTGAGGCCCCATACTTTGCTGCATAATACTGTCCCCAAAATTTGTTTTCAAACATCGTATGATCCTTTGTTGTGTCTGCATAAAGAAAGGGTCCACCGGATGTTTCGGCAGCCGTAACTACTAGATGATCTATAGTACCGACAATTTCAAAAAATGATTTCACCTGATCTTCATTGCTAATATCTAGACGATAAGTTTTGATTTGTCCGCCAAGTTCTGCTTTTGCCTTTTCCAGTTTTTCCGCAGAACGGCTTGCTATAACCACTTCCGCGCCTTGTTCTAGAGTCAGTTTTGTTGCTGCTAAACCAATTCCTGAACTTCCGCCAATTATAACAACTCGTTTACTTTGTAACATTAGAAAAACCTCCTTTAAATACCCTTGCGGGCTGTTGAGGTTATTGTAATGGTTTAACTTCATTTTGTGAAGTAGTGTATTTAAATTCATATGATTTCCGAAAAGATAGTTATAAGGACCTTGCTTATTTATTTTGCTGCGGTCCTTTCAATTCATCAAATTGTTGTTTCTCTATTAACAATATTGCTAAACTTTCCTTCGGGAAATTATATGAAAAAAATATCACTTCTTCCTAAAAAGAATAAATCGATTTATAATAGCGGCAAACGAACAATACATCAATAAAGGAGAGATTCTTATGATTGAAAATAAAAGTGGACCCAAAATCCCGTTGGCAATTGTTGCTCTGCTTATCAGTGCTTTTTCCATTGGAACCACTGAATTCGTCATTATGGGGATATTGTTAGATGTTGCAACCGATTTACAAGTATCTATTAGTGCTGCGGGTCTTTTAATTAGCGGTTATGCCATTGGAGTAGCGCTGGGCGGGCCGGTGATTACGTCCTTAACAAGGCAATTACCACGCAAAAAATTGCTTTTCCGATTGATGCTAGTCTTTGTTGCAGGAAACTTATTAGCTGTAGTCGCTCCTAACTATACTGTACTTATGGCGGCTCGAATTGTCGCTTCTTTTACTCACGGCACCTTTTTCGGTGTAGGTTCTGTTGTCGCCACACGGTTAGTCAAACAAGAACAGCAATCCCGGGCAGTAGCAATGATGTTTGCTGGCCTCACGTTAGCCAATATTTTAGGCGTTCCACTGGGTACTTATATTGGCCACAACTGGGGCTGGCGGATGACCTTTGGTTTTGTGAGCTTGTTAGGCGGTATTTCGTTAGGAGGCATTGCCCTGCTCATTCCCCACTTAGAGCCGGATAAACCAGCGAGTCTGAGTCAGGAACTACAGGTTCTATATAATAAACAGGTAATCCTGGCTTTATTAATGACCGTGCTAGGTTTTGGCGGAGTCTTTACCGCATTCACCTATATCGCTCCCCTATTGACCGACATTACTGGCTTTAGCGAAGCGGCTATTACTCCCATTTTGCTTTTATTCGGATTGGGAATGACAATCGGAAATCTGATTGGCGGTAAATTATCGGATTGGAAATTGATGCCGTCCCTGGCGGGGATGCTACTACTACTAGCTGCCATATTAGCTGGGTTCACCTTTACTAGTCATGAAAAATGGGCGGCGCTTCTTACCATATTCTTATGGGGAATTGCAGCCTTTGCTATCGTGCCAGCATTGCAAATGCGAGTATTAGCAGTGGCAAAGACAGCTCCAAGTATTGCGGCAGCATTGAATATTAGTTCTTTTAATCTTGGCAATGCCGGCGGGGCATTTCTCGGTGGGCTTGTTATCAATAGCAGCCTGGGTCTAAATGCTATTCCAATGGCGGCAGCATCCGTTACTTTTGCGGGACTAATGATCACCTTAGTAAGCTGGTCTTTTGACCGAAAAACTACAGTGAAAGATCATGCAACGACACTGGATCCTTGTTCGCGTAAAGCATAAAAAAAAGCCCCTTTATAGGGGCTGATGGAAAAGATAATTCCACCCGTTATCTGGCTGTTCTTGATTATTTAAGGGTACTGTTCGTATCAGACTCACTTGTTTTTGCTACTTTGTCAGTGTCGGTCTGGTTTCCCAGGTTAGCCATTATTTCCCACATTCGTTGTTGATGCAACGCTGTTAAGCCAAGCATTCTCGTATCAGCAAGAAAAGGCACTACTTCTTCTGCTTTTTTTGTTTTGCTTTTGGCCTGGTTTGTGGCAGTTGCTTGTTCTGTGGATTTTGACTGATCGGCCGTTTTTTCGGTCTGTTGCTTATCTTTTGCTGCTTTCTGTGGATCATCGTCTTTGTCTTTAGCAGCAGTTTCGCCGACGAGAATCTTCATGTTTTTGCCAATCATAATATATGTACAAATCTTATTGCCTTCCTGAATCGTTACATATCTCCAGCCGGAAGCGTTGCTGCTGTCATCTTGCGATGAGTTGTTTTGTATTTGATTTTCTAGCGACTGAGATCCGGTCAACGAAGAAATTCCTGATAAGTCCATTCATTCGTCATCTCCAATTAAAATAATATTTATATAGTAAATATCGACTATTTTCAGGGATTTCTTAATAGCTGAGTCGTTTTTTCTCGGGAATGGTGAAAAAGCAAGAGTCAACTGGAACGAATCCAATCGGCTCTTGCTCTTTTTTTACACGTAGTTACAGAGGCGGCTGATGGCAATATCATTAAATCCTAAGGCTTCTGCTTTTACTATTTTTCCATTGGCGACGGCTAGTACTTCGTGCAAAAGTTTTTCACCCAGGGATTCAATTGCTACGCCTTGAAAAACTGGACTGGCGTCAAAGTCTATGTTGTCTTTCATACATTCATAGGTATCCTTGTTTCCTGTGAGTTTTAATACTGGCATAATCGGATTGCCTGTTGGCGTGCCGCGGCCTGTCGTAAAGACCATAACTTGTGCTCCGCCTGCCGCTACGCCTGTTACTGAAGCGATGTCATAGCCCGGCGTGTCCATAATGACAAGGCCCTTTTTAGTAGGGCGCTGGGCGTAGTCGAAAACTTCTCTGATCGGGCGGTGTCCGCCCTTATGAATACAGCCAAGTGATTTTTCTTCTAACGTAGTAATCCCTCCGGCCTTATTGCCTGGGGAAGGGTTGCCATTGTGCAAGCTTTCTCCTACGTTGGCTAAATGTTGTTCATAGCGTTTGATAATGGTATATATTTGCTCGGCGATTTCCGGCGTAGCGGCCTGTTTCGCTAAAATGTGTTCGGCGCCGATAAACTCGGTTGTCTCACAGAGAATCGAAGTTGAGCCAAGGTCAACAAGGCGGTCACTTAAATTTCCCACAACCGGATTTGCTGCCAGCCCTGACGTTGGATCAGAGCCGCCGCAGTTTGTGCCGACAATTAATTCTGATAAAGGGAAAGACTCCCGCTGCAGGCAGGATGCTTCCGTGGCAAGCTGCCGAGCAAGTTCTACTGCTTTTTTTATGGTAGCAATTGTGCCGCCTTCCTGCTGAATCACAAGTTTGTGCAAGGGTTTGTTCGTTTTACTTTGAATCAGTTTTTCCATATCATCAGGTTGGGCATTTTCACAGCCGAGGCCGATGAGGATGGTTCCATATACATTTGGATTGGCGGCAAGGCCTGACAGAACTTCTTTGGTAATTGCTAGATCGCCTTCTACCTGTGCGCAACCGTTTTGGTTGACAATACTGATCGCTCCCTGAACTTGACTGGCGGCCATGCGGCAAGTCTCACTGGAGCAGGCTGAGGTAGGCAAAAGTAAAACGAGATTGCGGATGCCTACTTTTCCATCGGGCCGTTTATAACCTAAAAAGTTCAATTGGTTTGCCCTCCTTCTTGAGAGGCAAGCGTTTCTCTGATACTCATCAGATTATGACTGTGGACGTGCGTGCCTGGCGCAATATCGCAAGTAGCTCGGCCAATGACTTGGCCGTATTTATAGATTTTTTCGCCTTTCGCAATGGATATGAGGCTGAATTTGTGATAGATGGGAACCGCCGTTACTAGCGGCAACTCTTGTTTGCTATTATTTACGAGAAAACAGGCTTGATCGCCGACCATAAGGGGTGTCACTGCCACAGCTACGCTGTCTTTCGGATCGACAATTAAGGCATTTATAGTGGTCTCCATAAACAGACTTCCTCCACTTTAGAGAATTTGCGCTTTGTTCAGCAACAATTTGACCTCTGTTTCCTGCTCAGTCGTAAGTGGCAAGGATGGCGCCTTGCAGAGAGAAGTCACGGGAACTCCGCGTAGGGCGGTTGCTGCTTTGATTCCTGAGATGAAGGGCTGCGAAACTTTATAAAGATTCATCAGAATATTGATTTTTTCTTGACCATGGCCGATGGCGGCGAAGTTCCCCTGCTGGTAGTTAATTAACAGAGCGCTGAACAGCTCAGGGACGATATTAGTCAGACCGCAGATGACACCGTCGCCGCCTGCCATAAGATTAGGAAGTAAATATTCGTCGAAGCCTGACAAGATGGAGAAGTCCGGTGCAACTGTTTTAACCGTTTGAATTAGTTCACGCGTATGGCTGATATTATCTACCGTGTCCTTCATTCCCACAATTTGAGGATAGTTTTTGGCCAGATTAGCAATTAACTGCGGGCTGAGATTCACGCTGGTTCGGTCAGGAAAATTATAGATAAGTAAAGGTAAACTCGTGTTTTTCGCAATTTCTTCATAATAAGCGGCAATCGTTGCTTCGTTGAGGCTGAAATAGTAAGGAGAAATCAGCACGGCGCCGTCAGCGCCTGCTTCTTTAGCAAATTGGGTGAGTTCAATTACTTCCGATACAACAGTGCCGCCTGTGCCGATAAGAACGGGAATTCGGTTATTCACCTTCGCTACAACAAAGCGAATGAGTTCTTTTTTCTCGGCGCTTGTCAAAGCAAAGAATTCGCCAAGGCTTCCTAAAAATAACAAGCCGTTCATGCCGCCGCCAATTAGATGTTCAATGACGGCTTCCATGCCGGCAAAGTCAAGCTCTCGATTTTCTTTTAATGGGGTAATGACTGGTGTAATAATTCCACGAAACATACTTTCACCATCTCCTTTTCCCTTACGGGTTCCATTTGCTTTCTTGCTACTATTTCCGCTTTTTTCAGTCAATTCCTTTATGGGGGCGGGAAAAGGTAAAAATAGTGGCTTATTTCCTAGCCTTATTTTATACTGAAAAAAAGATTGCTGATTCGGTGATAATAGGAGGTCCTTATGAAAAAAATCCGCACTTTGCTGATGACCATGGTTTCCATTGCTCTATTTGGTACGGTTGCCTACGGCGCGGGTCAGACAAGCCCTAGTACTTTGGCCTATCAGGGAAAAGTTTTGCAAGCAACGAAATATGGCAGCGTGGAAGGCGTCGAAGATCAAACAACGAAAACCTTTGCCTGGCTGGGGGTTCCCTATGCGAAACCGCCAATTGACGAGCTTCGCTGGCGGGCGCCGCAGACTGTGGACGCTTGGAGCGGCGTTTTGTCGACTAAGAAATTTTCAAAGGCTAGTGCGCAGCTTGCGGGAGCAAAATTGCTTGGTAGCGAAGATTGTTTGTATCTCAATATATGGCGTCCAGCTACGAACGAGCAAAATCTACCTGTCCTTGTTTTTGTGCATGGTGGTGGGAATTTCAATGGATCAGGTGAGACCTTTAAAGGCGATCTTTTAGCGACGCGTACAAATAGTATTATTGTTTCCGTGAATTATCGGTTGGGAGCTTTGGGCTGGTTAAATTACAGCGCCCTAAAGACGGGAGATCCGCTAGATGACTCGGGGAATTACGGTTTGCTAGATATCTTGAAGTCCTTGGAATGGGTACAAGGATCGATTGAAAGTTTCGGCGGTAATCCCCATAATGTAACTCTTTCCGGTCAGTCTGCCGGTGCGCGCGATGTGATGGCGGCTCTGATTTCTCCTTTAGGCAAGGGGTTATTTCAAAAAGCCATGGCCTTGAGCGGCGGCTTTACCTTTGCTAAACCGGAGCAGGGAGAGGCATTTAGTCAGGCTTATGTGAAAAAGATTCTAGTGAAAACAGGCGAAGCCGCTGACGAAGCTGCGGCTGAAAAGTGGCTTGTTGCACATTCGGCGACGGAAACTGCGAACTACCTGCGTAGTCTTGATATGGCGTCAGTAACGCCACCAAGGCCTGATAATATTCGCATGGCGCCTTTTCCCCATCTGTTTGCCGATGGCTATGTCATTCCTAAAGACGGCGCCGCCGTTATTACAAGCGGCAACTATAATCAAGTTCCGCTAGTGCTAGGTAGCATGGCTCGTGAGTTTGCCTACTATACTGTCGTTGAGCCTTATTTTGCGGCAGCGCTAAAAGATCGCAGTATTTTGCAGGACGAAGCTAAGTTTAAATTGTATCAAGCTAGCGTCGAATTTGGCGGTAAAATGTTCTCTGGGTTTGTGTCGGAACGAGCAGCCGATCTATTAAGGGGGAATGCTAAACAACCGCCTATATATGTCTATCGTTTTGCTTGGGGAAGAAATGAAGCTGCCATTGCTGCGCCGTGGAATCAACTGCTTGGCGCAGCCCATGCTGCTGACATTGATTTTTATACAGGGCATGAAGAGTTTCCTTTTCAAAAGCTGTTTCCGAATATCTACTATACCAAGGCCAATAAACCAGGGAGAGATGAACTAAGTGTAGCCTTGGCTGCGTATGTGAAGAATTTTCTTTATACAGGCAACCCTAATAGTTCGGGATTCGTACAATGGGAAATGTGGCCGAAAAATAAACAGCAAGGCGCTTTCTTGGAACTTGACGCCGATGCATCTGGGGCTCATATTGCAATGGTTCATGATCGTTTTGATAAACAGGCGCTGCTTACTGAAATGAAAACCACTTTGCCTGCTGATGAATGGAATCTTTTAAGCGAAAAATTACTGAAAGGACGGTTCTTTTGGGACTATTAAGGTGTCATTAATTTGTCATACGTTCCTGTTATCTTATAAGCAAGGAATTTTTAGGGGAGGCTACTTTATGAAAAGAGTGGGGAAAAAAATAATGATTTATTCGCTTGTTGGCATGATGCAGATCGGCTGGGGCGTTTCAGTACTTGAGGCATCGCCGCTCACTCAGGAGAATCGCTCAGTGATTCAATTAGACGATCGGCATCACATGGAACGAGAGCGCGAGCATGAAGAAAGACAGCGTGAACATGATCGCAGAATGCGGGAAGAGCAGAAACGACATGAGCATGAAATGCGGCGTCATCCTCATGAAAGCGAACGAGAATGGCATAGGCGGCAGGAGCAGGAAAGAGAACGGCATGAACGAGAAATGCGGATTATAGCTGCTGTTTTGATTGGTGCTGTCATTGCCTCTTCGGGAAATTAATCTAAAATAAAAATCCTCTAGAGATACTGCCAAATGGCAAAATCTCTAGAGGATTTTTGTCTTAGCGTGATTCAACGGCGTTTTATAACTAGAAGACATTCGATAAAGCAAGATAGGTTTTAGCGTTGCGGCTAGCTGTAAAGGAGCGAGAAAAATCGCGATATATTGTTAGGATGCTGTTTGCTCCTATTTTGCGATTCAATTCTAGATGCAGGCCAGTAGAATTATCATAAGTGGAATCAGTACAGTAGGCTGATACGGCGCCTGCGGCAATGTTATGATACTCCACAGACAAGAGGGTGCTGCCAGGACCTTGTAAATCGCCTTGGGCAAGAGTAATAAGATAGCCTTTGGAGCCTTGCGTAAGATTTGCGGCTACATCTACAGTAAGGGATAGTCGGGGAGAGAGTTGTTGTTGTGCCGTAAGTCCCACATAGCTGTTTTGTTCACGAAAGTAGCTTAGCTCCATGGTTAAAGACTGCGCTATGTCAGGGGAAATTTCAACTGCTGTAAACGGTCGACTTTTTTTACCATAGAAGAGAGAAATTGTTTGGTGGTCGGCAGTTTTAATATAGGTTTGAATTCCGGTAGCGCCGCTGATGCTGGCGATTAGGCCATTGCCTAAAATACAGCTTTGTTTACCAATTGTATATTCATTGTCAGCGGGATGAAAGCGGAGATAAAAATCGTTTACTGTATTCACGGGATTTTGTCCATTAGTATGATTTGACTCTACGGTAGTGCCAAGCCAAAGCGAGGGGGTGGCATTGATCGTCATACTTGCTGTAATGTCCTGGGTCAGCTGCTTTGATTGACCGGCTTGCTTGGTATACTCGTAGCTTGCTGTACCCGTTAAAGAGTTAGCAAAGACGGGGGGCGAGGCAAGAAAGAAAACAAGAAACAGTAGGGAAACGCAACGCATTATGAGGCTTCTTTTAAATTAACGGAATGTCTTGGGAAGGCTGGTTAGGCCCAGCTTCGGCAAGAAATTGGATACTTGTAAGCATTTGGAAGAAGGGCGGCACTGTTTCTTGGTATTCCTGCGGCGGTGCCGAAAAAATGAACATATAGAGTCGATCTTGTTGCAAAAATTCGGCTAAACAATATTTTTTTTCTTTATCGCGGTAATTCAGCAGTAGAGCTTTGTTGTTTCCGAACAGGCGGATTTGCGATTTTTCAAAAGTGACAGAGGGAATCGTATGAAAAATTTCTTGCTTGATTCCATCAATAAGCTCTGTGAGTTCAGCCTCGTTATAGTCGGCAAAGCTTTTATGGGAATCATCCAGCGGGTCAACGGGAGCAACACTGGCAATGATTGCCGTTGTGCCAAAACCAGAAGGCGTGAGCACGATCGTTTTACCTGTTACTGTATATTGCTCCATGACAGTCCAGTTTGGCGGTGTTGTCATTTGGAACGCATTGTCCTTATCTATATAGATGGCGGCAAAGACCGGATGGGTTCCTAGGAGTAAGAAGGCTGCGAAAAAGAGCAATAGCAAGCGTTTTGGCATAAGAAAGCTCCTTTCAGTCATTTTAGAAAGTGTCTTTTGTACATAAAACCATACTCTCTTTGCCCTGTCAACTCTTAGCAGTAGATTTATTAATGGGCCAGTCCACAACTATTCCAAGGAAGTCAAAAGTTCTGATGTCCGAAGTTTCTCTTATCTACAGTGTTATACACAAAAAAACGCAGTTATAAACAGAGTTATCAACAGTTTGTACACAGAGCTGTGCACAAAACTGCAATATAAGGAAATAGACTATTGCAATTTTCCACAACTTATCCACGAAAAAGCGCTATTATCCACAAAAAACACAAGGTTTATCCACAAGTCGTGTCGCTATGAAAGAATCTGTACATTTATTTTAAATTATGTCACAATAAAAGGAAAAGCTTAAGTGCGAATGCTTAAGTTGTGGCAGGTGGCTACAGTGGAAAACTATGCAACAATAGAAGAATTAGAAGCGGGCTTATTAACATGTCGCAGCTGTGACTTGTGCAATACGACGAATCGTGGACCGACAAGTTATACTGGTACGGCTAAAAGCCCCTTAATGATTATCGGCGAGGGGCCAGGCGGCGTCGAGGATGAGTATGGCGTGCCGCTGGTGGGGCCGTCAGGTCAATTGCTTGATAAAGCTTTATGGAGTGTGGGCGTGACTAGGGACCGGGTATACACGACCAATGTAGTCAAATGCCGACCTCAAGGAAATCGAACGCCGACGATAGAAGAGGGCTGTTTTTGCGCGGACTTGTGGCTCGCCAAAGAGATCGCTTTAGTAAAGCCGCAGGCGATCGTGGCTTTAGGGAGCGTGGCTTTGCGATATCTTTACGGAGCTGATAAAAAGATTACGAAAGAACGGGGAAAATGGTTTCAAACAGAAGCAGGAATTTGGGCGATTCCCACGTTTCATCCCGCTTATTTACTGCGATTGTCCGGGAAGCCTTTGGTGACAGCAAAATGGAACGTATTTTATGATTTAAAGGCAGCTATAGAAAAATGCCGTGAGGCGCCGGAGTATACCTCTTACATGTTTGCTTCAGAGAATACAGCAAAATTGTTAGAACTCTATGAACAGCGTCGCAATGAACGGTCAGAACGTAAGCTTGCTGTAAAGTAAAGGAGTAATATATGGCGTATTTATTAAAAGCAGACTCTCTCTTGGAAAAAGAGGCTATGAAAGGAAAGCGCCTAATGAATGGCGGGATTGCGCTTTCCTTAGTATTTGTAATTTGTCATTTCATCACTCTAATGCACGGGGATCTTCCTGCTATCCTCAAATATGGCTCCTTAGTCGGTATTGGTATTGGTATTCTCTTAAATCGGTTGGCTCTGCAGCATTATGGCGCCTGTATGTCGGGAGCCGAGGGAGAACGGCGCGTTTCCGCCTTTTTAGTAAAAGAGTTATCGAATGATTGGGTTATTTTAAATGATTTGGAAGTTCAATCAAATCAAAAGACAGCCCAGATTGATCATTTGCTTGTGGGACCTTATGGCATTGTGTTAATTGAAACGAAAAATGTGAAGGGCCGTATTTCCCTAACCGATAATAAACAATATTGGGCGCAAGAAAAACGCTATGATACAAAACAGTTTTATAGTCCAACGCTGCAGGCTAGAGGGCATGAGGCGGCGATTAAATCAGTCATTAGTCTTTTTCATCTTGATAAATACATTCCGATTCGTTCGGTAGTGCTTTTTTCGGATGAAAGCATTGAACTGAAGCTACCACTCTTTGTCGATGGGGTTCCAGTGAAAAAACTAGAAACTTTGGCAGCCCTTGATTTTACTGGCGGCAAGGAACCTGTATTTAGTAAGCAAGAGGTAGATTATATTAGTCGGATTTTATTAGGAATTCATGGTGAGCCTATTGAAGAGGGGCAGGAAAATGTCTGCACGTTCCATCATACGGGACGTTTTGGCATATAAATTGCTTTTCTTTGAAAGACAAGCAGGAATTTTTTGCATGGATCGGGAAAGTATATAATTCGAGATTTTATGTTTTTTGAGGTGAGAATGTGGATTTAGGTATAGGTAAGGTATTGCCTGTTCGTCTCGAAGAGGAAATGAAGAACTCCTATATTGACTATGCAATGAGCGTTATTGTCATGCGCGCCTTGCCAGATGTTAGAGATGGTCTTAAACCAGTGCATCGGCGGATTTTGTACGCAATGCATGAAGCGGGGATGACGCCGAACAAGCCATACAAGAAATCGGCTCGTATCGTCGGCGAAGTGCTCGGTAAGTATCATCCGCATGGTGATAGTTCCGTTTATGATGCAACGGTTCGTTTGGCGCAGGATTTCTCCACACGCTATCTTTTGGTAGACGGTCATGGTAACTTCGGATCGGTTGACGGCGATTCGGCGGCAGCTATGCGTTATACAGAAGTAAGAATGTCGCGCATAGCCGAAGAAATGCTGGCAGATATCGAAAAAGATACAGTCGACTATACGCCGAACTATGATGAGTCCTTGCAAGAGCCTACGGTGCTTCCTGCTAAGATTCCTAATCTGTTGGTTAATGGGTCTTCCGGGATTGCTGTAGGTATGGCAACGAATATTCCGCCTCATAATTTACGGGAAGTCGTTGACGGTCTTGTCATGATGATTGAGAATCCGAATGTGACGATTGAAGAACTCATGACAGCCATAAAAGGCCCTGATTTTCCTACGGCGGGCTTAATTTTAGGCCGTGAAGGAATTCGTCAGGCTTATTTCACTGGCCGAGGCAGTGTGAAAATGCGAGCGCAGGCTCGTGTTGAAAATATGGCCAACGGCAAACAACGTATTTTAGTTACGGAAATTCCTTATCAGGTAAATAAGGCGCGATTGATTGAAAACATTGCCAACTTAGTGCGCGATAAAGCCATTGAGGGTATTACCGATTTACGAGACGAAAGTGATCGCAGCGGTATGCGGATTGTTATTGAACTGCGCCGTGACGTGAATCCTGACGTTATTTTAAATCAGCTTTATAAACATACGCAGATGCAGGAAACCTTCGGTGTCAATATGCTGGCTCTTGTGAATGGTCGGCCGCGAGTGCTTAATTTGCAACAGGCCTTATGGCATTATTTAGAGCATCAGAAGGAAGTCATTATTCGCCGGACGCAGTTTGAACTGAAGAAAGCGAAGGCGCGGGCTCATATTTTGGAAGGCTTGAAAATAGCCTTAGATCATTTAGATGCTGTTATTACTACAATTCGTCAATCGCAGACTGTCGATATTGCCAAAAAAGCATTGATGGAAGGTTTCTCCCTAAGCGAAAAGCAAGCGCAGGCTATCTTGGAAATGCGCCTTCAACGCTTAACAGGCTTAGAACGTGAGAAAATCGAACAGGAATACAAAGATATTTTGGAAACGATTGCTTACTTAGAAAGTGTATTGGCTGATGAAGCGAAAGTTTACCAGATCGTAAAAGAAGAGCTGACGGAAGTAAAACGTCGTTTTGGCGATGACCGCCGCACCGTGATTACGAGCGATGTGTCGAAACTCGATATTGCCGACTTGATCGCTGAAGAAGATATTGTGATCACCTTGACGCATTTCGGCTATATCAAACGGCTTCCAGTTGACACCTACCGCAGTCAAAAACGCGGCGGCCGCGGTGTGAATGGTATGAATACGAAAGAATCCGATTTCGTAGAACATCTATTCGTGACGTCAACTCATCATAATCTGTTGTTCTTTACTTCGCGCGGGAAGGTGTATCGCCTGAAAGGCTACGAAATTCCCGAAGCTTCGCGTCAGGCGAAAGGTACAGCGATTATTAATTTGCTGCAGCTTGAGCAAAATGAAAAGATTACGGCAGTTATTCCGCTCAGAGAATTCTCGCCAAATCGCTTTTTGTTTATGGCAACGAAGCATGGTATCGTGAAAAAGACGGAGCTTACTGAATTTGATACAACCCGTAAGGGTGGACTCATCGCCATTAATCTTGATGAAGACGATGATCTGATCGGCGTGAAGCTGACAAATGGTGAGCAAAATATGATTATGGGTACACGTAGCGGCATGGCCATTCATTTTTCTGAAAGCAATGTGCGCATGATGGGCCGGACTGCTCACGGTGTAAAAGGCATTTCGCTCAATACTGATGATGAAGTAGTCGGTATGGATACGGCGCATAAAAATGGTGAAGTTCTTACTGTTACAGCCGACGGCTATGGCAAGCGTACTGATATTGAAGATTACCGCTTGCAGACTCGTGGCGGCAAAGGGATCATTAACTTTAAAGTAACTGATAAGACTGGTGAAGTTGTGGGTCTTAAAGTGGTTCGTCCTGGCCAGGAATTAATGCTCATTACGATTGATGGCGTTGTCATTCGAATCGATATTGAAGACATTTCTTTAATCAGTCGCAACACGCAAGGCGTGAAACTGATGAAGACTGGCGAAGACGATAAAGTGATTGCCTTAGCAGCTGTCGAGAAGAAAACCGAATCAGATAGCTAAAGTAAATAGGTGAATTGAATCGATAAAATTTAAGCCTGCAAGACTGAGCAATTTCTGCTTAGTCATTGCAGGCTTTTTTTCTTAGCGGCTTTACTATTTAGGCAGCTATTTAGCTCGTTTTTTTGCTGAGGTCCGGTTTGGTAATGTGAAGCAAGAGAGCGGTGATAATTGTTCCGGCAAGAATGGCTGCAATATACATGCCCAGATTGCCAACCGCATGGGGAATGGGAAGGACGAAGATGCCGCCGTGGGGGGCGCGAAGCGTGCAGCCGAAGATCATGGAGAGAGCGCCTGTAACGGCAGAGCCAGCCATGATGGAGGGTATGACACGGAAGGGGTCAGCGGCGGCAAAGGGAATGGCACCTTCTGTAATGAAGGAGATTCCGAGGACAGCGGCGGCTTTACCTGCTTCCCGCTCGTCTGGCGTAAATTTATTCTTGCTAAGGTAGGTGGCTAAGGCAATGCCTAAGGGCGGCGTCATACCAGCAGCCATGACTGCAGCCATTGGTTCAAAAATGTTACTGCTTAAAAGGCCTACACTGAAAGCATAAGCGGCTTTGTTAACGGGGCCGCCCATATCAAAGGCCATCATGGCGCCAAGTAGAAGTCCCAGGACTCCGGCGTTGGCTGAAGACATGCTTTTTAGCGTTTCGGTCATAAGGTCCATAATGGTTTTTACAGGAGTGCCGATTACATAAACCATGAGAAGGCCGACAATTGCACTAGCGAAAAGCGGAATGATAAGAACGGGTTTTAGGCCTTCTAAGGCTTTGGGGAGGCGGATCGATTCTTTGAGCCAATGAGCTGTATAGCCTGCCAAAAATCCGGCAATGATTCCGCCGAGAAATCCGGCGCCAATTTTGGCAGCAAGCATACCGCCAATGAGACCCGGTGTCAGGCCGGGACGGTCGGCAATGGAAAAAGCGATGAAGCCAGCTAAGACGGGCACCATAAGGGCGAAGGCTGCACCGCCGCCAATATCCATAAGGGCTGCAGCTAGAGTTCCTTTTTCTTTGAACGCTTCAATACCGAATACGAAAGAAAGAGCAATGAGAAGACCGCCAGCGACTACCATCGGAATCATATAAGATACGCCGGTCATGAGATGCTTGTAAGGGCCGGTGCGAGCAGCAGACTTTTCTTGTTTGCCATCAGCCACTTTGCTGAGAAAATCTTGATCTTTTGTAGCAGCCACTGTAGGAGTCTCTAAGGCTAAAGCGGCATTGATAACATCTTTGCCACTTTTTATGGCGGCGCCTACGCCTATTTTATATAGACGTTTGCCAGCGAAAGGCGTGGTGTCAATGGCTGTATCAGCAGCAATAATGACAGCGTCAGCCTGGGCAATATCTTCCGGCGTTAACGCATTTTCGATTCCTACGGAACCGCGTGTTTCCACTTTGATCGTGTGGCCCATTTCTCCAGCTGCCTTGCTAAGCGATTCAGCAGCCATATAGGTATGGGCGATTCCGGTCGGGCAGGATGTAACAGCAATCAGTTTGCTCATGGTAATTCCTCCTTCTTATCGTTCAATTTTTATTTCGGTAAAATGATCAGGCCTCGCGGGAACGAATTGCAGCAAAGATGTCTGCTTTGTTTTGAGCGGAGCGGAGTTCGGCAAGGAAGGATTCGTGCATTAGCATCCTGGCTAAGCGGGATAGAGCTTGCAAGTGAATATCGTCACCAGCCTGTGGTGCGGCGATGAGAAAGAACAGATCCGCCTTTGTTTCGTCAAGGGAAGCTACGTCAATTCCCTCGTTTATGCGGGCAAAGCCGATCGCCGGTTTGGCGACAGCGTCTGATTTAGCGTGAGGGATAGCAACCCCGAAGCCAACGCCGGTTGTACCAAGTTCTTCTCGTTTGGCTACAGCTTGTAAGTAAGCTGTTTTATCTGTTATGACATTTGCTGCATGAAAAGTATCGGCTAGTTGTTCCCAAACAGCTTCTTTTGTGACAGCGTTTATATCCAGTAGAATGGAGCTTTCGTTCAATAATTCTGTGATTTTCATTTATGATTCCTCCCAGTTTGTGATTTGAACAAGGGGCTCTAAGTTTTGGACTTCCGTCAAGGAACCAGACTGTGTTCCTTCTGTGGCAACTGCGGCAGCCGCAGAGGCTGTCGCCAAGCGTGCTAGATTTTGTAAGGAGAAGTTTCGTAACGTTGCGACTGCAATTCCGCCTACCATGGCATCGCCTGCGCCGACTGTAGAATTTACCGAAATGGTAGGTGATTTGACTAAAAGCTTTTCTTTCCCTTTAGCAAAGATTGCGCCATCAGCGCCGAGCGATACTACAACAAGTTCGATTCCACTATGGAGGAGTTCATCAATAATCTTTCGTAAGTTGCTAGGATTTGTTAAGTCTAGATCGTAGAGTTGACTAAGTTCTTCTACGTTCGGTTTGATGGCATACGGTTTGGCTGTCAGGGCTTGTTGTAAAGCTTCGCCGCTTGTATCAAGGAAAGCGCGACCCCCAGCTGTTTTAATTTGAGCAATCAATTGAGCGTAAATATTTGAGGGGGCATTCGGCGGCAGGCTGCCTGATAAGATAAATGTCGAATTCGGTGAGGCCAGAAAGGCGATTTTTTCTTCTAAGCGCTTATAATCAGTTGCTTGAAAAGCTAGGCCAGGAAAATTTACTTCTGTGACAGTGCAGCTTGTTTGATCAATGAGCTTCATATTGCTACGCGTGGCGCCTTGTAAAGTAATAAAATGATCTTCAATATCTTTCATTAAGAAGAAATCTTGAAACTTTTTGACGTTGTCTTGTCCTAAAAAGCCAGTGACAGTTACCTTTTCGCCGAGTGAACGAATAACATTCGCAACATTAATTCCTTTGCCGCCGGGATCCAGGCGTTCTTCCTGAACACGGTTTACTTTACCTATTTGAAAACAAGGGAGATAAATCGAATGATCTAAGGCTGGGTTTAAGGTGACCGTGATGATATTCGCTGTTTCTACCATTAGAGAAGCCTCCTTTCTATAGAAAGTAATAAGGGTGAGGAGCCTTTATTGCGCAGGGTTTACTGTTAGGCCTCTTTAGCTAGATGAATTTTGACTTTTCCTTCATATTGTTTTAGTACTTCTGCTTTTACCGTTTGATCTGTAATCATAAAGCTGAGTTCAGCTAAGTCGCAAATCTTGCATAAGCTCTTTTGATTCAGCTTACTATGGTCAACCGCTAAAATCCGCTCTTCTGCGGCTAGCATCATATAGCGTTTTGTTTCAGCCTCCGTTGCGTTAGGAGTTGTTACGCCTTTTAGTAAGTCCACTCCGTTAGCAGCTAAGAAAACCTTATCGAAGTGTAGACGTTTCAGTGATTCATTGGCGAGATAGCCGACAAGCGATCTAGGGGACTTACGAAAGGTTCCGCCGATTAGCAGAACTTCGACGGTAGCGTCATCGGCAAACTTTTGGGCAATATCCATACTATTTGTACCAACCGTAATAGATCTATTTTGTAAGAAGTGAGCAATTTCTAAAGTCGTTGTTCCGGCATCAAGCAAAATTGTTTCTCCATCTTTGACGAGCGATGCAGCATATTTTGCAATCTGTTGTTTTTCATTTAAATGACGTACTTCTTTTTCGTGGAAACTGAACTCGTAACCCGATTGCGCCAATATGGCGCCGCCGTGGGTTCTTTGCAATAACCCTTCATCTTCCATCTCCTGTAGGTCGCGGCGAATCGTTGACTCAGATACATCAAAGTGTTGGCACAGTTCAATTACTTTTACTGTCTGTCCAATTTTCATAAGTTGTAAGATTTCCGCTTTGCGCTCTTCGGCAAACATAAGATACCTCCTTAAAAATGGAATAGTTGCGTGTTTTTGGTCGATTTATTTCAAAATAATGAGTTTAATTGATTGAATATGATTGAATATGATTGTTTATGATTATTATAGATGCGAAATAGAAAAAGTGTCAATTGATTTTCTAAGAGTAGAGCATGTTTTTTTTATAAGAACGATTATTGTAAATACGCCAAGAGTCTCCAAAGTCAATAAAAATAAAAAGTTTCACAAAAAGTGTTGACATAAGTTTACCCCTATGTTATTATAAACAAGTCGCCGATGGGCGGCACGAAAACAGAAAAGAATCATCGCTTCTGAAAAGAAGGCGAAACGGTTAAAAAAGAAACTTTGAAAAAAGTGCTTGACAAACTGGTTCGAAAGATGATAAACTATCTAAGCTGCTTCGGTAGCGGCTCTCTGAAAACTAAACGATGGATAAGTAACAA
>NZ_JBWBCL010000009.1:0-141517 GCF_056134285.1 Pelorhabdus sp. sgz311002 | reverse complement strand
TCAAAGTTTCTTTTTTAACCGTTTCGCCTTCGTTTTTAGAAGCGATGATTCTTTTCTGTTTTCGTGTCGCTCAGCGGCGACTTGTATATAATAGCACAGCAGATTCACTTATGTCAACACTTTTTTCTTCACATTTTTATTCACTACTCTATTTCATTTTTATCTACGAAACCACTTATACAGCCATTTGAGTTTAAGTAATCTTAAACATTTTCATTCATTATATTAAATAAAACAGTATCTCACTTTTAATATCATTTTTCTTAGCTTTGATTCATAAAAATCAGCCTTTTAGCCTATGGATTTGAAACAATCCCTGTTATAATAAAAAAATGACCGATATAAATATGAATGAAGGAGGATGCATTTTATGAGTTTACGTACCAAACTTACATTGATTTTTTCACTCTTATCAGCAATCATTCTTTTAGTATCATCCTTAGCTGGGTACTTATTTACAAAGAATGAAATGACCGTACGAATTCATAGTGAATTAAAAAACAATGTAAACTCACAAGTAAATAGATTGGAAGGCTGGTTGCTGACTAAAGGAAAAATTCTTGAAACCACCGCCGGAACCATTCAAACTACTGTGGGTGATGGCGAAATCACGGTTCCAATGGTCGCCGGTTACAAAAATGTTGATCCAGGTGTTTCCGATCTATACTTTGGTAGTCAAGATGGCAAAATGATTGATGGCAGCGGTTGGGCTCCCCCTCCCGGCTATGATCCCCGAGCACGTGGCTGGTATAAAACGGGCATGGAGCAGAAGAAATTAGTCTTTACCGATCCCTATTTAGATTTAGTAACAAATCAAATGGCCGTATCTGTAGCCATGCCGCTAAAAACTTCTACAGGTCAAATTCGTGGTATTTTAGCTGAAGATATTTTACTTCAAACTCTTGTTGATACGATTAAAGAAATCAATATTTACGGCCAAGGATATGCTTTTCTCATGGATAGCAAAGGCATGATGCTGGCCCATCCCGACAACGAACTTCTATCTAAAAACGTCTTTGAAGTCGAAAAATTAAAACCCTATAGTGATATGATGAAAAAAATGCTTGCCAGCAATGATGGGTATAGCAGCTATGATTTAAACGGTACAACCTATTTAATGGTTTATCAAAAAGTTCCTTCTACTGGATGGACTTTGGCCATTACCGTACCGGAAAAGGTCGTTTTTGCTTCTCTCACCCATCTGAGTTGGCTTTTAACAATTATCGCTGTTCTTTCTATTCTAATTGTTATTGGCATTACCTATGTGACAGCCAATCGTTTGTCTAAACCGATCGAAGCCCTCGCTCAAGATGTCCAGGAAGTATCATCAGGAAATCTCACGGTTCAAAGTACCGTAACCGGAAAAGATGAAATTGGTATTCTTGCCAGCGGTTTTAACTCCATGGTGCAAAACTTAAGAGATCTGATTCTAAAGGTACATACAGGCTCCGAGCATGTTGCAGCATCATCAGAGGAACTGACAGCAAGTGCGGAAGAGTCTTCACAGGCTTCTAATCAAGTTGCAGTTTCGGTAACCAATATTGCAGAGAATGCAGCACATCAACTTCATGCAGTAGAAAGAACTAAGATTATTGTTGATAAAATGCTTGCCAATAGCAACGAAATTATCACAAATACCCGTGGCGCTGTTGATAAATCAGCGATAGCAAGCGAGAAGGCACAGGCAAGCGGCACATCGGTCTCACGAGCAATCAATCAAATGGAACTCATCGAAAAGACAGTAAATACTTCCGCAAAAGTTGTTGCCAATCTCGGCGAACGTTCCAAAGAAATCGGCCAAATTGTCGATACGATTGCCGGAATTGCCGGACAAACTAATTTACTTGCTTTAAATGCTGCTATTGAAGCTGCTCGAGCTGGCGAACAAGGCCGTGGCTTTGCTGTCGTTGCTGAAGAAGTTCGCAAACTAGCGGAACAGTCGCAAGAAGCAGCAAAACAAATTGCCGAATTAATCCATGAAATTCAATCGGATACGAATGAAGCTGTCACAGCAATGGATCAAGGCACACGGGAAGTTGCACTAGGAACGGAAGTCGTTGTATCTTCTGGTGAAGCGTTCCGGCAAATTGCCGAATTAATTACAGAAGTCTCCGGCCAAGTTGCTAACATTTCTGCCGCAATCGAAACAATGGGACAAGGAAGCCGTGAAATAGCTACCGCAATGACTTCCATTGATAATTTAAGTAAAACAACAGCTGCCGAGGCCCAAACTGTTTCCGCTGCAACAGAAGAACAATCCGCCTCTATGCTAGAAATTTCTTCAGCAAGTCAAAACCTAGCGGATATGGCGCAACAGTTACAGCAAGCTGTCAATCGATTCAAAGTTTAGTTAAAAAGCATATAAATTAAAATAAAAAGCACAGAAAGAAGGAATCTTCTCAATTCCTTTTTCTGTGCTTTTTTAACGAATCCCCAGAACGGTTTTCAACGCTTTTACTTTATTGCGGCTCACTGGCACTTCTTCATGCTTGCAATCAGACATACGCAAAAGAAAGGAACCGTGAAACCAGGGAACAACTTCCGCAATAAAATCGAGATTAATAATATATTGGCGATGCACGCGCATAAACGATCCATCGTTTAATGCGGCCTCGACCTCCTGCAAAGTCAGTGCAACAGGAAACTCCTTTTCTTTCGTGCGAATAAAAACGTCTTTATCTTTCACATAAGCTAAAACAATCGCTTTTTTATCAACGGGAACCAGATTTCCCTTTTCGATTGCACAGATCCTAGAAACAGGAGAAAGTTCAACTGTTTCCCGTGTTGATAACAGACGAATTTTATGCAATACCTTCGTAATTTTCGCCTGAGTCACCGGTTTCGTAATATATCCCACGGCTAAAGTGTTAAAAGCTTCGAGAGCATGCTCATGGAAAGCTGTTAAAAAAATGACGAGTGGCGGTTGACGCAACACATCTAGTTTTTGTACTAATTCCAGTCCAGTCATTTGCGGCATTTTGATATCAAGGAACAAAAGATCGCAATCGTTCTTTGCTAAGTAAGTCAAAGCATCCAAGCTATTGCAAAATTTTTGGGTCACTTCCATATCAATATGACTTTTTAATAGATATTCAATTTCATCACAAATTGGCTGCTCATCATCAACAATGACTGTTCTAAACGGCATACTGACGAGTCGCCTCCTTAAGTGGGATTTGCATTCGCACCGTAGTGCCTTGTCCGACTTTACTTTGAATCTGTAATCCTCTCTCTTTACCGTAAAGACCGATTAAGCGACGCTGGACATTCACAAGACCGATGCCATCTGTTTGTTCAGCGAAAACAGCCTCTACTTGCTGCCTTTCCATTCCTACGCCATTATCATAAACCTCGACAGACAATTCCTGCTGCGTTCGCCGAATTTCCACCTTCAAATGACACTCAGCAATTTTCGGAAACAGCCCATGTAAAATAGCATTTTCCACTATAGGCTGCAGAAATAGAACTGGCAGTTTCTCGCTTCCCTCACAATTAATTACATCAACACCCACAGTAAGCCTTGGTCCAAACCTCGCTTTGGCTATTTCTAAATAAGCATGAATCCCTTCTATTTCCTCGTTTAAGCTGATAAATTCACCATGTTCACTAAAATTGAACTGCATCATGGTAGCTAAATGACCAAGAAGTTCTCGTGCCATATTCGGATCGGTACGACAAAAAGAAATAATAATATTAATCGTATTAAAAATGAAGTGAGGATTAATTTGCGCCTGCAACGCTTTTAACTCGGCTCTTTCCCTCAGTTTTTTCTGTTGTTCAATTTCATCAAGCTCAATCTGCGCCGATAACAGACTTGCTAAGCCATCAACAATATGAGTGTCAATCGAAGTAACTGAATTTTTCTGCGTTTTAGCAATTTTTATCGTACCAACTACTTCGCTACCAACAATAAGCGGCGCCACAATCCCTGATTGCAGTGGACATTCGGGTACAATACAGCCTTGCTCTTCTGATGTGTTAAAAATAACGGGATGTCTACTGTCTAAGGCCGCCTGCGTGGAAGAAGCCAAAATTTTTTCACCCACTTTATGATGATCACTGCCTGATCCAATAAAAGCTAAAATATTCTCCTTATTGGTAATCGCTACCGCATCGACCTCAGCTAATTCATAAATAAACTGAGCTGTTTTTCCGGCCGATTGCACAGTAAGACCATTACGCAAATAGACACTGGTTCTCCGGGCGATATTTAATGCTAATTCGGCCGCTCTAGCACCTGCTAAATCCTGTTCAGCACGAATATCTTTAATGATAAGAACAAACACGACTGTTCCAATGACAGAAACAAGAGTTGTCGGAACAGCAATCGCTTTCTCTAACGCCCATGCAGCCTCAAAGGGTTTTGCAAAAGCAAGAACCATCAGTTTTTGAATCACTTCAACGAGAAAAGCAACCAAAGCCGCTGTTTTCCATGGCACCTGAACGATGCCAACTTTATGACGTACCCAACCTGAGATCAGACCTGCTAAAATAGTAGCAAAACCACAAGTTTCCGCCGTAAATCCGCCTAATACATAGCGATGAAAACCGCTGATCACCCCTACAGCAAAACCAACATAAGGGCCTCCCATAAACCCGCCCATTAAAGCGCCAACGGTTCGATTATTGGCCAAAGCCCCCTCTATTGGCATACCATTATAAGTTCCCATAATGGATAAACTAGAGAAAATTAATGTTAATACAAGTTGTGAAGAAAAAGTAGCCGGACGAATCATACAATTAACTAAGTACTTGTTACGCCCTATTAAATAAGCAACCATGGCAATTAAAGCCATTTCACTTAATAGTTCAGGAATTAATCCCATATTCCCCTCCCGTTTTCTTGAAAAAATCTAATCGATTTAAATTCTCTTTCGCCAAGAAAAATCCTGCTAATTCTGCAAAATAGGCCCTACTGTAACAGTAGGGCCTAGCACTTTCTATTCCGATAAAAAAGCCTTACACAATACCAATCCATTTCCAATAAGTTGCTCCGAGCAACAAAATTAAGCCGTAAGCAATTAAAGCTAGGGGAACTCCGGTACGAATAAAATCTTTTACTTCAAAAGTTTCCGTACCATAAGCAATCATATTCTGTGGTGCATTTACAGGAAGAATAAAACCAAAACTGATGACATATTGCAAGATCATAGTAAGACCAACTACGTTAATGCCAGTGATGGTGCTCCCTTGTAAAATTGAGATAATAATAGGAATCATCGCCGCTGCCAAAGCAGTCGCACTGGCAAATCCCAAATGAATAATGATCAAAAAAGCTGCCATAACTGCTAAGATCACCAAAGCGGGCATAGTCTGCAACCCAAAGAGCGTTACAATGATTTTCGCTAACCAAGCAGCTGCTTTTGTTGATAATAAAGCGGAACCCAAACTAATGCCAACACCGAATAAAATCAAAGTTCCCCAGGGAATCTTAGCCTGCGCATCTTTCCAGGTCATAATCCCGATCTTCGGTAACAACATTAAGGAAATCATTGCAATCGTTGTAGTTGACGTATCAAAAGGATGAGCAATCTTCTCCGTAGACCAGAAGAAAAGCAGAATAAAAGACATCGCCATTAACTTTTTCTCAGCAAGGCTCATGGGTCCAAGCTCAGCTAGAGCACGGGCAATGGCTTCTTTACCACCTGCGACTTCTTTTGTTTCCGGCGGCATCATTTTAATAAGAACATAATAAAGAACCACAGACATAATTGCCGCAAAAGGCGCAGCAGCAACAAACCAGTCCATCCAAGTAATATATACGCCTAATTGTTTTTCTATGAATCCAAGGGCAATCATATTCTGAGCCGCAGCTGTTTTAATCCCTACGTTCCATATACTATCAGCCTGTGCTACAGCAATCATCATAACGCCAGCAAAGCGGCTCTTCTTATCCACGCCAAAGGCGGTAATAATCCCCATAACAATCGGTACAAGACAAGAAACACGAGCTGTTGTGCTTGGTACAAAAAAGCTCAAAATAAAACCAACCGCAATAACACCCATTAAAACCCGATTTGTCTTAGCTCCTATTTTAGATAAAACAAACAAGGCAATCCGTTTGTCAAGCCCGGTTTGTGTCATTGCAGCGGCTAAAAATAAAGCACCGCCGACAAGGGCCAGAGCCGTATTAGAAAACCCACTTAACGCCGATGTCAATGCGGCATTTGTTCCAAGTAAAACATCAGGCTTTGCCGGGTTAGGCGCCGTCCCTAATAAAAAAGACATCAAACTTAAAATAACTGCCGCACTGACAGGATAGGAAATCGCATCAGTCATCCACACCACAATAGAAAATACCAAAATAGCCAACATCCGATGCCCCGCAACAGGCAATGTCGGCGACGGTGGCAACAGTAAGATAGCGATCATGGCAATAAGTCCAATTAGTAATCCATACTTCTTGGCAAAAGATTCTTGACTTGCATTCATTCGCTTATAAACCCCATTTCTATAGTTTTAAATAATTTATGGATTTAAGTATACTGTAATTTGCATAAAAGCACTATAAAAAGCGTCTCAACAGTTAAAATCTTTCACTGAGTGGCAAAAGATAAACACCGAAAAGTCCGATAATATTGATCAAATCAAATAGATAGTAAAATGCAAACAATTTTAAAACATCATAAAAACCCTGTTTTATAGTATAATCATTCATAATGATTCTTTACTAGAAAGAAGGTTTCCATCAATGAAAACATCTTATCTTGGCCCTTTTTATTTAACGATAGCAGCTAGCATCTGGGGTGGAACTTACGTGGTCAGCAAAGTAGTTCTAACAGTGATTCCAGCACTAGAGCTTATCTGGCTTCGCTATATAATCGCTCTAAGCGCCTTATTACTGCTCTGTTTCTTTTCGCGACAATCGCTTTCGATTCGCTGGAAAGACATTCCTCTCCTTTTTATAATTGGTTTTATTGGATATTTTCTTTCGATTTGGGCGCAATTTGTTGGAACTCATTTGGCCTCCGCTCAGATGGGAGCCGTAATCACAGCGGCAACTCCAGCACTCATGGTCGTCTTTGCTCGCTTTCTATTAAAAGAAACGATAACGTGGCGTAAAGGCTTATCCGTTCTTTTGGCCTCGGCTGGCGTTATCTTAATCGCTGGCTTTGGCAGTCAGCAAGATGCATCGCTAATTGGCGGATTGATTCTAGGCTTCGCTGCAATCACCTGGGCATTAATGTCCGTACTGATTAAGCTTGTCCCCGCTCGCTATTCATCTTTATTGATTACTACTTATGCTATTTTCACGGCTACTCTTACGCTAACTCCATTCGTATACGCTTCTTTGCCAAATATTCCTTGGCAGTTAATCCAAGAAGACCCTACCTTATGGAGCGGACTCTTCTACTTAGGCGTTATTTCTACGGCTGGCGCGTTTCATTTTTGGAATAAAGGCCTGCTGCTTGTGGAAGCAAGTAAAAGCGGCATATATTTCTTTTTTCAGCCGCTCGTGGGAACGTGTCTAGGCTGGTTGCTACTTGGCGAAGAGGTTACTCTTGGTTTTTGGGCTGGAACCAGTTTTATTTTATTAGGAGTGCTGCTAATTTTAAAAAAATAAGTCCGCCTGATTAACTCAAGCGAACTCGTTATTTCTTCTTTATTTTTGCATAAGATAAGGAAACTGCTCTTCTTTGCCCATTTCTTTTAACCGATCTTTCGCTTCCTGTACGGTATAGCCAATTCGCACAGGGCTTCCCGCTTTTAAAGGAATCAGCCAAAAGTCACCATTACCCAAAACAATTTTTTCTAAAGCATTTACGCTTACTAAAGGGTCCATCACTTGATCCATCATGATTTTCTCTCCTTCTCGCAAATTACTTGTAAATCAACACCCTTTATTTAGGGCACTAGTCAAAAAAGAAACATAAAACAATTATCTTATTATTTACTCTAATTCGATAATTCTACTTAATACTGCGATTTCCTTTTTCTTTCGTAAAAAATTTTTAGTCGAATCAACTGATCTTACAGTGAAACTGGTAGAATTTTGCCTTGCGCTACATCAACCAGACCACAATCCGTTAGTTTGACACTGGGAATTACTGGAAGACTTAAAAAAGCTAAAGTCATAAAAGGATCATAGACATCTCGAATACCAAGCTTTTTTGCTAAAAGCTGCAAAAATAAAAGCCTCTCTCTTACTTCTTCCACAGGAAGCTCTGTCATTAAACCTGCCAGCGGCAAAGCTAAAGATCCTAAAACTTTGCCATTATCTACAATGGCAAGCCCGCCTTGCAAGCGCTGTATTTCCTCTAATGCAAGCATCATATCATCATCGCTCGTGCCCGCAATAATAAGATTATGGGAATCGTGTGCTACAGTAGAAGCAATTGCACCTTGTCGTAAGCCAAAACCTTGCAATAAACCTACCCCAACATTTCCACTGCCATGATGCCTCTCCCATACGGCTAGTTTGATAATATCCTGTTTAACGTCAGGTAAAAACTCTCCCTTATAACTAGGAACAGGCAACGTCAATAAAGTGGTAACCAACTGCCTTGGTATCAGACCAATTACTCTAGCTTGAGTCGATTCAGCGGGAATTCTTAACTTCTCTTTTTTTATCGGACCTAAGCAAAGCGTATTCGTAACAACTTGCTGTTTCCTAACCAAATTATGAGATAAACAGGCGCCCTCTCTAGCAACAACTTTCCCATCCTTAATAACAACAGTCGGCTTCCAGGTAGTAGTATCAGAGAAAGCTAAAATATCGGCTCGATAACCAGTTGCTATGGCGCCAAGTTCTTTTAAGCCAAAATACCTAGCAGTATTGATGGTTGCCATTTTCAAAACCCAACTTAGATCAAGTCCTGCTTCAATAGAAAGCTTAATAAGATAATTGATATGACCAAATTCAATTAAGTCTTCCGGATGACGATCATCTGTCGCTAAAAGGCATTGTGGCAAAGTATGCGCTGTAACTGCCGCTAAAAGTGAACGAAGATTTTGGGCAGCGGAACCTTCCCGCAACATAATATACATTCCCTGTGCCAACCGTTCCATCGCTTCCGACGCAGTTAAACATTCATGGTCAGATTGAATGCCTGCAGCAATATATGCGGCCAAAGTTTTTCCCGTAACACCGGGAGCATGTCCGTCAATCATTTTCCCCTGCACCAGAGCTAGTTTAGCCAATACTTCTTCTTTACCAGTTATTACACCAGGATAATCCATCATTTCTCCCAAACCTAATACGCGAGGGTGATCGAGAAAAGTAGCAAGATCTGCTGCTAAGAGCTGGGCGCCAGCATGTTCAAACTCTGTAGCCGGTACACAAGAAGGCAGCATAAAATAAACATTGAGCGGTAGGTCTTCGGTTGCGTCGAGCATATACTGAATGCCTTCGCCACCTAATACGTTAGCAATTTCATGAGGATCAGCAATGACCGTCGTTGTCCCGATCGGAACAACAGCTTTCGCAAATTCACTTGGGCTGACCATCGAACTTTCTATATGCATGTGGGCGTCAATAAATCCAGGCGTTAAAATAAACCCCTTCATATCCAATTCCTCTTTAGCACGGTATTTGCCAATTCCAGCAATATACCCCTCAACAATTGCTATATCGCCTTCCATAAATTCGCCTGTAAAAACATTAAAAATTCTGCCATTTTTCAATACCCTATCAGGTTCCTCTTGGCCTAGTGCTGTAGCAATTAAGCGTTTTAACGGTTTTATATAAACCCCTCCCACATTACTCTTGCTATGATACAAGTCATAAATTATCTCTAAGCTTGCCTAAAATAAAGATAAAAGTCAAGCATTTGCCATAAAACCAAGTATTTTAGGTTTTGAATTACATAATTTCCCAGGAAATAAAATAAGAGATGCTATAAAAGCACCTCTTTACATACAAATAAAAACCAATAAAACTAAGCTTGAAGACCTGTATCCTCTGGTACACCGAGCATAATATTCATGCATTGGACAGCCGCACCAGAAGCGCCTTTCCCTAAATTATCAAAGCGAGTTGCAACTAGAATACGGTCATTATTGCCAAACACAAAAAGTTCTACCCGATTTGTATCATTGCAGTCTTCTACAGTAAAAAAGCCATTATCAAGAAAAGCGCTCGAATCGTAGGGCATAACCTTTAAAAAAGTTTCCCCAGAGTAGTAATCGGCAAAAAAGTCATGAACTTGTTCAGCCGTCATTTCTTTCTGCAACATGTGCGAATAGAGAGGCAGAGAAACTCCCATTCCTTTGAAATAATTTGCAACAATCGGTACAAAAACTGGTGGATAATTAAGACCGGATATAACCTGCATTTCTGGCAAATGCTTATGCTGCAGGGTCAACCCGTAAGGACGGGGACTATTCAATTGACCCGCTTCAGCACTTTCATATTTCCCAATTAAGCTCTTTCCACCGCCGCTATACCCTGTTAATGAGGTACAAGTTACAGGATAATCAGGCGAAACAATCCCCGCTTTAACCAGAGGATACATTCCCATAGCAAAGCCACTGGCATGACAGCCAGGTACAGCAACTCGTTTAGACTGTTTGATTTTCTCCCGATGCGCCGGGCTAAGTTCAGGCAACCCATATGCCCAATCAGGATTAGTTCTATGAGCAGTACTGGCATCAATTACTCGTGTATGATCATTTTCTATCAAAGCGACAGCCTCTCTGGCTGCGGCATCAGGCAGACAAAGAAAAACAATATCTGCCGAATTAATCAAGCGACTACGTTCTGTTGTATCTTTTCGTTTATCTGAATCAATACTGAGCCACTCAATATCGGAACGTTTCGATAAATATTCGTGAATTTTTAAGCCTGTTGTACCTTCCTGCCCGTCAACGAAAACTCTACTTTTCATTGTTTTGCCATCTCCTTATTTCATCTGTTTGTATAATTATAAGTCATTTTATATTTTTATTCAACGTAGCATTTTATACTTTTTTTAGCTCAAAATAAAAACTTCTGCCAAGGTTCTAGCAGAAGTTTTTAGGATTACTGGGATAACCTGATTTACTTATGTTTTCCTATTACCTATCCTATTGGCTTAACAAGTAGATGAACAGTCATCTGCACAACAGAATAAAAGCAATAAAATGATAATAATAATGATCCACCAGCTATTTCCGCGACCAAAATTCATAATACTGCCTCCTTATCACACTAGCCTTTATCAAGATCGGGGTTACTATAGACTATGTGCGCAAAGAAGAAGTGTTACAAAATTATGTTTTATTTATGCCGCAAGTGAATTTTTTCCATATGTGCTTTCCAACTATTATCCAATTAAAAGAAATCACAAAAAAATTATCGTTTATTATATTGAAAAAAACGCAATTTATGTTAGAATATATTTAACAAACAATTGTCATATTTTAGCGAAAGGAAGGAGAGAAAATGAATTTTTCAACTGTAATTACTTATTTTTGTAAAGACGGTTATCCCGCTTCAAAAGAATATGCATTCCGAAAACTAATTCGTATTTATGATCAAGACCAAAATCTATTTTCCTCCCGGCTAATTGTAAGGTTTTCCCTTACAGACGATTGGTAACAATACTCTTTCTATGGCATCGAATTGACTTATAATCGATGCCATTTTTTTATTTTCAACGCAACAAACAGGATTTTGGCCTTTTGGGTCATAATATTAATTTCATAGGATTGCCAAGATAAGTATTTCTTTATATAAACGGAGGCGATTTTTTGAATAAAATTAATATGATCATTAGCCAAAACCTGCTACGACTGCGCCAAGAGAAGAAAATGAGCCTTGATAAACTGGCTGAATCGTCAGGGTTAAGTAAAGCACTGCTGAGTCAGATTGAACACGGCGATGCCAATCCAACCGTAAATTCTCTATGGAAAATAGCTGTTGGTCTCAAAGTAAGATTTAAAGACTTAATTCAGGAAGCACAACCTCAGATCAGCGTCGCAAGGAAAAAAGAAATCATACCAATTATTGATCATCTGACAGGAATGAAATTATACCCCATTTTCTCCAATTCGAATAAGCTAATTGAAATTTTCATTGCTGAACTTGATCCAGGAAAAATCCACACAGCTCCTTCACATGGTGAAAATTCAGATGAATACGTATTTGTAATCGAAGGAATGTTATTGTTTAATATTAATGATGATGCTTATAAGCTGGAAGCTGGCGACACCCTATGCTTTCAATCAGATCAACCGCACTCCTATAAAAATATAGGTACGGAAAAAGTGCAATTTCAATGCACTTTACATCGCAAATAAAGTCTCATTTTAATAAGGGATATAAATCATGTTCTTCTTTATTCATTCTTTCGCGAATTGCTGCACAAATGCTCTGGGTTTCTTTTATAAAATTATCAGCCTGAGCCGCAATTTTACTGGCGCCCATATAAGACATCTTATAGGTTTCAAATGATTGTCCCAGCGTTCCCATTTCATTAATAAAAAGCTTAGCTGTTGTATGAATTGTTGCATCAGTATTTTGTAATAGCTTTGGATATAAGAATTTATCTTCAGAGGAAAGATGCATTTTTAATATCCCCGCTAATTGAGCTAAAGATTTTGCCACCGTAACCGCGTTATTTTGAAGTAAATCACCTGTTTTATACTTTTCAAGTTCTCCAACTAAAGCAAGAATATCATGATGCTGTCGTAATAAATTATCAATATCCATTTTTCTATTCTCCTTATAATATATTTTTAGCTGTTTTGCAAAAGAATCTTTCAATAACTAAAAATCATACTATAAATTTATCACCCTATAACTCTCCAAGCTGTAATAAATATCACATAATGAAAAAAATAAGCAGATTCTTATTTAAAAGAAAAAATAACCCAGCTACTACCATTGGTAATAGCTGGGTTTGTTATATATCGTATGGTTATTCTTATTTATGTTTCTGGTCGTCTTGACCTTCAAATTGATGATGATGCCAATGTTGCCCAGGATGGCCTTGACCGCCGCAATGATGGCCATGTCCTTCATGACATTCGTGACCATGATGTCCATGTGGCCCATGATGATGCTTTAACATTTCCTCTGCCTGCTCACCGAGTCCCTCTTTCAGTGATTCAATAAGCTTGTCCATATAGGAGGAAAGATTCGTTTTCTCTTCATCATTAAGGCAATCAAACAGACTGTTTTCTTTTTCCTGCGGTGTTTCGTCAGCAACAGCTGCCGCCAAACCTTGTTCGGTAAGTTCAATTTCCATTGCCCGGCGATCTTCTGCTGATTGGTTTCTTTTAATATAACCGGCCTGCTCCAATTTTCCCAGAAGTTCACCAATTGATTGGGGCCGAATCCCCAATAAAAATGATAACTTCTTCTGACTCATTTTAGGCTCCAGTTTCAGTAGAGAAAGAATACGACCTTGCCCACGATAAGGATTATGTGTTTGACAACCTTTCATATGATGATGTTTATGCATCATTAAACGGCTAAAAACAACAAACTGTTCAATTAAATTTCTATCTTGTTCCATAATTATCTCTCCTTTTCAAAATAATAAGGTACCTTCTGTTTTTAATTATATACAGGTACCTTATTAATGTCAAGGAACTTCTTAATTATTTTTCCAAGACGTTTTTATATCAATTAATACGATTTCGCAGCTTACTTTTCTAACCGCTTTGCAATTGGAACTTATTTTATTCTTGTTTATCCATTTTAGCAGCAATGCGTTTTAACGATTTTGCGATACTAAACAGCAAATATAAAAAACCGCCTGCAATCATTACATGAATAACCGCGCTAGCTATGCCCCAGATAAAAAAGCCGCCATGATGAAACATAAAATCACCTTCTTTATTTTGATACTTAAATCATACATAAAGATTGTGACTAACTCATGACAACTCTGTTTTATGCTCCGAGTAAAATTTTCTCGGACTGTGTGCCACAGCGCCGACACTTTACAGCTATTACAATCGTCTTACTATCATTTGAGACTCTGACAATCTCAAAATCAAAGCCTTCCATTTTGGCAGATAAACTCTCTGTATTTCCACACTTGCAGCTTAAACGCATAAAATTCCTCCCTTTAGTCGATTACTATGAACCAAATACCATTCTCATCAAACAGTTTGACTTTTTTATCGCAAATCCTGCAAGTCTATCGCATTCGTAAACGGTCAACCTTGATCAAAATAACCTCATGCGCCTCCATATCTTTATTATGTCCCGCTAATCCTTTTACAAAAACGCTTCCCGCCATATTCTATATTGTCATAAATTCTATAGAAACTTACAGGCAAATTTTTCTGCGCTATATCGCTTTTTCCTAAACAGAACATTTGTTCGTCTTTGATTATATGGCTTTTGATACAAAAAATCAAATGGAAGATATAAAAATAAAAGCAGCTACTAAGGAAATTGTCCTTCAATAGCTGCTTTTTAGGTTGTCTAATTGATTCTTTAACCATCTCACCTGCGGCAGATCGCCCGTAGTGTAAGGTTCTTCTTGTATCTAAATACACATCACTTTTCTTCTTTCATTGCCTTTAAGAAAAAACTAGAATAATGCATATCGGTATTACAAATATGATTGATCAACCACTCCCGTAAGATATTTAGAAGTTGATTTGCCTGCAACAAGTTTTGATCATGCAAACCACGAAGTTCTGTTACTTTTTGGGCAAATTCATCATGAATTTCTTTATGTTCTTTATATTTAGGGTAATTATACTGAAGCATCATTTTTTCTTCATGGGCAAAATGTTTTTGTGCGTACACAGTCGCTTTATCAAGTAAAGCAGCCATTGAATCCTTCCCTTTTCCGGATTTCATTGCCTCATGTAAAGAATTGATCATAGCAACCAATTGTTTATGTTCTTCGTCAAATTCAGAAAGATGCACACTAAAATTAGAGGTCCATTCGATTAAGGCCATATTGATACCTCCTCTTTATTGTTTATATTTCATATCCATTTGCATAATATGATTCAAAAACCAATTATTTAGAAATGGTAGTATCTGAATAGCTAAAATTGTATTTCCGGCCTCATAAGTTGATTTAAATTCATCAATTTTATTCAAAAAAGTGACATGTTGCTGTTTTTGAGTAGAAAGTTCCTGACTTGCTATTGATGATAAATATTTTTCTTCACTGGCGAAATGATCTTGAGCATAATGCGTTAAATCACTTAAAAGCGATGACAACATTGGTTTACTCTGGCCAGTCTTCATGGCTTGATGTAAATTACTAATCATTTCAATTAGCTTTTGATGATCCTTATCCATTACAGGAATATTAACGCTATATTTATTATCCCAACCTGACAATGCCATATTACCTCTCCCTTCCTGTTTACTTGTTTTTTCGACAAAATATACCATTTTCCTTCTTTTGTTTTAAAAATTTTTATCAATTTTTATTTTTACCTTTAATGATTGGCCTATTTTAGACATAATTAACAGATGAGTTAATCACTTATTTAGAAAACAAACAAAATCTAATTATATTTTAAAGCTCTTTTCCAGTTATTACGACAATAAATAACATTCGCATGTTAAAAATGTAGGTTTTTGATAATTACAGTCGAATATATGTAAGTAAAAATTATTTAGGAGGGGTACTATGAATTTTTTAAGGACTGTAACGGTTCGTTCTAAATTATTCCTTTTAAACGCAATCGCCTTTTTATCTTTAATTCTCTTCGGATATATTAGCTACGTCTTCCTACATCAATCAAACGATATGACAAACTATATCTATGATGACTGCCTTGTTCCCATAGCTCTCGTTAACGAAAATAGATCTTACATAAATAGAATGAATGCTGCCATTCTGGAATTAATGCTAACGACCGATGATAAAAAAAATTCAGAACTTAAAAACCTAATTGATCAACGAACTAGACAGCTCAATGATAATTTCGGATTAATTGAAAGTAAACCCCATGATACGCAGAGTCAAGAGTTACTCAACAAAGCTAAAATATCTCTCCAATCCTATTTAGCAAGCAGTCAACAAACACTAGCTCTTGCTCTGCAAAATAAAAATGAAGAAGCCTATCAACTTTATGTAAAAACTGTTGAAAAACAAGCTCAAGCTTCTATTGACGATATGAGACAAGTTTCAGAATACTATAATAAAGTATCATTACAAACGAAACAAAAATCCACGGATTCTTTTAATACATCAAATCGAATTACTATTTTTCTCGTTATGTTGTTAGGTTCTATTTTCTTAATAAGCGGATATTACATTTCCAAGCAAATTGTAAATCCTTTAAAAAGCATGGTGTCATTTTGTGAAGAACTCGCTGCCGGAGATTTTACGGATAAGCCTCGGCGCATCATGAATCAAGATGAATTTGGCCAAGTTTCAAACGCTTTACTTAACATGCGAATGAACTTACGATCCATCCTAAAACAAATCCATGAATCCTCGGAACAGGTGGCCGCTTCTTCTCAGCAATTATATGCTAGTGCTGAGCAATCTGCATTAGCTTCTACTCAAGTCGCCTCTTCAATCAATGATGTGGCTAAAAGCGCCGAACAACAACTACAAGCGGCATTAAAAACATCAAATATAGTAGATAATCTTGCAGGAAATATCCTAGAAGCAACGGATACAGCCTATACAGTTTCAACACAATCCGAAAACGCTTCCAATCAAGCAAACGAAGGAAATCACTCGGTAGAAAAGGCAATTACTCAAATGAATAATATTGAAAAAACCGTATTTGCCTCGGCTGAAGTTGTACAAAAACTTGGCGAACGTTCTAAAGAAATTGGGCAAATTGTTGATACAATCTCTGGCATCGCTGGCCAAACAAATCTTTTGGCCTTAAATGCCGCAATTGAGGCAGCAAGAGCGGGAGAACAAGGTCGAGGCTTTGCTGTAGTGGCAGAAGAAGTTCGAAAATTAGCTGAACAATCTCAAGATGCGGCAAAACAAATTGCTGAATTGATCACGGAAATACAAAATGAAACCGATAAAGCCGTTAATTCCATGAATTCTGGTACAAAAGAAGTAAAACTTGGTACTGAGGTTGTAACTCTCGCCGGGAAAACTTTCAAAAATATTGCAGAATTAATTATAGGAGTCTCTAATCAAATGAAAAGTATCTCTACAACAATGGATCAGATGTCAACGAATAGTGAAGAAATTGTATTTTCGGCCAAAATCATTGATGACTTGAGCCGTAAAACGGCAGAGCAATCGGAAACCGTATCTGCCGCAACAGAAGAACAATCGGCTACAATGGAAGAAGTTGCTTCTGCCAGCCAAGCCTTAGCAAGATTGGCAGAAGGAATGAGAAACGCCGTACTAAAATTCAAAATTTAATAAAGAGAGATAAGCCCACGAATACTCATAATAGTCTTGTTTCAAACTAGAATGGCTTGACAGTTTAAACGCTAAGATCTTCCTTATTTCGTATATTTGCGGAGATTTCGGGAACGTACCCATTACTAAACTATTTCTACGCTTTAAATAAAGGGTTGCGAAATTGAATTGCTTCAGCAATGTGACGATCTGTAATTTGTTCTTCTTGATCTAAATCGGCAATTGTTCGTGCTACTTTTAAAATTCGATCATAACCGCGAGCACTCAGCTCTAGTTTTTGAAAGGCGCCTTTAAGTAATTTTTGCGCACTTACAGTTAAACAACAAGTTTTTAACACCTGTTTATGGCTCATTTGTCCATTGCAAAAAATACTCCATGGTGCCAATCGCTCTTGCGTCAGATTTCTTACCGCGGTAACTCGTTTACGGATCGTTTCTGATGGTTCACCTTGCGATTTTAGGGATAAATCATCGTAAGAAACGGGTTCTACCCATAAATAGATATCAATACGATCAAGCAAGGGCCCTGAGATTCTATGTTGATATCGTCGAACCTCTTGTTCAGAGCAGGTACAGCGATCACTAGGAAAGAAGCCGCAATTGCATGGATTAGCTGAAGCAATTAATACGAATCTAGCAGGAAATGAAATAGTGGCATTTACTCTAGCAATAGTTACAATACCATCCTCTAAGGGTTGCCGCAATACTTCAAGCACCTGACGTGAAAACTCGGGCAGTTCATCGAGAAATAATACCCCATGATGAGCTAGACTTACTTCTCCCGGTCTAGGGATTCTCCCGCCACCAATCATGCTTGCAGCTGAAAGTGTATGGTGAGGGTGGCGAAAAGATCGTTTTCGTATAAGGCCTGAAGGCCTCTGCAATTCGCCGCTGACACTATAGATTTTGGTTACTTCTAATGCTTCTTCTTCTGTAAGCGGCGGTAAAATAGAAGGCAGTGCTTTCGCCAGCATTGTTTTTCCCGCTCCTGGTGGGCCGACCATAAGTAGATTATGGCCGCCAGCAGCGGCAATTTCCATAGCTCTTTTAGCAACAAGTTGCCCTTGAACATCAGCAAAATCGAACTCGTAATTTCCGCTAAGAAATGCTTCAGGCTCTGCCTCAATACAAGGCAGAGCCTGATTCTCTGTCAAATAGCCAACAAGCTGGCGTAATGTAGCGGCAGCTCCAACAAAAGGATTTCCCATAAGTAATGCTTCAGATCCGTTTTCCGGCGCTACATAAACAGCATTCAGTTCCTGATTTTTTGCGGCTATGACCATTGGTAAAATACCACTTATCGGCCGCAAACGACCTTCTAAAGATAATTCGGCCGAAAAAAGACAATTGTTAATTTTGTCCTGAGCGAGCTGTTCACTAGCGCATAAAATTCCCATAGCAATAGGCAAATCTAATCCAGAGCTATCTTTTTTGAGTTCTGCTGGAGCCAAATTTACAGTAATACGTTTTTGCGGATATATAAATCCAGAATTTTTTAAAGCAGACCGAACCCGTTCTTTTGATTCTCTAACAGCGGTGTCAGGTAATCCCACGATATCAAAACAGGGTATTCCGTTACTAATATCGACTTCTACGGTAATAATAATTCCGTCAAGGCCAAGCGTCGTAGCGCCAAAACTTTGTGCATACAATTTTGTCCCCCCAAGAAGTTCTTTATAGTTCTCTTTTCTTGCTTTCTTTTTTTTATAGAAAAAACCCTTTTTGTCAAACCTATAGCAATAGAGCATCTACTAGATGTTTTTTGGGTATACTTAGCGAATTTAACAATTCCTTGTCCTTAAAGAGCAACTAATATAACGTCTTCGATACCGGAATAAAGCGATTTTTCCTGAACAGATATTTAGTGACTTTGTGATGTAAAATTGTTACTAAAGTAGCCATTTCCAGAAATTCTTTTATCGATCGATTGGTAGAATAAGTAAGCTGAAAAGTAGCAAGGATTACAAATGCAAATAAAACTCTTATTAGAGAATTGCATAATACAATTCTCTAATTGTAAAGATAATTATCTGGGACAGTACCATAATGATTACTCTTGCTGTTACGAGGCTGTATATGTGCGGATGCCACAGCAAATACACTAGGTTCTGCCTTGCCCTGGGGGAAGTATTTCGAAATAAATCATAAGGAGCAAATAATAATGGTCAAAACCGTTGTACTTGATTTTGATGGTGTGATCCACAGCTATACAAGTGGATTTCAGGGAGTTGAAGTTATTCCTGATCCACCTGTTACGGGGATAAAAGAGGCGATTGAGGAGATTCGAAAGCATTATCGAGTTGTGATTGTGTCTACTCGCTGCCATCAAACTGGGGGAAAAGAAGCTATTAATACATGGTTAAAACAATATGGCATAGTCGTTGATGACGTAGCTGTACACAAGCCGCCCGCAATAGTGTATGTCGATGATAGAGCTATTTGTTTTGATGGTAATTCAAGGGGGTTATTAGGTAAAATAAGGCGCTTTAAAACCTGGTATCACAACTAAACTATCAAGCCATTTTTATTGTGAGAGACTATCCCGAATTCATTCCCAACTAGAAATATTTTGGCTGACAGACTTGAATACCTTGACAGCAAGGGGCTTTTCCGTATAATGCAAGCAAGGGACAACTAGCCAAGATGACTGTTTTTCCCCTATAAAAATATATACTCTTTTTATACCAGTTGCGTTTACACAAAATGAGGGACATTCCTCATATGCAATAAAAATCTCTAAGCTCATACCAGCTTAGAGATTTTTACAGAATTTAAGATATTCCCACTTCATTCTTCGATAGAAATATAGCAATTTCTTCCTTCTCTTTTCGCATTATAGAGTCCTATATCAGCGCGTTTAATGAGCTTAGCCGGTTTATAATCATCATTTGGTTTCAATGATGCAACTCCCATGCTAACTGTGATAAACTCACTTACATCTGACATCTCATGTTTTAAAGCTAATTTTTTTATATTTTCTTGAATCCTCTGGGCAACTACAATTGCACCACTAAGCGGTGTTGCTGGCAGTAAGACAACAAATTCTTCTCCACCATATCTACCGACAATATCGATTGACCTAGAAAGTGAATTTTTTATTGTTTGGCTAACTTTTCTCAAACACTCATCGCCTTCTAAATGCCCATAGATATCATTGTAGTTTTTAAAAAAATCTATATCAATCATTATCGCTGATAAATATTCATTATTACGATGTGAGCTAAGACATAATTTATTTAATGCCTCTTCTAAAAAACGACGATTATATATCTCTGTCAATTTATCAATCATTGACAAACTCACTAAAATGTCTCTTTGCTTTTTTAATTCAAGCTGACTCTCAATACGGGCTTTTATAACTGCTATGTCTGTGTTCTTCGTAATGTAATCAACCGCTCCCATTGAAAACCCTGTTGTTTGATGCTGCGGAGAGGAATTGGAAGAAATAAATATTACTACTATGTCTTGAGTAGCCGGATTTTCTTTGACTTGCCGACAAATTTCGTAGCCATCAATATCTGGTAGCATTATATCTAATAAAATAAGATCAATTTTTCGAGATATAATGATCTTTAAAGCCTGTGACCCGGAAGTTGCACAATAAACACTATAATTATCTTGCAAAATTTTCATTAATAAATTACAGTGAAATTTTTCATCATCAACAACGAGAACTGTCTGCTTACCAAAATTCATCTTATCGTCCTTTCTCTTCCACTTTAAAGTTCAGAAAACAAAGCCAACATGGAACGATAACTTTAGTGATAGCTACATCAATGATTTCTCATTTTATTGCAATAAAAAACCAGGTTATCATCGTAATTAATGATGTAACCTGGCAGTCTTAGAAAATTCCTTTAGACCCACGGCTTTGCGTCCCATCCTTTCGGGTGGTTTGCCTACCAAATATTTCTTTAATGAAAATTATACCATAATGATTCAAAATTTCAAAGGAGCCTGCCAAATGTATCCAATAATACATCTGACAGGTTTTCATTCCCTCATCTTGTTGAAATAAACAAAACGTCTACTTTCCTTTAAATTCACTATCATAGGCTTCAAGTGCTATCGGCAACGCAGTAATCACCTTATTTCCTACTGCGGGGAGCGCTAATAAAACTGCACTTTTAATCTCATCTCTAGTAGCACCTAACTCCTGAGCATGTTTTACATGAAAAGGAAGACCACTTAGCAGTCCAACCGCCGCTAAAACAGCAATATAAGCAATCTCTTCTGTTTTGGAATCAAGGCTGCTAGCCTCGTCTAATTTTTGAACAGTTTCTAACCATGTTTTCGATTGTTCCGGAGCTTCTTTTAAAAAGCAGTCAAATGCATTACTCATATTTTTCAAGTAAATCCCTCCCAAATAGCACATTATTTTGTTATTTATAGATTCCGATAATCGCTGGGTCAAACATTCTTTTTCCATTTCCTAATCTTGGTTCTAAAATTCTTAAAAGGCGCAACCGAATTTATATGTATCCACTTCCACATTGGCCAATTCGCTTTTGTTACTGTCCATTCACGCGCATTTGGAGTAAATAATTCTTCCTCACTTAATTGATCGATCCAAGCACACCATGCTGCAACGTTTTCCCCAAATAATTTGCGTAATTCCTGTAGCGAGTACCCGCTGTATTCATAATAAAATTTTTGATAAAGTTGTCCCAACTGATTCCATTTATAGTCCAGTGAGGGAGTAATAACTTTTTTCCCATTTAATTCATCTATTTCCCATCCCATAATAAGATTTAACCATCCGAGCTGATATGCTAGCATTTCCTGCGGCGTCTTATCCACTTGCGCAATGCGAACATTTCCTTTTTCATCTGGAATCTCATCAAATTCTTTGTCAAAAAGCAAATAAGTCTTTTGTATAGCGGCAATTAATTCAACTTTACTATTGTATTGTATCATTTATCATGGCACACTCCATTTTTTATAACCACTTCAAATTTAATAAGCAAAAAATATCTAAGGTAGATTAATGCCTCAAATTTGAACACGCTTTAAAACTAATTTGAAAAAAGTTACAGGATTTTATGAGCAGTTATTGACACTCTCTAAGATCTAGCTAGCCAATAAACCCCAGTCAGTATAAGTATGCAACTTCCTACTTTATTGTATGTTATCGGGGAAACTTCAACACCAACAAGTCCAAAATGATCAACGACAGCCGCAGTAATAATCTGAGCTGCTAATACTAAGGCAAATACCTTTAATGTTCCAATATTCGCTATAGAGTATGAAAAACCATACATTGCACAAATCCCCATCATTCCTGAAATCAAGGCTTTAGTAGATATTGTATCACTAATCTTTTGCTGATTATATAAAACAAATAATAATGCAAATAAAATCTGAAAAATAGAGACTCCTATAATCATAATAAATTGTCCCGATAACTTTCCTATTTGCGAATTAATAGCTCCTTGTATGGGTAAAATTATTCCAGTAATAATCGCCGCTAAGACGCTTAGCATTATGTTTCTCCCCTTATATTAGTAGTTTTCTCATTTCTTCTCTTTATATCTAAACCATATTTTGATTTACAAAATACTAACTCTATTATACAAAAAACAAATTATCTTAAAAATAGTCAACAGTTGAAACGGCTAAAAATTTAATTTTCTATAACGATCTACAATTTTTTCTTTCTGATTTAAATTCTGATATAAAGTGAATCATAAACCAAGTATTAACTATAATTCCCTTAGAATTTTCAGTTGTTGACGAACAAAAAGAAAACTGCTATGCTTAGATAAGCTTAAAACTGAATCATAAAACCATCTTTGGATGTGGATTTTTCTAGAGAAATCTATTTTCGCCACACAATATCTATTGGGATATTGTGTGGCGTTTTTTATTGGGAGGAGATATTTTGTCAAGAAATTCTTATGCATTTCTAGTATTTTTAGGTGGATGCAGTTATGGCATCCTTTCTACGCTTGTCAAGATTGCTTACGCAAGTGGTTTTACAGTAAATGATGTTTGTGGATCACAAGGATTTTTCGGCATGTTGCTTCTCTGGGCTGTCGTGTTGTTTCAGCGAAAACAATTTATCCCATGGAAAAAAACTTTGTTATTAGTTTTATGTGGTTCGCCGATTGGACTAACGACTGTTTTTTATTATACGTCATTACAAACGTTGGATGCCTCGTTAGCAATTATATTTTTATTCCAATTCATTTGGATTGGAGTATTATTGGAAGGAATATTTTTTCGGCGAATTCCTACATGGCAAAAAATTGTAGCAATTACTGTACTCCTTATTGGATCACTATTTGCTACTGGAATAAAAATGGGGACTAATAATGTCTTTGTTTCACCAGGAATGATCTGGGGCTCTGCAGCAGCATTCTCTTACTCTCTAGTGATTCTCAGTAGCGGAACCGTTGCGCGTGACGTTTCCCCCATTCTGAAAAGTGCACTTATGTCGATTGGCGCCACAGCAACCATCTTCTGTTTTCTACCACCATTTTTCCTCACAAATATACCTGTACTTTTACAATTGATGCCCTATAGCATATTACTGGGATTATTTGGTATTGCCCTGCCTCCATTGTTGTTCTCCATTGGGATTCCTAAAATTGGAGTCGGCCTTGGAAGTATCTTAACCTCATCAGAACTTCCTATAGCGATGCTTCTATCAGCCTTTGTATTGGGGGAGCACATCGCCACCTTGCAGTGGCTGGGGATTATCATGATTTTGGGCGGAATCATTGTAGGTAACCTACAAAAAACCTGATTGGTACTGGTTCAAATTAGTTGGCATTCCTGCTAACCATAGTTACACTTTAAAAAAGTTTCAGGCTCTGCCTCAATAGAAGGCAGAGCCTGATTTTCGGTTAAATAGCCCATGAGCTAGCACTCATCTAGTTAAATATTTAATTAGCATAACCTCATTCCCCTTGGCATTATAAATCATTTTATCAGTCCAAGATAACATAATTGGAATACCTCGTCCATTCTCACAGGAGATCACCTGTTCAAAAACCTGTGCTAAGCCACAATGGCGGTAGCGCATAATCTGTTCATTACCGCCAAATCCTGGCCCATCATCTTTTACCCGCATTACCAACGCTGCACCTACTTTATTCACTTTCACACAAATATTTGTGCCATAATGACAGGCATTACTGAGCGCTTCTCCTATAACGGCTTCTAACTTGCAAGCTTCGTCTCCTGCAACACGCTGAAAAATTGCTGATAATGCTATTAATATTTGCTCATATCTTTCTGCACTTTGAAATCGATATACGACAGGTAATTTTTCTAGAGTTCCTATTTTAAGACACAAAGCCGAGCAATCGTCTTCCCGTTGCGGCGAAGTAGAAATTGCCCGTAAACGTTCCATTGTAGCTGCAAAATCTCGCAAATCAGCCGTGGCTGCTTTAGGGTAAACATCATAAATACCATCTGTCATAAAATAAAAAGTATCACCTGATTGGATAGAAAAGGTAGTTGTTTCAAAATAGGGATTTTCTGCAGCCCCAAGAAAGAGACCAGGTACCGCAATAAGTCCCTTTTTCTCGGCAGTATCTGCTAATAAATAATTAATGCCGCAAGAAATACAAGTTAATTCCCTTGTGCTCAGATTTAAGGTAAAAGCGATCATTGCCGCAAAAGAATGATCTGGAAAATACTGATTTAAATAACGATTCAATCGAGTAATTGACTCTGTTGTCCAAGCCTCTGCCTTATCCATAATCTCATTTAACAAACTGCTAATCGCCGCGGTGTACAAAGCAGAAGCAACGCCGTGGCCAGTAACATCAATAAGATAGCCATGTAATACCGTCCCATTATGAAACCACCGATAGCCGTAGAAATCGCCGCTAATAAGGGTTGCTGGTTCAAAAATAGAACAAATCGTCACTTGATTCTTTTCATAATCAACTGGCAATAAGGATTTTTGGACTCGTCCAGCCATGTCAACTTGATGCTGTACTTCAGCCTGCAACCGCTGCTGTTCGGCTACGTCACGACACGATAACAGGATTAACTTTCTGTTGCGATGTCGAATCAATACGGCTGCTAATTCGACATAGATAACAGAAAGGTTCTGTTGTTGATAGCGCCAAACGGTATTGGGCGACCAACTTCCTCTTGTTTGTAACGCATGCTCGATCCCAGCCATATCGTTTGCTGTCAGAAGTCCAATCGTCTCGAATGATTTTTGAACTACGGTCTCAGCCGTACAGCTAAATAGTCGTGTAAAGGCTTCATTGACTTCAATAACCTGCTGAGTTTCCTTATCAATTACAGCAATTCCTTCTGACGATTTTTTCATTACGGCTTCATACCATTCCTGACTTTCTCGCAATAACTCTTCCGTCTTTTTACGTTCAGTAACATCTTCGCCAATTAAGGCCACATGACCGTTTTCCGGACTATAAATAGAAAAGCAATAATATCTTGCATGCATTTCTATATAGAATTCTTTCTGTGTCGCCTTACCGGACTTAGCTACATAACCAAGTACAGCAAACCAATCTTTCTCATTTTTTATTTTTGGTCTTACTTCCATAATTCTTTTGCCAATAATGTCTGCTGCCGTCAACTGAAATGCGTTTTCAAAAGATGAATTCACCTCTACATATTCTAAATCTGCTGCCTCACCTGCTTCATTAAAAACAACGCGATAATAGACAAAAATATTTGGCATATTTTCAAATAATCCACGATAACGCGCCTCGCTAGTAGCAAGAATATTACGACTATTTAACAGTTCATCCTGAATAGCCTGTCGTTCCATAACTTCTTCTTCCAACGTCGCATTGAGTTCTTGTAATTGACTGGTTCTTTCCTTGACTCGCATTTCAAGTTCATTGTTGAGTTGGTGTAAAGCAGTCTCAGCATTTTTCCACGCAGTGATATCATGATTAATTTCTAATATGGCAATAGGTTCACCATATTCATTTTTCCGCAGTGTCTGATGACTTTGCACAATAATTTTTTTGCCATCTTTAGCGGTATGAATAAGTTCGCCTTCCCAATGAGAATGCTCTTCGAGGACTTTCATAATCCCTTCGAGCGGCTCAGGAAAAACCGTCTGCAACAAATCATGCGTAATATTCCCGAGGGCATCCTTCGCTGTAAAACCATAGCCCTTCTGCGCTCCCTGATTCCAATAAATAATTCGGCTTTCTAAATCACGAACTAGAATAAAATCATATGCTAAATCAAGCAATTCGGCTTGAGAACGGTTATGTTCCTCAGCGTTGACCCGCTCCATACTCTCTTCCTCTAAGGCGGCATTCAGTTCTTGCAATGTAAAAGTCTGCTCTTGCAGCTTCACATTCAATTCTTGCAATTCTTGCAGTCCTATTTGAACTTTGATCCGATTCTGCAGCATAGTTTCGCAAATATATGAGATGGCTATACAAATCAGGAAAAATACGGCTAAAGAAATGCGATCAGCATTACTATTGATCACAAAAATTTGCCCAAAGGGCATTAACCAATAATAAGAAATTACGGCACTTGATAAAAAAGTAGTTGCTAAACCAGCCCAAAAGCCGCCATAAACAGCAACAACCATAACGGCTGGATAGAAAGTCAAATAAGGCACTGAAATTCCCAAATCACGCAAAAGAGAAAATCGCAAAAAAGCAGCGATAATTACGCTGACAGGGACTGCCATATATATCTTCCAATTCCCCCCACTTTCCCGGAAAGATCTCATAGCCCCCCCTCACTTTCCTCATATACTCAGTGAAAAAACTCTTATCTGTCACTGCACTTCCAATTAATACTTTCTTCGACATAATAAGTCGATATCTTGCAAGATCAAATTATTTTATTAAAATTATTTTCAAAGAAAAACCCGCAACTTTAAGTTGCGGGCTAAAAATTATTTTATATAAACAGTAGGAGTTATTCTTCCTATTCGACTTCACTTTGTTGTTGCAATGAAGCTTTTCTTGTCAAAACCATTTGTCCAACAAAAAACAGTAAAAAGAGCGCCATAGCTCCAGCAGAGAAAATATACATCTTTATAAAACCTATATGTTCTGCTACCATCCCCAGCAAAATTGCTCCGGCACTAGTACCAACATCAAGCATATTGTAAAAAGTTGCACTCGCCGCACTTCTACGGTCAGGCGCGACAATATTTAACATCCAGGTAATTAACGCAGGCAAGAGCAGCCCACCACCAAAGCCATATAAAACGGCTGCAGTCAGTAATAATGTAAAAGAATGTGTTTGAATCAAAATAACCAAGGCTGAAAATAACAAAATAGATCCCGGAATCATAATCCAGGCTGGCCCCTTAACATCAAAAATTTTACCGCCAATAGGTCGCGATAAAAATACGCAAAGGGTACCTACTACAAAAAAAGCTCCGGAATTATCAATATGCGCTTCTTGTGCCAACATAGCTACAAAAGTATTAATACTGCCGTAGCTCAGTCCAAATAGCATAGTCAGCAGAGAAGGCATCCCCGTCCCTTTTTCAAAGAGTTTATCTTTGAAAGAAACTTTTCTTCTCTGTTCGACTGGACGACTAGCAATAGCCGGTGCATGACAAAAACGTGTATTGATAACAGCAACCCCTGTTAATAAAGCAGAAAAAATAAACATAGCTATAAAGCCCTGTGCTTCCATGAGCCAAACACCTGTCGCTGGCGCCAACGCCATGGCAACCGTACTACCTAGGCCAAAATAACCAATTCCCTCACCACGTCGTGATGCTGGTATAATATCAGCAACAATGGCGGCTGAAAAAGTCGTAGTCAAACCGAACCCAATACCATGAAAAATTCTTGTAATGATCATACTTTCTACAGAATTAAACATGGCATAACTAATTGTGCAAAGAAAAGAAATAAACAAACCAACATAAAGACACTTTTTCTTGCCTAATTTTTCAACGCCCAAATCAGTAAATAAACGAATAAAAATTGCGGAAAAGCCAAAAATGCCAGTAATAAGCCCAATTTGTGAACCATTTGCGCCTTGTGCAGCGGCATAAACAGGCAAAGTAGGCAGTAAAATATGAAACCCGCCAAATAAAAAGGAATTTGCTAAAACAAGTAGTATAAAATTCTTGGTCCATAAACGAGTTGTATCCATATAAATCTCTTCCTTCCCATAGAAATAACAAACTGTTAAAATAATTCACTAGTTAACTAATTACTCAATAATTTGTATTTTACGCTCCTTTTAGCGCCTTGTCAATGAAAGCCTTTTATAGAAAAAGTCTATTGTTTTTTCTCCTTAACTGTTTTATACTAAATTTATTAGTAAAATTTAGCTCTAAAATAACTAAAGTCAATTAGTTATTTTTTCTTTGCATCCTAAATAAGAATATTCTTATTTAGGATGCGGCCCTACACTTCAAAATTCATCAAACAGGAGGCTCGTTTCATGAAAAAAATCTTACTTCCCCTACTTACTTGTCTGCTACTGACAAGCTTGCTATTAATAGCAGGCTGCAGCAGTAAGACAAATCAAAATCAAGCAACCCCCTCGTCAGAAAAAGTAAAGATAATTGCCACGGTTTACCCCGTCTATGATTTTACTCGCATTGTCGGCGGCGACAAAGTAGATCTTTCTCTTCTCGTACCGCCAGGGGCAGAACCACATGACTGGGAACCAAAAGCAAAAGACATTGCAGCATTAAAAACAGCAAAAGCCATTTTCTATCAAGGAAATGGTCTTGAACCTTATGCCGATAAACTCTTGACGCCAGAACAGTTGGGACAAACTAAGCCGTTTCAAATCGGCAAAGATATTACACTTCTACCAGCAAGCGAAGCAGAAGATGAAGATTCTGCTAAACACGAAAAAATTGCAAATGATCCTCACGTCTGGCTTGACCCTGTCAATGCCAAACAAGAAGTAAAAAACATTTTAACGGCATTAATTACAATTGATCCTGCCAATAAAGAATATTATCAAAAAAATGCTGATCAATTGACAGCAGACTTAGAAAAGCTTAATCAAGATTATACTACCACCTTGCAAGCACTGCCTAAAAAGGATTTTGTCACGACCCATGCTGCGTTTGCCTATTTAGCGAAGCGATATCAACTCAACCAAGTTCCCCTTATGGGACTAGCTCCTGATGCTGAGCCAACGCCTGATAAAATGGCTTCCATCGTACAATTCGTTCGCCAGCATAAAGTAAAAGTCATCTTTTTCGAGACTCTTGTCAGTCCTAAGCTGGCTGAAACAATTAGCAAAGAAACTGGAGCTACAACTCTTGTATTAAACCCGATTGAAGGGTTAACAGAAGAAGAAATGAAAGAGGGAAAAAACTATCTTACTATCATGCGAGAAAATTTAGACCATCTTAAAATAGCATTAAGTGAATAAATAAACTAAAAAACACGGCGCAAAGCCGTGTTTTTAGTTTTAAGCAAAGCACTCTTGTCATAAATTAAAGATGAGAGGAGATGAAAATATTTTTTACAGCTTTGCTTCGCTTTTTTTGGGTCTTTTACTGTTAATCAGTGGTTTGTTTTTGCTTCGTTTTAGCCTAAGTCAATTATTATCCCCAAGAATTAAAACATTTCTTGCCTGCCATCCCCTTAGTACCTGGCAGGGATTTTGTCTCGGAATCATCGCGGCGACGTTGCTACAAAGCAGTACAGCTGTAACACTAATTTTGCTTGGTTTCATCAGTGCTGGTTATCTCAGTTTTTTAGAAAGTCTCAGCATCATTTTAGGAGCCAATATTGGGACTTGCAGCACCGTTCAACTTTTTTCAATTTCCTTTCTACCGCAAAATCTCCTGTTTACAACATTCAGTATTTTATTAGCTTTTATCTTTGCTAAGATACTTCATTTACGGAAAACCACCTGGATTATGGCCGCTGCATTCGGTCTCTGTACCATGTTCAGCGGATTTTACGTGCTATCAACAGGGATTTCAGAAAAAACAGCCATAGCGGAATCCTTAACAGTCTTGCTACAAACCTATGATACTCCATTGGCGGGCATCTTATTAGGGCTTATACTAACCTTTCTGCTTCAATCCAGCAGCGCGGCAACAATTTTACTGATAGCCTTAGCAAAAAACACATCACTGTCACTTGTCATGGCAGCATACATCATCTATGGCAATAACATCGGTTCGTGCTTGTCTTCGCTTATTGTCAGCACAACAGCGCCAGTTAGTGCCAAACAAGCAGCTTTTTCACATTTTTTCCTAAATTTTTTGGGAATTTTATTTTTTTTTCCACTCACACCACTGCTCACAAACATAACGTCAGAGCTATTTTCTGATTATCCTAATCAAATCGCCTTCATTCATACTATATTTAATTTTATTTCTTCGTGTCTTCTTATCCCTTTTATAAAAAGCTATGCCAAACTGATCCAAATTTTAGTCCCCCGTTAGCCGCTTGATCAGGAGAACTTCATTGCCTTTTCGATTGTAAATTACCTGATCCATCGTTGAAAGCATAATGGGAATACCTCGACCATTTTCTTCTAAAAGCCGTTCCATAAAAACTGTTTCGATTCCACGCTTTTGAACCTCACGCACCGCTTCCTGCCCATTAAAACCGGGTCCGTTATCGCAAACCCTTACAACCATTTTATCGCCAAAGCGGCACAGTTTGACACGAACTTTTGTACCATATTGCAATCCATTCGTTACGGCTTCGGCAATTGCAATTCCCCAAACATGGTCATCTCTTCCCGTTAACTCCGTTAAAGTATGCAGCATGCGTAGCCGCATAACGGTCCGTTCTTGACTAGTATATTCAAAAATCAACGGTTTTTTCACTGTGTCCCTGATCTTGATGCAAATAGCCGAACAATCGTCATATTTTTGCGGATTATTTGCAGCCTGTCGCAAAAACTGAACGGTAGCATCAAAATCATGAACACTGACATTTTCGTGTTCAAAAATTAAATCAGCAATTCCATCTGTCAAAAAATAAAAAGTGTCGCCAAATTGGATTGGAAGCGTTATTTTACGAAAATCCGCTTGCTTGGAAAGCCCTAAAAATAAACCGGGCAAAGCAACCCAACCATTTTGCTTAAAAGTAGAAGACAAGAAATAATTAATTCCGCCAGAAATAATAGTAATCTCTCTTTTAGTAAAATCCAAGGAAAAGGTCATCATAGCAGCAAAAGATTCTTCCGCCAAATAATAGCTCAACTGAGAATTTACTTTTTGGAGCATTTTTAATGACCAAACTTGCTCTTTTTCTAAGGCTTCATTCAGTAAGGTACTAATGGCCATTGTCTGAATTGCTGTAGCAACGCCATGTCCCGATACATCGAGAATATAACCTGTCAACAATTGACCATCGTCACTCCATTTTATTCCGTAAAAATCACCGCTGACTAAATGCAAAGGTTCATAAATTGTTCGAATTAAAATTTTCTTACTTACATAATCGCTTGGTACCATAGCTCTTTGAACCTTGCCCGCTAATTTTACCTCTGACTGTATGACTTCTTGCAACCGTTTTTCCTTAGTCACGTCATGATAAGTAAAAATGGCCAATTTCTGTCCCTGATATTGAATTAAGGAACCGGTCCGTTCGGCAAAAATGAGATGACCTAACTTATGGCGATAACGAATAATTTCAGAAGGAACTAACTGCGTTTCCTCCAAAATTTTTTCTAAGATCTGATACTCTTTATCGGTGGTCTGAGAAAAATTCCGCCCGTTCATCATTAATAGTTCTTCTCGACTATAACCAAACATTTTTAAGCTGGCATCATTAGCGTCAATCACTTTCATAGAGGGAAAATCATAAATAATAATCGCCTCAGAAGCTTGTTTCACCAAAGTGCTATAACGGTGCTCCTCTTCATCTAAAACTCGATTTGTTCGCTTTGCTAAGAAAAAACAAAACAAAAAAATTACTAAACTTCCTAGACTTCCTAAGAAGATCAAATTTTCTTTGCGCTTTTCATAAGGTTCCAAGGCAACTTCCGTTGACTTTGATACTAAAATTACTAAAGGATATCCTGGTATAACGCGATAACTGGTAATACGCTGGATCTTGTCAAGGCCCGTATTAGAAATAAAGGTTCCTTCGGTTTGGCCACTCTGTACCTGCTGCCAAACATCACCCGCTCTTATATCCTGACCAAAATCCAGGTTGTCATCTATTTGGCGGGCGCGAACAAAGCCATCCATTCCCAATAAATTAATGATTTGACTCTTTCCTAAATCCATTCGTTTATAAAAGTCTAAAAAATATCCTATTTTAAGTCCCATAAAAACCACACCGCCGAAAGATCCGTCAGGTTTATTAATCCGTCGACTCAGTACAATAACGGAAGTATCAGTAGAACGTCCAACAAAAGGTTTACTTATAAACAAAACATCTTCCGAGTTTTCTTGGTGAAACCGGATAAAATCACGGTCAGAACTATCTATCCCCACCGTGCCGCTAAAGGTGCTAGCCCGGCTAACACCACTGGAATCAGCTATAGCTACAATATTGCGCGAAGGATCTTTTTCCTTAATAATTTTGTTGGCAATACCAGAAAATCCGATATTCCCCGCTTCCTCATAGGCCTTTCTTAAAATAAGCAAATCAGAATCATTTTGACTGATAATCCGGAAAACATGCTCTTCAAAAGCTTTGGCAAGATTCATGGTTTCCTTAGAATTTTCTGACAGCGTTCTATTATAATCATCACTTACTTGTTTCCAGATAAAACTCCATAAAGCAATAACCAAAACAATACCAATAAGCAAAATAAACCAAAGGTAGTTGGAGCACTTCAGAACATTCGGTTTTTTCAACTTATTCATCCCCCAAACGTCGCGCAATACAGTAATTATTACATTATATTCCCAAAAAGAACAAAAACTCCTGCTATCTTCCGAAAACAGGAAGAAGATAGTAAGAGTTTTTCTTTATACCATCGTATGACTACTAATAAACGCTAAAAAAAGCTTGGAATCAGAATGTAAAAAAGCTAAAAAGGAATGCCACATATAGACTTCGATCGGTTCATGAATCGCAAATATTGTAAGAATAATCCCCAGACAAAGATATGCCGCTACTTTATTTAAAGAAAAAATTTCCTGGAATGATGTGAACGATGCAGAAGAATCAACTGAAAGAGTAAAAGGAATTCTTCTTTGCCGCCCCGCAAAAGCGGCTATGGTTTTCTGCTCGCGACGCAATTTGCAAAATTCATCGTCAGCTACCTCTAACAAGCCAGCTACTCGGGAAAAACGGCGCCGTACCGCCGGAGAAACAGGAGTCTCGGTCTTATAAGCTAAATCATGTTCAATTTCCGCCCAGGCATGTTGTAAAACTGACCGAATTTGAATTTCCACTTTACAATTTTGAAAGCGCCTGTACGGCTCCTGCTGGATAACCTCGTCAGGCAAACTAGCTATAATATGTGACGACAAATAGCCAAATTGATTTGGTGCTAAAATCTTCCGCTTGTCAATAGAATTCACAGGATCAACCTGTAAAACCTTCGCAATAATTTTAGCCACTCGATCGATATCATCGGCAAAATATGTAATAATACGCAACCCGCAAACATCAGTAATATCTTCAAATTCTCGGTATTTGCCTCTTCCTTTATTAATTTTACCGCGCAAACTCTCTTCAGTTTTTAATCTTGATACTATTAAATGCACACTAATTTCCTCTTGCAACAGAAGCTGTTGAATGCGATCCTGTATATCTTGTATAAAAGCACTGCATAAATCGTAGTTTTCTCGATAAAAATCCAGGATTTCAGCCACAATAAAAGCCCCCTAAAATCAATTCTCACTATAAGATTTACTATAGAGGAAAATTGTGACAAACTAATGACAATAAATTTTGCAGCTAATTTTCCCCGAAAGCATCGGGAAGATGCTGAATCTTTACAATTTTTTCGTACAAAAAATATACTTCGATGATATCAAACCGCAAGGAAACATCGAAAAGCCCCTTACTTTGCAAATATAAACAAGCAGTTTGCATTATTTTTTTCTGTTTACGCCAATTTACAGCCTCACAGGGCTTACCAAACTTTTCACTATGACGGCTTTTCACTTCAACAAATACAATACTATTCTGCTTTTGGGCGATAATATCAATTTCGCCACACTTCCGCCGATAATTTCTTGCCAAAATCTGATAGCCCTGTCGCAACAAAAAAGAACAAGCTGCCGCTTCCCCTTCTTTGCCGAGAGCAATATGGTTCATGTTTATCCCTTCTTCACTTTAAAAAGGCAACGATTTGCTTTCCGGGTTTCTTTTTTGATCTAAACGATAAATAAAAGCGAGGACTTCCGCAACGACCTTGTATAGTTCTGGCGGAATTTCACGGTCTAAATCAACCGCCATAAGCATACTGGTAAGCGCTTGATTTTGATAAACAGGAATTAAATTTTGTTTCGCTGCAGAGAGAATATTTTCCGCAATAACGCCCGCTCCCTTAGCTACAACCCTTGGTGCTTGCTCTTTATCACGGTCATATTTTAAAGCAATCGCCTTTTTCAAACCTGTTTCTTGCTCCATAAGTGAGCTCCTTCACTAAATGATAATCACGCCGATAATACTTCAATATGCTGCAATGTAAAAACGCCATTCGCTAAAACCTGTCGGATATCAGGTAGCCACTCATAAAAATCATCGGCGGCTTCAGGATCAGAAAAGCCGACTTTTACTTCCACATCCTTTTGCCGTACATGAAATAAAAGATTTACTGTACCAGAGTAATCGGTTTTTATAAACATGCGCAACCACGTTTCCGATATCATTTGACCGCTACGTCTTTCTTTCTGACTCTGCTGAAAAATATGAATATGAGCTGGATACATCGTTTTCTCATCAAAAACTACTGGCATGAAAAAGCTAAATACTTTGCTACCGCTGCCACTTTCACTTTGAAAAGACTGAGAGGTTACTAGCGACTTTTGGAGTGATTCAGCCAATCGACTTACACTATCTTTAGCTGCTTTTAATTGATCCGCCGGTTCTTCCGTATACCGAGAAATCTCACTCATTTTTTGATATACATAAAGATCTTTCAATGCTGGAAATTGTTCAGCATGCTGACGAATAAGGCTGGGCAACTGTTGCTCAAATTGCTGCTTCATGCTGTCCATAATCAGCTGATCCTTCGCCGATAAATCATTAAAACGCGCTTGCCATGCTTTTAGTTCCTGTTGCAAAGACACCTCGACCGCGTCACCAGCATTACTTTGATACATCTGCTGGGCAATCCAATTAAAAAATTCATCGAGGCCTACAGAACTTTTGGGTAAGGGGGGATTATTCAGCATTGTTAAGGCTTGACCTGCTGCAGCTTGCAAAGATTTAGCCCCCTGTTCCACTGCCTCATCCTTGCTGTATCTACTCTTACTATCAGATTCTTGTCCTTCTAGGGAAGCTTCTTGTAACGCCGATTTTTGCGATGCTATCGTATCCACTTCATTGGTCATCGGCTTATTTGCCGTATTTGCTTCAATCTCAGGAGATCTTGTTCCTCCAAACTGAACCTCAGAACGCTGTGTAGCTGTTGTTAATACCTCGCCTTCAGAATCCATCAAAATGCCTTTTTGTTGAATAGCTTCGCTTGTTGGATCTTCTATCTGCTTACCTGTAGGTGAAACATTCTTTGGCTGATCTAGCTGCATTTCTATGTCTGACGTCATCGCTAAGTCTGCTGATAACTTTGGTCCTTGCTGCAATTTTCCTTGTTCTTGATCCTCGGCTAAAGGAATTGCAGAACCTTTAGATCCCAAAGCAAACTCAGAGTCATGTTTTGGTAAGTTTACGCTCTCATCCTGTGACGGCTGCTCCAAAGAAGTAGACATATTCTGATTCTTTAGACCCGCTTGCCCAAAGGAATCTTTTATTTCCTGATTAATCGATCCAGCCGTTTGTTCCGGCAAAACAGTTGTTTCTGTCTGTCCTGGTTGGGACGGCTGTTTTTGAACAAAGTTTTGCTGCGAGGAAGTATTTTTCAGGCCTTGCTCAACATTTTTACCTTGTGACTCTAGCTGATTTTTCTCAGGATTTTTTAGTTCAGGATTTTTTAGTTCAGGATTTTTCAGTCCCAGTTTTTGCAGCCCAGGCTCTTGCAGCAAAACATTTTCGCTCGCAGTTTCCCCGCTACTTGTTGGCTCTTCAAATAGAGTTTGTAAATATTGCATAAGCTGCTTAAGCTGCGGCTGTTGCTTTTGTAACGTTTGTTGCAACGTATCAGACATAATCATCTGATACGCTAATGCGGTTGAAAGCGCTTTGGATAACTGCGAAAAAGCATCTACCGTGTCTTTATTCGTCTTAAGCATAGCGATAAGCCCTTGCTCCATCTTATCAGGCGTCGAGGCCAGTAGCTTATCTGATAAAACTTGTTCTAAATCGGCACGAATAGAATCCGCTAGCATATCTGTCATTGTTTCCGGCATCGCTAAAAGTTGGTCAAGCTGCTCTAAAACACGCACAATGGTTTGTTCAATCATAATCTTTACATTAAAAGTCGGCCCAGCCGGATCTTGACTATCATCAAACAACCCCGTATTTACCTGGGACTTAGGCAACGAAACAGAAGATGCAGCTCCTGATTGAGCTGCCCCTACAGAACCAATAGCCTGCTGTTCGCTTTCCTCTCTTACCGCAGGCGCTTCCTTGCTAGCTGGTATTTTCGACACTGGCGATGTGCCGGAAGAAATTGTTGTTGCATCCATGCGTATTCTCCCTTAGATTGGATTCCGTTTATAAAAAAAGCTTCTATAGTAATATATCGTAAAATTAACTCAAAACGTTTACTCTTATTCAATATTTATTTGTAGTAACACCCATTCTAAGGGGTTCTTTCTTAATAGTCTTATTTCTAGATTATTCGGCTTTTTCCTACTCACTAAATAAAATTCCCTAGGACAACAAATAAAAGTACTAACACTGTTGATTTGATTATCCTCCCCAAAATGCCTGTTATAGTTTGTAAAAATCACTTTTCACAAGATCTTTTTGCATCAATGCTGACGAGTATTACTAAGAAACCAATCATAAAGTTCTTTGTTTTTATATATACCAGCAATATTATGTCCTTGGTCAGGCAGAATCGTGAAGCGAGGCGTACTGCCTTGATTCCGTAGTGCATGAATCATTGCTGCATCCTTTTTCAATGGAGCAATAGAATCTTCTGCTCCATGAAAAGCCCATATTGGCATAGAAATCATTTGCGAATTCCAAGTAGTAGGGATTATTGGACTAGCGGCGGCGATAGGAGCTATCGCTGCAAAATATTCTGGATGCTGACAAGCTAGAAACCAAGTACCACTCCCCCCCCAAACTTACCCCAGTCAAATAAACTCTATCCTAATCTATACGATATTTCTTGAAAATTTCATCAAGTAGTGCAACAAGAAGATCTGATTTATTTATCCAATCATCGTGTTCGGCACATTGCGGTGCAAGAACAACAAAAGGAAAATCACTGCGATGTTCTGAAAACCAAGTTGGCCCATATTCTTTCACTAAATCTAAATTTTGTCCACGCAGTGAACTGCCATGTAAAAATAAAATCAGTGGCCATTGATTTGTCAGTTGGGTATATTGCGCTGGAAAAATAAGCAGGTATTGAATTCTTTGACCTCGATATGTAAAAGTACTTCTTCTTTCTACAAAGTCATCAGATGGTTCGATATTTTTAGGTGTCTGTATCACTGCTGCTGGTGCAATAGGTACAGTCTTTATTTCATTATCCCTAAAGTCTTTTTGAAAAAAGTAACAGAACATGAGAAATATCAAAAAACTAGTAATACTAACTGCCTTCTTCAAGCTCAACAACCCTTTCTATCTCCTAGAACGCTCTTTGTTCTAATTTAATAATCCATCAGCCAGTGTCCTCACATTTACATATAAATTCGAAGATCTCTTAGTATTAATTTTGTAATTTCTCTGGCCTTTCCGCCAGTGGCACCATCCATTCCCTGAATATTAGTCGCAAAAAAATAACGATTTCCGTCCTTCTCGATACAGCCAACAAACCAACCTAAAATCCATTTGTCATCTTGAAATCCAGAACCCGTCTTCCCCATAAAACGCATGCCATTGCCTTCAGAGATCGTAATATTTCTTTTTACTATGGCCACATTTTCTGAAGCAACAGGTAACTTGCCAGCATATAATTTGTGCAATAAGTCGACTTGTTCACGAGCTGATATCTGTAAGGAAGATCGTAGCCAAAACGTGGTTAAACCGCCAGATATATCCTGATTCCCATACTGTATCTTGTCAAGAAACTCTTGCATTCTCTCCTTTCCGATCCGTCTGGCAAGTTCCTTAAAGTACCAGACAACGGAATCTCTCGTAGCCGATGATAATGTTTGATCATGATTCCAGGCAGGAAAATCATACCTCGTTCCATCCCATTTAAATAAAGTATATACATCCTCCTGATCAACAACGCCTGTTTCTAGCCCCGCAAGCGAATTATAAATTTTAAAAGTAGAACACGGCGATAAGCGCTGTACACTTTGCATTTTATTGAAAACGGTATACTGATTCTTCGCCTCATCATACAGAACAAAGGTGCCTGTAGTAAAGCCATTAAAGTACTTCCCCCAGTCTTCCCGTTCAACTAAATCTGCCGCACTCAGTTTAGTCATAGAGTTAAAACACAAAAAAGTAACGACCAAGCATACTAAAGGCCATTTTTTCATATCCAACATCCTTTCTTTGTCGGTGGTTCTATTTTTAACATCTTCCTTATCGCAATAAGACTACATTTGTAGTCTATAAGCAAAATATTACACTTGTAATCTATCTGTGTCAATGCAAATTCTGAGAAATTAAAAGTTCCGTCTACTAAGTACAGACAAAGAAAAAACGCAAGGTATACTGACCCTGCGTTTTAAAATTCTATAAAATATTTTCAGCTTTTAGGATAGCTAAAGTTATATTTTTAGCATTAGCGCCATCGGCTGCTTCTTTTCCTTGAATATTTGTTGCAAAAATATAGGTTCTGCCATTATTTTTCACAAAACCAACAAACCAGCCGTTAATGTTTTTGCCATTCACATTACCAGTACCGGTTTTACCATATAAAGCGAAATGGTCCTGCTCAAATAGCTTGATGGCATTTTTGACGATATCAATATTTTCCGGCGAAAAAGGCATGTCGTAAGTACATAATTTTTTAAGGATTTCAACTTGTTCTTGAGGAGAAATTTTCAGAGAAGATTCTATCCAAAAATCCTTAATGCCTCCAGAAAGATCGTGATTACCGTAACCAGTTTGCTTTAAATAGTTCTCAAGTCTCGCTTTGCCGACTGACGAATCAACCCGCTGAAAATACCAATTCACAGAGTACCTCATAGCCGAATTTAACGTCTGATCTCTATTCCATGGTTCAATCGGGAATAAAGTTCCATCCCAGGCTAACAGCGTATTGTCCTTTGTTAAAACTCCCGTCTCAAGACCAATTAAAGAGCTAATAATTTTATAGGTTGAATCTGGCGATACCTTTTCATTATTATTGTTGTCATGATATACCAGATAATGGTCTTTTTCTAGATCAAGTAAAACAAAAGCCCCATTATAACCTTGAAAATAACTGCTTAAATCCTTATAAACGATACTTTGCTTTTCTTGTGGCGGTTCGACGAATGAAGCTGCCCCAGATACATTATTGGCGCTTGTTAGAACAAAACCACTAAACAGCAAAAAGAAAAATACTTCCAAAATCAATTTGGCTGTAGTCCTTTTTTGATAGGATGCAATCCTTAATAATCGATTCTTAATATGTTTCTTGCCACTAATCAGTCCAGCTGTTGTAAAAGAGTACCCTTGGTAAGAGTATCTTTCCAAAAAAGCAATAATGGCGACACCATAATGGTGGCATTCTTCTGGTTTCAATAAACTGAGTACCGACGCATCGCAAGCTAATTCTCGATCCTGGCGCATTTGATAAAACGCATACCAAATAAGCGGGTTAAACCAATGAATGATCTGGAAAAACGCGATAATCCAATTGACATAAAGATCTTTGCGTTGAAGATGGGCTAGTTCATGGAGAAAAATATAGCGTAGATCCATCTTACTCAAAAACTGAACCATGCCCATTGGCAAAACCAAATGCGGCTGCACTACGCCAACAATTCTTGGACTTTGAAATGCTTCTGACTCGACCAAAATTGGATTGTGCCTTACCTTTACCACCTTCTTGCATTCAATCAATAGCTTTAGCACGTCTTTATCTCGAACTTGTGGACTATTCTTTATGATAGCTTGCAGTTTCATAGTGGATCGGATCATATAGCAAGTAAAAATAACTACACCAATGAGCCAAATTAGAAATATCATTTCATTTTCATTATCAAAGAAAGCCCTGTTCACTGATACATAATAATCATCACTATCGTTCGCGAATTTGTTTATGGAAAACTTTCTATTCACAGTCGACTCAACAGCTACAGATTCGCTAGGTTTAAAATAATCTGCACTTTGGGTAACTACATAGTTGAAAACATTAAATACACTTAAAGGGCTTTCTGGCGCAAAGGGGATTAACAATTTTGCAATCAATAGAAACCATATCAGGTACTGCCAATTTGCCCCTAAGCGATGTTTAGAGACCAAACGAACCACCAGTATTAAACCGACTAAACCACTCCCTAGCAGCGAAGAATATAGCAACCAATGAACAAAAGAATCGAGTCCCATAAAGAGACCTCCCTTGCTTTATTTTTTCTTTTGATCTAGGATGCGTTTCAGTTCAGCTATTTCTTCTTTTGACAATTGCTGTTCCTCTAAAAAATTGGCAAACATCACATTCAAAGCGCCAGAAAATACTTTGTCTAAAAAGGACTGGCTTTCCGCTTTTATACAATCGACTTCGGCCACAAGGGGATAATACACATATTCCCGGCCTTCGACATGAAAAGCGACGGCTTTTTTCTTTACCAGTCTTCCCAACATTGTTTTAACGGTCTTGGGCTTCCATGGCATAATCCCTTCGATTTGCTTAATGACTTGGTTGGCTGTAAGCGGTGCCTTTGCCCATAAAATCTTCATAACTTGCCATTCCATGTCCGAGATTTGCGGTAACGTTTTCAAAGCTTTCCACTCCTAAAGATTACAATTGTAATTATAAATAATATACCCCTTGTAAGACTTCCTGTCAAAAATCAAATATTGTTTAAACCAATGCACTATTTTTTTAAACACATAAGATGAACTGTTACGGTCAAATAAAAAACAACAGTAAAAGTTATGAATCAACCTGGACATAACAAAAGTGCATTTATGCCTTAGCGTAGGCACAAATGCACTTTTTATCAACAGTACGTTTTCTACTTATGCTGTAAACTTACTTTCTTCAATCTTGCTACAGCCGCTTCTAATGTTTCGATTTTTTTGCAGTAGCAAAACCGAATAAAAGTATGGGCATCAGCGCTGTCGGGACGATAAAAACTGGAACCAGGTACAGGCGCAACACCAATTTCTCGGGTCAGATAGAAGGAAAATTCTACATCATCGTACCACCCTAAAGAACGAATATCCGCCATAATATAGTAAGCTCCCTGCGGTTTTACACAACGAAGACCCACTGATTCTAACGCTCCTAGAAGCAAATCACGGCGTTCGGCGTAAAAATCTCCTAGCTCCTGATAATAGGAGTCAGGGAACCGCAAAGCTGCGGCAGAAGCAACCTGTAAGGGAGCAGCGGCGCCAACTGTCAAAAAGTCATGAACTTTACGAATCGAATCGGTAATTTCCGGCGAAGCAATCACATAGCCAATACGCCAGCCAGTCACACTATAAGTTTTTGAGGTGCTGTTAATAATAATCGTCCGTTCAGCCATCCCCGGCAGATTATAAAGCGGAATATGTTTAGCGCCATCATAAAGGATATATTCGTAAATTTCGTCAGTAATTGCCAAAACATCATACTTTTGACATAACTCAGCAATCACTTGCAATTCTTCCGCTGAAAACACTTTACCGGTAGGATTATGAGGCGTATTAATAATAATCGCTCTCGTCTTATCAGAAAAAGCTGCTTTTAATTCATCTAAGTCGAGGTGAAAATCCGGGGTATGGAGCGTCACATATTTTGGAGTCGCGCCGCATAGAACAGCATCAGCGCCATAATTCTCATAGAAAGGTTCAAAAACAATGACTTCATCGCCAGGATTAATCGTGGCAAGTAAGGTGGCGATCATCCCTTCCGTGGAGCCGCAGCAAACGGTAATTTGTTTTTCCGGATCAATTTCGATACCATATTCTTTTTTTACTTTTGCCGTAATGCCATCGCGTAAATCCTTTGTTCCCCAAGTGATCGCATATTGATTATGATCATTAAAAATTGCGTCAGCTGCAGCTTGTTTAATCGCGTCAGGCGCTGGAAAGTCGGGAAAGCCTTGCGCGAGGTTAATTGCGCCATGTTTTACAGCTACCCGTGTCATATCACGGATTACAGACTCTGTAAAATGACTTGCTTTTTCGGAAGCGTACTTTTGAATTCTCTGCATAATTTCTTCGTCTCCTTTTTCCTAACACCTATTAATAGTCATAAAACAATTTTTATTCCAGAGCCTGATCCAAATCGGCAATAATATCCGTCACATCTTCCACGCCAACAGAAAGGCGGAGCAAGCAATCATCAATACCTAATTTAGCTCTTGTTTCCACCGGAATATCGGCATGGGTCTGTTTCGCCGGAAAAGTAATCAATGTCTCAACACCGCCGAGACTTTCGGCAAATTGAATGAACTTCACTTTTTCGAGTACTTGCAGCACAAGTTCCGGTCGCTCCACCGTAAAAGAAACCATACCACCATAACCAGAAGCTTGCTTATCTTGAACCGCCTTGCCGGGATGCTCCGCTAGACCAGGATAATAGACTTTCGTTACATGACGATGCTGGTTAAGCCATTCAGCTACAGCCTGAGCATTCTCATTGTGACGCTGCATCCGAAGCGCTAAGGTTTTCATGCCGCGAATCAGCAGCCAACTATCGCCAGGACTTAAAATATTGCCTGTAGCGTTTTGGATATATTGAATTTTTTCAGCGAGTTCGGGATCATTAGCTACAACAAGGCCGCATAATAAATCATTATGACCTGCTAAATATTTCGTACCGCTGTGAAGCACAATATCGGCGCCCAGTTCTAAGGGGCGCTGTAGACAGGGCGTTAAAAAGGTATTATCAACAATCAAATGAATACCTTTCGCTTTCGTAAGCCTTGCTGTTGCCGCAATATCGACAATATTCATTAACGGATTGGTAGGCGTTTCAATCAAAACTGCCTTGGTATTAGCTTGGATGGCTGCCGCAATATTTTCTACGTCAGTAGCATCAACATAAGTTGCGGTCAAGCCAAAGGGAGCAAACACCTTATCAATGACGCGATAAGTTCCGCCATAACAATCCTGAATCACCACAATATGATCGCCCGCCTTGTACAGCATCAACACTGCCGTAATAGCCGCCATCCCAGTCGCAAAGGCATAACCGCCTGCACCATTTTCTAAAATTGCAATTCCCTTTTCTAAAACTTCTCTCGTTGGATTTTTTGTGCGCGTATAATCATAACCAGTACTTTGCCCCACTGCGGGATGGGCAAAAGATGCTGTTTGATAAATCGGCGTACTAATTGCTCCTGTTTTCTCATCGCTGCGTACACCAATGTGCACAATTTTCGAATTCAATTTCATGATTTTCCTCCATCCTGTTGTAAAACTCACTTTAGAAACATTTACTTTTACTGCAATGCATACAAAAAGTCCCTTTCCATGAGGAAAGGGACATAACTTCCTTTCTCTCATCTTTCAGGATTTCTCCTGCTGGATTTAGCACCTTACGCGTAAAAACGCCGGTTGCCGGGTGTCATCGGGCCAGTCCCTCGACCACTCTTGATAAGAGTTTCGCTATGAAATTGTTAATAGTGTAACATTGCTTTATCTTTCTGTCAATGGAATGGAGTATAATTTTTTCTAAAAAGCGGCAACTACGGCTACGCCATATTTATCTTGAATAAATTTCTTCACCTCTGGCGAAGTTAAATATTCAGCAATTTTTTTGATTTCCGGGCGATTTTCATCCCCTTTTCTTACGACAAGATCATTGGCATAAGGGGAATTAGCATCTTCACGAAATAAAGCTGTTTTAGGATCTATTTTTGCTTCTAGCACATAATTGGTATTGATAACAGCTCCGTCGACATCAGGCAAAGCTCTAGTCAGTTGTGCCGGATCGACCTCAACAAATTTTAAGTTTTTCGGATTTTCGACAATGTCACGCGGTGTCGCGGCAAAAGTAGCTAACCCTTCTTTTAATTTGATTAATCCATTGGCCTGGAGCAAAATAAGCCCCCGATATTCGTTGGAAGGGTTATTCGATATTGCAATAGTGGCGCCATTTTTCAACTCATCCTTTGATTTAACCTTCTGTGAATAAAAGCCAATTGGTTCTACGTGAACCTTAGCTGCCACTGTAAAGTCATAACCTTTTTCCTTCGCAACAGACTCAAGATAAGGCAAATGTTGAAAATAATTACCATCAATCTGTTTATTCTGCAGAGCAGGATTTAATTGCCCTTCATCATCTAAAACAACGACCTCTAAATTAATTCCTTCTGCTTTTAATTTTGGTTTAATAAAATTTAAGATTTCAGCATGAGGCACAACGGCTGCGCCAATTTTGACAGTTACTTCTGATTTTCCTGTAGTCTGAGTGCTTTCTTTTTTGTCGCTGCCGCAGCCTCCCATACTCGTGGCTAATGCAACAACACCAAGTATGATAATCAGTTTTTTCCAAACTTTCTTTGTGAACATCCCCATCATCCTTCTCTCTTATCCTTTATTCAAACTTATAACGTTTACGATTAATCCGCCTAGCGAGCCAATCACCTCCCCATTGAATGCCTTGTACTAAAATGACTAAAATAATAACAGTGGCAATCATCACATCATCACGATAACGCATATAACCAAAGCGAATCGCGAGACTTCCTAGACCGCCAGCGCCAATGGCGCCAGCCACAGCAGTAAAACCAGTAATCGCGATAATTGCCAGCGTGACACCCCGGACTAAAGAGGGCAGTGCTTCTGGAATCAGAACTTGCGTGATAATAGTAAAAGGCGTGGCTCCCATCGCTACAGCCGCTTCAATTTTTCCAATCCCCACCTCTTTTAAGCAATTCTCAATAATACGTGCTAAAAAAGGCGCTGCGCCAATCGAAAGCGGTACAATCGCTGCCGTAGCCCCAAGTGTCGTGCCAATTAATAAACGAGATAAGGGCAATAAAATTACAATCAGAATAATGGAAGGAAAGGATCGAAAAATATTAATAATCGTTCCTAATATTTTGTTAATCCTAGGCGATGCCAATAAATTTCCTTTCTCGGTAATCACTAAAATAACACCTAGCGGCAACCCCAAAACCAAGGCGGCTAAGGTCGACAGTAACACCATATAAACCGTATCGCCAAGACCGATAAATAATAAGTCTAATAAGTCATCATTCAAATGCCTTCTCCCTCCCGAAAAATCCGCTTTGATTGAAACCCTTGCAGAATCTGCACAAATTTTTTAGCCGTGTCACTTTCTGGATTCATAAAAAATTTATCCACAGTTCCTGTTTCTACGATCTTCCCTTGTTCAATGACAGCCATATGATTGCAAATATGCTTTAAAACATCTAACTCGTGAGTAATCAGTACAATTGTTAACCCCAATTTTTGATTAATAGCTTTCAATAATTCTAGAATAGAATAGGTTGTTTGCGGATCAAGGGCCGAAGTTGCTTCATCACTTAGAAGTACATCTGGTTCATTTGAAAGAGCTCTGGCAATCCCTACACGTTGCTTTTGTCCACCGCTCAATTGCAATGGATAGGCATTTGCTTTGTCTGTCAAATCAACGAGTTCCAGAATGGCGGCAACACGTTTGGCAATTTCTGTTTGCGAATAACCAGCCACCTTTAACGGAAAGGCCACATTATCAAAAACCGTCTTGGCATCAAACAAATTAAACTGTTGAAAAATCATGCCGATCTTGCGGCGAGCCAGTCGCAGCTGTTGTTTATCCATCGTAATAATATCTTGACTTCCAATTAAAATGCTGCCAGAATCCGGCTCTTCCAGTCGATTCAAACAACGAATCAGAGTTGATTTTCCAGCACCGCTAAACCCGATAATTCCAAAAATATCACCGTCATTAATCTCTAGATTAATGTCTTGAAGCGCATGAACAGTTGCTTGCGGTGTTTGATACATTTTACTTACATTCTGAATGCGAATCATCAGCTTTCAACTCACTTTACTTATAGTCAACTGCCTATGCTTTTCAGCTTCCGGTAACAGGATCTTCTTTCCAACGTGTCACGCGTTTTTCAAGAGCCACCAACGTATAATTTAGAGCCACGCCTAGCATTGACATGGTAATAATAGAAGCATACATTGTAGGGATTTGATATTTCACTTCTGCATCATAGAGTAAAAAACCGAGGCCGGCATTGGCGCCAATCATTTCCGCTGCAATCAAAATCAAAATAGAAGTGGTAGCACTTAAACGAATACCTGTAAAAATAGCTGGAATTGAAGCCGGCACAATGACTTTGCTAAAAATAGTCAATTGAGATGTCCCCATCGAGCGAGCCGATTTAATTAACAGCGGATCGACACTGCGAACCCCAGCAATGGTATTCAGTAAAATTGCCCACTGCACACCCCAGAAAATAATCGCAACCTTCGAAACTTCGCCAATCCCAAAGAGCAAGATAAAGACAGGAAACAAGGCTAACGTTGAAGTCTGCCGAAAAGTCTGCAGTAAAGGATCAATAAACCGTTCAAAACCTCTAAACCACCCGATTAAAAGTCCCAAAGGAATTGCAATCGCCAGACCAAGACCAAAACCAATGACCGAACGTCTAAGGCTCACGGCAATATGCTTAATTAATTCACCGCTAAGAAGCAAACTCCAAAAAGCAGCAAAAACTTTCGAAAAAGGCGGCAAAAAAGTCGGATCAGCCAGACCAATTCTTGGCGCCACTTCCCATAGCAGCAAAAAAAGCAAAACTGCTAGTAGCCGATAAAATACAGAAAAAATTCTTTTGAACCACTTTTTCACATGCGCCACTCCCTGTATACCAGTTAAAGAAAAGAAATATCATCACTTTGTACTCATATTAATTGAAGCAAGCCTTTTTTTAATTCAAATCTACGGTCAGCTAAAGCAGCCTGCCGACAATCATGGGTGACAATGACAACGCCGGCTCCGTTTCGTTGCGCCTTTTTTAGATATTCCATCACAGTGACAGCTGAATCTGCATCTAAATCATTTGTAGGCTCATCCGCCAAAATGATCTCAGGTTCTAAGAGCAGCGCCCTAGCCAGAGCAACACGCCGCATCTGCCCAATACTCAGTTGCTCCGGCAAATAGGTAAGACGATGTCCAAGCCCCAACTCGCGCAGCAAATGTTCAGCTCTAGCCGTTGTCGCCGTTTTTTCCGCTTTTTGCTGCTGAAATAGCCAAGAAGGAACCAGTACATTTTCCAGTGCCGTAAGCGATCCGACTAAACGCGCTCTTTGAAAAACAAAGCCAATATTAAAACTTCTCAGCTTTGCTCGCTCTGACGGGCTAAGCGCCCCGGCTTCTTGTCCTTTAAACCATATTTCACCTGCACTGGGGTTTTGCAATAAGCCTAAAATAGACAACAGTGTTGTTTTCCCTGTTCCAGATTCACCAACAATGGATATCATTTCGCCTTTTTCTAGCTGAAATGAAACATCATATAAAATAGTTTCTTGGCCATAGAATTTTTTAATCTGGCGAATTCCCAGTAAAGATTCCAATTTTCCATCTCCTATCAATCAAACTCTCCCCGTGTCATAACCAAACTTGGCTCCACTTTACTGCTCCGATATGCGGGAATCCACGCGGCTAAAAGACCAATCGCCAGCCAAACTAAAAAAAGCAGAACCCCTATTTTGCCAACGACAAGAAAATCCGGATAAATAAACGGGAAAGATTCATAGGTTAATATGAAGCGCACCGCTCCTAAATAAAAAAGGTAACCGCCAATGAATCCAATTAAGGCCCCTAGTGAACAAAGCAAGCTAGTTTCTACAATAATCATGCGGGCAAGCGCCTTCGTTGTAAGCCCAAGAGCTAAGTAAAGTCCCCATTCCCCCTGTCTTTCAAGCGTCAGAGAGTAGAGGCGGGAAAAAAGCTGAATGACCGCTGAAATTACAACAATTAGAGCCACTGCCCAGAGCAGTGATCCAATAACAGTAAGCTGTTCATAAGTATGACGCTTTGCCTCAGCAGCAGAATAGGCATGAACAGGTGCTATTTTTTCCAATTTTGCAATGATCTCACCAATATTAGCATCAGGCTCTACTTCCATTAAAATAGCAGAGATCAACTTGTCCGGCGTGCCTTTTTCTTGCCAAACAGCTTGTAGATATGGTGACTTTGCCGCAATAGCCCGTGCTGTTTTTTGATTCATCAAAATCGAATAATCGAGACCCGTGCCTGTCGGAGCCATAATTGCCGCAACAGTAAAGGTAGTCCCAAGCACATTAATCTTACGACCTTCAAAACTATTTACTTCTTTACCAATAATGATTTCATCGTCAGCAAGTTCTACCTTAGAAATATTTTTAAGCCATGGCTGAATCAGCCAGTCTGTTTGCGGATCAAAACCAATTAAGCGAATCACAGTGCCAATATCGCAGCAATCTTCTGTTAGACTTTGCGTAAAAAATTGACTAGTAATTTTTCTTACGCCTTTGATCTGAGATGCCGCGGCCTCCACCGATTGATTCATATAAATATTTTGCGGCGCTCCGCCATAAAGGATCTCTCCGGGATCTACAGCTACGCCATTTGGAACAACTAAAATATCAGCCCCTAAACGCTGCTTAGCTGTTTCCATTCCATTATTTACACCTTGTTCTAATAGAAAAACAGCAAAAACAAGTAAAATACCGACAGCTAAAGCACACACAAGCGACAAATTTTGTACACGCCGATACCATAATGATTTTAAAATGATTCGGATCATAACAAGTGATCCTCACGATCTTTGTCTTCTTCTTTTACCACCTGCCAAATCCCACTGATTCCAGCAAGAATTAAAAGAATGGCCGCTCCTGTTTCTACGTGAGCCGTCAAATGGCAAGGACTATCGCCATGATTGCAAAGTCCAATCGCCCAAGATTGCGGCAAAACAATGGCAAATAAACCTAGTATACTTAAAAAGAAGTGATTGAATTTCCTTGCTTCCCTTGTTTTGGTAATAAATAGACTTAGTGAAATGATAATCGCTAAAATAGCGAGAATATATTCTGCCTGAAAGGTATAATAGCAACGCATGGGAGGTTTTCCAGCTACGACTTCACATATAGGAAAAACCAAAGGTAACAGAAGCAAACTGATACTGACAAGCACGGAAATCCACTGAATGATTTTTTTCTGTCGCAAAGCCCCCACACTCCTTACTGATTATGATTGGTATGATTTTCCATGGTATGTTGTAAAACAGGAGCCTGGCTCTGGCTTGGGTGATTCACACCAAAACGCAACCCAATAATTCCCAAAAAAGCGATAAGAACTGATATAAAAATATAACTTCTAAAATTCAATATCTCACCCGCTCTCTATAAAGCTTCTGATCTGTTTTAAAGTAAGGCTCCTGCCAATTGAGACAGGAGCCTTACTATTACTGCTGGCTAATAGCAAGCGCCTCATCTAGATAATAGAGCAAATCATCAATATCTTCGAGTCCAATGGACAGTCGAATCAAATCTTCTGTTACACCGCTAGCAATCTGTTCCTCTTCACTCAATTGCTGGTGAGTTGTACTAGCCGGATGAATAATCAGTGATTTCGCATCTCCCACATTTGCTAAGTGGGAAAAGAGCCCAATATGATCAATCAATTTCGTTCCCGCATTTCGTCCGCCTTTAATGCCAAAAGTCAGGATTGCCCCAGGCCCCTTTGGTAAGTATTTACGCGCTTTCTCATAGGAATGACTTGTTTTAAGACCTGGATAATTGACCCAGGTAACTGCTGAATGCTGCTCTAAAAACTCGGCTACCTTTTGTGCATTCGCCACATGGCGGTCAAGACGCAAAGACAAGGTTTCAATTCCTTGCAAAAACAAAAATGAATTAAAAGGACTGATGGCAGCGCCTGTATCGCGGAGCAGCGAAACCCGCGCCTTAAGAATATAGGCCGCCGGGCCAAATTTTTCAACATAGGAAAGACCGTGGTAACTGGGATCAGGCTCGACGAGACCCGGAAATTTGCCATTATTCCAGTTAAACTTTCCGGAATCAACAAGGATGCCACCGATGGAAGTCCCGTGACCGCCAATAAATTTTGTTGCCGAATGGACTACAATATCAGCACCCCATTCAATGGGACGGCTTAAATAAGGGGTAGCAAAGGTATTATCAATAATCAAAGGAATATCATTTTCATGAGCAACTTTTGCTACATTTTCTACATCTAGAATGTCAATCCGCGGATTACCAATAATTTCAGCATAGAGCGCTTTCGTTTTCGGCGTAATCGCCTTACGAAAATTTTCCGGATCATCCGGGTTTACGAAATGAACTTTAATCCCCAATTTCGGCAATGTATGATGAAACAAATTATATGTCCCGCCATAAAGTGCTGTTGAAGACACAATCTCATCGCCCGCTTCGGCAATGGTCAGGATCGAATAGGTAATGGCCGCCTGTCCTGAGGCAACAGCAAGAGCGCCGATGCCGCCTTCAAGGGCTGCAATTCTTTCTTCAAATACCGTTTGTGTCGGATTAATCATGCGCGTATAAGCATTGCCTACTTCATCAAGCGAAAAAAGCCTGGCAGCCCGCTTAGTATCACCTAAAACAAAAGAAGTACTTTGATAAATGGGCACAGCCCGGGCGCCAGTCACCGGATCAGGCACCTGCCCTTCATGAACTGCAATTGTATCAAAACCATGCTGTCTTACTTGATTATCAGCCATATCGTTAACACCCCTTATCGTATCGATCTAGTCCGTTTTGGACGACTGCTTCGCGGTTTACGGTGAGTCCACCGTACCCAGTCAAGAGCTTGATCAATCGGTCCTTCGACTGTCACTGTCCAAATGCCTCGCTCTTCTAAGAGAGTGATAGCACCTGGGCCGAATTTACTTGCTAAAACAAATTCGCATTCATCTAACAATTTAGCTATTTTTATTAAATTTTCTTTATTGTTTTTGCTTTCATCGCAAGCAACTATTTTAGTTTCTTTAAATTCAAATTGATCACCAGAAAGTTCATAAACAAAAAATTGATTTGTTTTCCCAAAAGGCTGATCAATCTCTGTCCCACTAGCGCTTGCTATGGCAACCTGAATTGACATATGATCACCCCCTGCCGCTTTCCCAAATAACGACTCGTTTTTCAATCTGCTTCAATATAAAATCAATCATGACTCCAAGCAAAGCAATCACTATGGCACCTGAAAAAATCCACTCAATATGATAGTTTTCTTGACTATACAAAATGAACCAGCCAAGTCCGGAGCTAGATCCCATCATTTCCGTTACAATGAGTAAGAAGAAAGAATAGCCAGCACTCAGGCGAAGGCCTGTAAAAATGGCAGGCGCCGCCGCTGGCAAAATGACTTTATAAAAGAGCGACCAACGGTTAAGGCCAAAAGAACGGGCTGCTTTTACCAGTGTAGGATCCACTTGTCTAAAGCCCTGGGCTGTATTTAAAAGTATGGGCCACAAGCAAACCCAGGCAATCATGCTGATTTTTGCCGTTTCTCCAATCCCTAAAAATAAAATAATAATATGAAATAAAATAAAAGGATTTGCTTGCTCCGCTAGATTACATAAAGGCGACAAGGCAAGTTCAATTTTTCGAAACCAGCCGCCTAATAGCAGTCCGGCGGGAATTGCAAGTACTGCTGCCACTAAAAACCCGACAAGAGCCCGTTCCAAACTAATTAAAATATGAGGTACAAAAAGTCCAGAAAAAAGCAGATCAACAATAGCTACAAGAACTTTAGATAAAGGAGGAACAAATAGCGGACTGATCAATCCCAGTCGACAAATGATTTCCCATAAGCATAAAAAAATAATAATCGGCCGCACTTTGCATCCCCCTTTCCTCACTATTTTGCTTCCACGGCTGGCTTATAGGTAGGTACTGTCGGATGCTGCTCACCTGAATGGGCAGCACCTTGCTCCATGTGATGATGCTGCATATTGTGATGCTGCATCCCGCTGCCTGCTTCGCCTTGATTGCTCTGAATTGAACCGGTTAGTCCGCGCTGATTCACTTGCTGCACTTCATTACCGCCAAAAATAAGAATTCCAGCGACTACACCAATCAAAATTGGCATATAAAAAACAGTTGGTTCTTTTATTACCTTCTCTTGCCTAACCCGATCAAAGGATAGTGATGATTCACGCCAGAAGGAAACATCTTTTTCTACTTTTAATAAAAGCTGATTGATAAAAACACCTAGTAAAATAATAAAAACTCCAGCTGCATACATCCGTGGAATTTGAAATAACATAGCGGAATTATGAACAAGCCACCCGAGCCCGGCATGAGCTCCTAACATTTCGGCCCCAATCAGCATAAAGGTTGCCATTTGGGCGCCCACTCTAAGTCCTGTTATAATCGTGGGAAAAGCAGCAGGCCATAAGACATGGCGAATTAAAACAGAGAGAGGGGCATTCATAGAAGCAGCTGTTTTTAATAACAAAGGTTCTACGGTCCGCAGACCTGTGACAGTATGGAATAAAATAGGCCACAAGGCAACTAAGGTAATCGTTGCAATTTTTGCTGTTTCTCCCATGCCAAAAAATAGTAAAAAAACAGGAGCCAGGGAAAAAGGATTGACATGACTCAATAGGCGTAATAAAGGATCAAGTCGTTTACTATGACTTGGAAAAGAAGTTTCTAATAAAAATCCAAATGGGATTGCGATACTTGCAGCTAAGAATAAACTGAACAAGGCGCGCCACAAACTAACGACAATATGAATTGGCAAATCACCCTCCTGCCAGAGCCAGAGGATCGTTGCTGCAACCGTGCTGACAGCAGGGAGAAATTGCGAATCAGCCCAGCCGAGTCGCGGCGCAGCTTCCCACAAAAGTAAAAACACAAATATCCCGGAACTTCTAAGTAATAGTGCTCTCCAAAATTCGCGCGTACTGTTCATAAAAATCGCCAACAGCCTTACAACGCCGCTGATGAGGAAATTTCATCAGCTATATTTTGTTCAGCTGGAATTTCTTGTTTTGTTGGCAAATCGGTTTGCAGAAGCTCCCAGATTTTATGGCGAATCCAGCCAAATTCTGCGGAAGAGCGAATCCCGTCACGCGGCCGCGGTAAATTGATTTCCACAATTTCTTTAATCGTACCAGGGTTTGCTGTCATCACAGCAACGCGATCACCTAAAAAGACGGCTTCATCAATTCCATGGGTAACAAAAACAATCGTCTTCTTGGTTTTTTCCCAGATTCTAAGCAGTTCTTCCTGCAAAACTTCTCGTGTTTGCGCATCTACTGCCGCAAAAGGTTCATCCATAAGCAGCACTTCCGGGTCATAAGCTAGTGCCCGGGCGATGGCTACACGCTGCTTCATCCCGCCGGAAAGTTCATGGGGATAACGATCTTCAAATCCTTTTAATCCGACTAATTCAATATATTTTTGACTAATCGCCGGCCGTTCTTTGGCCGGCACTTTTTTTATTTCTAAACCAAATTCTACATTTTTACGAACACTGCGCCAGGGAAATAGTGCATAGCCCTGCAAAACAATCCCACGATCCAGCGCTGGTCCGGTAATCAATTTGCCATCAATAAAAATTTCACCGGAACTGGGGTGAGCTAGCCCTGCGATCATATCAAGAAAAGTGGACTTTCCGCAGCCGCTTGGCCCGACAATGACTAAAAACTCACCTTGTTTTACCGTTAAATTCAATTGTTTTAACGCTTCAAATTCAGTCGGTTTTTCGTCATTTTTTTGTTTGATTTGATAAACACGACGAATATTGGTTGCCACAATTTTATCAGGCATGCTCTCCCAACTCCCTATTGTTTTTTATTTGAAATCCTGAAATAAAGCTGTGCTAATATAACGCTCGCCCGTATCGGGCAAAATTGCTACAATTAATTTCCCCTTATTTTCTTGCCGTTTTGCCAATTGCAATGCCGCAAAGGCAGCAGCACCGGAAGAAATTCCAACAAGAACGCCTTCTTGACGCGCCAATTCTTTCGCCGTATCAATTGCTTCTTCGTTTTTCACTTTATAAATTTCATCAACAAGCTTCAGATCAAGAACTGTCGGCACAAATCCTGCGCCAATTCCTTGTATTTTATGCGAACCTGGTTTCCCGCCGGAAAGAACTGGGGAGTCGTACGGCTCAACAGCAACTGCTTGCACCTTAGGGTTACGCTGTTTTAATATTTGGGCAATACCAGTAATCGTACCACCAGTTCCCACTCCACCGACGACAATATCAACTTTGCCATCGGTATCATTCCAAATTTCTTCCGCCGTTGTTGCCCGGTGGATTGCTGGATTTGCCGGATTATTAAACTGCTGTGGTACAAAAGAATTCGGAATTTGAGCCGCCAATTCTTCTGCTTTGCGAACCGCGCCTTTCATTCCATCAGCACCGGGTGTTAAGACAAGTTCAGCGCCATAAATTTGCAGTAAACTGCGTCGTTCTACACTCATCGTATCAGGCATCGTCAAAATCAAACGATATTTCTTAGCTGCGGCAATGAGGGCCAAAGCAATACCAGTATTGCCGCTTGTCGGTTCAATAATTACCGTATCAGGCTGAATCAAGCCTTTTTCTTCGGCATCTTTGATCATGCTAAAGCCGATACGATCCTTAATACTCCCGCCAGGATTAAATAGCTCCAGTTTTACTACGACATCAGCTACGGCATCTTCCAACGTACTGGATAACCGCAACAATGGTGTATGACCAATTAATTCCGTAACACGATTTGCAATTTTTGACATTTCTAACACTCCCTCATTTGTTTAATCACGCGACGCTAGTAGTGCCGCTTCATCAATATAAGAAAAAGGATCCTTGTCATACCAGGCTTTGTGGTAAGGCAGTTTTACGTTATTTCCTAAATTATGATTGAAGGACGGATTTTTGAGTATTCTTGCCAGACGCCGGGCAAATTCGAAAACACCTGAATAACCGAGGAAAAGCTGGCTTTGATGAAACAAAGGAATCACCGGAATCCCCTGTTTTGCTGCCCAGGCATTCGTTCCCACATGACCGACATATATATCCGGCTTTAACTTGTGAATCAAATTATTCTGCTCAAAGGGCTGACCTGTTGCCACATTAAAGGTAGCTTGCTGAATTTCACCTTGTTCGCCTAGCATTTCATCACCGAATTCATCATAGTGATAGGCGCGTAGGCCGACAACTTCAAGGCCAAGATATTCCAAAAGTTCAGCATTAGCCAGCACACGAATTTCTCCACCGCCAACCAATACTCGCTTGCCTTTGAAAATCTGTCGATAAGGTTCTAAAGCCGCTTCGAGTGCTTTCACTTCTTGATCAATAAACCGCTTCGCTTCTTCCTCTATACCAAAAAATTGAGCGATATCATGAATCCAGCGATTCGTATACTTAACGCCAATCGGGATAGTCCGTAAAATATAAGGAATTTGATATTTTTCTTGTAGATGCCCTACAAAATAATCATCATGAGTTGCACAAATACTTACATTCAGCGCCGCCTCTGTTGCCTTTTTAAAATCATCTGGATGAGCATAGCAAGGCAAAATATTCAAGTTTAAATCCAGCGCTTTAAGCAAGCGTACCAGTTCATATTCATCAATCCGGCTCATTGAGGAAACATTGAGCACATTGACAGTCCGGCTAATACGGTACTTCTCTTGTAATAACTGCAGCTCCGTCTGTTCATCGCGGCGATACGCCGTTTCTACTTCTTCCGGCTCTACTAAATTTCGTAAAATCCCATGATAAACGGCATCATAGGCGCTAGCCATAATTTTAGTTTTAAAACCTTCGCAATGAACAGGCACAATTTTCGCTTTGACTTCTTTCTGCGCTTGTTCCACAACGCCATCAATATCATCACCAATAATGGCTGGTACGCAGCTATTTACAATAATGATAGCGCTGGGGCGAAATTCTTTTTCAGCATGTAAAATAGCTTCTCTTAGCCGCGATTCCCCGCCGTTAATGACTTCAAGTTCCCCTAAATTCGTATTAACCCAGATCAACCCTTTGGCCTGGCTGTCACGAAGCTTCTGGAAATTTTTATTAATCCCCGCTTGAGCCAAGCTCCCGCCGCCGCAGCCAACTGGTCCATGGACAATTACAACAGAATCGCGAATTGTATTTAAAATTGCTAGACTTAAATTAAGCTGACAGCCTTGCGTCTGTGAAAAAGTTCGTTTAATACCGTTCAAGCAGCCTTTTTTTGATTGATCTACTAAATTACTGCAAGATCCGCCATAAGTATTGCAAGCCTTCAGTCGATCTTCTCGTACCGGCGGCGCCTTTTCCCGAATATAATCCATGTCGTAAAACCCCTTCCCGCTTTGTCAATTATCGGTTTCCCACAAGCAAACCTAAAATGTCTTCTGTTAAACGCAGCGCCCCTTCGTAACCAAGATAAGCCCGATCTAGAACAATCCGATTTGAAATAGGATAAGCCACACTCAGATGTGGTGCGCCAATGGTATCGGCAAAGTCACGTTCCAAACTGCTGCCAAGAACAAATGCCGGACTGAAAGAATCAAAATACCGCGAATTGCTATTTTGCGGCCATACAGTCTGGAAATGCTTGCTGACATTTGACGTATCTGTATCGAAAACCACTTTAGGTTTCACACCTGATACAAAATGAGTAAACCCTTCTTTTACCTTCTCTTCTTCTTTTTCATCTAGTTGATCGGTAATCACAACAAGTTCAGGCAGCCAGCCTAAATCATCGGCTAGAAACCCTGTCAGCGCCGCCGCATAATTCGCATCAGCTACGACAACACTGTAACGTTGCAAATCAAGGTCATTATAGACATCGGCTAATCGGTCTAAATACCCGTAATAACGTGCTTTTTCCGAAGCAATAACCGCCTCCACCCGTTCTTTCGCCACCCCAAGAGCTTCACCGATAATTTGCAAAAAGCGTTCTGTTCCTGCTGCACCAATTGGCAGCGGTGCTACCACATAAGGGACACCGTGAACTTCTTCAAATACTTTAGCTGGCTCAATGCCATATACATCAGATACTACGATATTCAAGCTGGCAGCAGCAGACTGTTTCAAATTATCAATGGTTTCGCCTTCGCCAAAAAAGGTATTCACCTGATAACCTAACTTTTGCAGTAAAGCTTTTAAAACACTTAAATTTCCTTTCCAAAAAACATCTTGCACAGGCACAAGTCCAAAGAGATTCACGATATGTTTGTCTTTTACTGATTGTTTTTCTACAAATTCAGCAAAAAGTTTGCTTAGTACAATATCATAGCCTTTAAAAGAATTTCCTTTAAAACCGCCTGTTTCTGCTGCAAAAACAGGCTGATCTTGTTCTTTAAACCGTTTAGCCACTGAAATAGCGTCATCGCCGATGATATCAACCATGCAACCTGTCACCACAAAATATAGATCGCCGTCGACAATTTCTAAGGTATTCGAAATTTGCTCTGCCAGGCGTTCTTCACCGCCAAAAACAATGTCTTTTTCATAAACATTTGAACTAGGAAGCGCCTGCCCAGCGCAATAACCGCTTCCCAAATAACCGGCAGCGCCATTTAAGGCATTGGCAAAATTGCCGCCGCAGCCAGCTGCAGCATGAATAATCGAAATTGCTTTTGGTAGAGCCTTTAAAGTAGCCACTGCTCCCCCCATTGCACATAGATAGCGGGGTCTGTCAATAAAATGAGTCATCCAGCTTCCTCCATTACATTAAATTAATAAAAAAAGGCGAAGAATGAGTTCTCAAAAGAGAAACTCTTCTTCGCCTTCAGTCTTTCAACTGACCAGCTAAATAACATAGTAAGCAGTCATTATTACTGTTTTGACTCACTATAAATCAAAAAAGCCAAGGAATATCATTACGATATCCTTAGCCTTCAGTGCGTCTGATCAGCAAATGATAACTATGTTTTCTATTATTATAAGACATTGCCCTCATTTGTCAATATCTATTTGTAAATTTTTAACGATACGTATCGAGCACTCGGTCATATAGGTCTTCAATCAAACGAAGACCGCCATTATAGCCAAAATAACCGCAACTCAGCACAAGGCGATAAGCCACCGGCGGACTGATAATTAAAAGATCAGCGCCAATGTCTTTGGCCAAATCGCGCTCCCAACCGCTTCCTAAAATGAGAGAACGATGTTTTTGGTCGTCAGCTCGAATCACCTCCTGTACTTCACCAGCATCAATCGTAAAATCAACATCAACAGAACGGTACTCTGAGATGGCAGCAAATTCGCGGCGAATCGTTTCCTGAAATTCTTCCGGTGTATTATCAATAATAAATTGCTTGGCTGGAATAATCCCCAGTTCAATTAGTAAATATTTGGAAAATCCCAGGGCATAGGATGCGTCTAATAAAGAATAAAAACGCCGAGGAATACCATAACGAAACTCCAGCATAAAGTCCGCTGTTCGTTCAATATGAGAATAAAATCTCGTTTCTTCTTTTTCAATAAAAGCTTCTGTTACTGCTGGATCTGTTGGGACTACGCTGGCAACTTCTCGTAAGAATTTAGTTGTCTCTTTACCGCCAATGGGAAAGTAGGGAAAATGCAAATAGGGAGTCCCATATTTTTCTTTAAGATGCTGGGCAACCTTCAGTCCCGTCCAAGCGCTTACGACTAAATTATACTCGGCTTGAGGAATCGTTTTCCACTCTTCTACACCGCCGGAAGCCGTGCCAAATAAGATATTAACAGTAAGACCAATCCCTTCTAGGACTCGTTTTAATTCCTCTAAGTTACCATTCCAGTAGGGATCTTGATAGGGAATTGTGGAAAACACATTAACCAAACCTTTGACAGGCTGACGATTAACAGTAAATTTATCGACATATTGATCGATAATTGCCTGCACAACGAGTTCATGACTGACATAGTTATTGCTTTTAAAACCGCCTGTCTCCACATAAACTATGGGTTTACCCTGATCTTGAAAAGCGCCTGTTACCTGGCCAACATCATCACCAACAATATCAGAAGTACAACCTGTCAGCACAACATACAAATCACCGTCAATGACTTTAAATGCACCGTCAATCACGGTTTTAAGCCGTTCCTCACCGCCAAAGACAATTTCTGATTCACTGGCATTTGTACAAGGAATGGTATTCCCGCCAGCATAGCCTTCCCCCTGCCCTAAAAGCCGATGAATTTTACTGCCGCAGCCAGGACCGGAATGCATAATGGGAACAGCCTTTTTTATCGCTACAACCGACAATTCCGCCCCTAAGGCGCAACTATAGCGGGGCTGTTCAATAAACTTTGACATGGACGTCACCTCCGAGGAAGGAAAAAGGATTTTGTTCTAACCACCATTTGCTGTAGGGCATGGTGCTATGCTTCGCTAAGTTTGTTACGAATTCTTTATTATCCAAAGTTTCAATAATACGTTCTGCATAGTTAATAATTCCCTGATAGCCAAAACTAAATTGCTCATCACCTACAAGCAAAGTTGGAATACCTAGCTTTGCCCCCCATAAAGTCATGCCGCCATGGCGGGCGATCATAATATCGGGGCGAACTCGATTCAAAATATTAACAAGTTCATAAGCCTGTTTATTACATACATTATAATTTTTGACATCGCCATAATTTTTCACAGCATGATCGAGCGCATCGGCGGCAGCATCACCATTGTCATAAATTGGATCATGATGGAAAATAGCCGCCCCTTGTACTTCCATCCCTAGTTCACTCAGTAGGGCTATCAGTGCATGACCATGAGCTGCCCCAGCAGTAATATACGCTGTTTTTCCTGTCAAAATTTTTCGATAGGCTTCGATTTTCGGCAAAAATTCTTCATGATAGCGCGCGATCATCTTTTCTACTTCTTGCGTTTTTTTCAATACAGCTCCTAATTCACGCAGCCAGTTATCTGTACCGACTACACCGTATGCCGGCGGCGACTTGATCTCCGGCACACCGTAAACCTGTTCCAAGGCGGCGCCTAAATAAGTTCCAAGAGTTGGACAAATCTGAATCGTTGCTGCTGCTTCTGAAATTGTTTCAAGCTGAGCGACTGTCGAAAAAGGCACAATGTATTCCGCCTCATAGCCAAGCTCATTTAAGATCTCATCAAAAACATGGCTGCCCCAAAAATTAATAATATTAACCTTATTCGATTTCTTTTGCGGCGGTTTAACAATTTTGCGCGCAATGGCGTGATAGGCCGAATCAAAGCCTGTCGTCCATATTTTCGATTTAAAGCCTTCACAAAAACAGGCAACAATCGGAATGCCTAGTTCTTCTGTTAGTTCATTTGCGACGCCTTCCACATCATCGCCAATAATCCCTGAGGCGCAGGAAGTCGTTATAAAAATTGCCTTTGGTTTTACGCGTTCATAAGCTCCGCGAATCGTATCAGCTAATTTTTGCGTAGCCCCAAAAATAGTATCCTGTTCTTCAATATTTGTGTTAAAATAGCGGCCAATGACTGACGGCAAATTGCGCTCCATCTGACCAACGCGATAGACAAAATTATAAGTAAATACATCACCAGCGCAGCCAATTGGCGCATGATTGACAATGGCCGCATCTTGAATCATTGATAATTGACAAAAAGCGTTGCTCGCACTGCATCCCATGCATTGACTAAAACTTCGTCCGCTATCTTTTAAGGTTCCCGCTCTAGAGCAGGCAACTAGATCACTTGCCGATCCCTCAAATCCTGTGATCGATCCCAGTCGATTTTCTCTAGTTGGCACTTCCGGCGCTTTTAAATTTACTACACTCATAAACAAACCTCCCTGTATCAGCAGCTCACTACTTGATTTCCCCTGTATAATAAGGATTTAAATCATTTGTATATAAATCGGTCGATTTGACTTCGCCCGGTTTAAGCACACCGTTTTTCTCCATCATGTCAATCCAAACAGCAATTTTCTGATCATCAATATAATTATCAGGTGGATATACATTGCCTGCCATATCTTTTACGTCCACTTTCAGGTAATCCGCCGCTATTTGAAGCGCTTCGTCGTAATTATCATTAATCCAGTGCTGCGCCTTAATATCAGCGGCAACATAAGCCTTTACCACATCAGGGTAATCACGAATAAAATCTTCACTAAAGGCCCGAATTGCAAGTCCCCCTGCTTGCGGGCTGCCAGCAGCTGTACCAATGTCGTAACTTGTCGTAAGCACCTTTACACCGCCACGGTTTCGTGCTGACTTTTGATAGACATTATGCAACACCGCTACATCGATGAGTCCTTGTCTAAGAGCCTGTTCCTGCTGCGGATCAGGCATAGTGATCAGCGTAATTTCATCTTTATTGATCCCGTTTTGTCGCAGAAATTCCATATCAAGTAATTCAGCGCAACTGCCGAGTGAACTAACAGCAATCTTTTTTCCCACGAGATCTTTTGCTGAATTGATTTGCCCATCATCCTTCACAAGCCATGTCATATGAACTTTAGCCGAATCGGGATCATCCCACATACTATGAGTAACAATTTTAATTTTGGCCCCCGCTTTGCGAGCGTTAGCAATTGTGATTGGATGGCCGGAATTAAACAAATGATTATCGCCTTTGATCACAGACTGTGCCATAACACCGCCAGAAGATACTGTCCCGGTATATTCCAAAACAATGCCAACTTCTTTAAAAAATCCTTTCTTATCGGCAATAATGATTTCATTAAAATCCTGTAGAGTTGGTACTTTAAGATGAAATTCTTTAGTAAGTTTACCATTTACAAACTTCGGCTTATCATCTTCTGCTGTCGTCTCTGGTTTATTCCCGCAACCAGCTAATAGAAAAATTGCCATGAGTGTCAGAAATCCAGCTGTCATTTTCTGTTTTGTGAATCTCCCATTAAGAAACATTCTTTTCTCCTCCTTACTAAAAAAGACCGCTTCTCTCCTATTATGGAAAGAGCGGTCTTCAAGTCTCTACTTGACCAACACGTACTGAAAATTCATAAAGAAATCCTAATTCGCCTGAATTCTGATAGTTGCCTATCCCAAATTCATCAAACCACCTAACGAGATCACCTCATCCCCAAAATGGCATCATAAAAAAGGCTAACAGCGCTTTATTGCAAGATGCTGTTAGCCTTCAGTTTACTGATCAGCCAAAATAACACTTATTAAGTGTTATTTTCCTATAAACAAATTAAAATGTCAAGTCTTTTACCAGTAAAATTCCTTATTATGCTATAACCTTAATCACGATGCTTCGCTAAGAGACGAGAATAAATATCTTCGACCAGGTTCAATCCGCCATGATACCCCACGTAAGTACGATGCAAAATAAGCCGATCAATGACTGGCAAACCAACACTAAGATGCAACCCCCTTATGTCTTTCGCAATATCAAGTTCCCATGACGTTGCCAGAAATAAGGGCGTCGTTAAATGCTTTTCCGCAAGAATTTTTTCTTCGATCTCACCGCTATCTTGCGCAAAAATCACCTCAGAGGAAATGCCTGGCGCCAAATCCTCAAAATAACCGGCGATTCTTTCCTGGTATTCTTCCGGTACATCTTCTGTAATAAACTGGCGAATGGGAAAATAGCCCAGCTCATTGACTAAAAATTTGCTAAACCCTAAAGCATAAGAAGCATCATTGATATTATAAAAACGTTTCGGCTGATTAAGCTGGTATTCTGTCAGCACATCAGAAGCCCTTACTAGATAATGATAAAATTCAGCTTCTTGTTCTGCAATAAAACGTTCTGCCTGCGGTAATGAAACTTCGGCAAATTCAGCAACAATCCGTAAGAATTTTGATGTTTCCTCACCGCCAATAGGGAGTACTGGATAGTGCAAAAAGGGCGTTTGAAATTTTTCCTGGAGTAGCTCTGCTGTCTTAAGCCCCATATAAGGCGACACAACTAAATTGAACTGCGCTGCCGGAATCGCCTGGAATGCCTTAACGCCGCCGCTATTGTGCCCAAATAAAATATTAGCCGTAAGACCAATCCCTGCCAGCAATTTTTTCAGTTCATTCAAATCGCCCTCCCAAAACGGATCATGCCTTGGCACACTAGCAAATACATTTACGAGTCCTTTCTGCTTTTCAGCAACAGGCTTTACATACTGCTGAATAATTGCCTCTAGTAACAGCTCATGACCTTTGTAAGCATCCCCTCTAAATCCAGCTGTTTCAACGTGGACAATCGGCGCGCCTTGTCGGCTGAATTCATTGACCACACTTGTCACATCATCACCGATAATTGCAGCAGTGCAGCCTGTTAGAACAACAAATAGATCACCATCCATAATCTTTAAAGATCCTTCAATCACGTCTCGTAATTTATCGGCGCCGCCAAAAACCACATCTTTTTCAATCATATTTGTGCAAGGCATAGCATCAGCCCCGGCATAGCCAGCCCCTTGATAACCGCCGGCCCGTGATAAGCCCCGATGCAATTTAGAACCGCACCCCGGTCCCGCATGTAAGATGGGAATCGCCCGTTCAATCGCCACAACAGTCTGCAAAGCTCCCAGCGCGCAACCATGACGCGGCCCTTGAATAATATCAGTCATTTTTTTCGCCCCTTAAAAAAGAATATGTACCTTGATCTAACCACCATTTGGTGTAAGGCAGCTTGCTATGTTTTGCCACATTTTTAATATAGGCGGGGTTTGAAATTGCATCATCAATGGTTTGGCCAAAACGTATCAAGCCGTCATAAAGCATTTCACTCGGCTGGTTTCCCGCAAAAATAGAAGGAACGCCTAATTTTGCCGCCCACACTGTTTCAATATGTCTAGTGATTGCAATATCCGGTTTATAGTGATGAATCGCATTAGTCACTTCAAAAGCTTGTTTGTTGCAGACACCTACACGAAAATTTCCGTAATTTTCATGAGCGAATTTAAGAAAGTTAAGCCGTTCGTCATTATTATCATATTTTTGGTCATGATGCCAAACAGACGTCCCAACCACTTCCATCCCAAGATCTTTGATAATTGCGATAATACTATAAGCGAGCGGCCCACCCGCCGCGATATAAACTTTTTTACCAGCAAGCCGGTTTCTCAAACGATCAAGATCCTCAGCGATTTTTTCCTTTTCCGAAGCAATGACTTTCTCCACTTCAGCCTCTTTATGGAAAAGTCGACCAATTTCGCGTAAAAGCGCATCAGACGCTTTAATTCCGAAAGGAGCGGGCGCTTTAACTTCTGGAACGCCAAAATGTTCTTCCAAACCAGCCGCAAGGTAGCTTCCCAGAGTTTCACAATACTGCACAGTCGCTGCGGCCTCAGAAATCCGCTCAAGCTGATCAATACTAGAAAGCGGCACAATATGGTTTGGCCGAAGACCAAGCTGCTTAAACACGCTTTCATAGACAAAACGATGTTCAAAACTAATGACATTAATCAAGTCTGGCTGCTTTTTTTGCGCCGGTTTCACAATCCTACGCAAAATACTGTGATTTGCCGAATCAAACCCAGTCGCCCAAATATTAGTACGAAAGCCTTCGCAGAGCGTCGCAATAATGGGAATCTCGAGTTCTTCTTCTAACTCATTGCAAATTCCCGGTACATCATCGCCAATAATTGCAGAGGTGCAAGTCGTTGTAACAAAAATTGCTTTTGGCTTAAATCGGCGTTTTGCTTCGCGGATCGCTTTTTCCAATTTTGCCCCGCCGCCATAAATTGTATCTTTTTCATTAAGATTGGTATTAATATACTGTACATTATGTACGGGATAACCCATTCTACGATTTCCCATACGAAAAACACCATTTCGGTAGGAAATATCTCCAGCACAACCAGCCGGGCCATGTTCTACGACCGCCGCATCTTGAATCTGTGTAAGCAAATTCATAACCTGATCAGCACCGCAAGAACCGCATTGCGTAAAAACTCTTTCTCGATTGGGAATATCATTTTTGCTCAGTAAGTGAGCTGCATCGCCTTCATAGCCAGTAATCGTTTTTAACCGTGACTCCCTTAATTCTACTGCCGGGCCCTGCAAATTGATGCTCATTGCCTCTCCTCCAATTTTGTTTTCCCATAATTTTTATAACAAAAAAGATCATACACAAATTGTGTATGATCTCCAAATGGGCTCTGGCCAATCATGATCTGCAGACATATACCTATAAAATTATTTATAATACTTTTTTATTATGAAAAAATCATATACCCTAGAGCCTTGATATGTCAAGAAGGTTTATCATAGAAATTTTTCACACTTAAATAGCGTAGAGATCGGACTTTTGTAAGCCCACTTCTTCGTTTTGCATGATTCGGTTTAAAATCAGTTGTTCATAGTAGGCATAATTATTATCCTTAACACGTGGTCTGGCTAAAGGAATCACTTTATCAAAGGCAATGGTTCCATTTTCAATTAAAATAACCCGATCCGCTAAATAGACAGCTTCGCTGACATCATGTGTTACTAAAATGACGGTAAATTTTTGCTGTCGCCACAATTTTTCAATTAATATCTGCATTTGTATACGAGTCAAAGCATCAAGCGCTCCTAGCGGTTCGTCAAGCAACAAAAGTTTCGGCTCCCCAACTAATGCTCTCGCTAACGAAACTCTTTGCTTTTGTCCGCCAGAAAGAACTGACGGCCACTCATCCGCCTTATCGGCTAAATTCACCGCTTGTAAAGCCTCGATCGCTTTATCGCGATTACGATCTTTAGAACCGATAGCAACATTCTCCCATACAGTTTTCCATGGTAGAAGTCTAGCTTCCTGAAATAAATATCGTACTTCATTATCCATTTTTGTTACGACTTTCTGATTAAAAGAAATCTGTCCGCTCTGCGGCGTGTCCAACTGAGAAATCAATCGAAGCAAAGTACTTTTTCCGCAACCGCTTTGTCCGACTAAAGCAATAAATTCTCCCGGCGCTACCGTAAAATGAATGTCTCTCAATACTTCTGTTTTCCCAAAACTTTTACTAACGTTTTGAAGTGTTATCTCCATTCCCTGGATTTTGTCGCTCATCCTCTTCCTCCTATGCTTTTCGATAATTATCGTGCCAACGCAAAATTCGTTTTTCCAGCAAACTAGCGGCAAAATCAGAAACACTGCCTAATAAGGCGTAAATAAGCAGACTTAAAACAATAACATCCATTAGCATAAACTCTCTGGCATTTGTCGCCATAAAGCCGATTCCTGACTTTGCTGCAACTGTTTCAGCTACAATCAAAGTCAGCCACATACGACCTAAAGATTGCCGAATGCCGATCATAATGGAAGACATCGCTCCAGGAAAAATAATATCCCTAAATACTTCAAATCGGCTTAAGCCATACGTTTTTCCCATTTCGATCAACGTATGATCAACATAACGAATACCATGAAAAGTATTTAAATAAATTGGAAAAAAAGTTCCCAGGGAAATAAGTACAATTTTAGCGGTTTCCCCAATACCAAACCAAATTAATATAAGGGGCAGTAATGCCAGATGCGGTACATTACGAATCATCTGAATCGGCGTATTGAGAATTTTTTCTGCTAAAGGAATCTGCCCGTTGACAACACCTAGGAAAAAACCAATAGCGCCGCCAATGACAAAACCACTAGCAGCCCGCATTGTGCTAATTTTAATATTTTCCCATAATGAGCCGTCTTTAAGTAAACGACTAACAGCTCCAAAAACTTCTTCTGGCGATGGGAATAAGCTCATACTTGTCTGATGGAGTGTGAATCCATACCAAAAAACAAGTGCTACTATAGGAATACTCCAGGCTAGAAAAAGATCTGTCGCTAAAAATTTCTGTTTCATTTTCTATGCCTCCCGTAATTAATACTGTTTAATTTTGCTAATCTCTGCATCAAAAGAACGGTCAAACAGTCCGGTAATATCAATGCCGGTTTTCAACAATCCCAGCTTAGCAAAAACATTTGTAATATCTTGTTCCGAAGCAATTGTAGCGGCATCAATTGGTACAATACGTGTTTTAGCTTGTTTTTCTTCTTCCTGATACTGTTTCAAATAATCAGGGGCCTTTTGATTGATCTGAGGTCCATAGGCCTGCGCCCATTCATTGGGATGCTGTCTAGCCCACTCGTTGGCTTCATTAAATCGAGCTAAATAATCTAAGATAGCGGCATGCTTTTTCGGATCTTGAATGGCCTCCGGCGTAGCGTACCAATAAAAATCACCGGAAAGAATTTTATCGGCTGACTGCAAAGTAACGGCCCCTTTTGCCTTGGCCGATCGAATGGCATTGCCATAACTTGCCATCGCATCAACTTCGCCTGTCAATAAAGCCGACAAACCATCTGATGTCGACATAGCAATCGTTTCAACATCATTCCAACCAAGACCAGCGTTTTCCAGCATCTTTGCTAAAAAGTAGTGAGCTGTCGTGCTTTTTACATAGGCTATCTTTTTTCCTTTTAAATCAGCTACTGATTTGATAGGTGAATTTGCCGCGACAACCAATTCCTGTTCCAATGTTGTTGATTTTTTCGTAGCAATGATTTTCAAATTGCCGCCATTTTTGGACTGTGAAGCAAAAATTGGCGGAATCTGACTGCCTGTTCCTAAGTCTAATTGGTTCGCCGCCATGGCTTCCAGCACGAGATTCCCCCCCTGCATAACATGGAACTCTACTTTATAAGGCGTCTTGTCAAGGCCGGCTGCAGCCAAAATTGCCTGACCGTTTTTCCCTTCTGCAGCACCAATTCTTAGCACAACACCGGAAAAATCGACACCGCTTTTTTCATCAATAGCAGCTTTCTGATTTTTATTCCCATCATTTAAATCACCACATCCAGCTAATACAAATGATAGCAATAGGAATAATCCTAATAAAAATAACTTCTTTCCTTTTTGCACGCTTCATTCTCCTTCTCTTATCACATAGTTTCATAAAATGATAAAAAAAGAGACCAATCCCCGCAGGAATTGGTCTCTAGATATCTAGTCAACCAAATTATCATTTTTTATATACTAAACTATATTGTTTAATCTTGTCAAGTAATATTACCCAACAGCATCTATATCAAAAATTTTACCAGGATTCAGGATGTGATGAGGATCAAAAGATTGCTTAATCCGTTTCATTAGTTCCAACTCGCTAGAACTTGCTAACTCTTTTAAAAATCCTTTTCGTTTAAAACCAATACCATGCTCACCAGAAAGACGTCCGCCTAAGCTATAGGTAGCGGCATAAAGTTCCCGGCGTAATTTTTCCAAACTTTCCTGCCAAATTTTTTCCCCCTGTTCAATCGGTGGCAACAGCCGAAGATGCATATTACCATCACCAGCGTGGCCAGCTAGGCGGAAAAGAAAGCCCCACTTTTTTGTCAATGTTTCTACTACAGAAAAAAAAGCCATAATTTGATCAACAGGCACAACTAAATCTTCAGAAAAACCAATTGAATTTTTACTGCTAATTGCTTTTCCCCAAATTCTTCTGGCAGCCCAAATTTCATCGCCATCAAATTCTTGCAGAAAAAGGCATTGATTTTGCTGAGCAATTTTTGCCACCAAGTCTTTTTTTTCTGAAAAAGCTTTAGCCGATTCGGCATCAAACTGAATCATCAGACAATCACCATCAGGACTGCCAAACACAGGGCGTCCTTCGTAGTCTTCGATTGCAGCAATTGTATGACGATCAATTACTTCAAGTGAAATAGGATCAATTTGTTTATTGGCGAGAAGCTCGCCAACTAAAGCAATGACCCCATGTAAACCATCCGTCGCCGCCACATAACTTGTTTGAAAGGGGGCTAAAGGCTGAAGTTTTATCGTTGCTTTTGTAATAATGCCAAGAGTTCCTTCCGAACCCGCAATCAATCGTGTTAGATTATAACCTGTTGAATTTTTTTTAAGTCTGCCACCAATTGTAACAATTTCTCCTAAAGGTGTTACAATCTCCAGCTCATAAACCTGATCAGAGGTAACACCGTATTTGACAGCCCGATTTCCGCCTGCATTTGTTGCAATATTGCCGCCAATAACACATTGATCATTACTGCAAGGATCGCCTGCATACAAAAAACCTGCACGGTAAGCAGCCTGCTGCAAATCGACCGTCTTAACCGCAGGCTCTACGATCATATACTGTGCTATTTTATCAATAAGAATAATTTGATTCATCCTGCTTAAATCAAGCAAAATCCCGCCATATAAAGCTACAGCTCCACCTGCCAAACCACTGCCACCACCACGCGGTGTTACCGGCAGTAAAAATTCGTTGGCCAGTTTAAAAATCTCAGCAATTTCCTGTGCTGTTTTTGGCAGAACTACAGCTTCTGGATAATAGAGACTGCCATCTTTTATCGAAGCGTCTACAGCATATTCTGCCGAAATATTCTTGCCTGTAATAACAAAATTGTCGCCAACTATCTTTTGCAGCTTTTTTTGAATCGTTTCTGTAATTTTATTGTACTTTATCAATTTCGCTTCCCCCTTAACACTTAAATCTACTTATAAATAAAGATCATACACCATAAGATGTATGATCTCCGTTTATTCCGGTCAATCATCGACATAAAATAAATTTCTCACAGCAAACCGCACTGACGCAGCGCCTGTTCAATGTCCCGAATAATATCTTCAGGATCTTCCAACCCAACACTAAAACGTAAATGACCTTTTTTAAACTCAGATGGATAAAAGTGATTTCTTTCATCATCAGGTCCAGTATAAACAATCAAGCTTTCATCATGACCAATCGAAACGGCGGGAACAATAATTTTTAAAGAATTAACAAATTGATTATGCACAGCCACATCGGCTGTTAAACCAAAGGCAATCACGCCGGAAAAGCCGGACATTTGTCGTTTGGCAATTTCATGTTGAGGATGACTGGCAAGACCGGGGTAGGCGACAAACTCAACAGCTGGACTCGATTCAAGATATTCAGCAATCTTTAAAGCGCTAGCGCTATGCTGTTTCATGCGCAGTGGTAAAGTAACAACGCCTCGCATAATCAGCCATGCATTAAAAGGACTAATAACACCACCTAAATTGACCATAGCCTGTCGTTTAATTTGATCTATAAGTTCTTTTTTGCCAAGCACAGCACCGCCCATGGCATCACCATGTCCGTTAATATATTTGGTTAAGCTATGAATTACCAGATCAGCTCCTAGGGAAAGCGGCTGCTGTAAAAAAGGTGAAGCAAAAGTACTGTCAACAGAAAGTAACGCTCCCGCTTCTTTCGCAATAGCAGCAATGGCAGCGATATCACTGACACGAGTTGTCGGATTGCCTGGTGTTTCAAGGTGAATTAATTTTGTATTCGGTCTAATAGCCGCCTCAATTTCAGCTAAGTTCGCCGTATCAACAAGACTCACTTCAATACCATATTTTTCCGGAAAATACTCATGCAGTAGCCGATATACAGCTACATAGGAAACATTGGTACAGATAATATGGGTATTCTGATCTAAAAAAGTAAAAAACACTCCAGCTAAAGCCGCAACACCACTTCCCAGTACAACACAATCTTCAGCGCCTTCCAAGTTAGCTAGTTTCTCTTGCAAATAAATCTGATTAGCGGAAGTCGTTCTCGTATAAAGAAGCTGATTCGGATCACTCCAATTCAAATTTGACGCATCCTCTGGTAAAAGATAGCTGTTAGCCATCGTTAACGGTCGCCGGATCGCACCTGTCTCTTTATCAATCCCATTGCCACTATGAACACATCGTGTGGAAAATCCATTTTCTTCTTTAATTTTCATTATTCTCCTCTCCGCTGAAAATAAAAAGGCAAAGAGAGTTTTTTCACCCCTCTTTGCCTTCAGTAGTCTGATCAGCAACATTATTTATTTTATAATATCTTTATATTAACACGTTTTCAAAAGCAGAGTCAACCTTGGCTTTACTTTAAACCTTAACTATAGAAGCACTAGTAGACTCAAATAATTATTTTATATAAATCATTTCGAAAAAATTAAGCGGTTTATTACCCATGATGATGTTTATCTTTATCCTTGCAGCAATCGTCCTCATCCTCAGTCGTATTCCCTTTATCTTTGTCAACACTTAACTGTACCGCTGTTTGATTTGCCGTAATTCGCTCCAGTGTATCAGCCGGCGGATGAGCAGAGACGAAACTAGTAAAGTTCAAGCAAAGAACAAATGCACCACATACAATAAATTTCTTTAACATATTTTCTTCCTCCTATGACATTCTATTTTATAAACTAAACAAGCTCTCTCTATTTACGGGATAACCAATTTCCCGTACCGTATTTAACATGGCATCAATATTGGCGAAAGGTGTCTCTGTCGGCAAGCTGCAGCCTGATGCAATAATCAATCCTTTCGGATTGTCATAAGCCTCGCGCATACATTGAATAACAGCTTGCCTTACGTCTTGCGTCGTACCTTGCAGCATGGTCTCCGACGGTTTTACATTGCCCATTAACCGCACTTTATCACCTACCTTTTCTTTTGCTTCTAATAAACTGGCCGCATTATCTATACTTATACAATCGGCACCTGCTTCCACCATTGCTTCCCATATTTTTGATGTTTTACCGCAGATATGTAAAGTAACCGCTTTTCCCCGCGAATGAATATAGTCAATCAATCGCTTTAAATAGGGCAAAGAAAATTCTCTAAACTGCCTGGGACTGATAACAGTACTTGAAGACATCGCATCAGTTAAACTTGGCGTACAGCCGCAATCAATCACTGCTTTAGAGTAACGCAGCGTTGTCTCCAAGGCAATTTCACAAAGTTGGTGAACAGCCTGAGGATTTTTCCCCACTAGCCGTACAAGTTGTTCTGTGCCAATTAAAAAAGCGGCATTCGTAAACGGACCTGTAACAGCCCCAGTTACAGAAACCTCCTTCCCAACTCTATCAACCGTGATTTTCATAGCTTCAATATGCTGCGGCAAATTCCCATCTTTATAGGGATCTGCTGGAAGAACCCGCGAAATATCACTCAAAGAATCAATCGCCGGTGCTTCCAAATAAGCAGTCTCATCTACAGGGTAATGAACTTTCGCTCCCATTGCTTCTGCCTGTGTATAAAGATCAGTAAAAATGCGGATTATATCATAACCAAAACGCTCATAGGCAGCAATTTGCGCTTCTGCAATCAAGGCTCCATTACCGCGAAACGCTGATACTTTTACGCCAATCACTCGAGCTGCCGTATTTCCAACAATGGGAACACAGGGCAAACGATCAATCGCCTCTCCTTTACCATAAGCAGTTAATCGTTCAATTGATGTCATGTAATCATTAATCATCAAACAACACCTCCCACTAAACGATACACATATTCTAGCAAAGTATTTTTCCTGAAATTCGCAACAGATAAGAGACTTTGAGGGAAAGCATCTTGATTTTGCATCATATTTCGCGCTCCTCTCGTTGACAAAAAAAGCTGAAAGTCAAAATTTCTCACGACAAGAAATTTTGGCCTTCAGCTTTATAATCTGATCAACCAATATATTTTATATTGTGGGTATCATCATATAGCAAAAAACATAGATCTGTCAAGATCGTTTATTCGATTAGGCCGCAAGTAAGTGCCAGTTGCCCTCCGCGCCAATATGAAGCCCCCTAGTATGATATTAGCAAAGTATTTCGATGACCGACACTAATAATGGCAGAGTTGCCTGGTTTCTTCTGTCGGCCTGTCAGCTAATCGTTCTTACAATGGCATAACGGCAACAGAAATTTTAGCTATGCCACTCTGCCGGATCGCATCCATTAATTCAATCACTCGTCCGTGCTCCACAGTGCGATCTGCATTGATAATGACGGAAACTTGCTTATTCTCCTTGCTTTGTCGAGAAAGTTTCTCTGCTACGGCATGGATCGAATCAACTGGTTCTTTATTTAAAAAAAGTGAATCATCCTTTGTAAGTGTCAAAGTAACAATTTGTTGTTTTTCATTTTGCAGGCCCGCTGCGTGGGGAAGATTTACAGGCAAGCTATTTTGATTTGTCATTGACAAAGTAGCCACCATAAAAAAAACCAATAAAAAAAACATTGTATCAATCATAGGAATGATTTCAATACGTGCCCGCTTAGGCATACTTCTTGGTATTTTCATGTATCTCACTTCCTGGCAGCGCATCAATAATCAATTCTAATCGCGTTGCACATTGCTCTAAATGTTCTGTTTCGCCTTCAATCCGTGCAAGAAAATAATTATAAGGGATAAGCGTTATAGCTGCAATAGCAATGCCTGTTGCCGTAGCAATCAAGGCCTCTGCAACACCACCTGTTATTGCCTGTGGCTGTCCCATTCCCAAAGATCCCATAATTTGAAAAGCCTGGATCATACCAATAATTGTTCCTAATAGACCGAGCAACGGGGAAAGAGTAATAATTGTATCAAGCACTGACAACCCTCGACGCATAAGAGCTACCTCGGTAATCCCAGCAGCCTCCATTGCCTTTGCTGCGTTAGATCGTGAAGAAATTCCAGCTTCTAAAACACGCAAAACGGGCGTTTTCCTTTCTTTAAGTAATCGCTTAACTTCCAGCATATCGCCTTGCTCAATTAATCCTAAAACTTTGTCTACTAAGTCTAAAGCTCCAAATCGTTGAAAAAAAAAGAATCGGTCTACAATAATCGTAACTGCCACAACAGAACAAAGTACCAGCGGCAACATAATCCAGCCGCCCTTTACAAAAATATCAAACACACGAATCCCATCCTTTACTGAAAAATTAATAATTACCGGCTGATACGTCTTACTACTAAATATTTTTTATAAAAAAAGGCTAGAAAGCGATTGCTACCGCCTTCTAGCCTTTAGTTTCTTCTAACCAGCAAGAATATTTAATTTAAATTATAACTGCGCTAAATTCTTTGTCAACTAACTGAAAGAACTATTTTTCTATTTTTATATTGTCTGAACGAACCATTTTCAATTCTCCCCTTGATTGACAAAAGGTCGATTAAAGATTAAATTTAAAACAATTCAATCAGAATTTGATAATTTCGGGATAAGGAAGTGACTGGATGAATGTAACTCGGATGAAGTGGATTTCTACTTTACTGGCTACCTTATTTATTGGCGCCTTCGAATTTATCAGGCACCAATTTTTGCATTTTATTTCAATGGATTGGGGTAATTTATTAGTAGCTGCTTTAGCAGGTGTACTCTTTTTTTTATATTTTCATGGCATTTTTGCATTTTTAGGGAAGATTTATAAAAAATTACAAAAAGAACAAGAAGAAACAGCGGTTCTACAAGAGCGCTACCGTATCGCTCGCGAATTGCATGATAGTGTTTCACAAGCTCTATTTTTTATGAATATTAAAGCAATCGAAATTGAAAATGCCTTAAAAGAACAACGGCAACCCTTTCTTGAAGTAAAAGAATTAAAAGAAGCGCTTAAACTGACTGATTCTGATGTGCGGCAACATATTTTCGCACTGCAAAAAGTCACTTTGGATAACATAAATCTAGTAGAGGCAATCGAAGAATACACTGCAGCCTGCACAAAGAAAAATAATATTACAGTGACAGTAACGACTGAAGGAGAAATAAACAACCGACTTACTGCAAATGAAAAAAAGCAATTACTTCATATTTTTAAAGAACTTCTGGTAAATATCCGCAAACATGCCAAAGCAGACCAAATCAGCGTCCAGTTATGTAGTGACGAACAAGAATTCTCCCTGCAAATCTGCGACAACGGAAACGGATTCGATATCCAAAAAGCCAAAGAAAATAAATCTTCCTTTGGTTATAAATTAGTAGAACAAGCTATCCATGAAATTGGCGCAGACCTAAAATTACATAGTTCTCCTGGGCAAGGAACGACCATCCTTATTTGTTTAGATTTGAAAAAGGAGAAATGATACAAAAATGACAACAAAAGTATTAATTGTAGATGATCATTTATTATCGCGCAAAGGGATTGCCAGTATTTTATCGGCACAGCCACAATTTGAAATCGTTGGCGAAGCCACCAACGGCAAAGAAGCTTTAGTAAAAGCGAAAGAACTAATGCCTGACCTTATTTTGATGGATATACGAATGCCTGGTGGAAGTGGTTTGGAAGCGACAAGTCTAATCAAAGAAGAAATGCCTTATGTAAAAATCGTTATTCTCAGCGTATCAGACGATGTGCAGGATTTCTTTGAAGCGATAAAAAAAGGCGCCCAGGGATATCTGTTAAAAAATATGGAACCCGAATACTGGCTTGATTATATTATCAGTATTGTCGAAGGGGAAGCGCCTATCTCCCGCGCGCTAGCCACCAAGATACTACAGGAATTCTCTATGCCTAAGGTTACCGTTACAAACAATAAATTATCGGAAAGAGAAACGGAAGTATTGCAATTAGTGAGTCAGGGACTCAGTAATAAAGAGATCGGTAAAGCCTTATTCATTAGCGAAAGCACCGTTAAAAACCATTTGCGCAATATCTTGGCTAAACTTCATCTAGAAAATCGCATGCAGCTTATCTCGTTTGCCTATAAAAATGGCCTAATTCAGTAAATATTGCTACCATTCATCAATCCAAAAGCCTCAATAGTACTTTAGGGCAACCACATTAGTACTTTTAGCTAGTAGATGTTTCAAAAATATGGTTTATCATATAAATATAGCTGGTTAGCAAAAAATCTAAAGGCTACAAAGGTCGTTCGACCTTTGTAGCCTTTTTTATTTTGCAAAAGAAGGGAGCTGATTTTTAAACTAAAAGCCAGCTATTCTAGGATGGGCCGTCTGGTTTTCTTTTTTTGAAAATAAAGATACAGGTGATTGGATTGAAACGAGCATTTTTGATATCGACTATCATTCATTTAATCGTATTGCCGCTCTTGATTTATTGCTGGGTACACCCCTTTGCTGCTCCTTTAGCGCCGCAGCTTTTAGAAATTACTCTAGTTAACGAAGAGCCTTTAAAGGAAATGGCTGATACCATAAATGCCTCTGTGCCGCAAAATATTCCGGCACAAAACCAAGTTTTTCCTACTAAAGCAAATAGTGATCCCGCTGGTTCTGAAATGCCTACTAACAGAAGCAACCTCACTGCTTCAAATTCTACTGCAGCGTTCACTACACCCAATTTTTCTCCGAGTACTTCAGAAGATTTTCCTAACCCAGATAATTTTGCAACAGGCACCGGTACACCAGCAATTACAAAATCAATTGGCGCAACAACAGCTACCATTTCGATTAAAGCTCCTCAAATCCGCCACAAAGTAGAACCGGAATATCCGATGCAAGCGCGCCGCGATCATCTGCAAGGCTCTGTAATTTTAGAAACGACTATTTTAGAATCAGGGGAAGTAGCACAAGTTACCGTAGGTATATCTTCTGGTTCTGCTTCACTTGATCAAGCTGCAATTGTGGCTGTAAGCCAATGGTCTTTTCGCCCGGCTAAAGATGGCGCTAGCGGTTTGCCGATCGCCTGCGTTGCTAAGATCCCTATTACTTTTCATATAAAATAATACCTTAAATTGGAGGACTCTGTTTATGAAACAAATTCAATCAATTGGTCTTTATCTCTTATTATTTCAACTTGGTATTGCACCATTGACAGCTCAAACAGGGTTTGCAGCAGCTGAAACAACTACACCTGACAAACAAGCTAAAGAATCCTTTAATTTAGACGAAGTCGTCGTTACGGCTCCTCCCACGACGTCCCCCTTGACAGTAGAAACAGACCCTAAAGCACCACGTCAGCCAGTTCCTGCTGCTGACGGCGGCGGTTATTTGAAAAATATACCGGGCTTCTCCGTGATTAGAAAAGGCGGCAGCTCTGGCGATCCGCTCTTTCGCGGTCTAGGCGGCACGCGATTAAATATCTTACTTGACGGCGGCTATCTTCTTGGCGGCTGCCCGAATCGCATGGATCCGCCGACGGCCTATGTTTTCCCTGAATCCTATAGTAAAATCACCCTCTTAAAAGGCCCTGAAAGTGTTTTATACGGGGGCGGCAATGTATCTGGCACCGTTTTGTTTGAACGAAATACAGAGCCTTTCACCAAGCCAGAAACCCGCTTAACCAACAGCCTACTCTTTGGCAGCTTTGGCCGCCGCGATCAATTAATTGATGTAACTTCCGGCGACGCTAAAGGGTATGTCCGCGTTATCAAATCAAAGGCAGATGCCAATGATTATAGTGACGGCAATGGCCAAAAAATACATTCTGCCTACTCACGTGATAGCATTACTGGTATCGTCGGATTTACACCGAATCCAAATACCCTCTTAGAGTTTTCTATCGATAGCAGCACTGGCCAGGCAGCTTATGCTGATCGATCGATGGATGGTTCTAAATTTGATCGCACCAGCTATAATGTGAAATTTGAAAAAAGAAATATTTCCCCTTTCCTAAATACGATTAAATTCAATGCCTATCGCAGTTATATTGATCATGTAATGGATAATTACTCTTTGCGTCCGCTTAATGGCATGATGGCTATGCCTATGTCGATGGAAGTAGCTCGCACGACAACAGGCGGGCGGGTTGCCGCTGATCTCGCACTTTCTAATCAAACCCTGGCTACAGTCGGCTTTGATTATCAAAAAAATGAACACTCCGGCAACATGGTTATGGGAAGTAAAAACTATTCTTCGTTTCCTTTATCACCTGATATGACTTTTATAAATTACGGTTTATTTGCTGATTTCAAGCATAAATTAGATGATACCAATCGTCTTTTAAGCGGATTACGATTCGATGATTTAGATGTAACCTACGCTAAATACCCTGGTCGAACAGACACCAATAAAACACACGGCGCGTTCCTACGTTATGAACATGATTATGACAAACTGCCTCTTACTTCTTATGTTGGCATTGGCCATGCCGAGCGACCTGCTGATTGGTGGGAACGGAAGAAGACGGGCTGGGCGTCGCTTACACCAGAGAAAAACACACAACTTGATACAGGCCTGCTATATCATTCCGATAAAGTAACTGCCAGCGTCTCACTGTTTTATTCTAAGATTGATGACTTTATTTTAATAACAAACAGTGGCTCGAACGTAACAAACATCAATGCTTCTTTATATGGCGGTGAAGCCGAATACACGTATAACCTATCAGATCATTGGACCGCAACAGCAACCCTCGCTTACACACGAGGTAATAATGATACGAGTCATACTCCGTTACCGCAGGTTCCACCGCTAGAAGGAACACTAGGTTTAAAATATACAAATGAAAAATGGGAGTCTGGCTTATTATGGCGTGGTGTATCAGCACAAAAACGTTTCTCCGTAGGCAATGGTAATGAGATTGGCACTGATATCGGACCAAGTTCTGGATTTGGTACACTTTCGGCCAATGTAGCTTATCGCCCCAATAAAAGCTGGATAATCGCTGCTGGAATCGATAATATATTCAATAAAAACTATGCGGAATTTGTCAGCCGCACTGGCTCAGCAATTGCAGGCCTTGGACTTCCTGCCACAACTCGTGTCAACGAACCAGGCCGCAATATCTGGATTAAAACTAGCTACAATTTCTAAACAACCGAAGAATTGCTGTAAAGAAACTAAAAAGCTAAGACACCCAAAAATGTCTTAGCTTTTTAGTACTGTTAATTGCTACTTACTCAGTGGCAACCACCGACGCATTGACTGCAACCAGAAACATTCCCTGTATTATTGCGTAAAAACTTACCTCTTTTCCCATAAGCTTTTAATGCTTTATCAATAGGGCCATTAAAAGTCAAAGCAAGTACGCCCTTTTCCCGTAATTGACCTTCTGCCCCTGGACCGATTCGGGTTGACAATACAACTTCTACATCTTGAAGCAGCTCTGCTGTTTGGCTGTGGTGACCAGACTGATCACTAAGACTCGTTACACGTCGTTCAAGAAATTCATATTCACCCGTTTCCTGGACTTCATAAATTAAAAATTCCTGTGCTTTGCCGAAATGTTCATTAACCGTAATTCCATCTGTACTTGCAAGCGCTACTTTTGCCATAATACCCTACCTCTCTCTATTTTATAAATAAAACTCTCTTTCATTTATCGTTTCCCCGGGCTGCGTTTGAATGAAATCCCTTTTACTCCAAGGACCATTTACAATTTTCCGAAGAAAATCTTGTTGTCCCTTTACAATTTGATGTGTTAATTTCAATAAATCTTGAATGGCAAAAGATTTTTCCAAACGCTCTTCTTCCTGCAAACTGCCAGTCTGAATAAACAGCATCCGCTCATAGCCGCTATAGATTCTTCGAAAAACTTTTTCCGCTTTGGTGGGGCCGTACTTTTCAACGACACGTTGATACTCAGACAAAATTGAACGCTCGCCCTGCAACCAGCCGCTTGATAAATAAAGCGTACCAGCAATTTCTTGTCTATATTGGTCAAAACGCGCTCTCGATCCCAGCAACACGCTAATACAATCATGCACTCTTGGCACTAGAAGCAAAGAATCGCCTGCCCGTAAATCTTTTGCGGCGCCGCCGCAAAGCCCAAACCCTAAAATGATACGATCATAGCCCTGATTCAAAGTAATTAATCGCTGCAATTCTTGAGCAAGTTTATCTGGATAAAGATGCAGTCCCATCGAAATAAAATCAAAGGAAACGAATTGCGTTGGTTCAACTTGAAGCAACTCTTCCTTCATGACTTCGCAGGCAATAATTTTTATATTCATACTGTAGATCTGCCAAATTCCCGGGCGGCTTGAAACAAAGCATGAATATTCTCTGCCGGAGCCCCCATCGGCAAGCCGCACCCTAACGATAAAATATAACCTTTAGGATTGTCAGCGGCCTTACGCAAGCACTCGCGTGCATCGCGAAGAACATCGTCAGGCGTACCTAAATACATCGTTGCCGTCGGCCTAACATTTCCCAAAAGAGCAACGCGACTGCCAACTTCGACTTTTGCATCAAACAAATCGATTGTATCATCTAAGCTGAGTACACCAGCCCCCGTATCGGCCATATCATTCCATATTTTCCGTGTGTTACCGCAAATATGAAGAGACGGTGCGTGCCCTGTCAAAGAAGTTGTCACGGCAATAAGTTCTTTTAAATAGGGAAAAGCAAATTCGCGAAATTGTGCCGGACTAATCAGCGTCGTCGATGCCGTTGGATCAGCTACACTAATAGTTACGCCAAGTGAGGCTGCTTCTTTTACATAGGCAATCGTACTTTCCAGTGAAAAAGCTAGCACTCGGTGCACAAAATCAGGATCGAGGTAAAGTTCCCGCATCAAAGTCTCTGTTCCTCGTAAATTAGCAGCCGTTGTAAAAGGACCGGCCACATTACTGACGACCGGAACTTCTTCCCCTACCTGATTGACTAATATCTGCAGCGCTTTTAAATGGACTGGCAATCGTCCGCTATGCTTTGGATCAGGAATTTCTAGATCATCAAGGTCTTTTTGCTGCCTAATAGCGACCTCTGAAATATAGAGAGTGTTTTCTTCTTTTGGATAAACTACCTGACTACCAGCTGCTTCGGCGATCCCCTGTAATCCTGGACCATCGACAACGGACTCGACACCGAAAAGCCGCCGCGCTGCCAGCTGTGTTTCCGCCGTTTTTTCTGCAGAAAAATAGCATTCCCAATGAGCGATACCGATTGCTTTTCCTGCTTGATTACGAACATTTACCCCGCAAGGCACTCGATCATAAGGTTTACCTGCCAATACTGCTGCCAGCCGTTCTTTTGGTGTCATTTCATCACGAAATTGCAAATTACTCACCTAGTCACCTCCTGCTCGCTAAGGTTTAATAATTTCTACTGATTTAGGTCCAGCCCCCTTGCTCAAATCAACTATTTTGATTTCTTTTGGCTCAACTTTAAAAATAGCGATATCCCCTAGTTCATTTTTCTCGACCCGCTCTTTAAAACGAGGACTACGCGCTGCAAGCAGTGTAATGGCCTTAGACAAATCCTCTTCTGTCGTAAGTTCAAAAGCTTTACCGGAAATTGCTATATTAATAAAAGATTTCAATTCTTGGTTTTCATGTTGAAATAAAAGCGCTACTTCGGGATGGGCCTGAATCTGCGCTACTTTTGCTGTTGCTTTTCCTGTCGAAAAATAAACAGTAGTATTTTCTACCGCAAATGTAGCTAGTGACCGAAGAACAGGCTCTGCATTACTTGTAACTGTTGCCAAAACAATAAATTTTGTTTCATTTAAATAATCTGGAACTTGCTGTAAAAAATTAGACATTCCCAAACACTCCCTTAATATATTTATTATCAATAAAAAACAATAAGAAAAGCCATTACTGAAAATCTGCCAGGACTAAAGAGTAAATATCTTCAACAAGTCGCAGCGCACCATCATAACCAACATAAGAACGATCCAGTACGAGCCGATCACTGACCGGCATGGAAATTGATAATTGATAGCCGTTTACCGCTTTTGCTAAGGAGCGGTCCCAGGCACTACCTAAGATCAACGGCCGACTGCGAAATTTCATCTTATGAATTTCTTCATGAGCGGCCCCGCCGTCACTCGTAAAAACAACCTTCGCCTGAATACCATCAGCAAAATTACTAAATTCCGCCGCAATCCGTTCCTGGTATTCCGGCAAAACACCATCGGTAATATACTGCGTTTCCGGTAAAAGTCCTAAATCATTAATGAGAAATTTAGCAACTCCCAGTGTATAAAAACTATCAGCAATGCTCACAAAACGTCGTGGCAAGAGCCGCGTTTCTAAAAGAACATCAGCTGAGCGTTCAATATAGTAATAATACTTCGCTTCGTGGCGCGTGATAATCTCTTGAATTCGCTCTGGGGCCACTCCGGCATATTCGCCAAGACTTTTTAAAAATTTACCTGTTTCGGTAGGACCAATGGGCAATACCGGATAATGCAGATAGGGTGTACCGTATTTTTTTTCTAAATGCTGTACATTCTTCAACCCTACCCAGGGAGAAAGCAATAAATTAAATTGCGCTTCAGGCACCTTGTTTAAAGCAGGCAGACCTTTTTCCGGTCCAAAAATCACGTTAGGCACAAGACCTAATTCTTTGACTAATTTTTCTATTTCTTGTAAATTCCCCACCCAAAAAGGATCTTGGAAAGGTACTACAGACCAAATATTTACAAGCCCCGGCTGTACTTTAGTCACAGTTGGCAAATATTGATCAATAAGGGCGTCAATAAGGACTTCATGCCCCCACAAATTCGTTCCCTTAAATCCGCCTGTTTCCACATATACTAATGGTTTGCCCTGTTCTTGAAATCGTTTGGCTACTTCGCCCACGTCATCACCGACAATATCAGAGATACAGCCTGTCAAAATCACAAACAAATCGGCATCGAGTACTTTAAATGAATTTTCTACAATCCCCTTGAGTCTTTCTGTACCGCCAAAAATAACTTCTTTTTCGCCAATATTTGTGCAAGGGACAGAGTGCCCGCCTACATATCCAGACCCCTGACAACCGTTATAAAAGCCTACTGCTCCCCATAATTTTTGGCCGCAGCCTGGTCCGGCATGAAGGATTGGCACAGAACGGTCAATCGCGAGTACAGATTGCAATGCTCCCAGCGAGCAGACATGTCGCATTTGTTCCACATAGCCTGACATAATTACCCTCCTGTCGGAGCAAGAAAGGAAAAGCTTTCTTGCTCCATCCACCACTTTGTATAGGGAAGCTTTGCCCGCTTCGCCAGATTTTTAGCCAGACTACGATTCGTAATCGCATCAATCAAACGATAAGCAAAATCAATTAAGCCATAATAACCAAAAGCAGTATATTCATCGGCAACCATCACTGTAGGAATTCCCATTTTAGTTGCCCAAACGGTTGAGCCTGGATGACGGGCTACATATAGATCTGGCTGCATACGCCCGAGTAAATTGAGCAGTTCAAAATTTTGCTGGTCAGCCACACTGACGGGAATATCCTCGGGCAATTGAGCTAAACTAGTTGCCGCTTCCGGCGTAGTTCCGTGATCATACTGCTGATCAAAATGCCAAGTTGCTCCCCAAAGAACTTCTACGCCAAGTTCCTGAAGCGTTCGAATATAATTATGACCAAAACTAGGTCCCATTCCGACAACAGCTGTATGGCCTGTTAATACCCGCTTCACCTCTGCTAAGTCCAGGGCAATCTTTTCTTTTGTTTCGGTAATATACGTTTCCACAGCAGCTTCCTTGCCTGTAGCAGCTCCCAATCCGCGCAGCCAATTGTCCATTCCTTCTATGCCATGAGGCTGCATTGTTGTTTTAATATAAGGAACGCCGTACTGTTCTTCCAGCGCATTACCGATATAGCTGCCCAGTGTACCGCAAATACTAATCGTTGCCGCGGCCTCTGATAGTTTCGAAAGCTCTTCTACTGTACTAAAAGGCAAAACAAAAACCGGCTCTAAATCAAGGCGCGCTAAAATTTCAATGATTTCCTTTCTAGCACTGCTTGTAAAATTAATCATGTTCACTTTATTCGTTTTCTTCTGCGGCGGCTGAACGATTTTAGTCAGAACAGCATGAAAGGCAGCATCAAATCCAGAAGCCCAAATTTTCGACTTAAATCCTTCGCAAAAAACCGGCGCTAAGGGAATGGGAATTTCATCGGCTAATTCGTCAAGAACGCTTTGTATATCTTCGCCAATAATACCAGATACGCAGGAAGCTGTAACAAAGATAGCCTTCGGCTGAAAGCGCCGATAGGCTTCTTTCACTGCTTCTTTCAACTTTTGGACAGCTCCGAAAACCGTATCCTCATCAGTCATATTCGTATTGAGGACATGAATATTCTGCCGCTCCCATTGCCTTACATTTTCGCCCCATTTATTAGAAACATTGCAGCCAACCGAATCGGCAACACAGCCCAGCGGCGCATGATTAACTATCGCTGCATCGGCGATTTGCGTCAAAATAAATTGCGCGCAGCCAGAACTGCAGGCGCTTGTTTGCGTAAAGCAGCGTTCTTTATTTTGCAGCGAGCCGCAAGCGGCCTGTTTCACCAGGTCTTGAATCGTTCCAGTATAACCAGTAATCGAATTTAAACGATTTTCGCGAATAGGCGCTTCGGCTATTTTTAAATTAATCGTCATCGCCTGCTCCCCCTTTCATGAATTACAGATGAGACAGTAAATCTGCTGATTTCACCTTCCCCTTAGGAATCACTCCCGAATTTTCTAAATCATTAATCCAAGGATTGATGAAGGAGTCTATCAATTCTGTACTTGTAAAATAATAGTGAGTCGCTGATACAGGCACGTGAATCCAGTTTTCCGTTAATTGCCGAGATTCTTCCTGATGTTCATTGGACCATTTCTGCGCTTTTACGATGGCACGAGAAAATTTCTTAACAATATCAGGATGCTGGGCAATAAAATCTTCATTAAAATAATAATAAGTTACGGCGCCTTCTGGGCCTACCTGAGCATCTAAGCTATCGGCAATAGGAATCGCTCCAGCATCTTCCATTGATTTATAGTAAGGAGGATGCACGCCTGCTACACTTACAAGTCCTTGCTTTAAGGCCTGAACTGCCTGCACGTCAGGCATGGAAACCCACTCAATCTTATTTCTGGGCACCCCTTTGTGATCGGCAATATTATTTGCTAAGAAATCAGCGCAGATATTATTGGTAATCGTTGAAAACTTCACTTTGCCGGTTTGTTTATTTAAGTCTTCAAAGGAATGAATGCCGCTATTGGGATTTACATACCAAGTCATATGCCGCAGTTTCGGATCTTGGTCTGGTGTCGGATCAATACCGCCTGCCACAACGCCTTTGATTTTTGCTCCGCCAGCAACTGCCACAGCAATCGTATTAGGATGAGCATTGCCGACATCATTATTGCCGTTAATGACGGAAGGAATTTGTTGCGCTGGCTGCGTATCTCCCGTATAGACAATCTTTAATCCCTCTTCCGCAAAAAAGCCTTTTTGATCAGCTACTACCCAGGGCGTTGACGAACAATCTGTTTTCGACCATGTTTTAATGGGATACAAACCGTCATTGCTTTTCTCGCCGCTAGCAGGCGCATTACTTAGATTAGCCCCGTAGGCAATGGCGCCAACAATTGCTAGACCAACAACACCAGAAATCACTTTTTTAATTGTTTTCCTATCACTCATAAGAATTCATTCCGCCCTTTCTTTCGTTTTTTCCTGAGTATCCCGGCAACTTGCATGCTATTTAATAAGTAGATGTCTCATCTTTCCAGGAAAGCAAGCGCCGCTCCAAATTACCAAATAAATAATTCAAGGTAAGACCTAGTATCGAAATTGTGCACGTAACGGCAAACAGTTTAGGAATCTGATAGTTTGTCTGTGCATTCCATACTAACCAGCCAAGCCCGCTGCTAGCGCCAATCATTTCGGCAGCAATCAACATAAAAAACGCTACACCGGAACTCATTTTTAGGCCGTGAAAAATACTTGGTGAAGCAGCCGGCAAAATCACTTTAAAAAATAAATTGCTGCCGCGCACCCCCATTGACCGAGCTGATTTAATCAAAAGCGGGTCAACTTCTTTTACGCCAGTAATCGTATTAAGCAAAATCGGCCATAAGCAAACCCAAAAAATCATGGCCACTTTAGAAAATTCACCGATACCGAATAATAAAATAAAAACAGGAAAGAGCGCAAAAGGATTTAATTCTCCCAGCAGCCTTACTAAAGGAGTAGCAACGCGCGAAAAGAAACGATAGCCGCCGCCGAGAAAAAAACCTAACGGAATCGCGATAACCGCTGCTAAAAGGAAACCGCCAATGGCTCGAAATAAACTGACTTCAATATGTTCAAATAAAACACCACTACTAAGGAGCTCCCAAATCGTTGCCACTACAACCGAAGGCGGTGCAATGAATGTTTCCTGTACCCAGCCTAACCTTGGCGCAATTTCCCATAGTACAACAAAAAGGACAATGGATATGGTACTGGAAAAGACTTTTTTTCCCTGCTCTCTAATTTGAGAATTTAAAATAAAGCGAGGTCCTCTTTCTACCACCTTTTTTGCAGTTACCTCCATCATGGACTCACTCCTTTCTTTTTCCAAGATCGTAACTCCCTATGAATTTACATTTTGCTTCCATTCTAGTAGATTTTCTTCCAGCCAATGAATCCCATAATTAATCGCCACACCTAAAATCGCAATAATAATAGTGGCGGCAAAGAGGCGCGGCATCATACTCATCACAGCTGAATTTAAAACAATCCAGCCAAGTCCCGCCTTAGCGCCAATCATTTCAGCGGCAATCAGCATTAAAAAAGCATGACTAGCGCCGCTGCGAACTCCTGTAAAGATAGCTGGCGCTGCTCCCGGTAAAACCACCTGACTGAAAATAGTATAGCGACTTGCGCCCATAGAACGGGCACTTTTGATATAGAGAGGATCAATTTGTTGTACGCCTGCAATCGTGGTAAACAGCACAGGCCATAAACTTGACCAGAAGATAATGCTGACCTTGGCTACTTCGCCAATCCCAAAAAAGAGAATAAAAATGGGGAACAGTGAAAAGGCATTAATTTGCCCCAAGAGCCGCGTAAGTGGTCGTAGATAATCAGATAAAGTGGGAAAGACACCACCTAAAAGAAAGCCAGTCGGCACGGCTAGGGACACAGCAAGAAATATGCCGATAAACGTCCGCTGTAAACTTGCCGCCATATGGAGTAGTAGATTTTCCTGCGTAGTAAGTTTAACAATCGCTGTAATAATTTCCGATAAAGGCGGTATGAATTGCGCTTCTACTAAGCCAATACGCGGTGCAATCTCCCATAACAGTAAAAAAGCAAGAATTCCTGAAAAATCAATCAGTCTCTCTTTAAAATTATGAAGATACTCGTGCATCCAACAATTCCTCCTTTTTCTCTTGTGGATTTGCCGCAAGCAATTGATTCACGACAAAGTGCAGACCGCTTTCTACGGTATCGCAAAATTCAAGAATGGTTATTCCCCGTTTCTTAAACTTTTCTTTTGCATGATAACCAATCCGCATGGTAAGCACCGCATCACAATCTTTAAGTGCATCAATAATATGGTCCCGTCGCACCTCCTCGCTATCGCATTCTTCCATGCCATGGCAATATTTTTCGACCTGCCGATTTTCGAGCAGAGTTACACTTTCACCATCGGTCTGATAAATAGTAAATTCCGTTGCATGACCAAAATGCAAATCTACTAATTTACCATATTTACTGGTAACAGCAATTTTATACTGTTTCTTGCTAAGATTGGCGGCGGGGATTTTTGCTTGATTGCGTTTCCCCATTCTAAACTCCTGCGAACGATCTTCCCCTAAACGTCCAATGGCATCAGCCCGGCACTGCTGACAATGGCGCATCTGCTGAACATCAAGCTGACAAAGATTACGCAGTTCATTAATCTCTTTCATGCTTGTTTGAGGAAAATTCTCAAAAGCGCTGCCCGAAGCGGGAATCAGCGGCATAATATTGGTTACAAAAACACCAAGCTCTTTCATTTTCTTGACAACGCTCGGAATATGGTGATCATTAATTCCTTTAATCATAACCATATTAATCTTCACAAGAATGCCATGGTCTGTTAAATACCGAATGCCTGCCAATTGATTTTTCAGTAAAAGTTCAGCCGCTGCTGTACCAACATATTTGACGCCTTTAAATAAAACGTGTTTATAAATCTTGGCGCCGATTTCAGGATCAAGCGTATTGACAGTAACAGTAACATGCTGAATCCCTAGTTCAATAATCTCTGCTGCGTATTCCGGCAAAAGCAGTCCATTGGTCGATAAGCAAAAGATCACGCTCGAATCAACTCGTTTAATCTCTTCAATTGTTTTCTTGGTCAAATCCCATTCTGCCAAGGCATCGCCTGGACCGGCTATGCCAATCACTGTTAAGTCTTTAATTTCATCTTTTACCCAGATGAATTTTTCTCTGGCCAGTTCTGGCGTAAGCACTTCACTGGTGACACCAGGCCGACTTTCATTGACACAATCAAATTTGCGATTGCAATAGTTGCATTGAATATTGCAGCGCGGCGCCACCGGCAAATGCATTCTGGCGTATTTGTGATGCGCCTCGGCTGAGTAGCAAGGATGTTTCTCTGTTTTCTCCAAAAGCTCCTGATTTTTACGATCTGAATATATGCAACTCATATTGAACCGCTCCTTCCTATATAAAAGAAGGCTATAAAAACAAATTGTTTTTATAGCCTTCAGTCTCTACCTCTGATCAGCTGTTTACTGCTATATAATTCAAATAAACGACTATGTATTAAATTCCGGCTGCCTTAGTACGAACTTCACCTGTTTCAATGGCTAGTAAATGATCGGCCCATTTAGCCGCCCATTCACGAAGTTCAGAAATTTCAAGTGGTGAAGGTACTTTGGATTCGGTCGTATCTACAACTTTTTGCGCTAATTTCGCATAAATTTTTGCTTGTGCCGAATCTGGCGATGCCTCTACAGATGTTTTTCCTTGTAGTTCTGCTTGCGTCACCGTAACTGAGCGCGGCACATATTCTACGACTTGTGTTTTTGTTTTCGCTACAAAATCATCGATAATTTCTCTGGCATAAGGGGCATTAATCGAATTAGCAATCAAACCTCCCAATAGTGCTCCGCCGGAATTTGAATATTTCTTGATTCCTTTAAACAAGTTATTTGCTGCATAAACAGCCATGAAATCCGCGCTGGAAACCGTGAAGACATGTTCTGCAATTCCTTCGCGAATTGGTACAGCAAATCCGCCGCACACTACGTCACCAAGAACGTCGTAAATAATTACATCCAAATCCAGTTCTTCGTAAACATTGAGCTGTTTTAAAAGCTGTACCGCCGTAATAATTCCGCGACCAGCGCAGCCAACGCCAGGCGCCGGACCGCCAGCTTCTACGCAATATACGCCATTGAAGCCTTTAAAAATAACATCTTCCGGTTTAACCTGATTTTTTTCGCGCAGTGTATCAAGAACCGTTGGAATGTAGGTGCCGCCGCGCAGTGTGTTCGTTGAATCGGCTTTAGGGTCGCAGCCAAACTGCATTACTTTGTACCCGGCCTTAGATAAAGCTGCGCTTATATTGGAAGTAGTTGTTGACTTACCAATGCCGCCTTTACCATAAATTGCAATTTGCTTAATCTTTTTACTCATGTTTAACCCTCCCGCTGATGTTTAACTCTATTTTAGATACTTATAAAATAAATAAAGGCCAGAAAAACATTTCTGAAACAGAAAGTTTTTCTGGCCTTTGGTTTATTATCCAACCAGCCATAAATTTGTAATTTGTTTTATTATATTCGACCCATCCATAAAAATCAAGCTAAATTTTTATTATATCATATTTTATCCTTAAATCCCATCACCGTTTATCCCCTTCAATTCCTCAGTCCGCCATTTTTCAGTTTTTTCAATTTTACCAACTTGCCCTTTTTCTACCCGTACAACCAGCTGACCATATTTAATTCGCTCTAATTCAGCCAAAATTTTACTTTTAAACGGAGGATTTTGCTTTTGGTTATGCTGCACAGAGTATCTCGCGTCACGCTCTTTCGCTGTAATGATAAATTTTTCTTTTTTTTCCACACCCACAACAAACCCATCCTGTACCGTAAAAATTAAATCCCCCATCTGTACAGTTTGCAAAAAATAATCAATTACATCCATCACAAAAAGAGTTGCTGACTTATCTCTGCTATTGATGTCCATTGCCCCGCCTCCCAAAATCCAATCTATCAAATTCCATCGCCATTGATCCAACCTAATTCATCCATACGCCATTTTTCCGCTTTTTCTAGTTTTTCCACCTGCCCTTTTTCCACACGAATCACAAACTGTCCATAGCGAATTCCTTTAAGCTCAGAAAGCAGAACATCTTGCAGCGGATGTTTTCGCGCACTCTTTTCAACTTTTACATACCTAGCATTACGATTCTTCACACTAATTACAAATTTTTCTACACTTTCTACACTGACTACAACGCCATCTTGTATTGTTAAACTTAAATAGCCATACTGCACATTATCCAAAAAAGAAATAATAAGATCCATAACCAAAATAGCCGGTGTTTCTAAATATCTTATTTGCCCCATAAATGACACCTCCTTTGTTTAAATTTAAATTGCCTAACTAATACCTAAAAACCAATAAAGGCCAAGCTCCAACTAAAAATTGGTCTTGGCCTCCAGGTCTCTGGTCAGCATTAGTTTCTTTATTCTGTTAACAATTCCCAATGATTTTTCAGTAAGGTCAATAGCCCGTTGTTACTTCTATTGAATTTTGACTACGCCTGTCATGAACTGAAGCTTTTCTAGAGCTGTTGAAGTGCTGAGACCACAAGCTGGTGAAATAATATCAATTTTATCGGTAAGTAGTCGCTCTGTTTGGGCAATCACTTGCTCGCCGCTGCCAAATTCCAAAAGATATGTACTCAGATTTCCCATGACTGTAAGTTCCGGATAATCTGCTTTTAATTGGCGCAGATTCACCAAGGCATCGGTACTAATCGCATCCCCCTGAAGCTCTGGAATTAAATGGCGAACTGATTTCATTTCACCGCAAATATGAACGATAGCTTTGCCGCCAGCGCCATGAATTACTTCTAAAAGCTGATTTAGGTAAGGAATAGCATACTCTTTAAACATTTTAGGTCCCAGAATTTCCCCAGTAGCTGTCGGATCGGCAATAGAAATGACAGAGATTCCATTATCAATTAACAGACGAGCATACTCGCCCAGATGCTTCGTGACATAGTCTAATACCCGATGAACCTCACTTGGAGTTTTCCGCAGTTCCTTTAAAAATTGCAACGGATCAATAATAGAAGCTGCCGTACTAACTGGTCCAGTAACATTCCCAATAACCGGAATATCAGGATGATTTTTCGCCAAACGATGACCTGCTTGCACAATGGTGTTAATCCGACCAGATCGCAAAAGTTCTCCTTGATCTTTAAATACCATGTCTTTCACAGAAGTATAATTTTCACGAAGGATTTTCGGCTCACAGGCGAGCGTACCATAATCAATATCTGATCCAAGTACTTCCGCTTCGACAGTCATACAAAATGGAATCCCGATATTTTCAAAGCCGGTGTACTGATTTACATCCAGTGCTAATTCTGCCATTAGCTGTTCGCTACTGTGAGCCGCCGGTAAGGTATGACCTGTTTTATTCATCACTTCCACAATAGCTGCATTCATCATACCGCCAGGACAAATAACCGGCGGACGATCTACCGCTTGTTTGGAAAGCACGCGAATTAATCGCTCCTTCGGTGAAAGAATAGCCATTTCACCACCTTCTTTCTCATTGTTCAAAAAAGTAAGCAATTAGAAATGCAAAGATTGAACGAATAATTTATCAAACCCTGCTACAGTTGATAATTCAACAACATCTATTTTTTCTACGAGTTCTGCTATCCGCTTACGAACTGGTATATTGGTCAAGAATGCCTGCCCGCCCGTTTTGGCTGTATTTCCCAAGAAGACAATTTTATCAACAAATTCCGGCGGCAATAACCCTAATGAAACTAAACTCTCCGGACGCAAATGATAGCCGAAAGAACCAGCTATTTGAACCTCTGCCACATCACCATAACCAATCTTTTGATTTTGCAGTAATGCTTCAATGCCTGAGCGAATCGCCCCTTTGGCAAGCTGCACTTGGCGAATATCTTTTTGCGTTACATAAACGCCTCGCCCTAGATCAAAAACTTTTTTTCCCGCTCGCTCCACCAAATGCTTGGAAATTTGCTCACTCAGTCCTTCGTCAGCAAATTTCCCATTTGGCAAAATAACGCCAACGCGTACTAACTCACCAACAATGTCAATCAGACCACTGCCACAAATGCCAATTGGCGAAAAACCCCCAATAGTTTGCTGCTTAATACCCGCTTCGGTAATTTGAAACGACTCGATAGCGCCAGGAGCCGCCCGCATGCCGCAAGCTATATTCATCCCTTCAAAAGCCGGTCCGGCCGCTGTAGAAGTAGCTGCAATTTTATCAGGGCCCGCTAGAATCATTTCACCATTTGTTCCAATATCAATAAATAAGGTTATCTCAGCCGGAAAGTCAAGCCCTGCCGCAGCGATTCCGGCGGTAATATCTGCTCCCACATAAGACGATATCACTGGCGGCACATAAACTTCCCCCAAGCTCGATACGGCAAGTCCTAATGGACGCGCTTTAATATAATTATGTCCCGTAATTTGTGATGTATAGGGATATTTACCAAGTGAAGCCGGATTCATATGAACCGCTAAATGCAGCATGCACGTATTACCGCTAAAAACCACTTCATAAATATGATCGGTTAATACCTTTGCCTGCTTCGTCAAAGTCTCAATCATCTCGTTCAGTTTGCTGATAAGGGCATTATGCAAGGTGTCCAACCCGCTTGCAGAAGAAGCGTAGTGAATGCGAGACAAAACATCCTGAGCGTATTGGCTTTGCGGATTCAGCGCCGATGTAACGGCAACCTCTTTACCTGTCGTTACATCAACTAAAGCGGCGACAAGTGTTGTCGTGCCAATATCAACGACTACACCATATTGGATATTCTCGGTATTGCCCGATTCAAACCCAATATAACGGTCCCCTAAAAAAACATGGGTAATATCTTGCTGCACCTCATAACGCTTATAAATATCACCCTCTAGCGCTCCAGCGACTTCCTGCCCCGATTCCAAAATTTGTACATTCTCTGTGTCACGCCGCCGGGGAACTCTCACAGTCATATCACCTGTAATGTCCGTATGACAAGCCTGCACAACCCTAACTTCTTTTGTTTTTGCCTCTACAATTTGAATTTCGCATTTACCGCAAGTGCCACTGCCGTTGCAAGGCGTTTCAATCACAACACCAACCTGGCCAGCAACGTCAATAATACTACTGCCAAGGGGCGCCTCAACTTCGTATACAGAATCAGATGCAAGAATTGTAATTTTTGCCATAGTTTTGCTCCTTTTATCCCCTACCAGTCAGATAGTTTGCTTTCCGAACGGCATCTGTCGCATTCACTGCATAAGCATCGGCGCCAATCCGATCAGCAAATCCCTGCGATACAGGTCCGCCGCCAACCATCACCTTATAGTCACTTCGAATATTTTCGGCTTGAAGCAGCCGTAAAATCTCTTCCATTCCATTCAGTGTTGTCGTCATCAAAGTCGCTGCGGCAATAATACTCGCACCGTCTTCGCGCGCCCGCTTAACAAAATCAGCCGGCGGCACATCACGTCCCAAATCAATCACATCATAGCCGGAAGTTTCTAGCATAATCTTCACAATATTCTTGCCAATATCATGCGTATCTCCTTCAACTACCCCTACAATGATCTTTATTTTCTCACTATTTTCTACGGCTTTTAAATGAGGACGCAAGATGGTCAGCCCTGCATACATAGCATCAGAGCACATGAGCAGTTCAGGAATAAAATATTCTTCCGCTTCAAAAAGCTGGCCCGCTCGTTCCATACCGTCAGCTAAACCTTGTTCAATCGCGCGATAAGCGTCAATTCCTTGAGCGATAATTTCTTTGGCAATTCGTACTGCCGCTTCTTCTTCCATCTCTAAAACGGCGTCAGATAATTGTTGTAATAACACGTCTTCGGACATAATCGATTCCTCCTCTTATGGCCGCCTTCAGTTGTCCCTGACCAGCTGCATTCGCTTTTTATTGCTTTTATTTCTTATCTGCCAGTAATTACACTACTGATTACATCCTCAATTAAGTGCAGACCGCCCTGATACCCTGTATACCCACGATCAATGACCGCGCGATTCGCTACAGGAAAAGTTACGCTTAAATGAGGCGCTTTTAAGTCCTTGGCAAATTCACGGTCAAAGGAACTGCCAATCACCACAGCGGGATTTGGCCCATTTACATAGGAGCCGCTGTTCTGTGTTGCCTTCTGCCAATGCTCATTCCCCCATTTACGAATGATTGATGTATCACCGGAAAATACCACTTCAGGCAGCAAGCCTGATTGTAAGCTTTGTAATTTGACTCGAATTTTTTGCTGTTGCTCTACTGTAAGCACATCTGTCACTGCTACAAACTCCGGTAGCCAGCCAAGGTCATCTGCCAAAAACTGAGTGATTCCAATTGCATAATTCGCATCGCCAATAATAGCTGCATAGCGCTGTAAATCCATATCGTTAAAACAATCTGTCAAGGGTTCGAGCAATTGATAATACTGTTCCGTCTTATGGCGAATGAATTTTTCTGCTTTATTTTCCATACCTAAAGCTATGCCGATTTTACTTAGAAACTCGCTCGTCGCCGAAGGGCCAATCGGGAAAGATGTGAAGAGTGACGGCGTGCCATGAAGCGACTCTGCTAAAGCTGCTGCTTTTTCTCCTAAGACATCAGAAACAACAATGTTGAGTTCTGCCTGCCCGGCTTGCTTAATAGATTTAATACTGTCTTCCAGCGTAAAAAAGGTATTTACTGTAAGGCCAAGGCTTGTAAGCAAATCACGAAGTCCAGCTAAATTTCCTCGCCAAAACACATCAAAGTAAGGCGCAATTCCCCAAAGGTTCACATGACCCTTCCGTTTTTTACCGCCGCGGGTGGCAAATTGTTCGAGTAAAGCTTCTACTACCAGTTCATAGCCTAAATAGGAATTCCCCTTAAATCCGCCGGTTTCGGCGTAAATCAACGGTTTCTTTCGCTTAGAAAAGGGGCGGATCGCCGCTGACAAATCATCACCAATAATTTCAGCAACACAACTTGTTAGCACAAAATATAAATCACCATCCATAATGGACAAGGTATTTTCAATTTGTTCCGTCAAACGCTCACTGCCGCCAAAGATGACTTCGCGCTCTTGAATATTGGATCCCGGCATACTCAAGCCGCCGCAATAGCCGCCAACTTGCAAACCGCAGCCTCCAGCCTCCGTCCAAGTCAAATTTCCTGCACAACCTGGCGGGCCATGAATAATTGGTATCGCCCGCGGAATCGCATTCACTGCCGCAATGGCCCCTCCCAAAGCGCAAGTAAAACGTGGTTTTTCAATAAAAGATCTCATTACCCTTCTCCTCCTGCCTGTTTAATATAGGTAAAGGGAGATTGGTCATACCATTCCTGTTGGTAAGGCGACTTTACCCACTGACTTAGATTTTGATTAAACCGTGGATTGCTTAATTGGCGATAAAGCCGCCTTGCTAGTTGAAAAGCGCCTTGATAGCCAAGAAATTGTAAGCCCGTATTATAAATTACATTCGTTGCGACCCCAAGTTTTGCTGCCGTACTATTGGCATTCATATGACCAAGAAAAATATCAGGTTTAAGACGTTTTATTAAATTTGCTTCTTCAAAGGGCTGACAATTGGCGATATTAAGCGGAATATTCTCTGAAACAGTTTCGATAAGCTTTTCATATTCTGATAGCGCAAATTCATCATGATGATAAGATCGTATGGCTACGACTTCAAAACCCAGTTCAGCCAATAAGATCGCCGTCGATAGCGCCCGAAATTCACCCGCGCTGACAAGAACTTTTTTACCGGCAAACAGCTCTTTCATTGGCTCCAGAGCCGCTTGGAGCGCCGCTTCTTCTTTGGCAATCAGCTCTTTTACTTCTTTACCCAAAGCAAAATGCTCTGCAATGCTCATAAGCCATAGGCCTGTATTTTTAATGCCAATCGGCATATGCTGCAACAGATAAGGAATTTGATACTTTTCTTTGAGGTATTGCAATAAATAGTCATCATGAGTCGGACAAGTGCTGACAGATAATTGTGCATGGGTCAGTCGATAAAAATTTTCCGGTTTTGAAAAAACAGGGAAAATATTACTATTAAGACCAAGCGCCTGAAGAAGTCGTTCCAATTCCACCTCATCGACTCGTCCCATCGACCCTACATTCATTAAATTTACTGTAGGCTGCTCTGGCCTAGCAATGGCTAAATTTTCCGGCGTATCCTGTAATAAAACCCGACCAATCGCATGATAAATCGCATCATAAGCGGTGGCCCAAATTTTCGTCTTAAAACCTTCACAATGAACAGGCAGCAATTTTGCCTGTATATCGGGTTGCAATTGCTGTACGACCATGTCAATATCATCGCCGATAATTCCAGGAACACAGCCGCTCACCACAAAAATCAGAGCTGGCTGAAGCGTTTTATCAATTGTTTGAATTGCTTCAATCAATTTTTCTTCACCGCCGCCGATCACTTCCGTTTCTGACAAGGCCGTCGAAAGCCACGTACAGTCTTTGGCTGTTCCCCAGCGGGCGCTATTGCCGCCGCGGACACCAGCATTACTGCAATGAGCGGAAGATCCGCAGCCGACAGCACCATGCATCAGCACAACACTGTTTGGTATCGTGCTCATAATCCCCATTGCCGGCAACAACAGACAAATGGAGTTCTGAGAAAACGTTCTTTCTTCATTGGCAAGACAAGGCTTTCCTCTCGTTTCGCCTAAGGTACGGCCGCTTACAATACAAGCCTGCAGACGACTTTCCCGAATGGGTGGATTCTTTTGTGCTAAATCGCTCATAAAATTTATTTACTCCTTTCAAAACCGGACTTAATCAATGCTGGTTCTAGCCAAGACCAGGACCGCTTTGCAAAAACAGTCGGCACCCCTTGTGCTTTTGCCGCTTCCTTAACTCGCTTGGCCGTCATATGATTTACATAATCTGTTAATACAACAACAAGAGATGCTTTACGGGAAATCGCTACTTTTCGATCAAAAGCAGCTCGCCCACTGACATGTTCGATTTGTGTAGCACCATAGCTGCCTAAATTTTTTTCGATATTTCCTAAACGATCTGCTCCGATCACAACGACATTCATAGCCTATTCCCCTTCTCACCTTATTGTGTCTTATAATTTTTCCCAGTTTAGCCCAGCCTGCATAAAGGCTTTTACATTTTCTAATAAAGCAGCTGGCGGCACATCACAGCCAGGCATCAATACAAATTTTTCATAGCTGCCGGCAGTTTCCAAAATAAGACGTGTCTCTTTTACAATTTCAGCAGGAGTGCTGTCTTTTAAGAGTACAGGATTTAGATTACCGGCAAGAGCCGTTTTCCCGGCTAGGTCATGCGCTGCTTTTATCAAATCCACTTTATAATCAACTGAAAGTAAATCCACCTTAAGGTCTGGCGCTAACTTAATGCGATCTTGAATATTGCCGCAAATATGAAGAGTAATGAGAGCCCCATCGTCTTTTAGGCGACTTGCTAGCTTTGCTAGATAGGGAGCAACAAATTCTTCAAAGTGCCGTAATGAGATCAGATCGCCCGAAGCAGTTGGTTCTGCCAATGACAAGATAGCGGCGCCGCTTTTAATCGCCGGTGCTAAATATTGATAGCAAACTTCTGTAATCACTTCAAGTAGCGCATGGATGCCTGCTTTATCTTTATAAAGCCCGCTTAATAGCTTCTCTACACCGTAAAACTGCCCAGCAAGCGTAAACGGTCCCCAACTGGATGTACCGACCAAATGACTCTGTCCTATCTCTTTATGTACGTCTTGGATCAAGTTGCGAAGTATCTGAATCCAATCATGGCTGTGAAGCTTCTGACTATCAAGCTGATCGAGATCGCTCAAATTCTCAAAAGCTGGCTTAACGACATCAATATTGCCTTGTATTCGAAACTTTATTTCTCCGCCATAAATTCCCGCAAGTACATTATGATAACCTGATCCCGGCCAAATAATATCTGACTGCACTTCCTTATTAATATCCACTAAAATTTGCCCAGCGCCTTGCGGATGATCTAATACATCTTGTAAAGTAAGACCTTTCTGGCGAAATGCCCAAGTGCCGCCTGATAGAAGTGCAACGGCTACTTGATTTGTTTCAACTTTTCCGCCTTTACCAATTACCTGGAGAATTCGCTCGCGCGGTGTCATTGGAAATCCCTCCTTCTAAAAAAAAACAAGGCTGAGCATAGTAACATGCTCAGCCTCTAGTTATCTAGTCAGCTTTTTACTGCAAAAATTTGATAAAAAATAAAAAGGCTAAAGCAAATAAATTGCCTTAGCCTTCAGTTCTTGACTGATCAGCTTTATTAATCAAAATGATATAAAGAATGCACTTGTAAGTATCCTTTTAACAGAATATAGCACAGTCTATTTTTAAAGTCAATCAATTTTTTGCTATTCATTTCACTCCATCTTGCTCTTTGAATAAAAAGAAACTATTTTTCTGCAGTGCATCAACATCAACTGCTTGATCGAGCATACCAACCTGTTGTAATTGTTTTGCCGTAATGCTAAAAGCATCATAAGCGCCTTTGGCGGAAGGAATATAATTATAGGTTTTTAATACCCCTGCATTGAACACAGGATCGCCGGGAACCCATTTTTTCTCCACTTGAATCTTGGCAACTTCATCTTGATGCGTTTGGATCCATTCACTTGCTTTTTGCATAGCCCGTGTATATTTTGCCGCAATTTCAGGCGAATCTTTGGCAATATTATCACGAACATAGGCTGTGCAGCAATATTGATGACTATAAGGTTCTGTCACTGCTGAATCAACTAACGTAGTTAAACCATACTCTTTTTGCGCCACAGCCGCAGTGGGATCATTCATAGCAACAGCATCAACCGCTCCTTTTTTTAAAGCAAGTGGCAGATCAGTTGCACTAAATACAACAAATTCTACTTCCATATTCTTCTCATTCACACTCACCCCCGCATCAGCAAGAGCACGTTTAGCAAAAATAATCGGACTGCTATTCATGCTGGGAACACCAATTTTCTTCCCTTTCAAATCAGTCAGGGTCTTGATTCCAGAATCACTTGCTGTTAAAACTTTATCGCAGCCTGTATGCAGCCCCGAAGTAATTTTAATGGGCAGCCCATTAGAAAGCGGTTGAATTAAACTGGCAAGCAAACCAAACCCCGCATCAACCTGCCCTGCTGTAACAGCTTCAAAGGCTGTACCTGGCGCTAATTTAATTAAATCAACTTTTAATCCTTCTTGCTCAAAGAAACCCTTTTCAAGCGCAATGTGCACAGGCGCTTCGCATAAACTGCCGCTATAGCCGACTTTTAGAACAAAATCACCGGCTTTACTAGCAGCTTCTTTCTCACTGCCGCAAGCTGCCAATAGCACGGTAACAATCAGCATTAACGCAATGGCTGTCATTTTTCTTCTCATACTATGATCCCCCTATAAATAATAATCTGGCTCTTTTTCATTGCCGGCAAAATCTAATATTTTTAAAATCTTGGTACGCAGGGCTAAAAATTCTGAGTTGCTGCGGTCTCTTGGTCTTGGCAGATTTACTACAATCGAACTTTCAATCTTAGCTGGCCGCGGTGTCATGACAATAATGCGGTCTGATAGATAAATGGCTTCATCTACATCATGGGTTACCATGATCATCGTGGTCTTGCGCTCTTGCCAAATACGAATCAATTCATCTTGCATATTCATACGTGTAAAAGCGTCCAGTGCCCCAAGCGGTTCATCAAGGAGCAGCACTTTAGGATGATTAACAAGCGCGCGGGCCAGCGATACGCGCTGCGCCATTCCGCCGGAAAGCTGATGCGGATAGGATTTATAAAACGATGATAATCCTACCAGATCAATAAATTTATCAACCTCCTCTCGATTCTTTTTAAATACATTACGTGCTTTAAGCCCAAAGGCCACATTATAATAAACATTTAGCCAGGGAAAAAGCATGGGATTTTGAAAAACTAGCCCCCGTTCATAAGAAGGTTTAACAATCTCCTCTTCATCAATATAAAGACTTCCTTCATCAGCTCGATTAAGTCCGGCAATCAGCCGAAGCAGCGTCGATTTACCGCAGCCGGAAGCGCCAATCAGGGATACAAATTCGCCAGCACCAATTTCTAAATCAATCCCGCTAAGGGCAATAATATCTTCAGCATCTTGCTGAGTGAAACGCTTCACAACACCGTCTATTTTGATCGCACCTACCATTTGATAACTCCTTTCTGCCAAACGAGCACATGATCACGCACCTTAAAGAGCAGCGTGATAAGAATCGAAAAGGTAACGGCAATAATAAGTAATCCAGCATATACATTGGCATAGGACATCATGTCTTTTTGCCAATTAATATACCAGCCAATTCCATTTTTAACGCCGAGCATCTCGGCTGTCATCAATGTAATGAAAGAGGCGCAAGTTCCATTAAACAGGCCAATAAACATATGCGGCATAGCAGCAGGAACTCCGACTCGAAAAATTTGATAATACTTCCCTGCCCCTAATGTACTCGAGACTTCAAAATAAGCATTCTGCACATTTAAAATTCCGCTGCTTGTCATAACAGCAGTGGGAAACCACACGGCAAGCGCAATCAGAAAACTACTGGCAGAAAAAGAAGTAGGAAAGCTAATAAGCACGAGAGGAATCCATGCCGTAGAAGGAATCGGCCCTAAAATTCGAATAAGCGGGTTCACCCAATAGGCGGCGGACTTGCTGAATCCTACGCCAATGCCAGTAACAAAACCGGCGATAGCGCCATAAATGTAGCCAGTAAACAGCAGCTTGCCTGAAGAGGCCAGACAAGTTGCCAAAAAAACCCAATCTTCAATAAGCACACTAAGCACTTTATCAAGCGATGGAAAAAAGATAACAGGTAAAAGCGCTAACTTCTTGGTCACGATATTCAACACATTGAAAAAGAGAATAGCGACAGCAATAAATAAGACATTTTCTTCAGCCCAGGCTTTTACCTTGGGATTAAAATAAGCTACTATAGCAATACTTGAAAAAAGCACAATAAAACCAACTAAAAAATAAGTAAAATAAGGATGCTTCGTAGGTAAATGTTTACTGGAATTTTGAATTCCCAGTTCCAGGCTAAGCGCTAGCAGCGCCGAAACCACCGGCATCCATATTTGTAACTTTTTCATTACACATCTCTCCTTATTCTCTACTAGAGCTCATAAATAAAAGGCCATGTTTCATTTATTAAAAAACAATAAATGAAACATGGCCTTTAGGTCATTTGCCTAACCAGCTGTATCGTATTATATTTTTATTTATTATATATTCTTACTGCGCTATTGTCTACTGCTTCCAGTCAAAAAATGCGTTCTCCCTTTGATCCATTACTCCTCTATTACAAAGCAAAAAAGCTAAGGCAGCCCTTAGTAGTAAGGGTACCTTAGCCTTCAGTTTATCTGATCAGCTCTTTATTTTATTTGCGATTTTTGCAGCGCTTGCTCCAAGTCGTTAATCAGATCCTTCGGATCTTCCAGTCCCAGTGAAAGACGAACCATATCATCAGGCGTACCCGCCAAGACAAGCTGTTCTTTCGTAAGCTGAGAATGAGTCGTGCTGGCCGGATGAATGACAAGTGATTTCGCATCACCTACATTGGCAAGAAGTGAGAACAGCGACAAGGAGTCGATAAATTTACGTCCTGCCTCTAACCCGCCCCGAATGCCAAAGGTCAAAATAGAACCAGGTCCTTTCGAAAAATACTTTTGTGATTTTTCATAATCTGGACTGCTTTTTAAACCAGGATAGTTGACCCAGTTGACGAGTTCATGTTGCTCTAAATATTCGGCTATTTTCTGAGCATTGCTAGTATGGCGTTCCATACGAAGCGGCAAAGTTTCAAGCCCTTGTAAAAACATGAAGCTGTTAAAAGGACTTAAGCAGGCCCCAAGATCTCTTAAAACCTGAATGCGTAACCGTGTAATAAAGGCTTGATTACCTAGCGCATCACTATAAACAAGACCATGATAACTGGGATCTGGTTCATTTAAAGCATGAAAATTTCCTTTTGACCAATCAAACTTACCGCCATCTACAACTATGCCCCCCATGGATGTTCCATGACCGCCAATAAATTTTGTCGCGGAATGAATGACAATATCAGCACCGAACTCAATCGGGCGATTAAGCGCCGGCGAGGCAAAAGTACTATCCACAATCAGCGGCAAATTATGTTCATGGGCGATAGCCGCTACTTTTTCAATATCTAATACGTCGATTTTGGGATTTCCTAAGACCTCGCCATAGAGCGCTTTCGTCTTAGATGTGATCGCTTTACGATAATTTTCCGGATCACTGGAATCAACAAATTTTACAGTAATGCCAAGACGCGGCAGCGTGTAGGAAAACATATTATAAGTACCGCCATACAAGCTAGAAGATGTCACAATCTCATCGCCAGCACCGGCAATATTAATGATTGCCGAACTAATGGCAGCATGACCGGAGGCAAAAGCCAAGGCGCCGATTCCGCCTTCTAAAGCAGCCACACGCTTTTCAAAAACATCAGTTGTCGGATTCATAATACGACTATAAATATTGCCAGCCTCTTTTAACCCAAACAGATTTGCGCCATGTTCGCTATCGCGGAAATTATAGGCTGTCGTTTGATAAATTGGAACAGCTCGAGATCCCGTAGTTGGGTCAGGTTCCTGCCCGGCATGTACTGCTAGGGTATCAAATTGCAAGTTTTCTGGTAAAGCCATGTTCATTACTCCTCTCATCGCTACAAAATATGATAAATAAATAAAAAAGACAAAGAAATGTCCTCTAAAACACTCCTTTGCCTTCAGTTTCTCTGATCAGCTAAGACTCTTGAAAATTTATACATATGATAGCACAAAAAACTACAACTGTCAATTTCACGTTATAACAAAATGTAATCTTGTTAAATTAATATTGAGAGTCTACAAATTAGAAATGAACTTGCTCAATTAAAACAATGGATTTGTTTGTAATAATTCCTTTACTGGCCCATAAGTAACGCGATGAATCGGACAGGGTCCGTATTTTTGCAAATTTGCTAAATGTTCTTTTGTAAAATACCCTTTGTGGTGAGCAAAACCATAAAGCGGATACACTTTTTCATAGTCTGTCATCACTTGATCTCGCGCCACTTTCGCCACAATAGAAGCAGCGCTGATAGCAGGAACCAGTGAGTCTCCCTTGATAATAGTTTCACAAGGAACTGACAATTTAGGCGCTTTATTGCCATCAATCATCACTTTATCAGGAAGAACAGGCAAAGATTCTATGGCCCGTTTCATGGCCAAAAGCGTAGCGTGTAAAACATTTAATTCGGCAATCTCATCAAGGCTCGCTGTGGCAATCGTCACAGCAATTGCTTTTTCTTTAATAATTTCAGCTAATATTTCCCGACGCCTCGGCGTCAATTTCTTCGAATCATTAAGACCTTCAATCGGCTGGTTTGGATCAAGAATGACAGCTGCCACATAAATTTCGCCAGCGCCAGCGCCTCTGCCGACTTCATCACAGCCGCATACACACTGTTTATCCACTTTCATTGCGCAAATCAACACCCTATCTAATGTAAAGATAAAAAAACAAATGATTACTTGTTAACTAATAACCCGAAGAATTTCTAAATCGACTTCCTTCTCTAGGTCAATATATTCGCCTGTAGGCAACTGTACCAGCGGCTTATGACCTAAATTTTGATCAAATCGAACAATCTTTGCCTGCTCACCAGTATTAAGCAAAACATCGCTGCCCACAAGTAAATCTTTTAAGTGCTTCATTAACATCAGACAAATTGTTGGGTTTAATTTTCCAAACATCTCTAATGATAATTCATTAATCACTTCAAAAAAGGAACAAGCGCCACGTTGCGCCCGTTGCGAGGTCATAGCATCATAGACATCGGCTACAGCAAGAATTTGTGCTAAAAAAGATATATCCTTTTCCGCCAATTTATTAGGATAGCCGGACCCATCAAGACGCTCATGATGCTGCAATACGGCATATTTTACATTTTCCGGTATGTAAGCCGCAAATTGTACTAATTGAAAACTGTAAAAAGCATGACAGCGGATAATACTAAATTCATAAGCTAAGAGTTTTTCCTGCTTATTCAGAATTTCCTCAGGAATCATTGCTTTGCCAACATCATGAAGCAAACCGCCTAAAATAGCTTCATCAATCTCCGATGAAGAAAGTTCCAACCAATGGGCAAGAGCACCAGCTACGATCGCAACATTCACACTATGTGTAGTAGTACAATGTTCTGTCGCCTTGGTCAAATTTAAAAGACTGAGAACTTCCTCACGCTGAATCATTTCTCTTATAAGACTTAAAAGCGCCATAAGCTGTGCTATAGAACCTGGCTCAAGCCCTTGAGAAGTACGAAATTCAGCAAAAAGGTCATCAAAAGATTGCTTGGCAATAGTATAATCCATCCGAAAGGTTGTAATAGATGCTGCTGCGGCAGAAGAAATGGCTATCATTACTTTGATCTCCCTTCAATTCCCTATTTCTACAAAAAATGACGACTCTATTAAAAGTATAAAGGGCGAAGAGCATGAAGGCAAGAAAATCAGATGAATTTTCTAGAAAATAAAAAAATCCTGATAAATCAGGATTTGAATGTTATAAAATTAAAACTTTGTTATCAAGCTAGTACGCGATCTAATGAAAGTCGCCCTAACTTACCCGTACGAAATTCTGTTAGGATAAGCCGAATTACCTTTTCAGTATCAATAACACCGCCGCTTTTCAAACAGCCGCGCCGCCGACCAATTTGCTCTAAAAGCGCTTCTGCTTCATTTGGCAAAGGATCTTCCAAACCATAACGGGCGATTAAGTTTTGCGGATAGTCAAAAATCATAGTTTGCAAAAGCTCTTTGACGACATCTTCCATATCAAAAACCTCGTCATTCATTGCACCTGTAGCAGCAAGCTTAAAAGCAACCTCCTGATCATCCTGCTTGGGCCATAAAACGCCGGGAGTATCAAGGAGTTCTAAATTCTTGCCAATCTTAATCCACTGCTGACCACGAGTGACACCAGCCTTATCACCAGTACGTACTGTAGCCGAACCAAGCAAGCGATTAATTAGAGAAGATTTGCCGACATTAGGGATTCCGAGAATCATGGCACGAGTGCTGCGATTTTTAATTCCTTTGGCTCGTAGCCTTTCCACTTTTTCTGCCACAGCAGCTTCTACCTGCTTTACGAGCTGTTTGGTGCCTTTTCCTGTCATAGAATCAATTGCTACAACGTCAAGACCTTGCGCCTTATAATAGGCAATCCATTGCTCCGTAAGACGCGGGTCAGCCATATCAGCCTTATTTAAGGCAATCACACGAGGCTTCTGTTGTGTCAAAGCAGCAATAAGCGGATTCGCACTACTAGCTGGAATGCGAGCATCGAGTAATTCGATAACCACATCGACAAGCTTTAGCTGCTCTTCAATCATGCGCTTAGCCTTTGTCATATGACCGGGAAACCAATGTATATGCACAACCAATCACCTCTATCAGGGTAAGGATTTAAATTTATCGAAGGGCCAGAATACTAGCAAGGCTTTTCCCTTAATTAAATCTAATGGAACAAAACCTACATCGCGAAAACGACTGTCTTCCGAATTATTCCGGTTATCACCCATGACAAATACGGTCCCTGGCGGAACTGTGGCCAAGGAATAAGACCCCTTCATCCGTTCATTTAAAATATAAGGTTCATTCAAAAGCTGGCCATTTACATAAACATGATTGTCTTTTACTTCAATCGTATCGCCAGCTGTAGCAATGACCCGCTTAATGAAATCGCGACTCTGGTCTTTAGGGTACTTAAAGACAAGTACATCGCCTTTTTCCGGATCTTTAAAGCGATAAATAAACTTATTAACAACAAGTCGTTCATTGGATACTAAAGTCGGCTGCATGGACGGACCTTCCACAAGGTACAACTCCACAATAAAATGCCGAATAAAAAAGGCAATCACTACAGCAACAACAATAGAAATGACCCAATCTTTAATTTCTTCGCCTAAGCGACTACTCATGAATAGGCCTCCTTAGTTCTGCTTGCGTAACGAAAAGGGACTGAGTACTCAGTCCCTTTTGATTAGCGTTTTTCTTTAATGCGGGCTGCTTTACCAGTTAAGTTACGCAGATAGTAGAGTTTTGCCCGACGTACAATGCCACGACGCATTACTTCGATTTTATCAATACGAGGAGAATGAACCGGGAAAGTACGTTCTACGCCAACACCGTAAGAAATACGTCTTACCGTAAAGGTTTCACGCACGCCGCCGCTTTTGCGGTTAATAACAACACCTTCAAAAACCTGAACACGTTCGCGCGTGCCTTCAATAACTTTTACATGGACGCGAACCGTATCTCCCGGACGAAACGCCGGAACGTCTTGGCGAAGTTGTTCTTGCTCTAATGCTCTAATAATATCCATATTTATTTCCTCCTTAATTAGATGTTCGTGCCTTCGTCAAGCAGAGGACCATCCATTTTACACAAAATTTATTATATCATTTTCACAGCTCTTTTTCAAGCAAAATTACATTTTTATAAATTCTTTTGCCACCAAGCCTCGCCTAGTAGTCGGTCAAGAATAATGGCCACAGCAGAACGAACTGGCAAATGATTGTACTCGCCACCGCCGTAAATGGGCTCTAATATATAATCAAACTGATTCATCAGTGATTTTTCCATACCAAAACCAGTGCCGAAAAGCAGAAGACAGGGTCTATCGCCTGTTTCTATCGTATGTCTCAGCTTAGGATAAGAAATACTATTGGGATATATTCTGGCATCTGTCGTAACAACAATTGGTTTTTTACCTTCTTGCTCCGTAATTTGCGCAATCACTTCAGCAATATCCGGCGCTGTTGTGACAATTCGAAATGCCTCATTTCGGTCTGGATTATACTCTTTACCAAATCCAGTTTGCCAGTATCCCATAACATCTTCAGCTAATTTAACCTGACTTTCAATCGGATGAATGATAAAATACTTAGCAATATTATACGTTCTAGCTGTTCTCGCCAAATCATGAATATCGAAATTCGCAATGGCTGTCGTAATCACAGCACCGTTACGATTATAGATCGGATAATGAACTAAACCAATGTAGGTATTCACAGATCTTCGCCGCCATCCTCTTGTTCTATTTCGCGCAATAAACGCCGGTCTGAATCGGTTAAATCAGCTTTCTTTAAAAGATCAGGCCGCTTTTCCTTAGTAAGCTTCAAAGATGCTTTACGACGCCACCGCTCAATTTTTGCATGGTCACCCGAAAGAAGAATATCCGGTACGGTCATGCCCTCGTATTCGCGCGGCCTTGTATACTGGGGGTATTCTAACAGTCCCGTATAAAAAGAATCCTCGCTGGCACCGTTCGCTGCGCCGAGAACACCAGGAATCATCCGAGCTACCGCATCAGTAATAATCATAGCAGGCAATTCTCCGCCTGTTAGTACATAATCACCAATAGAGATTTTTTCATCAACTAGATAGTCACCGACGCGACCATCTATCCCTTCATAGTGACCGCAAATAAAAATTAGCTGCTCATACTGCGCTAATTCCTTTGCCTTTGCCTGCGTAAAAGTTTCTCCACTAGGACACAAAAGAATAATTCGTCGCTTCACGATTTCAGTTTCTGCGGTCACTGCTTTGACAGCGCGAAAAATAGGCTCTGGCTTCATAACCATGCCAGAACCGCCGCCAAAAGGAGTATCATCAACAATATGATGTTTATCTTCCGTAAAGGTTCGCGGATTAGTGACTCGAATCTGCAAGTGTCCCGCTGTAACAGCTCGTTTTATCATACTATGACCAAAGGGTCCGTCAAACATTTCTGGAAACAGTGAGACAATCTCAATACGCATTAGTCATCCCATTCTTCCTGCAATTTCACAATCATTTTTTGTTCGGTAAGATCGATACTTTTTACTACCTTCTTTAAGGCAGGCACCAGAATCGGCTTACTTTGTACATCCTCTGCTTCAACGACATAGACGTCATTACTGCCGGTTTCCAAAATATCTTTTAGGGTGCCAAGTAATTGACCTGCTTCATCATATACGGATAAACCAATAAGATCGAAATGATAATAGCGGCCTTCCGGCAAAGGAATAAGCTGGTCTTGTGTAATATATAAAAGCTTGCCGCGTAATGATTCTACATCATTTCGCGATGCATGCTCTTTAAATTTTAAAAGAACAGAGCCTTTATGATATTTTACTGATTCAATGGTCAATTTTGTTGTTTGTTCAAGAAATACATGCTGAAGTTTTTCAAAGCGCGCTAAATCGTCTGTCAAGGCCATGATACGAAGGTCACCCCGCACACCGTGCGGGGCAACAATTTTACCAACAGATATAAATTCCGGTCTCATTAACTGCGAAATGCAATGATCTTACCATCTTCCAGCAAAATCTCAGTCGACATTGCCTGATGAAGATCATCTCCAATTCCCAGAGTAACAGTTTGTTCCAGTGTGCCTTGAACGATTTCAGCGCCGATTTCGAGTTCAGCCGTTTCTTTGATTTTTTCCTGCGTCTGCTCTTTAAATTCAATGCGTTTTTGCATTTCCATTTCAATTTGCTGACGAAGGGCGACCAGTCCTTGTGCATCAGCTTTCGCCTGCTCAGCTAAAGCTCGTTTTCCTTGAAAATCAATTTGCTGTAATTCCATGTCAGCCCGTTTAATGGCTTCTTCCATGTCATAAACCAATTGTTTTTTCAAAGCTTCCGTAACTTTTGCTTTAATCGTGACTGGACACTTCAAAGTTATTTTATCCATCTTACTCGGCACCTCACTCTATGATTTCAACCATCACTTTTTTGTTTTCCCGCGAGGCGGCCGCTTTGACAACAGTACGAAGCGCTTTCGCAATTCGTCCCTGTTTGCCGATAATTTTACCCATGTCCTCCGGGGCAACCCGAAGTTCATAGGTAATTGTATCATTATCGACCACTTCAGTAACATTGACTTGCTCGGGATTTTTTACTAAGGCTTTGGCAATCACTGCGACTAAATCATTCATTGAACTCACGCTTCTTTCTTAGAACGCTTCAGTTCATCCCACTTTTTCATGATTCCCACCTGGCTGAACAGAGATTTTACTGTATCAGTCGGCTGAGCCCCTTTATTTAACCATTCAATGGCTTTTTCTTCATCAATATTGATGATTGCAGGCTGTTTGGTAGAATCATACTGACCAAGAGTTGCAATCTGACGGCCATCGCGTGGAGAACGCGAATCAGCAACAACAACGCGGTAGTAAGGGCTTTTTTTCGCACCTAATCTTTTCAAACGAATTTTTACTGCCATGACAAAATCACCTCCTTCATAAAATATCTCAATCTATTCCTACTGCTGTTTACTGCAGAAAAGGCAAATTAAATCGCGGTTTTTTACCGCTTTTTTTCATTTTGGTAAGACCCTTCATCATCTTCTTGGTTTCGGCAAATTGCTTTAAAAGACGATTTACATCTTGCACCTTTGTACCGCTACCTATCGCAATTCGTTTACGGCGGCTTCCATTGATAATCGAAGGATCTTTTCGCTCCTTCTTCGTCATGGAATAAATAATTGCCTCAATACGTTTGAATTCACCATCATCAAACTCTACGTCTTTGAGTTTATTTTTTAAAGCCCCCATACCAGGAATCATGCCAAGAATTTGCTCGATCGAACCAAGTTTTTTCACTTGCTGCATCTGCTCTAAAAAGTCATCAAAAGTAAACTCTTCCGTGCGCAGCTTTTTTTCCATTTCCTTGGCTTTATTAATGTCAATCGTTTCTTGAGCTTTCTCAATTAAACTAAGCACATCGCCCATGCCAAGAATTCTTGATGCCATGCGGTCCGGATAAAAAGGCTCTAAAGCTTCTAGCTTTTCTCCCATACCAGTAAACTTAATGGGTTTTCCCGTTACAGCCTTGATAGAAAGTGCGGCACCGCCGCGGGCATCCCCGTCAAGTTTTGTGAGAATAACGCCATCAAGACCAAGATCTTTATCAAAGGATTCCGCCACATTGACAGCATCCTGTCCAGTCATTGCATCAACAACAAGCAGAATTTCATGAGGCTTCACTTCTTGCTTAATGTTTTTCAGCTCACCCATGAGTTCTTCATTAATATGAAGTCGTCCCGCCGTATCGATAATAACAATATCGTTCATGTAAGCATTCGCATGATCAATCGCCTGCTCGGCAATCGTCACTGGACTTACTTGATCGCCTAAAGAAAAAACAGGAACCTCTATTGATTCTCCAACCACCTGAAGCTGCTTAATCGCTGCTGGTCGATAAATGTCGCCTGCTACTAACAGGGGTCGTTTGCCTTGTTTTTTCAATGTTAAGGCCAATTTCCCCGCCGTTGTCGTTTTACCGGCGCCTTGCAGACCTACTAACATAATAATGGTCGGCGGTCGAGAAGAGATCATAATCCGGCTTTGGGTTCCCCCCATAAGCTCAGTTAATTCATCATTAACAATTTTTATAACAAATTGGGCTGGTGTCAGACTTTCCAATACTTCCTGACCAATGGCCCGCTCTTTTACTTTTGCAATAAAGTCTTTTACCACTTTAAAATTTACGTCAGCCTCTAATAGGGCCATACGCACTTCACGCATCGCTTCCGTTAAATCCTCTTCCGTCAGCTTGCCGTGACCGCGTAATTTTTTAAATGTCGCCTGGAGTTTTTCCGCCAGTCCTTCAAATAACATAAAAAGTCTCCTCTAGTCTAATCTACCAGTTGCCGCAATTTTGCTTTCGCCGCCTGAATCGTTTCATCCGCTTGAAAACAGGATTGATCAAGCAATTGATATATTTCACGGAGAACCTGCCGCTCCTGATCATGACGCGCCGCCAATTGAAGTTTTGCTTCATGTTCCGCTAGAATCTGCTCAGCCCGCTTTAAAAGGTCATAGACGGCTTGCCGGGAAACAGTTAACTGCTCGGCAATCTCCGAGAGAGAGAGATCCTGAAAATAATGAAGCTCTACACAGGTTTGTTGCTTTTCCGTCAGCAGCGCCCCATAAAAATCATAAAGAAGGCTAATTTTTAATACTTTTTCTAACAATACAATCACCTTCTGCCATACTGACAAGGTAAAAGCTTTACCTCAAACATTATATCATACTAAAAGCTCCTGTCAAGTTTTTTACTTGTCAGGATTTTTTATTTATCAGGAAATAACGCCAAGGCAAAATCTTCTGGTTCAAAGGGCCGCAAATCTTCTAATCCTTCACCAACACCAATCCATTTTACAGGGATGCCAAGTTCCGTCTTAACAGCTACAACAACGCCGCCTTTAGCCGTACCGTCTAATTTCGTTAAAACAACGCCAGTCACTTTTGCCGCTTCGCTGAAAATTTTTGCCTGGCTAATGGCATTTTGTCCAGTAGTTGCATCAAGGACAAGCAATGTTTCGTGAGGCGCTTCCGGCAACTCCCGTCGCACAACCCGCTCAATTTTTTTGAGTTCTTCCATAAGATTCGATTTTGTATGGAGTCGTCCGGCTGTATCAATAATCACAACATCGGTTCTTCTCGCTTTCGCCGCCTGTACCGCATCGAAAGCGACAGCAGCTGGATCAGAGCCTTCTTCATGCTTAACAATATCGACAGAACTTCGCCCGCTCCATACTTCGAGTTGGTCAACAGCTGCAGCACGGAAAGTATCCGCCGCTGCTAAAATTACCTTTTTCCCTTGTTCATGATAATAATTAGCTAATTTGCCAATCGTAGTTGTCTTGCCGACACCGTTTACGCCAACTACGAGAATTACCGTAGGCGGTGTTGGGGCAAAAGCAAAAGGTTCCAGACCTTCCGCTAACATAGCACTGATTTCCCGGCGCAAAAAAGGCCGTAAATCATCCGGACTATTTACTTCCTTCGCCTTAATCCCGGCTCTTACTTTTTGCAGTAATAATTCAGCGGTTTTTACACCTACATCGGCAGAAATCAGAACAGCTTCCAATTCCTCTAAAAACTCCTCATCAATTTCGGCATACCCTACGATTAACTGTTCAATTTTATTCGTAAGGTTTTTTCTTGTTTTATCAAGTCCCGCTTTTAGTTTATCAAAAAAACCCATAATATAAATCCCCCTTAACCGGCCTTTTCCGAAAATTTAACAGAAATCAATTTTGATACTCCCGATTCCTCCATGGTGATACCATGCATCACATCGGCAATTTCCATCGTTCCCTTGCGGTGCGTAACAACAATAAATTGTGTCTTTTGCGCATAGTCTCGTAAAAATTCACTAAAACGATTTACATTGGCTTCATCAAGAGCGGCATCAATTTCATCGACCATACAAAAAGGAGCCGGACGATGACTTAAAAAGCTAAATAATAAGGCAATAACGGTCAATGACCGTTCCCCACCGGAAAAGAGCGACAAATACTGTTGCTTTTTCCCTGGTGGCTGCACGACAATTTCGATACCAGTTTCCAGTAAATTATCAGGCGACTGCAACACAAGTTTTGCTTGTCCACCACCAAAGAGTCGCACAAAAATATCATGAAAACAGCCGTTAATTTCCTCAAAAGCCGCTTTAAATTGAACCGCCATCGTTTGGTCCATTTCCTGTACAATAGACACTAAATAGTTTTTAGCAGAAATGAGATCATGATACTGAGACTGTAAAAACTCATAACGTTCTTTCAGCTTTTCATACTCTTCAATCGCCCCAGCATGAATCGGGCCCAGTTCAGCAATTTTCTGATCAAAAACTTTGATCTTACTTTGTAGCTCTTCACTTGGAATATCTAAATAATAGTCTTTCGCTTCAGGCAAAGACAAATGGAACTGTGACAAGAGCTGCTCTTCACAAGCAATCGCTTCAGCTTGATACTTAGCAATTAAAAGCTCTCGTTCATGCAAACGATTTTGCAAATCCTGCAGACGTCGACGTAATTCCTTCATATCCTTTTCCTTGGCCTGAAGCAACGCGACATCACTTGTTTTTTCTTCGTAAAGATTTTTTATAGTTTTTTCTGTTTCTGCTTTTTCTAGCCGCAAAGCTTCACTGCGAAGTTTGCATTCAGTCATCTCGGCAGAAAACTCTTGGCGTTTTTCGATAATCTCTTGCTGCTCTGCTGCTATTTTTTTATCTTGTTCTTGCGATTCCGCTAGCAGTGTTTCGTAAAAAGCGCAATTACTGGCAAGAGACTGTAGATTCTGTTCGAGTGCTGATAATTCTACCTTTAAGGTAGTAACCGCTTCTTGCTGCTGCGTTACCTTTTCCTGGTATTCCTTATTCGATAGCTGCAATTGTTGAATCATCGCTTTTTTTACTTCCTGCGTTTGATCCATTGCCGCAACTTGAACTTGCAACAAAGCCAAATCTTGCTCAATCGTCTTTTCTCGCTCTCTGTCCTGGCGGATTTCTTCTGTTAAAGTCTGGACAGAAAGCGAAAAGCGCCGTTGGTTTTGTCGGCTCTGTTCCGCATGCACTTTAAGTTCTGCCTGCTTAATTTCGATTTCTTGAAATTTCACCTGGCACTGATTTAGTTCAGTCTGTTTTTGCTGCCGTTTGACTCTAAGAACCGCTAACTTCTCCTGCTGGCTTGCTAGATTTATTTTTTCTTGCTCAAGCCGCTTCGTGAGTTCTTCAATCTCACTTTGACGACCAATAAAGCTATTTTCCTTCCGACCAAGACTGCCGCCGGTTAAGGAGCCGCCGGGATTTAAGATTTCTCCCTCTAACGTAACAAGCCGCAGCATGTACTTATATTTCTTCGCCACAGCTAAGGCCTGGTCAATCGTTGTTACCAAGAGTGTCCGTCCTAACACTTGAACTACAGCTGATTCATAGCAAGGATCAAAAGTAATGACATCACTGGCAAACCCCAGAACGCCGGGCTCTTGAACCGCTTTCAGCTCGTAATCCCGTCGCGACGGCTTTTGCACTGTATCAAGCGGTAAAAAAGTAACACGCCCTAAGTTATTCTCCTTTAAGTAGGAAATAGCTGCTTTTGCTGTATCAGCCGTTGCGGTAATCAGGTGCTGTGCTGCTACGCCTAAAGCAACTTCAACGGCTTTCACATATTCCGGCGGCACATGAATGACTTGGGCAATGGCGCCATGAATTGCACTGCGCCAAGGTTGCTTTGCTTTTAAAACGCTTTTGATGCCCCGGCCAAACCCGTCAAAATCCTCCTGCAAGTGAAGCAATACCTTTTGTCGCGCTGCTCCGTCATGCATGCGTCGTTGCAGCTTAGTTACCATGTCTTCTTGCGAAGAAATTTCCGTCTCAATAGCCTGACTTTCCAGTAAAACCGTTTTCTGTTGGTTTGTTAGCTGCTCTCGCTCTGTTTCTAAAACTTGTAACTGACTAACCTCAGCCTCAACCGTTTCTTGGGTTTTTGCCAATAAGACTTTTTCTTCCGTTAATTGTTTTGTCTTTTCGGCTTGCTGCTGTACCAGCAAGAGTAATTCCTTATCTAAATCTCGGCAATGATTTTTTTGTTGCACAAGCTCTTGCATAAAATCAAAAAGCTCTTCTTTTTTCTTATCAACTTCTTGCTCTAGAAAAACTGTTTTTTCTTTGATCGCTTCATGATCGCTCTCTAGTGTCAATAGCTGTTGACTTAAAGCCTGCTGTTCCGCTGCTTTACTTTGTAAAGCAGTGTTAAACTCTTGCAGCTTTGCCTCATTTTCCTGATTGCGTAGAGCAAGAGTCGTTTGTTCTGTTACTAACCTTTCCCACTCGCGTTCACTCTGCTGCTGCCGTTCGGTTAAGAGTTCTTCGGTAGCCTTCAGCGTATTTAAATCCAGTTCGATCTGTTGCAAACCTTTTAGCGCTGCACGGTAGGTTTCCTCCTTGACCGCCAGCTCTTCTGTCTTTTTATCTCTTTCAGTTTCCGCCAACAACATTTGGCTCGACAGAACAGTTTCCGACTCGGTCAATTCCTTTTGATCCTTTTGCGCATCGGCAACAATCGAGCTAGCAGAATAAAACCGCTTTAAAAATTGACTGACCTGATAAGAAAGCCACTGTTCGTAGAGCGCATTGTAGGCTTTCGTTTTTTCCGCACTGGCAGCTAACGGTCCCAGTTGCCCCTCAATCTCGGTAGTAATATCGGAAAGACGCGTCAAATTGTTTTCAGTTTCCTCGATCTTACGCAGAGCTTCACGCTTGCGCTGCTTGTATTTAGTAATGCCAGCTGCTTCCTCAAAAAGCAACCGTCGTTCTTCTGGCTTGGCATTTAAAATTTCATCAATCTTATTTTGGCCAATCACCATCATCGAATCACGGCCAATACCTGTATCAGCAAAAAGCTCATGAATATCCTTCAAGCGACAAGAGCTTTTATTAATATAATATTCACTGTCGCCCGAACGAAAAACACGCCTTGTTATAACAACTTCATTAAAATCAAGGGGCAGAAGACCATCGCTATTGTCAAAAAACAACGAGACTTCAGCAATCCCTAAAGCCCTGCGGCCTTGGCTGCCAGCAAAAATTACATCCTCGCTTTTCGCGCCGCGAAGGCTTTTCAAACTTTGTTCGCCTAGAGCCCAGCGAATCGCATCAGATATATTGCTTTTTCCACTGCCATTTGGTCCAACGATTGCAGTTACCCCGGGACCTAAAGCAATTTCTGTTTTTTCGGCAAACGACTTAAATCCGTAAGCCTCAATTTTTCGAAGCAACAAAACAATCACCGCAACCTTTCAAAAAAACTTTAACTATTATTTATTCCTCATAGCAATAAGAAAAACCTGCTTGCATCAAGCAAACAGGCTTTTGCTTTTCTAGCGAGGTTCAATAATAAATCGAATTGCCGTTCGCTCTTCTCCGTCAATTGAAATTTCCGCAAAGGCCGGAATCGCTACTAAATCAATTCCATTGGGAGCCACAAAACCACGAGAAATAGCGATAGCCTTTACGGCTTGATTAACAGCACCAGCCCCCACTGCCTGTACTTCTGCAGTTCCTTTTTCACGTAAAACTGCTGCGAGAGCGCCTGCAACCGATTTGGGTATAGATTGCGCCGATACTTTCAGTACTTCCATGACTTTACCTCCTTCGAATTCAGGACATTGCAAAGTTTCCTATACTGTAAAAGTATTCCGCCTTTTTCCTTAAAATTCCTTCTTTTGTATTTTTTTCAATAGAAATTCATTTTATAATTTTTTTCTATATAATTTTTTTAATTCCAAAAGAAATTCCGTCATAGGTAATATATATCCCTGCATCATCAGACAAATTCGCTTTTATGAAAATCTGACAAGAAAAAAGTTCTTGCCAATAGCGCAAGTTGTTATTTTTTTGGCCACGTAGTTTCGATTCATCACGCCGACAGCAATGCAACTCTAACTTTTGGTTATTTGCTTTGTCGCTAAAGTTCAATTCTTCCAAGATTCGGCTTACTTCTTGACGATAAAGATAAGAAATAACCATCTCGCCAAAAGCGGGATGATATGGGCCAGCTAAGCGAACGCTGCTATTATCAAGTTCTTCTGTCGCCTGGAGCCCCATGCGAATCACAGGAATATGATGCTCTAGAAGCAGTTGCTTCACCATGGCTGTTTTGGCAATCGCTTTCTCTAAGGAAAGTGGTTTGTACAGACCCTGCTGATAGACTTTCGCCAAAGGCGTATCTGCCAAAACAATGACTGGATAAAGCCTAACCATATTCGGCCTAAGCGATGCTGTAAGAGCGGCACTGCGAAGCAAACTAACTGAATCTTCCTTTGGTAACCCCGGCATGAGCTGAATCCCAAAAGAAAAGCCATATTCTTTTAACAATTCTACTGCTGCAAACACGTGAGCGGCTTTGTGACCTCGTTCCGACGCAAGCAGAACTTCATCATCTAAAGATTGCACACCAAGTTCAATGATGGAAACCCCCATATTACGTAAGTTTTCCAAAATCGGTCTGCTAATACAATCTGGCCGTGTCGAAAGGCGTATCGAATGAATTTTTCCTAACTGCAATAATTCAGTAGCTGGCGCTAAAAGCTCGTTTTGCTGTGAAAGCGGCAATGCCGTAAAACTGCCGCCGTAAAAAGCAACTTCAATCAAGCGTTTTGGTGAAATAAGAGCTAGTTCTGCTGCCAAGCGTGTCCTAACATCTTGCGGTGTAATTGGAGAAACTTGACCTGTTATCTTCTTCTGATTACAAAAAATACAAACATGAGGGCACCCATAATGGGGAATAAACAAGGGAATAATATAATTCTGTTTCAAATTATTGACCTCACTTTAATAACAAAAAGCGACCTTACGGCCGCCTTTATAAGTTATGCAGTTTCATCAGTAATCACATGAAGTTCACGTAGCGCTGCTTTAGCAGCACGCTGTTCCGCTTCTTTCTTACTTTTCCCTACACCAATACCCATTTCTCTATCATTTAAACAAACGCGAATTGTAAAAACTTTATCATGATCGGGACCGCTTTGTTCTACCACTTCATAAACGACTTTATTGTCAGGTGAACGCTGTGCAACTTCCTGCAACCAAGTTTTAAAGTCTTTTACATAATCACCAATTTCTATAAGTGACAATTCTTTTTCCAACAGACGCAAAATCATTTCTGCTGCCGCCGGAAAACCAAGTTCTAAATAGACTGCACCAATCACTGCCTCAAAAGTATCAGCTAAAATAGAAATTCGCTCTCTGCCGCCAGATAAAGCTTCTCCTTTGCCAAGCAAAAGATAGCTACCTAAATTTGCTTCTGCCGCTTTCTGAGCCAAAGTATGTTCACAAACAATATTGGCTCGTGATTTCGTCAATTCACCTTCTGTTAAATGAGAAAAACGTCTAAATAAATTTTCACTCACTACAAGATCTAAGACTGCATCACCGAGAAACTCCAGACGCTCATTATGAAGTGAGCCGCTGTGCCTAACTTCATTCGCGTAAGAAGTATGAGTTAGAGCCTGATGTAACAGCTGGAGATTCTTCATTTTGACACCAAGAAACTGTAGAAGTCGATTCAGCTCTACCCGCCTAGTTTCATCTAAAAGTCGTTTCATCGATAAACTCAGTCGTGATACTTTTTAGCAAGAACCGTCGCATTATGACCGCCAAAACCAAAGGAGTTGGAAATTGCTACATTGACGTCTTGCTTACGAGCTTCATTGGGAACATAGTCCAGATCAAGTTCAGGGTCAGGCTGAGTATAATTAATAGTAGGCGGAATCATACCATTTTGAATTGCCAAAACACAGGCAATAAATTCAATGCCTCCGGCAGCTCCCAAAAGATGGCCTGTCATTGATTTAGTGGAACTTACAGCAACTTTTTTAGCATAATCGCCAAAAAGAACTTTAATGGCTAAAGTTTCATTCTGATCGTTCAGCGGCGTAGATGTACCATGAGCATTAATATAGTCTACATCTGTTGCCTCAAGGCCAGCATCTTTAATCGCCATTTCCATACATTTTGCCGCTTGTGTACCACCAGGAGCTACGGCCGTAATATGATAAGCGTCAGCATTCGTGCCATAACCAGCCATTTCAGCATAAATTCGAGCATTTCTTGCTTTAGCATGTTCTAAAGATTCCAAAATCACAATCCCAGCGCCTTCACCCATAACAAAACCGTCACGGCCCATATTAAAAGGTTTCGATGCTTTTTCTGGTTCGTCATTTTGGGTAGACATGGCCTTCATGGAACAAAAACCGGCCATTGCCGCCTGGGAAATAGCTGCTTCCGTACCACCAGCAATCATCACATCGGCATCGCCGCGTTCAATCATGCGGAAAGCATCGCCAATCGAATTTGTCCCCGTAGCACAAGCTGTTACTACACACAAGCAAGGTCCTTGCAACCCAAAGTTAATGGAAATCTGACCAGATGGCATATTAGCAATCATCATCGGTACAAAAAAAGGACTAATCCGATTTGGACCTTTATCAAACAGCGTTTTATATTGATCATGTAATGTCTCAATACCGCCGATACCTGTACCAACAAGTGTGCCGATACGGCTGCGATCTTCGGTTTCTAAATCAATGGCAGCATCTTCTAATGCCATTTTGGCTGCGGCAATTGCAAATTGAGTGCAACGATCCATCCGCTTAGCTTCTTTTTTCTCAATATAATTCGTCGGATCAAACCCCTTTACTTCACCGGCGATTTGTGTTGCATACTCTGATGCATCAAAGCGAGTAATTTTCGTAATACCTGACTTTCCCGCCATCAAAGACTCCCAGTAGGCGTCTTTGCCAATGCCAATTGGAGTAATGGCGCCAAGACCTGTTACTACAACTCTTCTTTTCAAAATACTCACCTCACGTATATTTAGTCAACCTGTTCAGCTTCAGCAATTAAACGCGCAAAAATCTCTTTTACAGACAAAATTTCATCTATTTTATGAATGTACTGACCAGTAAAGACAAGACCGGTTTCTACATCGCCTTGCTGCGCCCGGATCAGAGCTTGAATAATGCAAAAGCTTTGGGAACAGTGTTTTAAGCAGGCAATGCACTGGGTCGGCCCAGGCTGCGTACCTTCGAGGATTTTCTCAACAAAGGGGTTGCGAATGGCTTGTCCCGGATAACCGACGGGACTTTTTATCAGCACTACGTCTTCTGCCTTTGCTTTCAAGTAAAACTCCTTTAAAGCAGGTGCGGCATTAGACTCTTCGCTGGCGGCAAATCGAGTGCCAAGCTGCACACCTGATGCACCGGCTTTAACTAATTCACAGATATCCTGTCCTGACATAACGCCGCCTGCAGCCATGACAGGAATTTTTACTGCTTTTACAATATCGGGAATCAATGTGCGGACTGAAATATCAGTTCCTAAATGGCCGCCCGCTTCCTTGCCTTCAACAACAACAGCAGCTGCGCCAAGCATTTCGGAAATTTTCGCAAGTTTAACAGATGAAACAATTGGAACAATAGGAGTCCCCGATTCTTTTCCCATACCGAAAATATCGCGGGAAAAACCAGCTCCAGCGACAATCAAATCGATGCCCTCGTCAATTGCCGTCTCAACAATGCCAGCAAACTGTCTGGCAGCAACCATAATATTAATACCGATAATCCCTTTAGTTAATGAACGGGCCAACCGAATTTCGTGCCGAAGCTCATCAAAGGTCATACCAGAAGCTGCAATCAATCCAATACCGCCCTGTTCAGCAACAGCTGCTGCCAACCGAGCTGTCGAAAGCCGTATTGCCATTCCACCTTGAATGACAGGAACTTTCGCTACAAGCTGACCGATTTTAAGTTCTGGAAGTCTCAAATTACAACTCCTCCGTTTCAAATGGAACAATATCTTTAAGAAAGTCCCGCGAAAATCGTTTCCACGGGACTCCCAACAAACGGACAATCACTTGATCTTATTTTTCTTTGTCTATGTATTCCACAGTGTCTTTAACAGTTTTGATTTTTTCAGCGATTTCGTCAGGAATCTCAATATTGAATTCCTCTTCGAATGCCATAATCAATTCAACAATATCAAGCGAGTCAGCACCAAGATCATCAATGAAAGTCGAATCGATTGTTACATCGGCTTCATCAACACCAAGTTGTTCAACTACGATCTCTTTTACTTTGTCAAAAGTTGTCATGTACGTCACCTCCTTCCAAAAGACTCAGTAAAAACTCACATGACCATTCCACCATCAACATGGAGAACCTGACCAGTAATATAACTTGCAAAATCAGAAGCAAGGAATAAAACCGCATTGGCTATATCTTCTGGCTGGCCGAGCTTTTGCAACGGTATTTTATTTTCCAAATCAGCCTTTACCGCCTCAGGTAGCACGTCAGTCATATCTGTTGCAATAAATCCCGGTGCAACAGCATTGACTTGAATATTTCTAGCTGCTAATTCCTTAGCCATTGATTTTGTAAATCCAATTACACCAGCTTTCGCTGCAGCATAGTTAGATTGTCCGGCATTACCCATAATGCCGACAACAGAAGTCATATTAATAATTTTGCCAGAACGCTGCTTCATCATGAGTTTCGATACAGCTTTCGTGCAATAAAAAACACCTTTTAGATTTGTATTTAACACAGCATCCCAATCTTCTTCTTTGAGACGCATCAACAAACCATCGCGAGTAATTCCGGCATTATTGACAAGAATATCAATTCGACCAAAGCGCTCTACAGCCTGTTTTACCATGGACTCTACAGCATCAGCCTTGGAAACATCACCTTGCACAAGAATTGCCTCGCCTTTCATCGCTTCAATCGCAGCAAGAACTTCTTCCGCGGCTTGACGATTTCCAGCATAATTAATAACTACCTTCGCTCCAGATTGAGCTAACTGAATCGCCACTGCACGGCCAATCCCTCGAGAAGCGCCTGTCACTAGGGCTACTTTACCATCTAAATGCATTTTAGCGGACCTCCTTGAAATAATCAAGGGTTTTTTCTAAGGATGCCATATCTTCTACATTTAAAGTATGAAGTTCTTTGGCAATCTTTTTCGTAAACCCTGTCAGAACCTTTCCTGGCCCGACTTCTACCATATCGGTAGTTCCAAACGATTGAATCGTCGCCACGCAATCTTCCCATAACACCGGATGAGCAGCCTGCTTCACCAGCGATTCTTTAATTTCAGTAGAGGAATGGAGCGTCTTGCCATTGACATTTGCAACAACCGGAATGATGGGATCGCAAATATTGACTTTATCAAGCTCAGCAGCTAATCGCGTTGCTGCAGGCTCCATAAGTGTACTATGAAAAGGAGCGCTTACTGGCAGCATCACAGCACGTTTCGCGCCAGCTGCTTTTAAGGCCTCTGCTGCCTTTTCCACGCCTTGACTGGAACCAGCAATAACGATCTGTCCTGGACAGTTAAAATTAACAGCCTGCACCGTTTCACCGGACTGTTCTATACTTTGGCAAGTTTCAATAACAAGCTGACGGTCAAGACCTAAAATAGCAGCCATACCGCCTTCCCCTAAGGGAACAGCCTCCTGCATAAATTGACCGCGTTTTCTTACAAGTCGTACTGCGTCAGCAAAAGAAAGGGCACCTGCAACAACAAGGGCGCAATATTCACCCAAACTGTGGCCTGCCGTAATAGCTGGAGTTAAGCCTTTTTCTTTTAATACCTCATAGCAAGCAATACTCATCGTTAGTATCGCCGGCTGCGTATTATAAGTTTTCTTCAGCTCTTCTTCCGGTCCCTGAAAGCACATATCTGTAATCGAAAACCCAAGCGCTTCATCAGCTTCCTGAAAGATTTTTTTTGCTACAGCAAATTGATCATAGAATTCCTTTCCCATTCCCACTGACTGAGAACCCTGACCTGGAAATACAAATGCAACTTTACTCATAGCGACCTCCTTCTAAGCCCAATTAGAATTATCTAAAAGTATTTAACTGAGAAATCACTTTTGGAACACCATTAACAAGATCTTGAATAATTTCTTTCACAGGCTTGATGTCTTGAATTAAACCAGCAACCTGGCCGACCATAACAGAACCATAGTCCGTATCGCCGTCTTTTGCGGCAGCCCGAAGCTTACCAACACCTTTTTGATCTAATTCTTCAATTGATGCGCCACTGCGTTCCATTTCTTCAAGCTCTCTGGTAAGTTTATTGGCAATCACTCGAACAGGATGACCTGTCGTAAGACCAGACACCACGGTAGAACGATCTTTCGCTTTTAAAATAGCCTCTTTATATTTTAGATGAGCTGTACACTCCGTAGAAGCAACGAAACGTGTACCAATCTGAACACCTTGGGCGCCCAATGCTAAAGCAGCAATCATCGCTCGGCTATCGCCAATACCACCGGCAGCAATTACCGGAATTTTAACAGCATCAACCACTTGTGGTACTAGCGTCATAGTAGAAATAGTCCCTACATGTCCGCCGCTTTCCATTCCTTCTGCAATAATTGCCGTAACGCCCACTTTCTCTAGCCGTCTTGCCAGAGCAACAGACGCTACTACCGGAATAACTTTTGTATTAATCTCCTGTAGTGCAGGAATATATTCGCCAGGATTTCCCGCTCCTGTTGTAATTACAGAAACTCTTTCATCTATGACAACTTGCATCACCTCTTTTACAAACGGTGAGCGAAGCATAATATTCACACCAAAAGGTCTATCTGTCATTTCTTTTGCTTTTCGGATCTCTGCCCTCAAAATATCCGCAGGCATTTGACCTGAACCAATAAGTCCCAAAGCGCCTGCATTCGATACAGCGGCTGCGAGTTCTGCTGTAGCTACCCAAGCCATTCCACCTTGTATTATGGGATATTCGATCTGCAGCAGATCACACAAGTCGTTTTTAAACAATAGTTTTATCCTCCTTGCTCCATTTTATAACAGCTGAAGCCCAAGTAAGTCCAGCTCCAAAACCAACAAGTACAACATTGTCGCCTTTTTTAATCGTTCCAGCATGATATGCCTCATCTAAGGCAATCGGAATCGACCCAGCGGAAGTATTGCCATATTTATCAAGATTTACAACAACTTTTTCCATGGGCATTTTTAAACGTTTTGCCGCCGATTGAATGATACGTATATTAGCCTGATGTGGTACAAGTACATCCACATCACTACGAGTAAGACCAGCAGATTCCAAAGCTTTCAATGCGGCCTCTCCCATAATCTTAATGGCAAATTTAAAAACTTCATTACCGCTCATAAAAACATAATGTTCCCGATTGGTCACAGTAAGAGCACTAGCTGGCAAACGAGATCCGCCCGCTGGCAATTTTAAAAGTTCACCGCCGCTACCGTCAGCGCCAAGATAACTGCCTAACAGCCCAAACCCAGCTTCCACTTCGCCGAGAACGGCTGCACCAGCGCCATCACCGAACAAAACACAAGTATTGCGATCTGTCCAATCAAGAATTCGTGATAACGTTTCTGCCCCAATCACTAAAACCTTTTTATAACAACCGCTTTTTATAAACTGAGTTCCTGTAACAAGACCATAGGCAAACCCACTGCAGCCTGCCGCTAAATCGAAAGCCGCTGCATGAGAAGCCTGAAGTTTATCTTGCACTAAACAAGCTGTTGAAGGAAAAAGCATGTCTGGCGTAGCTGTTGCCACAATAATAAGATCTATTTCATCGGCAGTAACACCAGCGTCCGCCAAAGCACGGCGAGCAGCCATCGTGGCCAGATCAGAGGTACTCTCTTCTGCTGCAGCAATTCTACGCGCTTTGATCCCCGTCCGTTCAACAATCCACTCGTCATTTGTATCAACTAACTTTTCTAAATCGTAATTTGTCATCTCTTTTTCCGGTAAATAGGAGCCAATTCCAATAATCCCAACTGCTTTATTATTCATCATCACTGAGATCACCCTCCTTCGCGAGGCTTTCACGGATATGTTCGACAACTTTTCGTTCTTGAAATTCATAGGCAACACGAATTGCATTTTTGATTGCCTTAGCCTTTGAACTGCCATGGCAAATAATGAATCCGCCATTTACACCAAGTAATGGCGCACCGCCATATTCGCTATAGTCAAGTTTTTTCTTTAAAGTTTTTAAAGCTGGTAAAATCATTAAAGATGCTATTTTCACAAAAAGTCCGCTTTGTTTGATTGCATCTTTGATCATTTCCAAAATTGCTTTCGCTAGGCCTTCGCCAGCTTTCAAAACTACATTGCCGACAAAGCCATCACAAACAATAACATCAGCCGTTCCTTTCATAATGTCACGGCCTTCTACATTGCCAATAAATCGAATTGTTTTTAATTGTTTTAACAGAGGATACGTCGCAAGAGCCTGCTCATTTCCTTTTGTCTCTTCTTCGCCGATATTTAAAAGCCCTACTTTAGGTTCATCGATCTGCATTACGTATTTCGCATAAATGGATCCCATAATACCACTTTGCATCAAATGCTTGGGCTTAGAATCTACATTTGCACCAGAATCAAGTAAAATGGTTATACCGCTCTGATGAGGAATCGGTGTAGCAATTGTAGGACGCTCAATCCCCGGAATTCGTCCGAGTCCAAAAAGCGCAGCAGCTACAGCAGCTCCTGTACTGCCTGCGGAAATAACTACATCGCACAGACCTTCTTTGACTAGCCTTGTCGCTACAACGACAGAAGAATCTTTCTTTTTGCGAACAGCGGCGCCGGGATGATCCTCCATGGTAATGACTTCACTGGCATGGTGAATTGTAATTCGATCATTTTTCCCCATTCCCTGCTTGTCAAGTTCCTTTTGAATCAGTTCTTGATCTCCTACCAAAACGATATCGCAGGGCACCGTCTGTAAGGCTTCAATTGCTCCGAGTATAATCTCACGAGGCGCTAAATCGCCCCCCATGGCGTCAACGGCAACCTTCATTGATATCTCCCTTCATCTCCGAACTAACCGATTGGCTGTTGTTACAAGGAAACCATAATAAACTTTGCCCGAAATACTTCTCTATTATCATTTCTGGTTTTCACCCAAATAAAAAACTTGTTTCCTCGTTTTTTTATAACTTCCGCTTTTGCGACTAGTTTATCGCCAACGTGAATAGGCACTTTATATTTTATATTAGCAACGCCCGTTACTGCAACAGGAACATCGAGAACTGCCAAAGCCAAAGAATTGGCCTGCGCATAAATATAATGTCCTCTAGCTACGCGCGTCTTTTCAAAAACCATGTCATCTGTTACTGTCATTAAAGAAATACCATTTTTACCCAGTTCTAAATCAATTAGCTCACCAACTACTTCAGCACTCGCAATTGATTTTACTTTCCCCTGGGCTTGGTGAGCCATTTGTCGAATTCGTTCGCGTAGTTCCGGAATACCAAGTTCCAGTCGGTCTAAGCGAATCGTCTGAACACTAACGCCCAATAGACGTGCCAAATCTTCATCTTTGAGAAAAGGACTTTTATCAAGTTCAAGACACAATTGATTTTGACGCAACTTTTTTTTGTTTCCGGCCATAGCATCACCCAATTTTTTATCAACAAGTTTTATTACCTGTTACTAACACCAATTATATCGGGCACTCTTAAAAAATGCAAGTGCATTTTACAAAAAAAACAAGCAAGATAAAGCGAATACTCCTTTATCTTGCTTGTTTCACTTCTTATTATTCTGCCGTTACAATCGCCTTTCCGTTATAGAAACCGCATTCAGGGCACACACGGTGGGGCATTTTTAATTGATGACATTGCGGACACGCAATCAGATTCGGAACGGTAAGTTTCCAATTAGCACGACGAGAATCACGACGTGCTTTGGACATTTTACGCTTCGGAACTGCCATGAAACATACACCTCCTCAATAAAATTCACTTTTCTTGTATCAACCGACTTAAAATTGCAAGTCGCGGATCAATAGATTCTTGATTACAATTACAGCTCTGTTCATTGCGGTTTACACCACAAACAGGACATAAACCAAGGCAAGCGTCGCTGCAAAGCGGTTGAAGCGGTTCGTTCAGCAGCAAATTCTCTCGGACAAGTTCATCAATATCAATGAAGTCACCTTCATAAATAATACAATCAGCTTCTCCGAGTCCCTGACTTAAGGGTTGATTCGCTTCGCGAAAGTCTTCCGCAAAAGAAATCGTTTCTTGCCGTTCAAAAAAAGTCAAACAGCGGTTGCACTCATAAGCGGCCTGCGCCGTAATCGTCCCAGCAATAGTAAGACGGTCGCCTAGGTTTGTGACTTCGCCCTTGACGATAATATCCCCATTTTGATAAGGGTGCTGGCCATCTATGTTGAGCTTCTCCGCGGCGGTAACAAAAGAAAATTCTTGTCTGCCACCCAACTCTTTTTTAGCTTGCACTACAGAAATAAGCATAATGCTCACCTCAACATTTCTATATTATAGCCAGTCAAAAAAGGTTTGTCAAGCAAAAAGACTTGACTGAGAAAACGGCTTAGCCGTTGCAAATTGCTTTTGTATCACGGGCAATAACCAGTTCTTCATTGGTAGGAATAAGGAGAACGGTAACTTTCGAATCGTCAGTGCTAACTTTTGTTTCTTTGCCGCGAACATTATTCTTCTCTGCATCAACACAAATACCCATGAATTCTAAGCCTTCACAAATACTAGCTCGCATCGAAGCCGAATTTTCACCAAGCCCTGCCGTAAATACAACGACATCAACTCCGCCCATAGCAGCGGCATAAGCGCCGATATATTTACGAACACGATAAGCAAACATATCCAGAGCCAGTTTAGCGCGACTATTATTTTCGTTGGCAGCTTCTTCAATGTCTCTAAAGTCGCTCGAAACGCCGGAAATTCCCAGAACACCTGATTCTTTATTCAGGTAAGCATCCACTTCGGCACTTGTCATATTGGCTTTTTTCATAAGGAAAGAAATAATCGCGGGATCAATGGAACCACTGCGAGTTCCCATTAAAAGACCATCAAGCGGCGTAAAGCCCATGCTTGTATCCATGCAGGCGCCATTTTTTACCGCTGCAATACTAGAACCATTGCCCAAATGGCAAGTAATAATTTTCAATTCATTCAAAGGTTTACCAAGCAAAGTTGCCGCACGCTGTGAGACAAATTTATGGGATGTGCCATGGAAACCATAACGGCGCAAGCCATATTTTTCATAGGCTTCATAGGGAAGACCATAGAGGAAAGTATGTTTAGGCATCGTCTGATGGAAAGCAGTATCAAAAACAGCAATATGAGGCACATTAGGCATAACTTCTTTGCAGGCATTGATTCCGGCAATATTAGGAGGATTATGAAGCGGCGCCATATCAATACACTCTTCGATGCCTTTCATTACTTCTGGTGTAATGAGAACAGATTTCGTGAATTTTTCACCGCCATGAGCAACACGATGACCAACAGCATTAATTTCATCCATGCTTTTTAATACGCCATATTCAGGATTTACAAAAGCATTTAGGACTAATTTAATACCAACAGTGTGCGTCGGAATATCTGTTTTAATAACTACTTTGTCATGACCGGCTGGCTGATGCGTAAGAACCGCCCCATCAAGACCAATTCTTTCCACCAAACCTTTGGCAATAACAGATTCGTCGTTCATATTCACAAGCTGATATTTAATCGACGAGCTACCACAATTTACAACTAATACATTCATAAAAAAATCCTCCTTAGTAACCTAATCTACAAACTAACTCCATAAACTTCGACAGCAAAAGCAAATATCCTTTCCTAAAAATACTTTTTCTTTTATGTAATCGCAATTTATTTTGTTATACTATATTTTAGTATACTAAGAAGAAATCATCTATATATCCGTTCATATCAGGGGGATTGTTTATGAATGCAGTAGGTATTATCGCGGAATATAATCCTTTTCATAAAGGCCATGCCTATCATATCGAGCAGGCTAAAAAAAGTTCCCAAAGAGAAACTGTCGTTGTCGTCATGAGCGGATCTTTCGTACAGCGTGGCGAACCTGCCTTATTTGACAAATGGTTACGAGCAAAAATGGCCCTTTGCGGCGGAGCTGATCTTATCATCGAGCTTCCCACGGTGTTTGCCCTGCGAAGTGCTCAGTATTTTGCCGAAGGCGCTATTTCCTTGCTACACCGACTTGGTTCGGTAAGCCATGTTTGTTTTGGCGCCGAAACACCTGATGAAAAACAGTTAAGCGAAGCGGCTAAACTGCTTGACGACCCACACCTAAGCAAGCTCCTATCAGAAAGGATGCGCAACTTCGGCCTGAGCTATGCAGCGGCGCTTGCAGAACTTCTCACAGCTGAATTAGACTTTTCGCTTTCACCCAATAATATTTTAGCTATCGAATATATGCGAGCCATTCGAAAACTCGCCCCCACTTTAAAGCCTTTACCAATTCTAAGAACAACAGAGTATCATAACGTAGCCATAAACCAGCCGATTGTCAGCGCCAGCGCAATTCGCCAAGCTTTATACCATAAACAAGAAAGCCCGCAATGGCAAGAAACACTGCCAACTAGTGTTCTCACTTTAATCCAGCAGGCATTACAAGAAAACAGCAAGTTTCCCCGATTGGAAAATTTATCCTTGCCGCTTTTAACGCTTCTTCGCACCCATCCGCCGCACTTTTTTCATGACCAAGCAGAAATCACTGAAGGACTGGAATATAAAATACAAAAAGCTGCCAAAGAGGCAACTTCTTGGGATTCCTTCTTTGCTAAGATTATGACGAAACGCTATCCACCAGCAAAGTTACGTCGTATTTTACTGTATCTATTACTGAACGTGTCTCAAAAAGCACTACAAAAAGCCGATGAGCAAGGTCCGCTTTATAGTCGAGTTTTAGCCTTTAATGATCAAGGAAGAAGCTTTTTACGAGAAGCGAAACACACTGCTTCTATTCCATTCATTTTAAAAACAGCACAATTTCTAGCAAGTAACAACTTCGCTTCCGACTTATCACCGCTTCAGCAAATGCTATCCATCGATATAGCAGCAACAGATATCTACAACCTGTCCTTCCCTGAAACAGCTTGGCAACCAGGCGGTCAAGACTATCGCCGTTCTCCTTATTATCAACGGAAAAGGGAATAACATGATTCGACTACCAATATAATAGGTAATGAAATTCCAAGAACGAAGGAGGCGGGTACATGGCCCCATTTATACAAAAAAGCTATCGCAAACATTGTTTTGCTTACTTCCTAGCCTTGTTCTCTTGTTTTATGACGTTAGCCATGGTTGTTTACCCTAAAGAAGCCTTTGAATCAGCTGTAATGGGTTTAAATTTGTGGTGGAATGTAGTATTCCCCGCCCTGCTACCATTTTTTGTCTTGTCAGAAATCCTTATGGGTTTTGGCATAGTCCATTTTATCGGTGTACTATTAGAGCCTTTAATGCGGCCTTTATTTAATGTTCCAGGAGTTGGCGCTTTAGCGTCAACTCCTGTTTGCCATACGGGAACGACTATTCCTCGCTATCTATCTCGTTGTCTTTTTCAATATCATCACTACCAATAGTCTCTACTACACTGATTTTACTTACTAATAATTTTTCACGAATGGCCTGTTCAATGCTTTCCATTAATTCAGGATTTTCTTTTAACGTCTGCTTGGCATTTTCTCGGCCTTGACCCAGACGATGATCACCATAGGAAAACCAAGTACCACTTTTCGCTATAATATCAAGTTCTACGCCTAAATCAATGGCACTACCTGTCCTAGAGATCCCTTCGCCATAAACAATATCAAATTCAGCAGTCCGAAAGGGTGGCGCTACCTTATTCTTTACCACCTTTACTTTTGTCCGATTACCAATCACGTCATTGCCGTTTTTAATGGCTTCCCCTTTGCGAACCTCCATGCGGATAGAAGCATAAAACTTCAAGGCTCGGCCACCTGTAGTAACCTCAGGATTGCCAAACATTACACCCACTTTTTCACGAATTTGATTAATAAAAATAACAGTACAACGTGACTTACTCACGATCCCCGTAAGTTTTCTTAGTGCCTGTGACATGAGTCGGGCATGAAGCCCCACATGGGAATCGCCCATTTCCCCTTCAATTTCCGCTTTGGGTACAAGCGCGGCTACAGAATCAATAACAATGAGATCAATGGCAGAACTGCGAACAAGAGCATCCGCAATATCCAATGCCTGCTCACCGAAATCGGGCTGTGAAATCAGTAAGTTTTCAATATCTACACCTAATGCACGCGCATATGTCGGATCAAGCGCATGCTCCGCATCAATAAACGCAGCAATGCCGCCTAGTTTCTGCACTTCAGCAATCATATGCAAGCTTACTGTCGTTTTTCCTGATGACTCTGGTCCATAAACCTCAATGCAACGTCCTCGGGGAATTCCACCTACCCCTAAAGCCAAATCCAATGATAAGGCCCCAGTGGGAATCACTTCAATATTCATTTTGTCAGCCGCTTCGCCCAGTTTCATAATCGAACCGTCGCCAAAATCTTTTTTTATCTTTCGTAATGCCGCCTCTAAGGCATTTTCTTTATTTAGGCCTTTATCCATACGTTCTACCACTTCCAACGCCTCCATATAGAACATTTGTTCGGTTTTATTATAAGAGCAAAACAAAAAAAATGCAAGAGTTAAAACAAAATTTCAAATTTCCATTGACATAAACCGCTAAAATATAGCAATATATTAACTAGCAATAAAAATTTTATTTTGAAAAGTTTATTTAAAGAAGCTTTTAAAAATATTTTGATTGTTTTTTAGTATACTGCAAGAAACAGTACATTTTTAAATTAAAGTGAGTTGATTATAAAATGTTCGATAGTGACAAGGTTGACCCATTAAAAAAGGAAATGGAGATCACTTATCTAAACGAGCTGAATCATGTTGTAGCTGAAAAAGAAGCTTTACGTAAAATTATTACATTTTACAACAGCGATGGAAATTTGGAAAAAACAATTATCAATGTACGTTTTTCTCTTGATATGGACTGGTGATATGCGATAAATTATCGTCTGTGACTCCACTACACAGACGATTTTTCATTTCGTTCTTCATTAACCGGCGTTGAGCGGCCAGTAACAGTAAGAAAACCGCTGTTTTGCCATAGGTTGATTCTTCATCTACATAAAAAATTGTTTTTTCTTGCATAAACAATCCTCCTTTCACCTCCTACTAACATAGCAAAAAAAATTTAAAATATGATGGTGATTTCTATGCTAGGCAATTATTATGATATTCTGGAACTTTCCCCACAATCTTCACCAGAAGAAATTCAAAAAGCCTATCGCCGTCTTGTAAAAAAACATCATCCTGATATCTCTACAGACAAAGAAGCGGCGACAGCAAAAATGGCCCAGTTAAATCAAGCTTACGAAACATTATCTGATCCGATAAAACGACAAGCTTTTGATGCGCAAATCTTGAGCCGTAAAGCAGTAAAACAAACAAAGCGTCGTCCCCATCGTGCTGCCTCCCAAAGCTTCATTCGGCGAAATACAGGCCTTGCCTACGGCGTCGCCGCCTTATGTCTGCTCTTTATTTTTTATGTTTTATCAGTTGACAAACCCCACACTCCCTCCGAATCCAATCAAGCGACGGCAACCAGTACAGCACTGTTCAAAGGAGAAAAAGGAAAAGCAAATATTCTTACCCAATTACTGCCCCAAGATGCGTCGACAAAACAAGCAGGAAAGCATTCTATTACTATTGCAAATCGCCAATCATCCTTGCCGCTATATGGCCGTCTTTGGCTGCTATCGGGCACACCGCAGCCAGTTAGAGCTTTCACAATTCGAGCAGGTGAGCAGCTTATACTAGATCAACTCACTCCGGGAAATTATGAAATACACTATATGTATCTTTACGAAGAAAAGCCAGCAGCGACAGCTTTTAAAACTCAGCCCTTTCTTCTTGTCGCCAAAGAAGTCCCGAATGAAACAACAAAAGACTTTATGATTGAATTGATTTTGCCACAACCAGCCACTTCACCACCCTATTCTTTAGATCGCGACGCCCTATAGTAAAAAAACTACGAGCCGCCTGATAACCAGGCGGCGTTTTTATTTTGTAAAAAGTCTTTAAAATGATTCTCAGCCCGTTAAGTGCATCATAAGTTAATAAAAAACCTGAAAATCTACAAAGGGGGACCTCAGCATGAAACAACACCAGCAAGATGCAAGTAAGGAGCATGCTGCCCTTTATTTGCGGGTTTCTACGGAAGAACAGGCCGAACATGGCCTAAGCTTATCTGCCCAGGAAGTTCGTCTTGCAGCCTTCTGTCTTGCTAACAATTGGGAAATTGAAGATATTTATCGTGATGACGGCTATAGCGGCAAAGATTTAAAACGACCTGCTATACAGCGCCTTATTGCTCGGGCGAAAAATAAACAAATCCAACATGTTGTTGTCCTCAAACTAGATCGTCTATCGCGCCGCCAAAAAGATACTCTCTATTTAATTGAAGATATTTTTCTTCCTGAAAAAATTGGTTTTCACTCGGTAACGGAATCCTTTGATACAACCACACCTTACGGCAAAGCCGCTTTGGGCATGATGGCTGTCTTTGCCCAGCTTGAACGAGAAACGATCATCGAACGAGTGAAAATGGCTAAAAAAGAAGCTTCCCGCCAAGGTCGCTGGAAAGGCGGCGAACCACCCTTCGGCTACTACTATAACCGACAGAAAAAACTACTTCAGATTCATCCCGATGAAGCGCGGCATGTAAAAAAAATTTTTGAGCTATATCTTTCCGGCGAATACGGTTTTCAAGCAATTGCCAACCAATTAAACCAAGAAAAAATTGCAACGCGCCAACAAGTCCGCTGGCTTAAAAGTACCATCCGCCAAATCCTCACCAATCCAGCCTATATCGGGAAAATACGGCATTATAATGAGTACTACACTGGTCACCATGAACCGCTTATTACCGAAGACACTTTTGAACTTGTCCAACAAAGAATCCAAAAAAGAACGACAGCAAGACCTGTAAAAGACGCTGAAAACCTCTTGACAGGTCTTTTATTTTGCGCTTGTTGCGGCGCAAGACTTCGCTTTAAAACAAGACATACTAATACCGCCTGCTACAAATCTTACGTCTGTTATACACGACTTGGTTCGCCCGAAATGAAAAAAGCCGATCACTGCACCTTGCCACTACAGCCAGCTCAAGAGTTAAATCAAAAAATTATTTGTCAATTAAACCAACTCATAGTTCCTTCATCATTTTTAGAGCAAGCAGCTCATAAATTGCTGCCAGAAACAGCTGCCCTGTGGCAAAAAAGCGCCCTACAGAAAGAACAAGAAAGCCTTGCCAAACGGTTAAATCGACTCTATGAAGCGTTAGAAACAGGCTTATTGCAGGCAAAGGAACTGGAACCGCGTCTTAAGTCCCTAAAAAACAGGCAAGAAGTTCTTGCACAAAAAATCAAGACAGAAACAGCTCCATCGACCCAGATAGACTTATCGCTGCAGGCTTTATTACAAGCCTTTCCGTCTATTACAATGAATTGGACGTATTTAACACTAGAGGAACAGCGAACCGTATTATTTGACCTCATCAAGAAAATTATCGTCCATCCCGATGGTTCCCTGTCGATTGAACTGCTCCAATAAGGGCTAACGGTACTTAAGGCTTTTGCTCTATCCATGGGACTCGCTTCAGGCTATCCCATGGATGCCGTCATCACCTGTAAATTTCGCAAAAACAACTTATGCAGCGCCATTGAGGCGGAACGATTGCTTTCCTTTACCAACACAGCAGATCCTCTATTTATGTTTGGTGCTGTAGCAGTAGGTATGTTCGCCATGCCGGAAATGGGAGCAATACTCGCCTTATCGCATTATCTGTCCAGTTTTCTTGTGGGAATTATCTTTCGATTCCATGGCAAAGACCGAGAATCAAAACAACCAACTGCACCAAAACAAACCAGTTTTCTGTTACTTCGGGCATTTCGCGCCATGAACCAAGCCAGACGCGAAGATGGCCGCCCTTTTGGCCAACTCTTAGGCGATGCGGTCCGTACATCGATGAATACAATTCTGCTTATTGGCGGCTTTATTATTTTATTCTCCGTGTTTCTGCGAATTATTTCTGTCACCCAGCTAACCTCGGCTTTGACATCCCTTTTCGCTTGTGGATTGCAGGCACTTGGCTGGCATACCAGCTTAGCTAGCGCACTTGTTACCGGCCTATTTGAAATCGATTTGGGTTCTCTCGCCGCCAGTCAAACCAATGCTCCCCTGGCAGAAAAAATCGCCATAACCAGCGCAATCATTGCCTGGAGCGGCTTATCTGTCCATGGACAAGTTGCCAGCATTGTTATTGAGTCAGGAATTCGTATGACGCCTTATATGATAAGCCGCCTACTTCATGCTTTCTTGGCAGCCCTAATTAGTCTACTTCTGATCGACTCGCCGTTTTTAAGTCACTTTTTTATTTCGCCAGTTTTCGCAACAACTGGACCAGATGCCTGGCTGTTTCACTTGCAAAGAACTGGCCAAAATATTTTCTACTGTTTAGCCTTTTTGCTGGCTTTTTCACTAATGTGGAGTACTTTACGCCGCTGCAAAACATTCTTACAAAAAAAGTGAAAGGCAGGGACTAATCCCTGCCTTTCACTTTTTTTCTGCTTGTTACTTCAAACGATCAGATTTGACGGAAGAATGAGCCTGCCTCACCACGTCAGATAAAGAATTTAAGTTGGTTTCAAGATGAGTAAAAACATCGTCAGCATAACGTAACGCGTCAGTTCTCAGTTTTTCCGCTACCTGTTGCGCTTGTTGGGTCATCTGCTCAGCCTGCGCCTGACTTTGACGCGTCAAAGCATCCGCTTCTTCCTGCGCTTTTTTCATAATTACATTTTCATCGGTCAGCTTAGCACTATAAGCCTTCGCCTGTTCAATAATCTTTTGCGCTTCCTTTTGCGCTTCATCAAGAATTCTCTGTCTGTCAGCAAGCACACGCTTGGCATCAGCTAGTTCTGTCGGCATAGCCTCACGAAGGTCATCCATCAGTCTCGCCAAATCATCTTCTTCAATAACTCGCTTATTGGTAAAAGGTACCCGCGCCGCCTCGACAATAATGGCTTCCATTTCATCTAATAAATCGTCAAGTTTCATGCTCTCTCTCCCAATCCCTTTTACATTCCATCATGAATACGCCGTACTACTTTATATTCTATACACTCAGGAACAAGCCCTTTGATCGAACCGCCAAACCGGGCCAATTCCTTAATGCCACTTGAACTAACAAAAGAATAGTCGCTACTTGTCATCATAAAAATCGTCTCCATGGAAGGATCAATTTTTTTTATGAGTAACGCTCGCTGGAACTCATACTCAAAATCACTTAACGCCCGTAACCCCCGGACAATCAAGTTCGTATCTTGCTGACGAACATATTGCGTGAGCAAACCAGAAAATCCATCAACACGAATATTTGGTATATGTACGGTAGCAGCCCGCAGCAATTCAACACGTTCTTCCATTGTAAACAGCGGTTTCTTATTGGGGTTATGAAAAACCGCTACAATCAACTCATCAAACATTTGACTAGCCCGTTCAAAAATATCTAAATGCCCGTTCGTGACGGGATCAAAACTTCCTGGGCAAACACCAATACGCACAACTGTTCCTCCTAAATCATTCTTCTTTTCGCATTACAAAAGCAATTTGTGTTTCGCCAAACTTTTCCGTACGCTTAACTTCTAAAAACTTTAGATTGTCCGGTAAAGTTTCATGCGCGGAATACTCCACTACAAGCACACCCTGCGGCGCTAAAATCGACTTGACAGTATCAAGCTCTGCTAAAACCTTGCCAATCCAACCTCGATTGTAGGGAGGATCACAAAAAACAAGATCAAAAACCTGGCCTTTACTGGAAAAAAAACGAATTCCCTGCAAAGCGTCAGTTTTTTTCACCTCACAAAAAGCTTCCATCTGCGTATAAAGAATATTTTCTTTAATTATGTTCAGACTTTTCGGGGCCACATCAAAAAACACAGCGCTTGCCGCACCACGGCTTAGCGCTTCTAATCCTAGATTTCCTGTACCGCCAAATAAATCAAGAACTGTAGCATCATAAAGCTTATCACGTAAAATATTAAAAAGAGTTTCTTTCACCCGATCTGCTGTAGGACGTACATCTAATCCTTTCGGCGCCTTTAAGCGAAATCCTTTGGCTTTCCCTGCAATTATTCGCATAAAAATCTCCATATGCCTAATGTAGTCATAATTTTACAAAAATCCAAGTCTTTTGCTGCCATAGTTGACCGCAAACCTTTCCTAATTGTAAAATAAATAAGAAAAGTCCGCAACTTTTTTTGAGGTGAACCATGAAACGCATATTCTCTGTCTTTTTGCTCATAACTCTTTTTATTTCGATCTATTTATTTCATTTTCCTGTCACCAATAGTGAAACAATTAAAACAACACTGCCAATAGAAAATCCTTGGCTGACAATTCTATTGGTCCCCTTGGACAGTCGTCCGCCTTGTACCCAATTTGTTGATCAACTGGGACGCATGGCTGGTATCAAAGTTATTTTGCCACCAGACGATTTGCTGGATCACTTTCGCACCCCTTCTGATAAAGCAGCTTTACGGCAATGGCTGAAAACAGCAGCACCCCAAGCCGATGCCGCCATCATTTCTATTGATATGCTGATTCACGGCGGACTCCTTTCTTCCCGTTTAGGCGTGGGAACGACCGAAGACATTTCAGAAACTCTCGCTTTGTTGCGAGATATTCATCAAGACTCGCCCCAAACGAAGCTTTATGCTTTCAGCATAATTCCGCGCCTGCTTGTTGCTGACGGTAGCGATTCCGCCGCCTATAAAAAAGATCTACTAAATTATTCTATCCTAAAAAACCAAATCGCTCTCTTTGAAAACCCCCTTGACTATAAAAAACTGCAAAAAATCGAATCACAAATACCAGCAAAAGTCATTGCCGACTATGAATCACTGTATGACCAAAACCTAAAATTAAACAAACAATTGTTAGACCTTGTCCATGATCATACCCTCTCTGAACTGGTAATCGGGCAAGACGATGGACATTCCTTTGGAATTCCTAACTTAATCAAAGAAAAATTGCAAAATCTAATTACTCACGATGAAGAACTTGTCAATCACGTAATCATCACGCGCGGCGCCGACGAAATAGCCGCTGATCTTCTCGCTCGCATCGCCGCCCAAAAAGCCCATAAAGAGCCTCGTATTTACGTAGCATACTCAACTGAGGAAGCCCCAGCTGTCATTATGCCCTATATGCCTCACTCCGTACAAACAACCGTTCAAGAAAAAATAGCGATGCTCCACGGCCAAGAAGTTTTCACCCCTGATGAGGCGACCTTTCTACTTTATGTACATATCGGTACAAAAGAGACGACTGACAAAAAGAAAGAACAAGCAGCAAACGAAATTAAACGCTTTATGGCTCAGGGGTATCCTGTTGCTCTTGTGGACTTATCGGAAAATTTTTATGCCGATCAATGTCTCTTCCCCCTACTCTTAAAAGAAAAAGTAAAAGTTGCAGAACTAGCAGCCTATGCTGGCTGGAATACAACAAGCAATTCCATCGGCACAGCTGTCGCCGAAGCTTTTGCTGCAACGAGCACATTAGGCTCAGCTGATGAAATCCTCCAGCGTGATCAAGCGCGACTCGAATTTCTATTTAGCCGCTTTGCCGATGACTATTACTACCAAAAAGAAATTCAGCCATGGATTAATAAACGAGTCACAAATCTAAATGCAGACCCCTACAATCTTCCTGATGCTAAAATGCAAGATACAACCGAAACAATTCAACATTTCATGGCTGCCAAAAGTAAAGATTTTTTTCAAAAAGCTCTAAAAGGAAAACTTATTGTCTTAGAAGATCAAACAGGAAAACGCCTGTATCGTATCCCGTCTTTCTCCATTGACAGTACGCTGCCTTGGGAACGCACCTTTGAAATCAAAGTGCAGCCGCAATTTCAGCTTCAAATTGAAAACTAAGCTTAAAAAACTCTATTCTATCACGGTACCGCTTTGAAGCAAGAACCTGATAGAATAGAGTTTTTTTATTTTTCCTATAGGACACGTTTCGCTCCGAGAAAACGTGATTGATAATACGAGCTCGATAAAGAAGTAATCTTTACGTGCCCAGCGCCTGAACTAGCATGAATAAAGCTACCGTTTCCTATATAGATTCCTACATGAGACGGTCCAGGCTCATAGGTACTAAAGAAAAGCAAATCTCCTGCCTGCAGTTGACTAAGCGGCACTTGTGTACCGACAGCAAACTGCTCATCAGCCATTCGTGGCAAGGATACGTTTTGCTGACGAAACACGTACGTAATAAAACCAGAACAGTCAAATCCAGCCGGACTTGCGCCTGCCCATACATAAGGAACGCCGAGATACTGCATCGCCATATTTACTATCTGCTGACCGCGTCTTGAACTCCCACTGCGACTTGTCATAACAGCTTGTCCTCGATAGGCGCGCAGTTTTTCAAGCGTATCTGGACCGGCTACCCCATCCGCATAAATACCGCAAGATCTTTGAAAATCCATAACCGCATTGCGCGTAGCATTACCAAAAACGCCATCAGCTGTACCTTGATAAAAACCAGCTTCAGCCAGCTTTTGCTGTAAGACGCTAACATTAGTCCCCTGCGAACCAACAGTAAGCACATTCGGCGAAGCCTGCACGATCACCGTTGCATTACACCAAAAAACAACAATAGCAATAAAAAACATCATTCGAAAACTATACTTCATTCAACCACCTAGACCTTTTTATAAAATTCATTCTTTTGGTATATTTTATCTATTTTAGGATTCGATTACCAATCAAAAAATTCCCTCAATCAAAAGTCCTAATATTTAAGGAAAAAATAGGTGAAAATATAAGTTTTATGTTGACAGTGATAAAAATATAAGTTATACTATTAAACGTTGCGGGGCGTAGCGCAGTTTGGTAGCGCGTACGGTTCGGGACCGTAAGGCCGCAGGTTCGAATCCTGTCGCCCCGACCAAAAAAACCGAATAAAAAAACTCTAAGCATTTTGCTTAGAGTTTTTTTATGTCTACATATGTTTTTAAGCCTCTTCACTCACTTTAGCTGTTTTCTGACTGGCAATAATCCCTTCCGCTACTTTCGGCGGTACTTCATCATAATGCGAAAAAGCTTGTGTAAAAACACCGCGTCCTTGTGTAATGGAACGAAGATCCACAGGGAAACGGAATAACTCGGCCAGTGGTACATGAGCCGTTACTTTGCCCAACCCATCATCAATTGGCTCCATTCCCAAAATCCGACCACGCTTGCCATTAATGTGGCTCACAACGTCACCCATAAGATCTTGCGGCATCGTCACCGCAATCTGATAAACCGGCTCTAGTAAAACAGGTTTCGCCTGCAAAGCTCCTTTACGCAAAGCCATGGCGCTTGCTGTTTTAAAGGCCATTTCAGACGAATCCACCGTATGATAAGAACCATCCGTCAACGTAACTTTCACATCAACCAACGGATATCCCGCCAAAATTCCGGACTGCAAGGCCTCCTTAACGCCCTTTTCTACAGCAGGAATATATTGTCTCGGTACGGAGCCACCGAAAATCGCATCGACAAACGCAAAGTCACCGCCAGGAAGCGGCTCAACTTGCAACCAAACATGACCATACTGCCCATGGCCGCCGCTTTGTTTTTTATGTTTTCCTTCTACTTTAACTGTGCCGCGAATCGTTTCGCGATAAGGGATTTTGGGTAACTTGAGCGAAGCCGATACACCAAATTTCCGTTTCATTTTTTCCATCATAATATCAAGGTGTATTTCCCCAATTCCCTTCACTAACAGCTGGCGATTTTCTGTATCCTTTACGATTTGAAATGTCGGATCTTCATCTTGCAATCGCAGCAATGCAGTATTGACTTTGTCTTCTTCTCCCTTTTTAATTTCAAGTCCCATCACATACATGGGCTCGGGATATTCAATTGGTGAAAAAAGCGTACAAGAAGACTTATCACAAAGCGTATCACCTGTATTGCAGTCCTGCATTTTAGCAATAACAGCAATATCACCAGCCTGAACTTGCGTCACAGGAGTCTGGTTTTTACCACGCAAAACAAAGAGATGACCAACCTTCTCTTGTTTCTGTTTTGTTGCATTCATAACCGCCATATCTTGCTTTAAAACCCCAGACATAACTTTTACATAATTTAGCCGTCCCACAAAGGGATCAGCCGTCGTTTTAAAGACAAAGGCAGCAAAAGGATCAGCCGCAACCCCTTGTGGCGCTGGCAAATACCGAATAATACCATTTAACAATTCATCTATGCCCATCACCAACAGCGCCGAACCGCAAAGCACAGGAAATAGTTTTGTCTGCGTCACACCAGCAAGTACAGCACTGCGAATTTCCTCTACTGACAATTCCTCGCCTTCTAAATATTTATTCAGAAGATCATCGTCATTCTCTACAGCCGCTTCGATCAGCATCTGCCGATATAATTCTGTCTGTTCCGAAAGATTAGTCGGAAGTTCAACTTCTTGCTTTACTTTTCCCTGCCCCTTACGGTCATAACAATAGGCTTTATTTTCTATCAAATCGATAAAACCACTGAAATCGGTTTCTTGCCCAATTGGTATTTGCAACGGAACAACGCCATTGCCAAATTTATCGCGACATTCATCTAATACGGAAAAATAATCAGCATTTTCTCGATCCATTTTATTGATAAAAAACAGGCGTGGCAAAGCCATAGCCTGTATATATTTCCATGACTTTTCAGTTTCTACTTCCACACCGGAAGCTGCGCACACGGGAATTACCACACTATCAGCCGCCCGTAAAACGCCCTTCACTTCGCCCACAAAATCGGCATATCCTGGAGCATCAAGAAAATTTATTTTATTATCCTGCCATTCACAAGGCGCCATGCCGGTACTAATTGTAATCTTCCGTTTGATTTCTTCTGCTTCAAAATCAGTCGTAGCGGTACCGTCATCAACTCTTCCTAGACGAGTGACAACACCACCTTGAAATAAACAAGCTTCAACCAAGGATGTTTTACCAGACCCCCCATGAGCAACAATGCCGACATTTCTGAGCTTCTCCCTTTGATACTCTTTCATTTGACAGCCCTCCTCATAAGTGTGAATGCTTCCATATCCTAGCTAATACTATTGCTTTACAAAAAGTTTCTATATCTACCTGATAATTCCCTCTATTTTGAATCTTTTTCTTTTAAATAAATATCCACCCGCATAGCGGGTGGTTTTTCATTTTCGGGCATAGCCCTTTTAAACTGGCTGCGCATAAATGCGCTTTTTATTGGCCTGCCAGCCATGCAACTTTTACTTGCTACCCGTAAA
>NZ_JBWBCL010000008.1:0-187069 GCF_056134285.1 Pelorhabdus sp. sgz311002 | reverse complement strand
TTCCTGCTGGGTGAAGTCCGGTACTCGGCGCTCAAAAAACAGTTCCCTGAAATGGCGGAAGCTTTATTTGAGAAGACCGAAAAAGATGCTAAAGATCGCTTGGCTAGCTATAAACGCTTGGCTGAAACGAAGTAAAACAAAAAAAATAAATAAAGTAAGGCAAAAAGACCCTGAAGAAGTCGTAGGACTTTTTCAGGGTCTTTTGATGATTGCGCCACTAGGGACGCAATCTACTGTAATGAGGTGTTTTACTGCGGCTAACGCGTTTTATTGCTGCTGTTGTTTAAATTTTTCCTGGACTTGAGCTGTTAGTGCTTCAATCCCTTCGTTAGCGACTAGAACGCATAACCGTTGGCCTTTTTCTCCCTTTTCGTTGTAGACGGCGAGGAGTGCATCAAGATACTGGGCAATTTTGTCGGCGGGAACAAAGGATTCAAGTAATTTCCCGTCATAACTATAGCGACCGCCTTTACCGCCAATATATACATGGAAGCCAGTTCTACCTGTATGAATTGTCTTTTTAGGGCAAATACTTATACAAACGCCGCAAGCCAAACACTTGTCGGTGTCGATGACGACTTCTCCCGTATCCAGTGACATAGCTTTTGCGGGGCAGCGCCGTACGCAAGCGCCGCAGTGGATACAGTTACTTGGATCCACAATCGGTTCATGGGCTCCCTTACAGCCCACGTCATGGGCTTCTGATTTCGTACAGGCATTGGCACAGCCGCTAATAGCAAATTTCGTTTTTGCCGGAAGTTCTCTGCCGACAAAATGTTGATCGAGGAATTTAGCCAATTCCTTTGTATCTTCTAAGCCGTAAGGGCAGGTTGCCGTTCCGGGGCAAGAGACGACGGGACGAATGCGCGGGCCGCAGACCGCAGGCAGTAGTCCCGCTTCTAAAATAGCATTGTAGGCTTCTTCAAATAATTCTTCTTTTACGCCAGGAATTTCCATTCCCTGGCGAACGGTTACGTGAAATTCGCCGTTGCCGTATTTTTCGGCTAGATCGGCAAGTTTGCGCATTTGTGTTGCTGTCATATCGCCCGCTGCATTGCGGACACGCATTAATAATAGACCCTTTTGTCTTTGGGGAATAAAGCCGAATTTCTTATAATCTGTTTTTCCTGCCATGGTGACACTCCCTTTTATCATACCGCCTTCAGACGATTCCTATATACTCTGTTACTATACCATTTTACTATTTATAATGAAAATATTATTATCTTATGATTATGATAGAGAATCTTTATTGATTCAATCCTAAGGGAGTTTTAACAGGCGGTTCATGGTATAAAGGAAGTAGCCATAGAACACTAGAACGGCAAAGTAGAAAAATGAATGAATATCGCTATGGAAAAAAGTTCCCATCGTCATGACTTTCCACCTCTTTTATAAATGTTTTGCATATTAAATCAAGAGTAACTTAATAGCTTAGCCTGAGTATAGGGGATTACTTTTAGATTTTATTTTGAACAGACGATTTACCAATTGCTACAAAAGAAGCGGTAAGGAAGTGACGGCTGTGCGACGGGAAATCCTGTTGATTCGCTTAAGCTCACTAGGAGATATTATGCACTGTACGCCTGTAGCTAGATCGATCAAGCAGGCGTGGCCGTCTTGCTCAATTCATTGGCTTGTCGGCAGAGCCGGTTTTGATTTGCTTCGCTATAATCCCGATATCGATGAAATCATACTTTGGCCGCGTGAGGATTTTGATAGTGCGCTACGATGTCGAAAGTGGCGGGAAGCCTGGAGTTTATGGCAGCAACTGCGACACCTATTTCTTGAGCGCTTTTTTTATGCCGCTATTGACTTGCAGGGGTTGTTTTTAACGGGAATGATTATGACGCAAGTTCGGGCCAAGCACAAGATCGGCTTAAGTCATACGAAGGAAGGAAATTCCTGGTTTATGGGTGAAATTGCGGCGGCGGCGGGACCTGCCATCGTTGATCACTATCTAAGCGTACTGAAGCCGCTGGGGATTGCTGATCGCGATAGAAGACCTGTTCTACTGTTGGCAGCCGAAAATTATGAAGCAGCTAGGCTTCTCTTGGTAAGCAAAGGAATTCCTTCTGGCGAGCCCTTTGTTGTGTTCGTGCTTGGGACAACTTGGCCAAGTAAAAATTGGCCTGCTGCATATTGGGCAGAACTGGCCAAGGCAATGCAGTGCAGCGGGGAAAAGGTGGTTCTTTGCGGGGGAAGACTGGAGGTGGAAACGGCGTGTTATTTACAGCAGATGCTGGGACAGCAAGTGATTTCCTTAGTGAATGAAACGACCCTCTTGACTTTAGGTGCAGTTCTGGCACGCGCGCGGTTAGTAATTGGTGGCGATACAGGGCCTATGTATATGGCGGCAGCCTTACAAGTTCCCACTTTATTTCTGTTTGGCCCGACAGACCCGCTTGTTTATGGTTCTTTTGGCGAAAAATCTTTTGTAGCTGTTCAGCCGCAAGCTTGTTCTTTTTGCCATAAACGACGCTGTCCCGAAAAACATGGCAATTGTATGAAGGAGTTAACGCCTGAAATCGTTTTTGCAGCGATCCAAAAGATTCTTTTCGCAAAAAAATAAGTCTGGCCATTAAGGCACAGGCTTATTTTTTTGCGAAGAGTTATTATGACAATGTTTTTTATCATTTATTAAAAGGGGTTTTGCCATTTATCACGAAATTAGAAGTGATTTATCAAAAGGGGGATTACCATGTCTTTATTGCAGCAAATTCAGGTAACTGCCCAGCAAATTGCGGAAGCGATTGCCGGTGTTCTTGATATAGAAGTAACTATCGCTGATGATTCTCTCGTTCGGATTGCCGGAACGGGGTACCATTATGATACGATTGGTAAACAAATTGATGGGAAGTCAATGTATCATAAAGTATTAGCAAGTAAGCGCGAGTATGTCATCAGTGATGTAAGTACTGACAGTGAATGCGGCGATTGTGAGCGGCGCGGTGTCTGTAAGGAACTGGCTGAGCTATGCTGTCCCATTCTTGTTGGATCGCGTGTGATTGGCGTGATTGGTCTTATTGCTTTTTCACCGGAGCGACAAGCGGAATTACGCAATAAGAATGAGCGTCTCCTTACTTTTATCAGACATATGGCAGAGCTTTTAGCGGCAAAAGCGGTGGAAGTTGACAGTTTTAAGCGGGCTGTACTGTTAAAAAATCAGTTGGAGACAGTGATTAATTTTATATCAGAAGGTATTTTGGCCATTGATCATACGGCGAAAATTATCAGCATGAATTATTCCGCGGAAAAAATGCTGGAAGCTAAAGCTCGTGATTTTATTGGCTTTCATATTAATGAAGTATTTCCGGGGACGCCAATTCCTGAGGTTTTACGTGATGGCGTGGGTTTTACGAATCGGGAGGTCAGTATCTGGCAGAAAGGGAAACATCATCACTATCTGATTCATGCGAAGCCTATGGTGGTCGATGGTGTGGTACAAGGGGTTGTAGCGAGCTTTTGGGCCGCTAATGAGATCAAGGGATCATCATTGCGGGATCATCATCAGGCGCCAATTATGTTTTCTAGTATTGTCGGCAGCAGCAAGGCCTTAACGGAAGTAAAAACAGAAGCAGCTAAAGCCGCTTCGACTTCGTCCACTGTACTCATTATCGGCGAAAGCGGTACAGGCAAAGAATTATTTGCACAGGCAATTCATAATGAAAGCAGCCGGGCTTTTGGACCGTTTGTGGCGATTAACTGTGCGGCTATTCCGGAAAACCTTTTAGAAAGCGAGCTTTTTGGCTATGCCGAAGGGTCTTTTACCGGAGCGCGCAAGGGCGGCAAGCCGGGAAAATTTCAATTGGCGCAGGGCGGCACCTTGTTTCTCGATGAGATAGGCGATATGCCGCTATTGCTGCAATCCAAGATTTTACGAGTTTTGCAGGAAAAGTCTGTCGAGCCAGTGGGGGGCGTCAAATCAGTACCGATTGATGTACGAATTATTGCCGCTACGAATCAACCCCTAGAGGAGCTGGTGAAATCCGGCAAGTTTCGGGAAGATCTTTATTATCGATTGAATGTCTTTTTATTGACTTTACCGCCGCTGCGCGAACGAATTAGTGATATTCGCGAGTTAGCTCACTATTTTTTACATAAGCATATTTTGCAGCATGAAGAGCGGCACAAGATCTTATCAGAAGAAGCAAAGCAGGTATTAGAAGCCTATGAGTGGCCGGGCAATATTCGTGAACTAGAAAATGCTATAGAATGCGCTACAGTTCGATCGAGCAATGATTCCATTCAAATTGCCGATTTACCGCAGAAAATCGTTGTTTTAGCTGCGGCTCAGGCGACGAAATGTCAATGTGAATCGAAATTTCACGAGGAAAAAGAAGCGATCCTTGCTGCTTTACAAGAGTTTGGTTCGACGGTTCCTGGTAAGCAGCAGGTTGCAGCGAGTTTAGGAATGGGGATTGCCACACTTTACCGCAAAATGAAAAAGTACGGAATTCAGTGAAGCTGAATTATTTGATAAATGATAAATTTATCTTTGATTTATCAATATATTTTGATAAATCAAAGGGGGCTTGTAGACACACAAATCGGCAAAAAGGTAGCTTGCCTGATTTAGCGCATTCTTTTAAATGTTGGCATGTTTTTTGCAAATAGGTTATAGTAGATTAGTTAATTATGATATTTCTGCAATGGCAGGAAATCAAGTATTTTGGCTGCAGTAAGTGGGCGGCTGTTATTGAGTATGAGGGAGAGTGATAGTTGTGCTATCAGAAAAAATGCAAAGAGTTCGCGCTACATTAAAAGGAGAAACAACCGATCGCATTCCTTACAGCCTTTGGTCGCATTTTCCGGGAATTGATCTTGATCCGGTACAGTTGGCTGATGCGTCTTATGATTTTTATAAGAAGCTGGATCTTGATTTTATTAAAAATATGTCAAACGGCTTGTTTTCTATTGAGGACTGGGGCTGTGAATGTGATTTTAGCGAGATCGCTACAGGCGGTGTAGCCAAAGTAACTAAGTTTGGTGTAGAAAAACCAGAAGACTGGGAAAAGTTGAAGCGCCTTGATGTAACTAGCGGCGCTTTAGGGCGGGAACTGACTTCACTGAGTCGTTTATTGAATCATATGAAGGATGAAGCGCCTGTTCTTGTTACCGTTTTTTCGCCGCTGACAACAGCACAAAAACTATGCGGCGGTCAGTTTTTTACGCATCTTCGGACGCAGCCCGAAAAGGTGAAGGCTGGTCTAGAAATTATCGTGGAAAGTACAGTTCAGTTTGCGGCTAAGGCACTTGCTATGGGCTGCGCTGGCGTATATTTTGCCAGTCAGTTATCTACTTATGATAAATTGAGCGAAGCCGAATACAAGGAGTTTGGCGTTCACTATGATCTAAAAGTCTTAGAGGCGCTGCAAAAGCTTTCTTGGTTTAATGTAATGCATATTCATGGTGATAACATTATGTTTGATTTGCTAAAAGATTACCCGGTGCAGGGAATCAGTTGGCATGTATGGGAAACCGTGCCGGAAGTAGGCGAATTTTTGCAGAAAGCGCCGGGAAAATGTATTGTAGGCGGCTTAGAACGTTACCACATCACCGATAACTGCCGAGAGGATTTAGCAACTGAGATTGACAATATGGCTAAAATAACTGGCGGTAAACGTTTATTTATTGCACCTGGTTGTGTAATTCGTGCGCCTTTCAATTTAGAAACCTTGTTGTTTATTAAAGAGAAGGTTTTTGCGCAAAAGATCTAAGTCGTTTTTGACGGCAAGAAGAAAAAAAGATAAAGCCTTTTTGATACAATGATGTATCCTATATTTTACGGATTATTTCTTTGTTTTCAAAAAGGCTTTTTTTATAAGCGGACTAAAAGCTTGCAGTGTATCCTGCTTGACAAGTTGGTTGTTGGATGGTAAAATTTTTCCATTCAATTACTGGCTGAGTGGATAACCGCAGGCGAGACTCTTCTTAGGAGAAGTCTGGCCTTTTTCTTTTATCCTATTTCGCTAATAGCAATTTCGCATTTAAGGTTAGGAGGAGCATGTATGGATGTATCAAACGTAAATATTTCACAAGGTCTCATTGGTTTAATTCCGCTTGTTGTCTACATTATTTTAATTTTTCGCTATAAGCAGCCTGTGCCGACCACTATTTTTTGCGCGTGTATCGGCGCCGTTATTACCCATCAGAATATCTTTACTTTTAGTGATATTTTAGTCAAGTCGCTAGGTTCTTTTTTAGGTCTTGTTGGTCTTTTAATTATGCTGGGACGTGGTCTTGGTGAAGTTCTAACCGCAACAAAGGTGACACATACGATTGTACATAAGATTATTTATAGTATTGGCGTCAATACGCAAAATAAAGCGATTATCGGGATCATGGCCGCCTCTGTAGTGATTGTGGCGCTACTTGGCACTATGGCTGGCGGTAATGCCGTAATTGCCCCGATTGTACTTCCCATTGCCGCTGCAGCTGGTCTTACGAAAAGTACAGTCGGAGTTCTATTTCATGCTTGCGGCGAAGAAGCTTTGATTTTAGGACCTTTCAGTCCATCGGTGCTGATGCTGACGAAATTGACACAGTTGAGCTACCAGGAAATGGTTTTAAAGTGTGCTCTGCCTGTTTTAGCTGTAACCTTTCTGACAACTTGGTTTATGATCAAACATATTCAGAAGGTTACGAAGGGTGTTCATGATTATGAAGAGCAGCCGATTGCCAGTGATTTTACACCAGGAGCGAAAGAAAAACGTTCTACCTGGGTTTTCATTCTTTCCTTTATCGTTTTTGTGGCTATGGGCTTATACTGGAAAGCCAATACGAATTATATTGTCGTAGTATTGATGACAATTGCACTTTTGACTGGATTGTCGGCTGGTATGAGCGTGCCTAATATTACGCAGACCTTTATTAAAGGGATGGCAGGCAATTTACATCTGTTTGTACTTTTCTTATTCTTAGAACCGTTTATCAACTTTATGGATCAAGCGGGAGCCTTTAAAGCGGTTACAGCTTTATTGCAGCCGTTAGTTAATTATGGCGGACGGGTAGCTGTGCCGATTGTCGGCGGCCTTACTGGTACAGTCGGGCTGACTGGCGCAGCTGTGGCTGTACTCAAAATGACGAATGATCTCTTCGTAAATTTAGTGCAGCATTATCAAATTCCGATGACTGTATGGGCGGTGGCTCTTGTTGTTGCCAACAGAGCGACAAACTTCATTCATCCTGGTTCCAATATGTTTAGTTCCATGGGTTTTGCTAATTCAACGGATATGACCTCAATGATTAAAAACGGTTGGACTATTGCCGTTATGCAGCTTTTATTTTTATGTCTCTATTCCGTTTTGTTTGTATAAACTTATATAATAACGGAAGTCTTTTAAGTTCTTTCAGTAAATTTTACTGGAAGAACTTTTTTTGCAGGTTTTTTTTACGACGCAGTGAAAAATAGTAACAGCCAATCAGGTGGATATAAGGTAAAATAAAATTATGCCTGGAAACTATGGAAAAGGAGAGATGTCTTGTGTTTCATGATCTCGTAAGAAAAAATCGTAGCTACCGGCGTTTTGTGGAGGCAGAAGCGATTGGCCGAGAAGAACTGCTTACTCTTGTGGACTATGCCCGCCTAACTCCTTCTGGCGCGAATAAGCAAGCTTTAAAGTATTATATTGCTAGTGAGAAAACACTTAATGAAAAGGTCTTTCATACCTTGGCCTGGGCCGCCTATCTTAAAGATTGGAATGGACCTGAGCCAGGCGAGCGCCCCAGTGCCTATATCGTGATCGTGCAGGAAGCCGATTATAAAATGAGTTCTGTCTATGACTGCGGTATTGTCGCGCAGACGATTTTGCTCGGAGCGGTAGAAATGGGTTTTGGCGGTTGTATGCTTGGCAATGTGAAACGCGAAGAGTTAAAACAAGTATTGTCGATACCTGATAATCAGGAGATTTTGCTAGTTCTCGCACTAGGAAAGCCCAAGGAAGAAGTAATCGTAGAAGAGCTTGAGTCTGGCGGCGATATTCGCTATTGGCGTGATGAAACGCAGCGCCATCATGTACCGAAGCGGTCCTTGGAAGACATTGTTTTAAATTAACAAAAATATAATACAACCTTAATAAAAAGTCAGTCTGACAGGATTACACTAAAGGTGTAAGAACGTGCGGGCTGATTTTTTTTATGAGCGAGCATGTTATGAAAAAGAAAAAGCTGCCAAATATCTAAAGGGAGTGGATAAATTTGGAGGATAAAACGACATTGTTACAGTTTCTGAAAGGAAAGCAAGATCAGGTAACACGGCGAAATTTTCTAAAATCCTGCGGTTTGTCTGTCTTAGCGTTGGGGTTACCGCTTCATTTTACCAAGGAGGTTTTTGCGGCTGAGGAAACGCTCCAGTTAGAAGACCGCGCTTTGGCTGATCATATTACTTTGACTTGGGCCGAAGACCCGAAGACTACACAAACTATTTTATGGCGTTCCAAGGAAGCCGTAACGGGTGTGGTTCAGTATCTCAAGACAAGCCGTTACAAAAAACAAGGCTGGCAGGACGCGGCTACTATCCAGGCTATTTCTGATCGACTCAGTACGAATTTAGGTGATATGAATTTGCAATTTGTCACACTGCAAAAGCTTGTTCCTGGTACATCTTACACGTATCGTGTCGGCGATGGTACTAGTTGGGGCGATGCTTTTGCCTTCCAAACGGAGCCGGAAAAAGAACAAGCTTTTAAATTTCTCCTCTTTGGTGACTCGCAAAGCGGTCTTCCCAAAGAGCCTGAATATGGTCCCTGGCAAAAGACGTTGCATAACGCCTATGAAGCGAATCAAGATGCTGCTTTTATGATGGTCGTTGGCGACTTGGTTGAAGTCGGCCAAAATCAGTATGCTCATTGGAATCATTGGTATGAAGCGGCGAAGGGCGTAATCGAAAAATTACCCCATATGGCTGTTTCCGGCAATCATGAGACCTATGATACGGTACTGGAAAATCATTCGACGAAAGCGCTTTATTTTACGAAACAGGAAAAACTGCCCGGAAATGGTCCCGAAGAACTGCTCGGTGAGGTCTATTCTTTTGACTATGGCAATGTTCATTTTGCGGTTATTAACAGCCAGGAAAATGAAGAAGGCCAGTATGTACCAGATATGCTAGCCAAGGAAGCCCTTTGGCTTGATGAAGATTTAAGTAAAAGTAATAAACCATGGAAGATCGTTTTATTCCATAAAACCCCTTACTATAACAAAGCCACGCGGGCTAATGAAAATGTAAAGGCCGCATTTTTACCGGTCTTTGATAAGCATCATGTTGATGTTGTATTTAATGGTCATGATCATGCGTATTCGCGTACTTACCCCATTTATCAAGATTCTTTTGTAGCAAGTCCGGCCAAGGGAACTGTCTATGTGGTGACAGGTCGCAGTGGCAATAAATACTATACCGATTTATCAAATAAAATGTGGAATGCTTTCTTTTTCGATCCCCAGGCGGAGCCCAATTACTTGGTCGTGAAAGTTGATGGCGCCGTGCTGACCATCGAGGCCTATGAACAGAGCGGAACCTTAATTGATCGCTATAGCATTAATAAAGAAACAGGTAAGGATTTACCTGTTACAGTTTTACCGCAACGGTCTAACGATACGCGGCTTGTTATCTGGGGGAACCTGGTGCAAACCCCGCTATTATCAGCGAAACCACAGCAAATTGCAGGAAATTGGTATATTCCGCTTCGTTCTTTTGTAGAATTTATTGGCGGCGCAATCCATGCTGCTGGTGGGAAAGTACAAGCTTCTTACGGAAAGAACTCTTTGGAATTTGAGGCCAACTCGACGGCAGCTACTTTAAACGGACAGAGCAAATCTTTAAAATATCCACTCGTGAATCAGCAGGGAGTTTCTTTGTTAGCGGCAGACGATGTGCATAGTCTATTCGGTTTTTCTTATAAGTATGATGTCTCATTAAATATGATCTTTTTTGCAAAATAAGGAAGCTCCATTTCGAAGATTCGTTACACGCAACCTGCCTTTTGTCAGGAAAGCTTAGGCTTTTCCGGCAAAAAGCAGGTTTTTTTTGACGTTAAAGCGAATTTTCTTCAAAGCTTACTAAGGGGGTGGAGCATGATTTTAAGAACTGCTCTTTATGTTCTCTTAGGTTTTTTGAGTCTTTCTTTGGCCGGTTGCGGCGAAAGCCCCAGAGCCTATGTTGATTTTTCGCAGGGGATAGCACCGCAGGATTTGCAGCGTCAGGAAGATCATATAGAGAAACCGTTGGTCATTGCCTTGGCCTCGGTAGTGTCACCACAGGAAACCATCCAGCATTACCGGGTGATTGCGGCTGCTATTTCTCATAAAATGGGGCGGCAGGCTGTGCTGATTCAACGTAAAACCTATGCGGAAGTCAATCAATTGTTAGCCAATGGGGAAGCCGATGTTGCTTTTTTATCGACAGGAGCTTATAGCGCCTATCGTGGTATGAATGAAATTGAAGTATTAGTTATGGCTGAGTATGGCGGCACTTCCCTTTATCATGCTGATATTATTGTGCCTAAAGATAGTTCGGCTCGTTCACTCGCGGACTTGCAAGGCAAGGTTTTTGCGTTTACTGATCCGTTAAGCTATTCAGGGCACATGGTTATCGAAGAAGTGCTGCGTCCTTATCACACAACGCCAGAGACTTATTTTTCCCGCTATTTTTATACGTACAACCATGACAAATCGCTTTGGGCGGTAGCCAATAAATTGGCTGACGGAGCCAGCTTTGACAGTCAGATTTATGAATATATGCAGCAAAGAAGACCGGAATTAACCAATCAGGTGCGACTGATTGCCACAATTGGCTCAGCGCCTACGGGGCCGATTGTCGTGCAGAAGAAGCTAGAGCAGAGCCAAAAGGAAACATTGCGACAAGTGTTTTTAGAACTTGAAACAGAGCCAGAAGCAAGAAAAGCGTTACAGGGGCTCGTTACAGACCGCTTTGTAATGCCGCAGCCGGAACTGTATCAGCCGCTGCGAAAAATTTATGATCGGACGAGTGTCAGCTTATGAAGACCGTTTTTTCTTTAAGTCTTTACTATAAGATTAATGGCATTATGATTGCAATGGTGCTCCTTTTAGGACTCGTTATGGGCATCATTTTATTTCAGTCTACCAGTCGTCTTTTGGATCAGGAAATTGAGCAGCAGGGGGTGCAACTCGCTGAATCTGTTGCCGTTTTAGGTAATAATGATATTTTGCTCGATGATCGTTATGCTTTGCTAGATCTTTTAAACAAGACCAAAAGAAATAGTGCTGATGTCCGGTATATTTTTATTACCGATGCAGCGGGCCGGCTTTTGGCCCATACCTTTGGGCCAGTTTTTCCGCAAGGCTTGATTGATTCTACCCTAAAAATGCCGCAAGAAGCTTTAAATCCCGATAAAAATAATGTGACAGTTAGCCTCGATAGTGATGAAGGGCCGCTGCGCGAAATTATTTTGCCGATCGAAAAAGGAACAACAGGCTACGTCCATGTGGGAATGTCAGAAAAGCGTATGGCCCAGTTGTTGCAAAAAAGGATGTTCGAGCTTGTGGGAATTACCTTGATTGTTTGTCTGCTAGCAGCGGTAGCGGCAACCTATTTGGCTCGAATCATCATCCAGCCAGTAACGAGTTTGGCCGCTGCGGCGCGCGAAATCGGCCACGGAAATTTTTCGGTGCAGGCTGTGGGGCAAAAGAACGATGAAGTGGGTCGGCTGGCCCGTGTTTTTAATGAAATGGCCGCGAGTCTTAAGGCGCAGGAAGCAGAAAATAATCGTCTACTAGCAGAGCTTCGTAACAAAGATGCTATGCGAACAGAATTAATGAATAAATTGATTTGTGTGCAAGAGGAAGAGCGGAAACGAATATCCCGTGAAATTCACGATGAAACAGGGCAGTCGCTTACCTCGCTGTTAGCTTATATGAAGGTTTTATCGTCAAAATTGACGGATGAAAAGCAGCAAGAACTGCTTTTTGGCGCTAGAGAAGTAGCGCTCCATGTGTTGGAAGGATTGCGCAAACTAGCGCTTGAACTCAGACCGCCTATCTTAGATGATCTAGGCCTGTTTGCGGCTATGGAAAAATATCTTGTAACATTCCGCCGACATTATAAAATGGCTGTTTCCTTTACAGCGCCTGATGAAAAAGTCATCCTTTCTCATGATGTATCGCTAGCTCTCTACCGGATTTTGCAAGAAAGTCTTACCAATGTAGCCCGTCATGCGAAGGCAAAAACAGTAGCCGTTGTATTGCAATTGCAGCAAAGCGATATTGTCCTTACGATTACGGATGATGGGATTGGTATTGCCCCGGCAGTTTTGCAGGCGGCGAAACGCGATGAGCGATTGGGACTTTATGGCATGAAGGAAAGAGCGGAGCTTGTTGGCGGTGTTTTTACTTTTGAATCAGTACCAGGACAAGGCACGACGATTCGAGTGATTGTACCGCTACATATAGGAAGTGCAGGAAGTGAAAAGAATGGGTAAAATAAAAATTATTATAGCCGATGATCATTCCGTCTTGCGGGCGGGGCTGAGGCTGCTACTTAATAATGAACCAGACTTTACGGTGGTTGGTGAGGCCGCTGACGGCGAAGAAGTTTTAACGTTATTGGAAACGATTACGGCTGATGTACTTGTGCTCGATTTATCCATGCCTGGCATGGGCGGGCTCGAATGTATGAAAGAAATTGCCAGTCGTGGATTTTCTATTAAGTTGCTTGTATTAACAATGTACGATGAAGAGCAATATATTAAAGAAGCGATGAAAGCAGGCGCCCTTGGGTATGTGGCTAAGAATGCCGTTGATACGGAACTATTTGTAGCGCTTCGAACGGTTGCTAAGGGGCAGCGTTATTTAAGTAAAGAAAATGCCGAGCTTTTGCTTACGAGTCTGTTAACAGATCGATCACGGCAGGAAGAGAACGATCCCTATGTAATCTTAAGTGTGCGTGAACGGGAAGTGCTTAAATTACTTGTGCGCGGTTTTTCCCTCAGCCAGATTGCGGAACAGCTCTATTTGAGCGTAAAAACAGTGGATACTTATAAAACACGGCTTATGGAAAAACTGCATTGCAGTGAAAAAAGTCAGCTTGTTGAATATGCCCTGCATTATGGTTTGTTACCAGTGGGTAAGAAGATGTAAGAAAAAATCCTACAAAAAAATCAGCCGTTTACTGATTTAGATTTCCCGCTAAAAGTAAGATAATTCAGTTAAGTCTCTTGGCTGCCGCCGTCTTCTAAGAGGCTAATTTACTTTGTGGGGGGAAAGTGTTTATGGCTACTATGCCAGTCACACCAACAGCGTCAACAATTAAAATGACAAATATACGTTGGCGCATCATGTTTCTTGTCTTCATTATTCTTACACTCAACTATTTGGATCGGGTTAATATTTCAATTGCAGCGCCGTTGATCCAAAAGGAATTTAATTTTTCACCAGTAGAATTAGGCATTATTTTCAGTTCTTTTACCTGGGGGAATGTGCTAGGACAGCTGCCTGGCGGGGCTCTTTCTTCGGTGTTTGGCGCAAAGCGCATGTATATTATTGCGATTATTTTTTGGTCGGCCTTTTTGGCGATGACCACTCTGGCTACGACGGTAACAGCTTTTGTAATTTATCGCGTAGTTTTTGGTTTCTTTGAAGGAATGTGTTGGCCTGTAGCGTCGACGGTAGGCGCCACGTGGTTTCCTAAATCCGAGCGGTCGCGGGCTATGTCCTTGCAGTCTAATGGCATGGTTGTCGGTCTTGCCGTAGCACCGCCCTTTGTAACATACTTTATGATGCAGCATGGCTGGCGAGGCGCCTTTTTTATTTCCGCGCTCTTGTCGTTAGTTTGGCTTGCTTTCTGGTGGTTTACGATGAATGACCGCCCTGACAAACATCCGAAAGTCAATGCGGAAGAATTGGCCCATATTACGGAAGATGATGGGGCGGCTGAGGCTTTGGCCGAAGAACCGCTTTCCTTTATGGCTGCTTTGAAAATTGTAATGAAAAAGCCATCGCTCTATGCGGCCTGTCTCTCCAATGGGGCGCTTGTCTGGACTCTCTACACTTATACGAGTTGGCTGCCCATGTATTTGCAACATGAACGAGGTTTTACGATTGCTAAAACTGGTTTTGTTGCGATGCTTCCTTTCTTATTTTCCATGATAACAATTCCTTGCGGCGGCATTGCTGCTGACTGGCTTTATAAGAAAACAGGCAACTTAAAGCTTTCTAAAAATGTTCCGATTGTTAGCGGACTGGTAGCCGGCGGTATCATGATGATTCCAGCGGCGCTAGCCCAGGACCCGATGACTGGCGTAGTTTTGTTGTCATTGGGCTATTCTCTGATTATGTTTATTCTAGGACCACAATGGGCGATTCCGCCTGATGTAGGCGGCAAAAAAGCGGCTGGTTATGCCTGTGCTCTCGTACAGATTCTCAGCCATATTCCTGGAATTATTGCTCCAATTTTTATGGGGTATATCGTGCAGGCTACAGGTCATTATACGGCAGGCGTTCTTACGGCAGGTCTTGTAGGAATTGTTGGCGGACTGCTCTTTCCTTTCCTTTATCGCGGTGAGAAAGATCATTATCAAGCGCAATAGCCTGTCCTTTTAACAGCAGATATTTTGATTTTGTAAGATGGTGAAGGAGGACGGTCATGATGGTAGGAGATATCGATGCTGCGATTCGGCTGGTGCTGGCCCTGATACTTGGGGCAATTGTAGGCGGAGAAAGGCAGTGGCGGCGAAAATCAGCAGGACTTCGTACTCATGTACTTGTTTCTATGGGTTCCTGCCTCGTGATGATTTTATCAATCAACCTCTATCGTCAGGTACAAGGGTTTACGAATGCTGATCCGGCGCGATTAGCGGCTCAGGTTGTCAGCGGCATCGGTTTTTTAGGCGCTGGTACGATTATGAAGGAAGGGCTGACTGTCGTTGGACTTACTACGGCAGCAAGCCTCTGGATTGTAGCCGCGATCGGCTTGGCTGTAGGCAGCGGGTATATGATTTGCGCTTTGGTTACGACAGCTTTGTCTTATGCGACGCTTACGTGGCTCTCGCGCTTTGAGAAGAAATTTATTAATAACTGTGATGTCTATTTGACAATCACTTCTTTAGATCGTCCAGGCCAAGTTGGGCGAATTGGTTCCTATTTGGGTGAACATGGTGTGGGAATCAAGGATATCCGTGTGATTGAGCATCGTCAGGAGCAGCTTATTATTGGTATTGTTGTTTGCAATTTAGAAAATGATAATACCATTATGCAGGATTTGATTGAGCTTGACGGGATCGTGGAAGTAAAGCGGGATTCCTAAGGAGGTACTTATGCAACGATTTTTGCAGTTAGGCTGGGACTATTCGCTGCAGATTGTAGCGAAAGGCGATAAAATGAAGCTGCGGTTTTATCATCATCATACCTTGCTTCATCAGGTGGCTAAACTGCCCGATGGAGAAGCTGTTCTTGCCACATGGAGCAAGAATAAAACACTTAGTAGGATGCAAAAACGAGTAGAACGATATTTAATCTGTCTGAATCAAAAGGAATTACACAACAGACGACCGTTAAGTTTGGCAAGGCGCAGACGGTGGCCTTGTGCGATGCCGCCTGACCCAGTTGTGGAATATATTATTTTTTATGAATTGTGTCGTACCATTTATGAGCAGGCTCAGCCTGATTTTTATCGGTTACTTGCGGCGATTTTGCCGGATTATAAACGGTATCAGGCTTTGTTTCAGGATTATTTACTGGCGCGTACCTCTTGAATGAATCATTCGAAAGGAATCTTTACCCATTACTTGGTAAAGATTCCTTTTCTGTTTTGTCAGAAGAGGGATTTGCCAAGGAAAGCCGAACCTAATTAGTACGGTTTTATCATGACGATAACAAGGATGAGGGGGAGAAGGCTTGAGTGACAAAACATTTTTTTTGAAATATGGTAAAGAAGAAATGTCCCTAACGATTCCAGAAAAACAACTTATCTGTGAGGTGCTAGGCAAGGAATATCCGCCCCTGCCTGATGTAGTAGCAGCGGTCAGGCAGGCGATTCGTCAGCCGATTGATGCGCCGCCTCTTCGGGAAATTGTTAAACCTGGCGAGAAAGTAGTTCTTACCGTCAGTGATATTACACGGGCCTGGCAGAGGATGGATCTTATTTTACCTGTGTTGCTGGCAGAATTAAATGAAGCAGGCATACCTGACCAAAATATAACGATTGTGATTGCTGTAGGCGGACACCGTCAAAATACCATAGAAGAATGTAAGCTGCTCTGTGGTGAAGAGGTTTTTAAACGGGTAAGAGTTCTTAATCATGACGCTTGGGACGAAGCAAATATGGTTTATCTCGGTAAGACGAGCCGAGGGACTAAAGTTTCGGTGAATCGGATCATGGCTGAAGCGGATAAAGTGATTTTAACCGGTGGGATTATTTATCACTACATGGTTGGTTATGGCGGCGGACGTAAGAGTATTATTCCTGGCTGCAGCTCGATTCAAACAATTCGGCAAAATCATCTTTGGGCGCTTGGCCAACAAGACGGCAGCGGTTCGAATCCTAATAGTATTTCCGGTAAGACTTCTGGCAACGAATGTCACGAAGACATGATGGAAATTGCGGCATTTGTAAAACCTGATTTTATTGTGAATATGGTACCGACGCCTGATGGCAAGGTCGGTGGAATCTTTGCTGGCAATTGGATTTCGGCTTGGCAGCAGGGGACAAAGCTTGTTGATGAAATTTACGGCGTAGATATTCCGGCAAAGGCTGATATTGTAATTACGACAGCTGGCGGGTATCCTAAAGATATTAACTTGTATCAGACAGGTAAGACCATGGATAATGCCTGTTATGCCGTAAAACGCGGCGGGGTGGTCATTTTATTAAGTGAATGTCCCGATATTTATGAGCCACTAGAGTTTTCTGACTGGTTTAAACATGGTACGAAAGATAAGATTGAAACGGCTGTGCGCGACAATTTTGCAATTCCCGGGTGGGTCGTTCTAAAGGAAATGGAATGTAGCGATTTAGCTTCTTTTATTATGGTGACACGACCAGAAAATGTAGAACTTGTTACGAAAGCAAATATGACAGCAGCAGCGTCCTTAGACGAAGCTTTGGCTTTGGCAAAGCAACGCTCTTTGACTTCTGAGCCAACCTATATTGTAATGCCTCAGGGCGCCAATACAGTACCGCTTTTTGAGGGGAAGCCCACGATTGGCTGATCAGCTAATTTGGGTGCAAGAATTCTTCTTTCTACTTAATTTTTTAGGAGGCGAAGGCAATGGATAAGCAGAAAATTACAATTCCCCAGCTCAAGGTTAAAAAAGAAGCAGGACAAAAATTCCGCATGGTTACAGCCTATGATTACTTAATGGCATCAGTCGTTGATCAGACACCGATTGAAACGATATTAGTCGGCGATTCGTTGGGCATGGTGGTTCTTGGCTATGACAGCACTGTCCCAGTTACGATGGAAGATATGATTCATCATTTGAGGCCTGTCGTGAAAGGTGCGCCTCATACCCTGATCGTCGGGGATATGCCTTTCGGGTCTTATAATGGGACAGAGGCCGAGGCCGTAGCGAATGGTACACGGTTAATGAAAGAAGGCGGCGCTGACTGTGTCAAACTAGAGGGCGGTGAAGCTTTTGCGCCGGTCGTTAAGGCTTTAGTTCGGGCGGGGATTCCCGTTATTGGCCATATTGGGCTTACGCCTCAGACTGTATCACAGCTTGGCGGATTTAAAGTGCAAGGGAAAGACGCTGAGGCAGCGCAGCAATTAGTTGACGATGCGATGGCCTTGGAAGCAGCTGGCGCTTCGGCGCTTGTGATTGAGTGTGTTCCCGCGCCTTTAGGGAAAGTAATTACTGAAAAGCTATCAATCCCGACAATTGGCATTGGCGCTGGCCCGGATTGCGATGGTCAGGTTTTAGTAGCGCAGGATTTACTCGGCATGTTTGATCGCTTTGTTCCAAAGTTTGTCAAACAGTATGCCAATGTGAATAAAATTATGGTTGAGGCCTTGGAACAGTATGCGAGCGAAGTCGCGGCGGGAACCTTTCCTGGGCCAGACCACTGCTTCGGCATGAAGGAAGAAGTTCTTAAAAAACTCTATTAATAGAATAAAGGCCAAGAGAGAGGAGCGTGCCCATGAACGGCTATATTTGGGTCATTGCGCTTTATGCGTTGCTGCTAATTGGAATCGGCTTTGTTGTGACAAAGCGAGTAAAGGGATCAGCTGATTTCTTTGTGGGCGGACGAAAGTTTGGGCCTTTGCTGCTGTTTATTACTCTCGTAGCGCCGAATATTGGTGCCGGATCAACTGTCGGCGTGGCTGGCCTTGGCTATAAGTCTGGTTTGTCGGCGGTTTGGTGGATTATTGCTTCGGCGGCAGGCACGTTTATTTTGGCAGGCTGGGTCGGACCGGCATTATGGCGATTGGCGACGAAACATAATTTTTACACACTCGGCGATTATCTTGATTATCGTTATAACCGTAATTTTCGCGGCATGATTTCGCTGTTAATGGCGATTGGTACAATTGCCATTTTTGCTGGACAGCTTATGGGAATTGGCTGGATTTTATCGGCGGTGGCTGATGTATCAAAGCCTGTGGGAATTTTGATTGGCGCTGTCGTAGTGGTACTTTATTTTGGCGCTGGCGGGCTGCTTTCTGCCGCTTATGTCAATATTATTGAGGCTTCTGTCAAACTGATCGGCTTTGTTATTGCCGTTCCCTTTGTACTGTCTTTTGTCGGCGGCTGGAGCGGTCTGGAGATGAAAGCCGCTAGTCTTATCAATGACCCTGTTAAGACGGAAGCTTTTTTTAGTCTAGACGGTTTGGGGCTGTCGGCAATTATGGGATTTTTCATGATGTTGACACCGTCTTTCTTTATTTCACCAGGCCTTGTTGGTAAAATATATGGCGCGAAAGACGAAAAAACCGTGCGGATCGGCACGGCGTTATGCGGTCTTGTCATGTTCTTATTTGCGGTTATTCCTGTCCTGTTGGGGATGGTTGCTTCGGTAGTTGTGCCCAACTTGACAGAGCGCGACTTGGCGTTACCGACGATTATGAAGGAATGTATGCCCTTCTGGGCTTCGGCGCTAGCCCTTGCTGCCATTTTTTCCGCTGAAGTTAGTGCGGCTGATGCTGTATTGTATATGATCACTTCTTCATTTACGAAAGATTTATATAAATCTTTCGTAAATCCAGCTATCAGCGATGAAAAACTGCTTAAAAGCAGTCGAATTGTAACAGCGGCAGCGGGTGTCATTGGCGTAGGAATGGCCATTATGCTGCCCAATATTATTACAGCCTTGTCGATTTTTTACTCGCTCATGTCAGTTTCACTTACGGCGCCGCTTCTGTTCGGGTTGTTTTCCAAACGGCCAACGACGACAGCTGCTTTTATTTCAGCCGGAGCCGGTATTTTCGTGACAATTGCTCTGCAGTTTGGCAATGGCGGCAAAGGGCTGGGCATTTTAAATGCGCAATCAACAGCTATTTTGCTAACGATACTGATTATGCTTGCGATGATGTTTTTGGCGCCAGCAAAGGAAAAACGCCCAAGCGATGTGTAATGGAATTTTTAATAGTGTTCTAATAGGAGATGGATAGTTTGTTTCAGCGCATTTGTGCAAAGTTTCTTGTTTTATTAGCAATGGCTCTTTTTTTTGGCCAGTTTCCTGTCACTTCAGCAGCGACGCCAGCGGCAATCTTTCGTACAGGCGAAGTACATTATTTAGCTACGGAAGATGGAATGTTTGGTATTTTAGGCGATGACGGAATCAAATATCAGCCGATTAATTTGCCACGCCAGTTTCGTAAGGAAGGCGCTGTCATTGCATTTACGGCAACGCCCAAAGACGACACCTTTACTTCCATTATGTGGGGGAAAGTTGTGGAATTGAAAAATGTTCACTCGCTATCGCCAGATTTACCAAAAGGCGAGCGAACGGCTATCTATCTACTTCAGCAGCGTATGGATGCTTTTAATGAGAAGAATCTGGCGAAACTTCAAAATGTCGATGTAGAATCGCGGTCGTTAGCTCCAGCGCAATTTATGGATTGGATCGGCGGCTATGGCGGTTTTACCTTGCGCTATGTGGAAATTCTTTCGGCTGATTCGATGTCGATTACGGGATATTATGTTTATACACGCGGCCTTGGCAAAGAAATTCGCTGGTCTGACGGCTCTGAAATCGCCGCAAGCGCCTTTGAATTGACGCGGCGCAATGATGGCTGGAAATTAACTGGATCAGGCTCGGCTATTGATAAAATTGCCGATGTAGCGCCGCAGGATTTAATGAAAAAAGCCAAAGCAAAATATGGTACGGATGATTTGTCTACTCTATGGCGCTAACTAAACAATATAAAGAACATCTTAGGTTTCGGCCATGATTTGTCCCGTATAGGTTAAATCATAGCCGCCCATACCTGTTAGTTCTTTTTGGAATTCTTTAGAGCGCAAGATTGCGATAAGAATTTGAAATTCACTTTTGGCAATATCGCGTTTTCGTATTACGAGATCATAGCGTTCTAGGTGGAGAGGAATGAAGGAAATTTTCTCTACTTGGAGCGCTGTTTTTTCAATGCCAAGACCGATATCGGCTTCGCCGCGGGCAACCGCGCTAGCAATGGCAAGATGGCTTGTTTCTTCTTGTTCGTAGCCGTGAACAGATTCCGTAGCTATTTTTAAGAGACGCAGCTTTTCATCAAGTAGAACGCGAGCGCCCGATCCTGGCTCACGATTGATAAAGCGGATATCTTCTCTGGCTAAATCGCCCCAGTCGGCAATTTGTTTGGGATTGTTTTTGGCAACGTAAAATCCTTCAGTACGGCAGGCGAGGTTAATAATTTGAGTTGCTTGGCCTGGCAAGAGACGGCGAACGTAAGGTAGGTTATATGTATCAGTATCGCTGTCCCATAGATGGCAGGTCGCGGCATGGGCTTTGCCGCGATAGAGGGCAAGCAGACCTTCCATGCTGCCAGCATAGTTGCGTAGGCAGCGACAGCTTGGCAGCTGTTTTTCTAAGTGCCTTATAAGAATATCAAGCAAAAGATCTTGACCGCAAAGAATGAACTGATTTTCATTCTTTGCAGTCGAAACAGGCAGCGTCGCCGAATCAGTTGATAGAAGCGGCGGTGCTGTTTTTGATTTTTGGATGTATTGTTCTAAGTCAGGAGCTTCCACTCGCACTTTGCGGCCAATATGATAGGCGGGCAAGTCACCGCGTTTAATCATTTCATAGACAGTAAATCGGGATATTTTTAGGATCTTTGCCACTTCTTCTGGCGTATAAGAGATTGATTCTGCCATATAAGTCACTCCATTCTTGATCGGTAAAACAAATTATTATAAAAAGTTCTTGCAATTATCTTATAACAAATACTATAATTATGCCATAGTAGTTTTAGTTTGGTTATGTTTAGTTATGTTTGGTTTTGTTCAAATTTACATCATTGAATTCACTTATATTCGTTAAGTTATGATACGCTGTTGTGTCAAGTAACTTGTACGCTGACAGGCGGCAGTTACTTGATTTTTTATTTTATAGTACATTTACGGAGGCGATGAGTATGAACAAGAAGTGGATCGTAATGGCAAGTCTGATACTGGCGACTATGATTTTTACAGTCGGCTGTGGTTCAGAAAAAAAAGAAGCGCCGGCGGTACAGGCGCCCGCGCCAGTAGAGCTGAATATATCGGCAGCGGTGAGCTTAAAAGATGCGCTACTAGAGATTCAAACAAACTATCAGGCAAAGCATCCTAATGTAAAATTACTCTATAATTTGGGCGCGTCAGGTTCATTGCAAAAACAGATTGAGCAAGGAGCCCCAGCAGATCTCTTTATTTCAGCGGCACCGAAACAAATGGATGATTTAGCCGCAAAGAATTTACTGAGTCAAGGAACACGTAAAAACTTAGTAGAAAACAAACTTGTATTGATTGTACCGGAAAATTCTTCGCTTTCCCTTACAAAATACGAAGATTTAACGAATGACAAGGTACAGAAAATTGGAATTGGTGAACCGTCTGTTGTACCTGCTGGCGACTATGCGCAGCAAGTCTTCAAAAAGCTGGGCTTATGGGACCAATTAAGCAGCAAACTTGTTTTGGCAAAAGATGTACGGACTGTTTTAGCTTATGTGGAAACAGGGAATGTCGAAGCTGGGATTGTTTATAAGACCGATGCCGCTTCCAGTAAGAAAGTGAAAATCGCAGCAACAGCGCCCGAGGGAAGCCATAAACCAATTTTGTATCCTGTAGCGATTTTGGCGAATACGAAGCAAAGTCAGGCTGCAGCTGATTTTCTTGCTTATTTATCTACGCCAGAAAGCGCTGCTGTTTTTGAAAAATACGGCTTTACGATGAGTAAATAGCGGAAAGGTGCTTGAAAATCGTGAATTGGCAGCCAATTATTCTTTCGATTCAAGTGGCATTGTGCTCTTTGATCTTAGTTCTAGTTTTCGGCGTTACCGCCGCTTATGCAATGCGGCGTTGGAGTTTTCCTGGCAAAGCTGCGATTGAGGCTGTTTTTGCCTTGCCGTTGGTGTTGCCGCCTGTCGTAACGGGTTTTTTGCTGTTGCTCCTAGTCGGGCGTCAGGGGCCGATCGGGCGACTCATGGCCGAATATGGTCTGGGACAGATTATCTTTACGCCTTACGCCGCTGTTTTAGCGGGAATGGTTGTTGCTTTTCCCTTGATGTATCAAAGTACCAAAGCGGCGCTGCAAAATATTGATATGCGGCTGGAAGATGCAGCTCGCACGTTAGGCGCTGGTGAACTTAAGGTTTTTTTCACGATTACGCTTCCTTTGGCTTGGCATGGTCTCGTAGCTGGCATGGTACTTTCTTTTTCGCGGGCATTGGGCGAATTTGGCGCAACCATTATGGTTGCAGGTAATATTCCTGGTAAGACCCAAACTATCCCGCTAGCGATTTATTTTGCGGCGGAAAGTAATGATTTATCGACAGCTGGTCTGTATGTTCTGCTCATTAGCGGCATGACTTTTTTATTGATTTTTGCTTTAAATTTGTGGTCTCATGCCAAACAAATTGCGATGCCCTTTAAGGGGGGATTTTAATGCTGGAAGTTTCAGTTGAAAAGAAATTGGCCGATTTTACGCTGCAGGTGAATTTTTCGGTAGACCAGGAAACGCTAGTGCTGTTTGGTCCTTCGGGGTGCGGCAAAACGACAACGCTGCGCTGCATTGCGGGTCTTACTAAGCCGGATAAGGGGAAAATTATTTCTGCAAGAAAGGTGTTTTTTGATAGTGAGGCTAAGGTTTCTGTGCAGCCACGCAAGCGCAATATCGGCTATATGTTTCAGGATTATGCCTTATTTCCGCATATGAGTGTAAAGAAGAATATTTGGTATGGTGTAAAAGAGACAGAGATAAAGGCACAAGAATTATATGAAAACCTGTTAGATTTACTACGGATTCATTCGCTAGAGAGACGGGCGATTCATCAGTTATCCGGAGGCGAGAAGCAGCGAGTCGCCTTGGCTCGTTCTCTCATGGCTCAACCGGAAATTCTGCTGCTCGATGAACCTCTTTCAGCCCTTGATCAGAAGAGTCGCGCCGAAGTGCAGGAAGAATTGAAACGGATGCAGCAGCTTTGGAGCATTCCTTTTATTTTAGTGACTCACGACGCTGCCGAGGCAGAAGCGCTTGGCGACCGCATTTTATTTATGGAACAAGGGCGCCAAGTTGCGTTTTCCGCTATGGGTGCTGCCGTGAGGCAAGGATAATGTAAAAAAATTACCATGATACAGTTTTTATTCAAATTTCATTTATTGCGATTTTTTTAATATGGACAAATGTGCTTATTTATAATACTATAGAAGCAGATCCACTATTTAGTGAGCAACGGAGCTTAGATTTCTTTCTTAAGCTCTGTTTTTTTCTGCTTAAAACGAATAAAAGAAGGCGGGGATTGTATGAAAATTAGTGGTAGAAATAAACTAGCAGCTACAGTGAAGGAAGTTGTTAAAGGCGCGGTTATGGCAAAAGTTGTTATGGATTATAAAGGGAGTGAACTTGTTGCTGCAATTACCGTGGATTCCGTGGAAGAGTTAGATTTAAAACCAGGCGATCAAGTAACCGCATTAGTGAAAGCAACAGAAATGATGGTTTTAAAATAAAGGGGACTTTAAAAACAAAGAATTAAATCGCTTGGCCGACGCAGAAACAGAGCTGGATGTACAGCTCTGTTTCTTTGTATACAATCATTTACTTGAGCCTTTGAAAAATTTTACTCTTTGCAGGTAATGCAGCAAAAATCGACGAATTGTTTACTCAATAAGGTTTTGGATAAAGGGAGTGAACAGTATGGCGCTGACAATTCAAAAGAAGATGATCGTGTATATTACTGCTTTTATTTTAGTAGCCGTTTTATCAGTAACCATACCGGCCGTAACGTATTTCTCGAATGATATGGAAAAAGATTATGAACAACAAGTCGTTTTGGGAATGGAAGGACTAAATAGCGTACTTGATGAGTATAAAGAAAAGGTTACAAATTATGGAGTGATTTTAGCGCAGCAACCGCAAATCATTGAGGCCGTTGAGAAGAAAGATGCAGTGGCCTTACGTCAGCTGATTACCCCCATCGCCAAAAGTGCAAAATTTGACTCTGTTACGATTTCTGATGAACAGGGGCTTGTCATTGCCAGAACGCATGATACAAAGACTGGTGACAGTGTCTTTAACCAAAACAATGTAAAGCTCGCGCTGAGCGGAACTGTGTCGGCCTTAGTGGAACCTGGTACTGTAGTTCCCTTATCTGTACGAGCCGGTGTGCCAGTGAAAAACAGCGCAGGTAAAATTGTTGGCGTGATTACACCAGGCTACGATGCCAATCGGGAAGAGATTGTAGATCGTGTCAAAACGATGTTTCATGTAGATAATACGATTTTTTTAGGTGACCAACGAATCTCTACGACGATCATAAATGAAGGAAAACGGGTCATTGGTACAAAGCTAAGTGAAAAAGTAGCTTCTATTGTCTTAAAAGAAGGTAAGGTTTATAAAGGTCGTGCGGAAATTCTGGGTAAGGATTATATAACTGCCTATATGCCCTTAGTGGGGCAGGACCAAAAAGTGATTGGCGTTCTTTTTGCTGGACGAGATAGTGCCGATTTAGCGGCGAGCCGCGCGAAAATGATATATACTATTGTGGCTATAGCGTTAGTAGTTTTGGTAATTTGTCTTGGTTTAACAATTTGGTTTGCAAAAAACTTAACAAAACCAATCCATAAGCTTGTTAATACGGCGGAACAAGTAGCTCGCGGTGATTTGACGCAAAAAGCAGCTGTGACTTCACGCGATGAGATTGGTCTTTTGACCGAAAGCTTTAATCATATGGTGGAAGCCTTGCGGTCTTTGGTTTTTCGGGTTGATACGATGACGGGTACGCTGGCTGCTTCTAGCGAGGAACTAAATGCTACAGCCGACCAATCCGCCCAGGGCGCCGCTTTAGCGGCAAAGGCGGTCGATCAGATTGCCGCAGGAACGAAGCGGCAGGCTGATTCGGTCAATCATATTACAAATGTAGCGGAGAAAATTGCCGATAGCACTGAACAGATTTCTCGTAAAACGCAAGGGGCTGCTGTCATAGCCCAAGAAACGGCAAATCAAGCGGAGCAAGGACGACAAACAGTAGAAACTACAGCCAGGCAAATGGAACAAATCGGCGCTGGTACGCAAACGGTTCAGAATGCAATTGGCGAATTGGCTGCCGGATCTGCTGAAATTACAAAAATTATTGGCGTTATTTCTACTATTGCCGGCCAGACCAATTTGCTTGCTTTAAATGCTGCGATTGAAGCTGCCAGAGCTGGTGAGCAAGGTCGAGGGTTTGCTGTCGTAGCGGAGGAAGTACGCCACTTAGCGGAAGAATCCGATTTAGCGGCACAGCAGATTGCCGCTTTAATCCAAAAGAATCAGAATAATATGGATCAGGCCGTTGCGGCCATGGAAACAGGTGCCGGTGCTGTAACAGAGGGAATTCGCATTGTTGCCTTAACAGGCAGCGCCTTTAAAGAAATCATGGACTCCATTGTGGCATTATCAGCAGAGATACAGGCTGTTTCAGCAGAAATTGCCGCGATTGTAGCGGCGAGTCATCAATTAGTTGGCGAGATTGGCCAGATTGCTACAGTGGGGAATCAAACCGCGAAGGAAGTGGACAATGTTTCGGCAGCGGCTCAAGGGCAGGCCGATTCCATGGAGGACATTGCAGCATCAAGCAGGCAGCTTGCCGAACTAGCTGGTTCTTTGCAAGAAGCGATTGAAAAATTTCGTGTGAAATAGGCAAAGTGCTAGGTGAAAGATTAAATTTTTTCAAAAGCAGGACTTAAGACCTTGAAACGTGAAGAATATGTCTAAATATAGAAGATTCGATTTGGAGGCTGAAACATGGTCGGTAGAGAAAAGCGCTTTCCTGATGTCACTACAGAAGAAGAGACTGCCTTTTACCGGACCGTTATGGAAGAAGCTAGGGATATCATCTTAGTTGTGGCGGAAAATGGGAGTCTTCTTTATGGCAATCAAGCTGCTTTAAAGGCTTATGGATATTCCTTAAGCGAGTTTTATCGATTGTCAATTGAAGAGTTGCGTGCGGCTGATTCCAGAAGTGTCATTTGGCAGCAGATGGGACAGGCGGCGCAACAAGGGATTTTGTTTCGTGCGCAACATCGCCGTGCTAATGGCGAAATTTTTCCCGTCGAGGTGAATTCCCGTTCTATTTTCTTTGACGGCAAGGTAGCTCTTGTTAGCGTCGTGCGCGATATTACAGAAACAATTCTTTTGGAAGAAAGATTGGCTCAGCGCAGCGAAGCTCTAAGCAAAACGAATCAAGAGCTTTCGGCTACTCATGAGGAACTTGTCGCATCAGAAGAAGAACTCCGTCAGCAATTTGAGGAGCTCATGTTACGTGATGAGGCAATTTATCATCAGAATATGGTTCTGTCAGCGCTTCATGATGTGGCAGTGAGCCTAATGCAGCGCCGGACTATGGATGAATTGTTGCAAATGATGGCGGCCAAAACGAATCAGTTGCTTCATACTTTTGATAGCTGGATTTATTTAGTTGATGAGCAGCAGCAGATATTTCGCAAAAAGATAGTTTTAGGCGAGGTAGCTGTTCAATTTCCTGACCAGATTTCGCTGACTCACGGTTTGGTTGGTCAGGCTTATCGAACGAGAAAATTAGCGCTTGTATACAATTATCGCAGTTGGTTAGAGCGGTTACCGCAGAAAGTTTATGACCATTGCTACGGCTTTGTGCAGGTTCCCCTTATCAGGGAGAAAAAAGTTTTCGCTATTTTAGGATTAGCTTTTTCCGAGCAACGCGGTTATTTAACGAATCTTGAACTGTCGCTTTTGCAACAGATGGCTGATCTTGCGATGATTGCCATTGATAATGTAGCGTTGTTAGATTCTTTTCAGCAAGAGATTGAAGAGCATAAAAAAACGGAAGCGGCTCTAAAACAATCCGAACAGAACTACCGTACTATTTTTCAGGCTGCTAATGATGGAATTATTATTCATGATTCCTTGACGAGTGAGATTGTTGATGTAAACGAACGTGCTTGCCAATTATATGGCTATAGTTATGATGAATTTATAGCAGGTCAAAGTGGCGAAATTGGTACAGGTACCCCGCCTTATAGTCGTGCGGATCTCAGAAGATGGTTGCAAAAAGCCGCGCAGTATGGGCCGCAGTTGTTTGAATGGCAAAAACGACGCCACGATGGATCAATGATTTGGCTAGAAGTAAATTTAAAACAAATTTTAATAGAAGATAAATTCAGGGTGATGAGCTTTATTCGCGATATCACAGAGCGAAAAGAACAAGAGCTTATTTTGAAAAAATCCCAGGAAAGTATGCAGGCTTTGCTTGAGGCAATTCCAGACCCATTGTTCGTGCTAGGGCGGGACGGTACATTGGTACGGTTTATCGCTCCAAAATCTGACCCTTATTTATTGCCGCAAACTCTGATCGGGAAAACCATTTTTGAAATTTTTCCAGCTGATGTAGCAGTAGCTTTATTGACGCAAATTGGACAGGCCCTTGATTTGAAAAAAGCGCAAACTTTCGAAAAGGCTTTTTATGTTGGCGGTAAACTGGAGGAGTATGAGTTTCGCATTGCCGCGAGCGGTGAGGCGGAGGTTCTGGTGATTGTCCGTAATATTACTGATCGTAAACGCATGCAATCAGAACTGGAGTATTTGAGTCTTCATGATGCGCTAACGGATCTTTACAATCGGGCTTTTTTTGAAGAAGAAATGAAGCGTTTTCAACGGGATCGTAAGGGTGGAGCGGGGATTCTTGTATTTGATGTTGACGGTCTTAAATTGATTAATGATACGTTAGGCCATGCCGTAGGTGATTTGATTTTAAAAGATGTAGCAGCGATCTTAAAGAATGCTTTTCGTTGTCATGATGTGGTGGCAAGAATTGGCGGAGATGAGTTTGCTGTCGTTTTGCCCGAATTATCTGTTGGTGTATATGAAGGGCATTGCCAAAAAATTCGGCGGCAAATTGCTGCTTATAATGAAGCGGAACCGGTTGTTCCGCTAAGCCTGTCCATGGGATTTGCTGTAAGCCAGGAACAAAATTTAGATATGGTTGCTCTATTTAAAGAAGCCGACAATAATATGTATCGGGAAAAAATGAATCGGCAAAAAGAAGTTCGGCTAATGATTATTAACTTCTTGATTAAAGCGTTGGAGAAACGTGATTTTATTGCGGATGGTCATGGCGACAGAATGCAGAAACTCATTATGGATTTTGCAATTCAGCTGGAGCTGCCTGAGCAAGAGATCGAAACATTGCGCTTACTCGCTTATTTTCATGACATTGGTAAAGTAGGTATTCCTGACAGTATTTTATTTAAAACGGATAAACTGGCCGACGAGGAATGGATGATTATGCGTCAACACTGTGAAATTGGCTATCGGATTGCCTTAGCGGCACCTCAGTTAACGGGAGTTGCTGACTTGATTTTAAAGCACCAAGAGTGGTGGAACGGACAGGGCTATCCGCTGGGGTTGAAGGAAGACGCGATTCCTTTACCTTGTCGAATGCTTATGATTGTTGATGCTTTTGATGCCATGACTCATGATCGGCCTTACCGCAAGGCGAAAAGTTTGGAAGCGGCGCTTCAGGAACTCGAAAAAAATGCGGGAACACAGTTTGATCCAGCTTTAGTCGCTATTTTTTGCCGCATCGTGAAAAAAAACATAAATAAGCCGATGGAGACAGGAAAAACATGGAATAAGCGTTGACGGTCAATCTTTTAAATTTTATAATATTTAATGTACATAAAGTAATTTTTTTGATGCTTTTTTTAGCGTTTTTGTATGCTTTGTCGAAGTATGATAAGATATCTTTCGTTAGCGATTTATTGGAAGAGGAGGCATTTTCTTTTGTCCGGAATCAAGCGATGTTTCATTTCGCAAGTTCAGCCTGGCATGCGTCTTGCGCGAGCTCTTTATATGGAAACTGGAATGGTATTACTGGAAGAAGAAACTATTTTGACCGACTCTTTGATTCGTAGATTGAGTTTGCTGGGTATTCAAGAGTTGTCCGTGTTTGAAGAAAGGTTGTTTTTCCCTCCTGTAATTCTACAGAATGAGCAGAATTTATTTGTAGAAGAGCACCGGAAAATTACCACTTCCATGGCAGAGGCTTTTTATAAAGCTCGCCAGTTTCAATGTGTGCCAATGTGTCAAATATCTTGTCTGGCTGATCAAATTATTGCTTCGCTACTCAGTGTTCCCGGCGTTTTCAGCTATCTTCATATTATTAACTCTCATGATGATTATACTTTTCGTCATAGTGTTAACGTAGCTGTGACTGCTGGCGTGATTGGGCGATGTCTTGGCAAAAGTAAAGAAACTATTAAAGAACTTGTTATTGCTGGCTTGCTTCATGATATTGGCAAGGCGCGCATTCCGCTTGAAATATTGAATAAGCCGGACCGTTTAACTGAGGCGGAGATGGCTATCATGCAAAAACATTCAATGTTTGGCTATGAGCTCTTAGTGGGTACAGATGATATGCCGGGTTCAATTAAAACAGCCATTTTACAACATCATGAGCGCAGTGATGGCAGCGGTTATCCTTGTAAGTTTAAAGATACTCAGATATCGCCTATGGCCAAGATTATTGCTGTTGCTGATGTTTATGATGCTATGACATCCCATCGTGTCTATCAACGGGCTTTATCGCCGCTTGTCGTAAGGCGAGAATTGCTTAAAGAAATGTACGGACGCCTTGACAGTGAAGCTTGTCTGGCGTTGATTGCCAGTACCGAGAAGGCTCTCGTTGGATCTCTCGTTGAATTAAGTGATGGTGCGATTGCCAAAGTGATATATTTAAATGATCCGTTAGTTCAACCAATCGTACAGACAATTGATGGTCGCTGCATCGAACTAGAACGGCAAAAAGATCTTAATATTGTCGATTTTATTTTTTAACATAGAGACGCAGAGCAAGAAGCTTTGTGTCTTTTTATTTCTTGCCCAAAGGAGACTGACGCATACTATGACTCAGAACAGTAATATTAAAAAAGTGGCGGCAATTCATGATTTATCTTGCATTGGACGTTGCTCTCTGACCGTAATTATACCAGTATTGTCAGCGATGGGGATTCAAGTTTGCCCCTTGCCTACAGCAATTCTTAGCAGCCATTTCGGCGGGTTTTCTCATATTGCCTCCTGCGATTTTACGGAATATATTTCCCCGTTTGCTGCAAGCTGGCAGCAAGAAAAAGTTTCTTTCGAAGCGATTTATAGTGGGTTTTTGGCGTCAGAAGCGCAGATTGATGGCGTTTTAGCAGCGATTGATCGCTTTGCTGCCACAAACCCGTTGATTCTAGTCGACCCAGTAATGGGCGATGATGGGAAGCTCTATTCTCCTTATACGAAATCCATGCAGGAACATATGCGTCGCTTAGTGCAGCAAGCGGATGTTATTACGCCAAATTATACGGAAGCTTGTTTTTTACTTAAAGAAGCTTATGAAACACCTATGAGTACACCCGAGAAAATTCATCAGTGGCTTATTGCTCTCAGCCAATTTGGACCGCATAAGGTTGTTATTACGGGAATTCCTTTAGCTGGTGGAAAACTTCTGAATGCTGGCTATGATAGCGTGTCAGGGGAATTTTGGCAGAAGGTTAGCGAACGGATTCCTGTCTCCTATCCTGGTACAGGCGATCTTTTTGCTAGCCTGCTGTTAGGCCAGCTTTTAGCGCAAAAATCGTTGTCTGAGGCGATGGATCAGGCCATTCAGTTTGTAGAATTGGCTGTGAAGAAGACCTATGAGGCCCAAACGCCGCGCCGAGAAGGCGTGTTGCTGGAAAAAATGCTGCCTTATTTGCTGCAAGAGCCAGTCGAAGGCCAGTGAAAGGGACGGTGCTATGCTGACAGAAGGAAAAATTCAGGCGATGGTTACACAAAATAGTACCTTTACCAAGGGAATTAGCTATTTTCATGAAGGGAGAGTGAGACAACTTCGCTTCAGTTTTGATAAACGAGTGTTTACGGCGCAGGTGCGCGGCGAGCAAGTTTATGAAGTTGCCATTGAATTTGATCGTCATCAGGAAATGCATGATTGTCAATGTACCTGCCCGGCTTTTGCGGCGTATGATGGCGCCTGTAAGCACATTGTAGCCGTATTAAAGGCGATTCAGGCGGGCTGGGCTCACTATTTCTCGAAAAGTTCGTCTGTTTTTGCGGCGGTTTCGCCAGCCCAGCAGCTTCTAGAGCATTTTCGCCGGGATAGTTCAGAGCGGATTGAAACCGCCTTTGGGTCAGATCAAGCAGTGGCAACTGTTAAAGTGATTCCCCATTTATCAATACAAGGTAGCGTCAGTGGCAAGAAAGCGCTGCTGCAGCTTAGTATGGGACATGACCGTTTATATATTGTTAAGAATTTACTCCAATGTTTGCAGAGTCTGTTACAAACAGAAGAATTTTTGGTAGGAAAGTCGCTGACGATTCGTTCGCTCATGGATTTTGAGCTGAAGTCTCGGCGAATTGTTGAATTTTTACTCAATCTGTATCGAGAAGAAATGCAGCGGTCAGCTTGGCAGTATGGCAGTTCTTTAAGTGCTGTTTTCGCGGAAGCACGGTTTTGTCATTTTACGGATTTTCAGCTTCGCCGTTTTTTAGAGCTTCAAGTGGGTGAAACATTGCTCGTTTCTCTAAATCGTCAGGATGAACAAAGCGTAACGGTTACTTCTGGCAGGCCTCCTATTGCTTTTGTGGTGGAACCGACGGCAAGCGGCTTGCGTCTTGCTTGGCAAAGTGCCACAGAAATCATTGAAAAACTAGATCAAAACGGCGAGATTCTTTACTATAATCATGCGATTTACTTAGTTGACCAGGAGTTTGCGAAAATCTTAAGCCCTGTTTTGGATAGCTTTAGTCGCAGTCGTCAAAGTGAGGTTGCCATTGATCGCATTGATTTCTCTGAGTTTTTCGGGATTTTGGCGCCAACGCTGCAGAGTATAGCCACTGTGAATGTTTCGCCACAGCTTGTTAAACAAATTGAACGTCTTCCTTTAGCAAAGCTCGTGTCCTTGGACCGCTATGGTCAAGGGATGAGTGCCAGCGTGCTTTTTCAATATGGTGACTATGTCTGCAATCCACTGACGGAAACCTTTCCCGTTAAACTGTCTGACGGACGTCTGTTGATTCGCGATTTTGTGGCGGAGCAAAATTTGCTGGGGTTTTTTGCAAAACAAAAATTTAATGCGCAAGAGGGGCTTTTTGTACTAAGCGACGAGGGCGAAACGTATTCTTTTTTGCAGCGGGGTCTAGCTATTTTGCTACAGATGGCTAAAGTCTCTTTTTCGCAGGAATTTCAAACTATGGAATTAAAGCCAACGCAGTTTGGTGCGACAGTTCGCTTGAATCAAACAACGGATCTTTTGGAATTTTCTTTTGACTATGGTAATTTTTCAGCCAGTGAGATGGCATCGCTGTTAGCGGCCTATAAGCTAAAACGTTCTTATCATCGCTTGCCTGATGGCGCCTTTATTTCTTTGGAGGATGCTTCTTTTCAGACTGTTGCTGAGCTTATTAGCGAACTGGGACTACGGCAAAGCGATGTAATGCGGCCGCTTACGAAGCTTTCGAAGTATTGGGCTTTGTATTTAGATGAGTTTCAGGAAAATCACCCTGATTTTGCTTTAAAAAAAGATCAATTGCTTACAGAGATGACGGCCCAGTTACAACGGAAAAGCGTTGCTGCTTATTCGATTCCTGACGGTGTAAGTGGAACGCTGCGTGATTATCAGAAAAAAGGGTTTTCCTGGCTTATGGCTTTAGCTGATTATGGTCTTGGCGGAATTTTAGCTGACGATATGGGGCTGGGAAAAACGCTGCAAGTTCTGACGTTTCTACTAGCAAGGCGGCAAGCCTCGCCTTATCCGTCGCTTGTTGTGGCGCCTACTTCGCTGCTCTATAATTGGCAGGAGGAAGCTGCAAAATTTACGCCTGATTTGCGAGTTAAGGTCATTGCTGGGGCGAAGACGGAACGAGAAGAACTGCTTTTGAGTAGTGAAACGGCTGATTTATTGATTACCTCTTATGGTTTGCTAAAACGGGATATCGAACTGTATAGTAAAAAGAAGTTCTATTATTGTATTTTAGATGAGGCGCAAAATATAAAAAATCCCCAAGCTTTAAATAGCAAGGCAGCGAAAAAAATTCAAGCTTCTAGCTACTTTGCCTTAACAGGGACGCCGATTGAAAATCGCCTTACCGAACTCTGGTCGATTTTTGATTTTCTGATGCCAGGTTATTTGGGGACTTATAAGAAATTTGCCAGTCGGTTTGAAATGCCGTTGCAGCAACAACGAGATCAGAAGATTGGTGAACAGTTGCGACGTAAAATCAAACCCTTTATCCTGCGGCGGATGAAGGAAACGGTTTTGCCGGAATTGCCGCCCAAGCTGGAAAGTCGTTTGCTTTGTCAGATGACAAGTGAGCAGGAAAAGGTTTATGCTACTTGGCTGGTGGCAGCAAGGCAGGGAATTGAAGCGGAGCTAAGTTCGCAAGGCTTGGCAAAAAGTCATATGCGAATTTTAGCTTTATTGACAAGACTGCGACAGATTGCTTGTCATCCATCTTTGTTTTTAGAAAATTATCAAGGCGGTAGTGGAAAAATCCGTTTGTTAAAAGAATTATTACAGGAAGCCTTAAGCAGTGGGCACCGCGTGCTCGTATTTTCTCAGTTTACAGCGTTGCTGCATTTGCTGAAGGCGGAATTAGAGGTACTAGGGATTGATTATTTTTATTTGGATGGAGCGACGAAAGCAGCGGAACGGCTTTCCCTTACGGAAGCGTTTAATCAGGGGGAGAAGGAAGTTTTTCTGATTTCGCTGAAAGCGGGCGGAACTGGTTTGAATTTAACTGGCGCTGATATGGTGATTCATTGTGATCCTTGGTGGAATCCCGCGGTAGAAGATCAGGCTACAGACCGGGCCTATCGAATTGGTCAGCAGCGCTTTGTGCAAGTTTATAAGCTGATTACGCAAAATACTATTGAAGAAAAAATTTTCCAACTGCAATTAAAGAAAAAAGAAATGGTTTCAGATGTTCTTGCCGTAGGGGAGACGTTTCTTGGCAAGTTGACGGAAGACGAATTGCGGGAATTGTTCTCTTAGCGAGAACCTTTTACTTGACAGGGCAAATAGTCTAGCATAGATTAGAAGAAGAAACAGCTTTTCCATTTTTTGTTTGGGAGGGGATTGCCATGTATGACCGCTTAAAAGAGACTATTGAATCGATTGCTCTCATTGATGATCACGGACACCCCGGTTTTGCCATGTATTTTTCGAACCTGCCGGAAAAACAGCGAATTCCATTTGCTGTGGATGGTTATAAATCGCCGGCAGAAAGCAGTGCTGGATTTCCTTATTTGCGTGAACTCCATGCCAAAGCCTATGAAGAATTTTATGGTTTTACTCGTGAAGCTATGGCTGATCCGGCACAAATCGAGCAGCTTAAAGCGCGTTATGAAGAAAAACGCCAAACAATCGATAAGTGGATTGACGAATTGCTCGATAAGTCGGGTGTGGATATTCTCATGGCAAACATTGCTTTACCTGATGCTTTAAAAAACAATCGACGGATTCGCTTTGTACCGTCCGTTGATCCCTTAGTATTCCCTTTTGATAATAGTTTTTTGAAAAAACGAGTCTTAAGCGACTATTTTCTCGGTTACTTTGAATATGAATTAGCCCGACTGAAACAGGAAAATGGCTATGAAGAAACGGGGTTCTCTGGGTATTTGGCCTTTGTCGATACGGTGCTTGCTGCGTATTATCAGCAAAAAAATATTCCCGCGTTCAAATTTGTCATTGCCTATGCTCGTGATACGAATTTTGATAAAGTCGCTGAAGCTGAGGGCGAAAATCTCTATGAAGCGGCGAAACAAGGCGATGAAGCGGCTTATGTCCGATTGCAGGATCTGCTAGTCTGGCATATTATGCGCTGGATCGTTCGTCACGATATGGCCGTGCAGTTTCATTACGCGATTACCGATAACTATGTGAATTATTTTGATCCCTTGAATCTTGCGAATATGCTTGCTGATGAAGAATTAAAACAAGCTAAGATCGTCATTTTACACGGCGGTTATCCGCGGTTCCAAAACGCCGAAGTTCTTGCGCTAGGCGGTCTCACGCCAAATCAAGTGTGTATCGATATTTCCGGCCGCATTATGTTTGCCAATCATCCGAAAATCATTGCTAAAATGCTGCGGAGTTGGCTCGAAAAACCGCTTCTTTGGGATAAAATTCTCTATGGCTCTGATGTGCTTTGGGGCGAACGTTATGTGTATACCTGCGCCAGAACAGGTCGCGATGCTGTTTATTTTGCTTTAAGCTCGATGATTGACGATGATATTATTGATGAGGCGACGGCGATTTCTATTGCCAAAAAGATTTTGCGTGAAAACGCCTTGCGGCTTTATCGACTCGACTAAAGAATGAGATGTACTGAACAGGCTGTCAGGCTAGGGGAAATTTCGCTATCGAAATTTTTTACTTAGCCTGACAGCCTTTTGCATTGCTACGTAAAGTTTCATTGATGAATCTTCTTTATTTTGCCTATACTAAGTTTAGGGAAAGCAAATCGCGTTGTAGTGGAGATGAATGTTGTTGCGGATTCTGCTAGTAGAAGATGACCAAAACTTAGGAGATACAGTCAGTACGCTTTTGCAGGAAGAAGGCTATCTAGTGGATCGGGCGCTGCAGGGCGATGAGGGGCTGTTTCTGGCCAGGCAGAATATTTATGATCTGCTGATTCTTGATGTGATGCTGCCAGGCATGAGTGGTTTGGCTATTTTAAAACAGCTGCGCGAAGAAGCAATCGTTACGCCAATTCTCTTTTTAACAGCCCGCGACAGTATTCAAGATAAGGTTTGCGGCCTAGAGAGCGGCGCTGATGATTATCTCGTCAAGCCCTTTGCCTTTGCCGAACTGTTGGCGAGGATCAAAGTTCTGCTAAGGCGCCAAGCTGGCGTCAAGGAGAGCAGCCTTGTCTACGGCAGTCTTTCATTAGATATCAAACGAAAAGAAGCTTTTATGGACAGTCGCCCCATAGGGCTTACTGGCAAGGAATATGAGCTTTTGGAATTCTTGATTTTAAATAAAGAGCAAATTTTGGTGCGTGAGCAGATTTTCGACCGGATCTGGGGCTTTGAATCAGAAGCGACACAAGGAATCGTTGATTTATATATTCATTATTTACGAAAAAAGCTAGCTCCCTTTGGGTGCGATGGTCTTATTCATACCATTCGCGGCGTTGGCTTTATGCTGAAGGCGTAAGCGATGTTTAAAAAGACGCTCCTAAGGCTTACGATCTGGAATTTTTCGGTGTTTTTGCTGTTCTTTCTTTGCTTTAGCTACATTTTGTATCGCTATGTGGCTGATGAGACCTACCGTGATACCGATGATGCCTTGGCGCGAAAAGCCCATGTTTTTGTCTTGGGGCGCGACAGACAGGCGGGAAAACGGGATGAACTTGGTTTTTTAGATCCAAGAATTTTTGTCTTTTGGCATAACTCGGCAGGTGTACTCTTTAGTGAAGCGCCCTTGCCTGTGGCGGAACGGGATAAAATTACCGAACAGATTGAGCAGCTCAACAATCAGCCCCAAACTCATCGAATTGGCAACCATGTGTATCGTTTATGGCGGCAGAGTATTGCGCAGCCTTCGGCCGATATGGCTGATCTAGTGACAGTAGCGCTGATTGACTCGGAGGCGGCAGTATTGCTCCATTTATTCCGCATTATTATGATCAGCCTATTCTTTGGCGGATTGACAAGTGCTGTGGCCAGTTATTTTTTGGCGAAACGATCCCTTGTGCCGATTCAGGCCTCTTGGGATAAGCAGCAACGTTTTGTGGCCGATGCTTCTCATGAACTGCGTACGCCTATTGCCATTATTCAAAGCAGCACGGAGCTATTATTGCGCCATCCAGAACGAACGATTCAAGCAGAATTGAAGCGTCTTCGTGTGATTTTAAGTGAGGCCATTCGCATGGGGAATTTAATTGGTACGCTCCTTACTTTGGCTCGTTCTGATGCGAACCGCTTAGAACTAGAAAAGACCTTTTTTTCCTTTAGTGACCTCTTGCTGGAGATTATTGAGCAGTTTCGACCGCTCGTGGAGCAGAAAAAGCTTGTGTTAACAGAGTCGATTGCCAAGGATCTTTTTCTTGTAGGCGATCAGGAGCGACTGAGGCAGCTTGTGATTATTTTTTTAGACAATGCCGTGAAATACACGCCGCCAGGGGGGCTGATCGAGCTTTACTGCGCCAAAGAGCAGGAGCAGATCATGTTTAAGATTACCGATACGGGCTGCGGGATTGCGGCGGAAGATATTCCCTTTGTGTTTGATCGGTTTTTTCGCAGTGACAAAGGCCGCAACCGCCAAAGCGGCGGTACGGGGCTAGGGCTAGCCATTGCGCAGTGGATTGTTGATCAGCATAAGGGCAAGGTGCGTTTAGAAAGTGTTCTAGGGGCGGGAACGACTATATCGGTTTGGCTGCCGCTCTAAAGAGAATCAAAAAAAGGCTGACTACAATGAAATCTGTGACAGAGTAGCAAGTGCTAAGGCGCTGCTTTCTGACGCAGATTTTTTATTTTAGCTTTTAAATTCAGAGAGGATGACACAAATGAAGGTACGATCTTTATCTCGGACCGGAAAAACGGCAGCTCTTACGAGTCTCTTCGCTTTTGCTGCTAGTCAGGTTTTTGCCGCTGCTCCGCTCTTGTCGCTTGATGATAGTGTGGCTATGGCGCTGAAGAATCAGCCTTCGGTAAAAATAGCAGCAGCCGATGAAGACAAAGCAAACTGGGGCATCCAAGACGCTAAATCAGGCTTATGGCCGCAGCTGTCTTTAGGCGCCAGCGAAACGCGCGGCGGTGCTGTACAGGGAATCAGCGACACTTTATCGACGGGACTTCACCTTAACTGGGCGCTCTATAGCGGGGGGCGCTTGCAAGGACAGGTAAAGCAGGCAGAACTGAGTGCCGATAGTGCCAAGCTTGGTGTGCAAAAAGCTTTGGCTGATGCGCGCTTAGCGGCAACCACAAAATATTTTACAGTACTACAGACCAAAAATATGGTTGCTGTCAATCAGGAAGCGGTAAGCAACTTAACAGACCATCTGCAAAATGTGAATGCGCAGTTTGCTGCTGGTACGATTGCTAAGCAGGATGTATTGCGCAGTGAAGTGGAATTGGCCAATGCTCAGCAGAATCTCACGAAGGCTCAAAATGCCTATGATGTGGCTAAGGCGGCGTTAAATGATGCGATTGGCAGCGATTTGTCCTTTGATTATTCTTATCAGGATCAATTGCCTTTTGAACCATATACACTTTCTTTAGAGGACAGCATTGCTATGGCGGCGCAAAATCGTCCGGAACTAGCGCAGGCGCAAAATAATGTGACAGCAGCTGAAGTTGGCGAACAGATTGCGAATAGTGGTCGTCTGCCAACAGTGAGTCTTACCGGATCAGAAGGCTGGTCAGGCAAAGATCTTGATTTAGGCAACCGGAATTGGTCCGTTGGTGTTACGGCAAGCTGGAATCTCTTTGATGCTGGTGCGACGAAAGCGAAAGCGGCAGAAGCGAAAGCGGCTTCTTTGAAGGCGCAAGAACAAGCGAAGCAGCAGGGAAATGCTGTGGAACTCGAAGTGCGTCAAACTTATTTAACGATGAATGAAGCGAAGCAGCGTATTACAACCTCAAGTGAAGCCGCAGCCAAAGCTACAGAAGACTTATCAATTGCTAAAGTGAAGTATGCCGCTGGTGCTGGCACAAATCTTGATGTAATTGACGCGCAACTGGCCTTAACGCAAGCAAAAACGAATGAGACGCAGGCTCGCTATGATTACAATGTGGCGAAAGCCAGCTTAGAAAAGGCCGTAAATCTTACGGTAGACGGCAAGTAAAAGGAGGAAGTAACATATGGTAGGTTTTTTGCTTCGCTATAAATGGCGCTTCCTTGCATTACTTTTACTCATTGCTTTGCCAGTATTTTACCTGTTCTTTCAAGGCGGTAAAAGCCGCACTCCTATTAGCAGTAGCGCCACAAAACTGGTGGAGCGCGGCTCTATTACGGCGGAAGTAGCTGCTACTGGGACGATTAATCCTGTCAATATGGTGGATATTAGTTCGAAGATATCCGGTTTAATCAAGGAAGTGAAAGTTAGCGAGAATGAAGCAGTGGCAGTAGGGCAGATTTTATTGACACTTGATGATTCACACTTACAAAGTCAGGTGCAGCAAGCCCGTGACAGACTGGCGGAAGCGGCATCCACTTATGAACGTAGTGAAATATTAAGAAGGGCTGGAGCTATGTCAGATCAGCAGTTCGCTGCAGACCGTCTTAGTTATCAGTTGGCCCAGACCTCTTATAATGATGCCTTGTCGCAACTCGCTGATACAGTAATCAAAGCGCCGATTAGCGGTACGGTCATTGGTAAACCGATTCCAGCCGGTCAGGCTGTAGCTCCTGGTATTTCTACGCCCATGGTGTTGATGACTGTGGCGGATATGTCCAAAATGCAAATTCAGGCCCAAGTCGACGAATCCGATATTGGCAAAGTCAAAACTGGACAAAAAGTAACTTTTACAGTGGACGCTTATCCGGGAAAAGTTTTTACTGGTGTAGTAGCCAATGTATCGCAAAAGGCGACAGTACAGCAAAATGTTGTTTACTATAGCGTGTTAGTCGATATTGATGATCCGTCGGGATTGCTGCGACCAACGATGACCGCTCGGGTTACGATTACGGTTGGTGTCAATGAGCAGGCGCTGCTTGTACCGCTCTCTGCGCTTAAAACAGTAAACGGACAAACAACAGTAACGGTGTTGCGCGGTGGCAAAAGCGAAGCCGTAGCTGTAACGACAGGTCTTGCTAGTGATACGCAGATCGAAATTACGAGTGGGTTAAATGACAACGATCAAGTGGTTCTGCCGCAAGCAAAAAGTCAGACAGGACCAACAAGCTCTGGCGGACCGCAAGGCGCTGGCGGTATGAATATGCTGCGCGGACTTGGTAGGTGATCACCATGGCTATATGCATTAAACTGACGAACATTTGCAAAGTGTATTCTATGGGAGAAAATCAGGTTCAAGCGTTAGCTGATGTGAATTTTGCCGTGTCGGTAGGCGATTTTACGGCTATTATGGGCCCGTCCGGATCAGGCAAGTCAACACTTATGAATATTTTAGGCTGTCTCGACAGACCAACGAACGGTTCTTATGAATTAGACGGACAGGAAGTGGCTGATCTCAGCGATGATGCCTTAGCCGATTGTCGAAATCAGAAAATCGGCTTTGTCTTTCAAAGCTTTCATCTTTTACCACGGTTGTCGGCGCTGCAGAATGTGGCTTTGCCGCTTGTTTATGGCGGCTTTGCCAAGGAGCAGCGACTGGCTTTAGCCAAAGATGCGTTAGCTATGGTGGGTCTAAGCGGTCGCTTAGACCACAGGCCCAACGAATTGTCAGGCGGACAAAGGCAGCGTGTTGCCATTGCTAGAGCGCTCGTAAATCGCCCCACCTTGATCATGGCTGACGAACCGACGGGAAACCTTGATACAAAGTCTGGGAATGAAGTTATGGCGATTTTGCAGGAACTCAACGATCAAGGCCGGACGATTCTGCTTGTTACGCATGAAATAGATATTGCTGAGCAGGCCAAACGTATCGTTTTTGTGCGAGATGGCAGAATCATGGGCGATGAACGAAAGGAGGCCTGATGATGTTTTGGGAAAGCATTCGAATTGCTTTTGCTGGTCTTGTGGCAAATAAGCTACGTTCAATTCTTACGATGCTTGGCATTATTATTGGCGTAGCCGCTGTTATTGCCATGGTTTCCATTGGTATGGGAGTCAGACAGAAGGTAGAAAATTCTATTGCCGGACTTGGCAGTAATCTTTTAATCGTTACGCCAGGGACGGCCACCAGTGGCGGAGCCAAGCAGGCGGCAGGCTCGGGCATTACCTTGTCAGATAAAGATGCAACGGCTATTGCCAGAGAGCTGCCTGGTGTTTTGGCGGCAGCGCCAGTGGTGAGTCGCCAGTACCAACTCATTTATGGCAATCAAAATTGGCTGTCGTCGGTGCAAGGGACTACGCCTGATTTATTTTCGATTCGAAGTCTGGCGATCGCCGAAGGGACTTCATTTACGACTCAAGATGTGGACGCGCGCGCTCGTGTTGCTGTAATTGGCAAGACCGTAGCTGACAATCTGTTTTCGGGTATTGATCCTGTAGGCAAGACGATACGGATTAATAAAGCCCCTTTTCGAATTATTGGCGTCTTAGAAAGTAAAGGGCAGTCAGGTGCTGGCATGGACCAAGATGATACGGTGCTTGTGCCGCTCACGACAGCGCAGGAACGGCTGCTAGGCATTACCTATGTTCAAACGATTTATGTTCAGGCGGAAAACGGCGATGTGATCACTGATTTGCAGGAAGCGATTACTTCACTGCTAAGGTCTAGACATCGTTTAGCCGCCACGGCAAATGATGATTTTACGGTAAAAAATTTGGCAGCGGTCATGGCGACAGCCAGTGAGGCGACCAATACCATTACGCTGCTGCTTGGGAATATTGCCGCGATTTCTCTCTTGGTAGGCGGAATTGGCATTATGAATATTATGCTGGTTTCGGTGACGGAGCGGACACGGGAAATTGGAATCCGTAAAGCCTTAGGTGCTCATTACCGCCATATTTTGCTGCAATTTTTGATTGAGGCCATGGTAATTGGTCTAGCTGGCGGCCTGTTAGGAATTGCTTTTGGTATTGGGGCAGCTTATGGCATTTCCTTTTTTGCTGGTTGGCAGACCGTTGTTTCGCTTCCTACAGTAGGCGCGGCTTTTTTCTTTTCGGTGCTTATTGGCCTCTTTTTTGGAATTTATCCCGCCCGTAAGGCCGCTTTGCTTGATCCCATTGAAGCTTTGCGCTATGAATGAATACACTGGATTGTTGGTAGAAATAGTAAGTATATGGTAAGAATAGACAGGGAGAGACAAAAGGATTTTGTCTCTCCCTGTTGAATCTTTAAAAAGAATTATTTTGTGACAACTAGCCTGTTGCGAGTTTTAGCAGGTAAGGTAGAAGGAGATCGATATGAAGCGGCCAGGTAATAGCAAGTATATGAAGACGTTGAATAGAATGAATATTCTCAACATAATTAAGAAGAATGAAGCGATTTCACGCCAGCAGATTGCCGAAATGACGGGACTTACCCCACCGGCCATTACTGGTATTATTCGCGACTTAATCGAGCAAGGTCTTGTCAAAGAGAGCGGTCTTGGTCTGTCGCAAGGGGGACGTCGTCCAGTCGAATTGGCCTTCCATGCCCAGGCGGCCTATGTTTTGGGAATCGAAATTACTAGTAAAGAGACGACGTTGGCTCTGGCGGATCTTCAGAATAAGCCGGAGCTCTTGAAGAGCTTTCCTTTGTCAATGAATGAGCCGCAGATCGCTTTGCCCGCCTTAGCAGCTGCGGTGAAAGAAGTGCTAGCAAGCTGCGCTCAGCAAAGTAAGAAGATTCTTGGCATTGGAATTGCTTTTCCTGGGATGCTCACCATAAGTGGCTGTGATGTACGTCGGGCCGTGAATTTGGGTCCCCTTTGGCGAGATTATCCGATTAAAAGCTTTTTAGAAGAGTCGCTGGGACTTCCCGTATTTCTGGAAACAAACTCTAAGGCGGCTGCTTTAGGTGAAAAATGGTTTGGCGGCGGTAAGGGCTGTGAAAATTTGATTTATATTAATATGGGAGAGGGAATTAGCGCTGGGATTATTTTAAACCACAATATTTTCCAAGGATCACAAGGGTATGCTGGGCAGATCGGTCACATGGTTATGGAAGAGGACGGCCCATTATGTCGTTGTGGCAATCGTGGCTGTTTGGAGGCGCTTTGCGCCGCTCCGGCATTATTGCAGCGAGTAAGAGATAATTGGCATCATTTGCAGGAAAATGACTGGTTGAAGCTGCAGGAAAAAGAAAAAATGACTTTATCGGTTGGTGAGTTTTTGCAAGCTTTGAATCATCAGGATACCTGCGCCAGTTCTGTAGCGAAAGAAGCAATGCGTTATATGGGGATGGCTGTAGCTAACATGATTAACTTTTATAATCCTGACAAAGTATTTATTGGCGGCAAGCTCGCTTTTGCAGCGGAGCTTTTTTTAGCTGAATTGCATCAAGTTGTTCGCGCCCATGTGTTTTCTGAAGTCGGCGCAGTAACGCCTGTAGAAATTTCTGCTATGGGCGCTGATTCTGGCGTCATCGGCGCCTGTGCCTTGGCTTTAAGAAAATTATTGCATTCAGCCGATTCTCCCTTGTTTGCTTTTTCTGTCAGCGAGGAAGTAGAATAAATATTTTAGAAAATTCTCTCTAAATTTAGGGAGGATTTTTTTTAGAAAACAAGAATCATACAAATAACTTAATTAATTAAATAAATTATGTTAGTGGAAAAGTTTACGAGAGAAAGGGAGAATGAGTTATGCAGTATTTTAAACCTTTTACGGCGCAGGCGGGTTATAAAGAGCTGTTCAAGGCCGGTGAAACGACCGAATTTACTGGTATGGCTGTTTTAACTTTGCAGGGTGGAGAAACCTATTCCGGCAACAGTGCTAAAGAAGAAGTAGCGCTTGTTTTGCTGTCAGGAACCTGCCAGATTACTGTTGATGGACAAGTATTCGAACATTTAAGCCGTAAGGATGTATTTTCGGAAGCCGCTACCACGGTGTATGTGCCAATTGATAGTGTCTGGGAAGTCAAGGAAACAGGCGGACGTGCACTGGAAGTGGCTGTAGCATCTGTTCCGGCTGAAAAGAAATTTCCGGCGTTTATTGTACGTCCCGAAACGGTTGGCAAGGCCCATCGCGGCGTTTTAAACTGGCAGCGCGATGTCTATGATATTTTAACAGACAAAGTGGAGGGAAAAGTCCATCGGATTGTCCTTGGTGAAACTTTCTCTTGTTCTGGCCAGTGGTCGAGTTATCCTTCCCATAAGCATGATACGTATAATCCGCCCTATGAAGCGAAAATGGATGAAATTTATTTATTTAAGGTAGCCCCGCAAGAAGGTTTTGGCATTCAAGTTATGTATACTGACGACCTTTCCCTGCGAGAAGCTCATATCATAAAAGATGGCGATGCTGTGGCTTTGCCGAAGGGCTATCACCCTGTTGCTTCAGCGCCAGGATTCCGTGTCTACTATTTATGGGTTATGGGCGGCGATTATGGCCGCAAACTTGTACCAAATGACGATCCCAAGTTGAAATGGATTTCCAATATTGCGCCGATGTTGCCTTAAATGGAGCTTACTAGCCGATAGCTCATGCTATGGGCGAGATAACATTATCCTTTCCAACAGTCCGCTTTGCTCAGAAGGGTCTCTCCCTTTTGGCAGGGCGGGCTTTTGTTTTCTTTATTTTCAAAAAAGGTTTTTGGTAGGTGTCCATAGTATAAGGAGTAAATGAAACCGCAAAGCCTTTATTTAACAGTTAGGCTAAAAGTACTTATTGGGACAGGAAAGGAATGACTTATGAAATCAGTAAATAAGACTTTTTTTAAAAGAATCTGGCAGTTGACGCGCGCTTACTGGTTTTCTCGTGAAAAATGGTCGGCACGTGGTTTGCTTGCTGTGATTATTTCGCTTACGCTGGCTCATGTTTACATACTTGTTTTGTTAAATCAGTGGAATAATACATTCTATAACACATTGCAAAACAGACAAGAGGACGCTTTTTTTCAGGCACTTGGCCAGTTCGGCATTTTAGCGACTTGTTATATTCTTGTAGCTGTTTATGAATTGTATTTGCGGCAAATGCTGCAAAACAAGTGGCGACGGTGGATTACGGAAGAATACCTAGGAAAATGGCTTAATAATAAGACCTATCATTTCCTCGAACTTACCGACTCTAAAGCGGACAATCCTGACCAGCGAATTAGTGAAGATCTGAAACTCTTTGTGACTTTAACGATTCAATTAGGCCTGGGACTGCTGAAAGCTTCCGTTACCTTGATCTCTTTTATTTTTATTTTGTGGCAGTTATCTGGCACAATCGAAGTTTTTGGTGTGACGATTTACGGCTATATGGTGTGGGTCGCCATTGTTTACGCCATAGTTGGTACGTGGCTGACGGCAAAAATTGGGCGTCCCCTCATTGGACTGAATTTTGCTCAACAGCGTTATGAAGCGGATTTTCGTTTTGGTCTTGTGCGGATTCGGGAAAACAGCGAGGGCGTCGCTTTTTACAGCGGCGAGGCTCAGGAAGGTCAAGTGCTGAAAAAACGGTTTCAGCACGTTTTTGATAATTTTAAAGCACTCATGAAATGCCAGAAAAAATTAACTTGGTTTACTTCAGGCTATAGTCAAATTGCCATTATTTTTCCCTTTATAGTGGCAGCGCCCCGGTATTTCAGCAATCAAATTCAGCTAGGCGGACTGATTCAGATTTCTTCCGCTTTCGGCCGAGTGCAAGATGCTTTATCGTTTTTTGTGGATAGCTACTCGGTATTAGCGGAATGGCGCGCCGTAGTAAACCGTCTTACTGGTTTTATTGATCATATGGAAGAAGTCCAGAATTTACAAAAAGAATCTATTGTAGCTATTTCCGAGGAAAAACGGTCAGATGTACAAGTAGCCAAACTAAATGTGACTTTGCCCAGTGGCGAAAAGTTACTGAAAGATTTAGGCTTGACGCTAAAGACCAAAGAAAGTCTGTTAATCATGGGGCCTTCTGGTTGCGGTAAAAGTACTTTGCTTAGAACTTTGGCTGGAATTTGGCCCTTTGGCAATGGGCAGATTGCCTTTCCTGAGCAGCCGAAGGTATTGTTTCTGCCGCAGAAGCCCTATTTGCCCCTAGGTACGCTGCGGGAAGCCTTCTTTTATCCCGGAAAAGGCGAGGGCATGGAAGAAAAATTGCAAGAAGTTATGAAACTTTGCCAATTAGAGGCTTTCTCTGATAAACTAGATAAAGTAGAAAACTGGTCGCATCTGCTATCACTGGGAGAACAACAGCGCATTGCTTTTGCTAGAGCGCTACTGCAGCAACCAGACTGGTTGTTTCTTGATGAGGCTACTTCGGCTCTTGATGAGCCGAGTGAACAAGCCCTATATGGATTGTTGCGGCGCAAGCTGGTAAATACGGCCTTGGTTAGTGTGGGACATCGCGGTACGCTCCGTCAATTTCATCAAGCAAAATTGACAATCCAGCCTGACGGGGCCTGGCAGCTTACAGAAATTGCTTAGGTTTTATATTATGAGAGGGGTACAAAATATGAATATTTTATTCTGGGATATTGACGGTACTTTGATTCGTACAGCCAAAGCCGGCTTGATCGCCTTCGATCAAGCCGTTAACGAACTATGGGGAAAATCCATTTCCTTTGAAGGAATTCGCACAGCAGGGATGACTGATCATTATATTTCTGAGCAGATTATCCGGCGCATCACAGGAAAAGAGCCTTCCTATGAAGAAACGGTTCATCTTACAACGACGTATGAGCGCTTTTTAGCTGCGCAGCTTGCTGTGAGAGAAGGACGGATTATGCCTTCGGTCATTGACATACTAGAGGCACTAGGCAAGAAAGCGAACTATGAAATGTTGTTGCTAACAGGCAATACGATGACTGGGGCCGATATTAAGCTCAATCATTTTAAGCTTGCTAAGTATTTTAATTTTGATCATAGTGCCTTTTGCAATTGTTTTAGTAACCGTGATGATATTGCCGCACACGCTCTGGCACAAATGAAAAAACATTATGGCCACCATGAGTCGCTGCAGTTTTTTGTTATTGGGGATACGCCCAATGATGTGAGCTGTGGTAAAAGTATTGGCGCGAAAACGATTGCGATAGCCACAGGAAATTATGCGCTTCATGAACTTGAAGCTTGCGATCCCTGGTGGGCTGTAGAAACGCTGCCGTCGCCTGCTGAATTTGAAGCCAAGCTAAATAGTGCAGATTAAAAAATTCAATTGACAAAAATTTGATAGTATGGTAATTTAATTTTCAATTAGTATATTTTATAGGAAAATTACTATTGTTTCTGTCAAGCTGATCATATCTATGAAGGCTAGAGAAAATCCTAAGAAGGGATTTCTCTGGCCTTTTTTTATTATCGGGCTAGCGGGAAACGTCGAGGAGGAGTTGGCGGGAATGCAGCATGTATCTGAAAGAAAATTAGCGACAAGACTGAATAAGATTCAAGTTCCAAGCTTTAAGGAACTAGGTGATTTGGCAATGCACTATCAAGCTGTTGATTTGGGGAGTGGCAAACCTGATTATCCCACAGAGGAAAAATTTAAGGAGGCGGCGATTGACGCGATTCAGCGCGATTGCAATCAATATGCGCCGACCATGGGGTTGAAAAGCTTGCGGCAGGGGATTGCAACGAGAATTGCCGCAAAGTGGAATGTTTCTTTTGATTTCGAAACGGAAATTACAGTTTGCAGCGGTGTTACGGAAAGTTTGACAGCCGCTTTCTTAGCCCTGTTGGATCCTGGTGATGAAGTGATTATCTTGTCGCCAGCCTTTGCTTCCTATCAAGGCGGTATACTTTTGGCAGGCGGGAAGCCTATTTATGTCGACTTAATCGAGCCTGATTTTCATTTGGATATAGCAAAAGTCGCCGCTGCCATTACGCCAAAAACAAAGGCGATCCTGTTTAATTCGCCGCACAATCCTTCTGGACGGATTTTTACGCGCGAAGAAACCGAGGCGGTCGCTCAACTTGTGCGAGACTACGATTTGTTTGTGATTACTGATGAAATCTATGATGATTTTTACTATCAAGCGGAGCCGCCGCTGCCTATATGGACTTTGCCTGGCTTACGAGAAAAGACAATTCTTACGAATGGGTTTTCTAAAGTATATGCTGTAACCGGCTGGCGTCTGGGCTATGTGATTGCATCGCCAATTATTACTAAGGGAATTCGTAAGGTCCATCAGTATTTAACGCTAAGTTCGGCTTTGCCGTTTCAAATCAGCATGGTCGAGGCGCTGCAGGTTAAAGCCTCGTATTATGAAAAACTACGGGTTGATTATAAACGACGCTTAAGTATTTTGACAGATGCTTTTGAAGAACTGAAGATTCCTTATGTAAAGCCTGATGGCGGCTATTTCGTTTTAGCTGATTTTTCGCGGTTTGGTATTGCCGACGACTGGGATTTCGCGCGTTATCTCATTGAGACGGTGGGGCTTGCCGCACGCCCCCTTTCTGGGTTTTATTTTGATGATCAGGTGCGTGAAACCGGTCGGGTTTGGCTGCGTTTCGCTTTTTGTATGAAAGAAAGTGTTTTGCAGGAAGCTGTTGTGCGGCTGAAAAAACTAGAGCAGGTAAAAGGGGAAGCGCGCTATGATTAAGAAAAGAATGATCTGTTTTTTTGCCATCGTAGTAATAGGGATTATTAGTTTGGCGGCGGCTGGCTGCGGTTCACAGAGTAACGGAGCCGATAGCAGTAAGGTAAAGACTTACTACGTAGCAACAAGGGGAACCTATAAACCTTATACCTATATGGATGAAAAAAACAATTTGACAGGTTTTGATATTGAAATTTTAAAGGAAATCGAAAAACGTAATCCCGATATTAAATTTGACTATAAACTAATGAGTTTGGAAAGTGCTTTTGTGGCGCTTGAAGCGAAGCAGATAGATATAATCGCTAATCAAATGGTTCATAACAGTGACCGTGATACGAAATATCTATTTACCAAAGAGGCCAATAACTTAAAAGACAATCAGATTGTCATTAAAGAAAGTCGAAATGATATTCAGACCTTAGATGATTTGCGAGGCAAAACAGTGGCTTTGGTACCGACAAGCCCTTCCTATCGGGATTTAAAAAAGTATAATGAAACAGCCGAGCCCCAAATCAAATTTCTGCTGACCGATAAAGGCGCGTCAGAAACGCTTAATATGGTGGCTACCGGACGGGCCGATGCCTCTATCGATAATCGGATTACCGTCAAGGAAGCAAATGCTACGCTAAATTATGGTCTTAAGGCTATTGGCGAGAACCTTACACCTGTTCCTACTTTTTATATTTTGCGCAAAGATGCTGAATCAGCTAAATTAGCAGACCGTATAGATGCTACTATTAGAGATATGAAAAAAGATGGAACATTGAAAGCGTTATCAGAAAAATTTTTAGAAGGTGACTTTACAATTCCTTCGGAAATAAAGTAAGCAGCGACCGAGTATAACCATTTAAGTTCATAAATAAGGAAGAAGCTGATCTCATGACGCAGTACTGTATCAATCATCGTGACCTACATTCTTTTTGCCAAGCTGTTTTTGTTTCGCTTGGCGTCTCAGAAATCGATGCCTGTATTACGGCGGATAATCTCATCGAAGCGGAACTGCGCGGCGTGAAATCTCATGGGGTGGCGCGCGTCAGAGAATATGCTGACAGTTTAGCTCAAGCGCTTTTTCGTCCTGAACCTCACATTCGAATTACCAAAGAAACCGCAGCAACTTTGGCGATTGATGGTGATTTTGCTTTAGGTGCTGTTAGTGGTACTTTTGCAATGCAACGCTGTATTGCTAAAGCGAAAGAAGCAGGTATCGCCTTTGCTACGGTGCAACGAGGGCGGCATTTTGGTATTGCCGGATTTTATGCGATGATGGCTTTGCCAGATGATATGATTGGAATTGCTTTATGTAATAGTAATCCTAATATGAGTGTATATGGCGGGACTTCACGTGTTCTTGGCACAAACCCTATTTGTATCGCTGTGCCATCGCAAGAACGCTACCCCTTAGTTTTTGATGCAGCGACAAGTAATGCTGCATTTAATCGGATTAAAAACGCCGCCTTGGAAGGGCAAGCGATTCCAGCAGATTGGGCGCTTGATCGTAATGGTAACCCTACTACAGATGCGAAAGAAGCTTTAATTGGCGGAGTAGTTCCTTTTGGCGGTTATAAGGGATCGGGCTTAGCGATTATGGTTCAAGTGCTAAGCGGTGTCTTAAGCGGGGCCTTTTTAGCCGCAACGAAGAATTACGATGGAAGCATTAAAGATGGTGTAGGTTTTTTTCTTGGCGCTATTAGCATTGAGGCTTTTTTACAAAAGGAAGAATTCAAAGAAGGAGTGGATGCGTTGATTGATTCTTTGAAAGCATCGCGTCATGCTGACAAAGTTAATAAAATTTATATGCCAGGGGAATTGGAATTTTTGCGAAAGGAAGAAAATCTTTCTAGAGGGCTAATTTTGAGTGAAGCTGTTTTCCATGACTTGCTATGGGTACGGGAAACTTATAAGGTTAGCCATGCTTTAACAAGTAGAGAGGTATTCTAAATATAACAAAACAGCCGGGTCTCATCAATGAGATCCGGCTGCTGTTTTTTGCAGGATTTTTTTGTTTAAAGCGGGAATTTTTCTAAAGAATTCTATTTATAGATTCTTTAGCAGTAAGCTGCAATATATTCTTCTGTCATTTCGTCGAGAGTCGCTTTTAATTCCGTTAACGTTTCTGTCGAAAGGGTTTGTGCTACGTCTTTGCTGTGTACGAGGGTTGCCAGTTTGTTAATGCGGGCCAAAAGGTTTAACTTTTCCATGTATCCTTAACACCTCTTTAATTTAATAACGTTGTCATACTATCATTTCAGATCAATCTTGTAAACAGAAAAGTAAAAAGACGCAATAGAAAGTGTATTGCGATAATTTCGCTCTTGCTCAGAAAGGACATCTTCGTTCATGACAATAAATAATAAAGCAACAGTCGCTCTCTTTTGCACCGCTTTCATCTGGAGCACCGGCGGCGTAATGATCAAATGGGTTGAGTGGAACCCTCTGGCTGTAGCGGGGGTGCGCAGTCTCATTGCAGCCTTTGTCATCGCAATTTGTTTTCGTCGTCAGCCCTTTCGGCTGGGACCTGTCGTTTGGGGCGGCGCTGTGGCTTATTGCAGTGCCGTAACATTATTTGTTATTGCCACTAAAATGACAACAGCGGCAAATGCCATTTTATTGCAGTATACGGCGCCGCTCTATGTGGCGATTTTCGGCGGTTGGCTTTTGGGAGAACCAGCGAAGCGGCGCGATTGGATTGCGATTTTTTTTGTGTTTATCGGTATGGTTTTTTTCTTTTTCGATCGGGTGAATCTTGATGGGATGATTGGTAATTTATGTGCCGTTGGCAGTGGCATTGCCTATGCTTTTTTATTTATTTTCATGCGGCGTCAAAAAGATGAGTCGCCTTATAGCTCCATATTGCTTGGCAATGGGATCACTTTTCTTTTGACGTTTCCCTTTTGGGGTGAACTTACGCTTAGTGTTGCCAATCTAACGGCAATGGCGTATCTGGGAGTAGTACAGCTCGGCTTGGCCTATGTACTTTATTCCTGGGCGATTTCCTATGTAAAAGCTTTGGATGCTGTTTTGATTACTACGCTGGAACCAATTTTAAATCCACTTTGGGTTTTCTTCATTTTAGGTGAAGTGCCAGGAGCGTATGCTTTCATCGGTGGCGTGATTGTGATTATTGCTGTTTTGGCCCGTGGGTGGGCGGCCCAGCGATCGGTTTCATCATCAAAGTAGAAACAGAAGGAGGCCTCATATGGTGGAAATCAAACGGAATGAATGGCTAGAAGCGATGCTTGATACGCCTTTTCAGGGTGTTTTAGCTATTGATGCAACAGGTCAAGTTATTTATGTGAATTCTTTTTTCTTAAAGTTGCTTCGCCTTACAGAAGAGGCGGTTCTGGGTAAAAATGTGTGGGAGGTCATTCCTGATTGCCGGTTAGTTGATACGGTAGCGGAAAGCCACTCGCAATGGGGAGAGACCTTAAACCTTGGCGGTCATGAATTGGTTGTAGCTCGTTTTCCCTTAAAACAAGGCAAGCGAATTATTGGCGCTGTTGTCAAGACGCTTTTTCCTGATATGATTACGGCTCATGAAGTAGCCAATCGGCTCGTTCGTCCGAATGTTTGCCGCAATAGTTTTTTTCGTGAACTTCACACTTGTCGGCAGATTATTGGCGAATCAGAAGGGATGCTGCTCGTAAAGCGATTGGCGCGGCGAGCTTCCCGGACGAGTTCGAATCTTTTGATTACTGGCGAAAGCGGTACAGGCAAGGGGATTTTAGCGGAAGCGATTCATAGTCGTTCCACTCGTAGTGAAGGTCCCTTTATTCGTGTCAATTGTGCGGCTATACCAGAAACACTTTTGGAGTCAGAGCTGTTCGGCTATGTAGATGGCGCTTTTACTGGCGCCCGCCGTGGCGGAAAACCCGGTAAATTTGAGTTGGCTCTCGGCGGTACGTTGTTTCTAGATGAGATTGGCGATATGCCTTTATTTATGCAGGCCAAGTTACTTCAGGTTTTACAGGAACGGCAGGTAGAACGTATTGGCGATACGAAATCTATTGGGCTTGACGATATTCGAGTTATTTCCGCTACCAATCAGAATTTGCCGCAACTGGTGGCCGAGCATCGGTTTCGTGAGGATCTTTATTATCGCTTGAAGGTTTTAGAAATCGAGATTCCGCCGCTGCGAGAAAGACGCGAGGAAATTCCCATGTTTATTGCGGGATTGATTGATAAGCTAAATAAGAAGCTGGGGACGGATGCCCGCGGCGTAACAACAGCTTCGATGGAGTATCTGACGAATTATTCTTGGCCGGGAAATGTACGGGAACTAGAAAATCTTTTAGAGCAAGCTGTAATCTGGAGTGATGAGCCGCTTATTGATTTGGCAGTTATCCCGGGTTTTCTAGAGAAAAATGATCCAATCAGTAAGAAACTGGAACAGGAAGGTTCTTATCAAACGATTCTTGAGGAAAAGGAACGGACATTGTTGTTGGAAGCCTTAGAGCGTCATAAGGGAAATAAAGCAGCGGCAGCCCGTGAACTGGGCATGCAACGGTCTGTCTTATATAAAAAGTTGAAACGGTTGCAATTAGATTCACTTTGAATCGTACTTTTAGTCAAGTTAGCGTCACCAAAAGAGACACCTTATCATTAAGGTATGTCCCTTTTGGTGACGTTTTTTTACGCTTTTTTCACTATTCAATCGTATCTAAGGGCTGAAACTCAGATAAAATAAGAATCGTGACTTTTGGCATTATTCTTGCAATTAATAAAATTGACAAAAAAACCAGGCGTAACAGTTATGTTGCCTTGGTGAAGGAGGGGTTTTACTGTGAAATCCAAAGTTATGACCTTGAAGGAGGCGCTAGAAGTCGTTCATGATGGCAGTCGCATCATGATGGGGGGCTTCTTAGATGTAGGCACTCCTCTAAAATGTATTGAAGGTCTTATTGAAAAACAGGTAAAGGATCTGACTCTTATTGCCATTACGCCAGGTAGAGCTGGGTTTGGCAAAGCGCTTCTCTATAAGCATCAAATGGTGAAAGAATTGATTTCAAGCCATGTCGGGACAACCCCGGAATCTACGGAAGAGTATTTAGCTGACAGACTTATGGTAAAGCAGTTTTTTCCGATGGGAACCTGGGTAGAAAAGGTCCATGCGGGGGCCGTGGGATTACCAGCGGCGCTCATTCCAGTTGGTGTCGGAATCTTAGATGAAGCGGGCTTATTTCCTCATTTAGAAGAGCCGAAGGCGAAACTTGTTATAAATGGAATAGAATGCTTCATTGAGCCTGCTTTAACGGCGGAAGTTTCCATTGTCAAAGCCTGGCGGGCCGATGAAATGGGCAATTTAGAATATCGTCAGACCGGAATTAATGATCAGCAGGAAGTCGCTATGGCGGGACAATTTACGATTGCAGAAGTTAATGAAATTGTACCTGTCGGTACTATTTCACCTGAACGGGTAGGAACGCCGGGGATTTTTGTGAATGCTGTCGTCAAAGGTTACACATTAGCTGAACAGGATGATATTTATCGACGCGACTGGCTTTCTAAAGGCAAGTTGAAGGCGTAACTTATAAAGAATTAGGGAAAATAAGGGAGGTATCATTGATGGATCCGAGAGAATTGATCGCCCGACGGGCGGCACAGGAATTGAAGGATGGGCAGATTGTCAATCTGGGGTTTGGCATGCCTACCCAAGCAGTCAATTATTTGCCGGAAGGTGTAAATTTAATTTTTCATACAGAAAATGGCGCTTTAGGGTTCGGACCGAGTCCGAAGGCCGATCTTGCCGATTCTGATATTGGTAATGCCGGCGGCGAGCCAGTTACGATGCTGCCAGGCGCATCGATCTTTTCTGTGGGCGTTTCTTTTGCCATTATGCGCAAGGGATTTCTTGATATTACGATTTTAGGCGCATTAGAGGTCGATCAGGAAGGAAATATTGCCAATTGGGCTGTAAAGCGCAAAGGAAAATGGTGGCCAGGGATTGGCGGCGCTATGGATTTGACTTATGGGACGAAGCAAGTGGTTGCTTGTTTGATGCATACTGATAAAGAGGGAGTTTCCAAGGTGAAGAAACGCTGCGAGCTGCCGCTAACCGGAAAAGGTACTGTTAAGATGATTATTACGGAAAAAGCTGTATTTAACGTCGGAAAAAATCGTCTAATTTTACGAGAAACGGCTCCTGGCGTTACGATTGATGAGGTTAGAGCCATTACTGAGGCCGATTTTGACGTAGCTGATGATTTTCACGAAATGGTATTAGGAGGCTGAGGCCATGGAGGAGTGGTTAGAGAAAGTCCGCGCCTTTTGCGATAAAAAACTGTCGCCGCTTGCCTATACCCTTGATAAGGAGAACCGTTTTCCTCGTGAATTGTTGGGGGATTTACAGGAGCTAGGGCTATGGGGGAGTCAATATCCGCAAGAATATGGCGGCGCTGGGCGGGATATGGAAACGGTTTACCAGGCTGTTACGGAAATCGCCAAAGCAAGCGCTGGTGTATCCCTCACCTTAATTGTTCATTGGATGGCTTGTGATACTTTACTGAAATTTGGTACGAAGGAGCAGCAAGCTACGTATTTAAGGCCCATGCTTCAGGGCGATAAGATTGCCGCATTTACGATTAGTGAACCGCAAGCTGGTTCTGATGCCGCGGCGATAGAGGCTTTGGCGGTAAAAACAGAGCAAGGATGGTCGCTTTCTGGCACAAAGTATTTTTGTACCAATGGCGCTTTGGCGGATCTTTATTTTATTGCCGTAAAAACAGCGCCTGATCTCGGCGCTAAGGGAATTAGTCTTGTAATTTTAGAAAAAGGCGCAACAGGATTAACCATTGGGGAACCGCTAGAGAAGCTTGGCTGCCGGAGTTCGCAGACGACGAGCTTGCTCTTGAACCAAGTTGAGATTCAGGAAGAGCAGATTGTTGGAAATGTGAATAGTGGCTTTAAAGCGGCTTTATACGGTCTTGTGGGCGGACGGCTAGGAATGGCTGTTATGGGGCTTGGCATTGCTGAAGCGGCATTTGCAGCGGCTACGGCCTATGCGAAGAAACGGCAAGCTTTTGGTAAGCCGATCAGTAAGCTCTATGCGATGCAGGAAAAGACGGCTAACATGGTCATTTCCTTACAGGCCTATCGTCTGTTAACGGCTGATGCTGTCAAAGGACGAGCCGCAGGCAGTGATTATAGTGAAAAAGCATCTATCGCCAAACTCTATGGTGCACGGGCGGCGCAGGAGATTACTTATGAAGCCCTGCAGGTACTTGGCGGTCATGGGTATATGAAGCATCATCCTTTAGAGCGCTATGCTCGCGATGCCAGGCTGATGGATATTGGCGTTGGCTCGTCAGAAGTGTTGAAAATGGTTTTGGGTAGTACCTATTTGGCATAAGGACACAGAAAAAATAAACCGGAACAGGCAACAGGAATAAGCGCCTTGTTCCGGTTTGGTTTTTAATGAATAGAGGGGATACAACTACGAATTCGTTGAATGCCTTTCCAATCAGTTAACGAGAGACATTCGCCGTTTTCAAAAGCCAGAATGGGTCGTGGGCTTAAGTAATGACCTGAATAGATGATTTCGCCCTCTCGGCCATCTTCTAGTTCTACTACGTTGCCAACCATTGCGTAAGAGGACTGAATTAAGAAGGTTGTACAAAGTTCGGCATCGAGCTTCGTGTACATATCGCCAATGAGGCTTTGGATCGCTTGGAAGGGGCTCATACGCTCTTGATATAAACGGTCTGATATCATCGCATCATAACTGTCAGCAATGGCTAGAATACGGCCGAAGGGGTGAATCTTTGGCGCTGTAAAACCGCCAGGATAACCGCTACCATCAAGACGTTCGTGATGCTGTAGGACAGCAAGCGCTACAGGCGGTTCCATACCGCGACAGCTAAGCAACATTTTATAGGCTTGCGACGGGTGTTCCTTCATGAGTTTCCACTCTTCCGGGCTCAGGCTTACCGGTTTATCGAGCAGTGCTTGATTTAAGGTGAGTTTGCCAATATCATGCAGCAGACCTGCTAGCGTAAGTTGTTTGATTTCTGTGCGACTATAGCCGAGCCATTTCCCCATGGCGCCGCTTAAGAGGCCTACACGGACTGAATGGTGATACAGATAATCTTCTGCTGGATTTTCCACATTGAGGTAACTAATGGCGCCAGATGACAAGGCTAGGGGCAGTACATAGTTTTCAGCAATCGTTATAAAAACTTTTAAAGGAACAACTTTGCGTGTGGCGATGACTTGAAATGCTTGTTTGAGTGTTGTTACGGCATTTTCAAGCAAGGCCAGTTTACCTTTTTCTAACACGATTGGCTGGATGGAAATAACCGGCTGTTCCGTTTCGATTGGAACGTATTCTACCCCCAAGTGTTCTAGGTGAAGCAGCAGCGACTCATTCAGAGTCGTACCTTTGACAAGAAGGATTTTATTGCGGCTATCTAAGACATCATCACCGAGTTTCATACCGGGTTGTACATCGTCTAAAGCATAAAGCCGGGCAAAGGCCGCCATTGTTGTCATCTCCTTTATGAAGAAATGGGATAAGGCATAATTTCGGCGATGCTTTTAAAATCGGGTAGGGTGACAAACTGTCCATCTAACCGATGAAGAATCGGTTTGGCAGTAACAAAAGGACCCGTAATGATAAGCTGTCCTTCTGAGCCGTCAGTCAGTTTGACCATATTGCCTGATATAGATTGTCCAAATTCATTGAGAAAGGTTGAGCAAATTTCAATATCGAATTTTCCATACATATTTTTGCTTAAGTGTTCCGCTGCGGCAAATGGAGTTACTTTTTCACTGTACAGTCGATTGGAGATCATGGCATCATAGGTATCGGCGATGGCGATAATACGACTATAGGGATGGATTTTATCAGCCGTAAAATGGCCGGGATAGCCGCTACCGTCAAGGCGCTCATGATGTTGGAGAACCGCAAAAGCGGCTTCTTTGGAAATTCCGGGAAGGGAAGCGATCATACTATAACTATAAGTAGCATGAAGACGCATAACCTTCATTTCCGCTTCAGAGAGTTTGCCTGGTTTAATTACAAGTTCCGCGGGAATTTTAGCTTTGCCAATATCATGTAATAATCCGGCCATAATAAGATCAGAGATTGCTTTTTCTTCATAACCGAGCCATTTGCCAATCGCACCGCTTAAGAGGCCTACATTCATCGAATGGTTAAAGAGATATTCTGGAGCAGGGTGATCGAGTGTTAAATAATTGAGTGAAGCAGGGCCGTTGACGATAGGAATCAGGTCACTTTTAGCCACGTTTTCAAATACTTTTACAGGGACTTTATCATAATGCTCAATGGCCTTAAAGGCGTCTTTAATGACTTTTGCGGCTTTGTGCAATGATTCAACTTTGGCAGCTTCCAGTGTCACTGAGCCTTCCAGTGTTACGCTAGCTTCTTCTTGAATCATTACATCTTCTACGCCGAGACGGAAGAGGCGGTCAATGAGCGGATCACTCAAAACAGTTCCTTCTGATAACAAAATACGTCCGCGTAGATCGAGAACGCTTTTGCCGAGCAGCATTCCGGCCTTTAACTTTGGTAATTCATAAGAGTGTAATTCTTGGGCTGGCATACATGAACACCTCCTTCTATTGCCGTAAAATTTACAATATTATAATAGTTGCTTATTATAAATATGATAGCCTATTACGGCAGCGGCGGCAATGGGAGGAGAGGCGGGATTTTAATGGAAAAGACAAGGCGAAAAGTCCTGTTATTGTAAATGATCGGTAAAAAAGGACTATCGCCGGAAAGCAGCGTATAGCTGCTTTGGTGATAGTCCTTTTTTCTCGGTTTAACTAGTAGGAATGACTTGTTAGTTCGAGAATTTCTTTACGCATATTCTCAAAGATCCGAATATCGCCGCATTCTATGTTGCAGCTTGTACAGTGGGTGCAGTGACTGCAGGTTCTGTCCTCCAAAGAATCAAGCTCTTCTAGTAAGTGTTTTGCTGTAGCGTTTGAGTCGCTTTGTAAGATAGCCGCCAGTTGTGCCATTTTCAAATCCCCCTCACTACTTTTCTCTATGTCTCTCTAGCTTTATTATAGGCTCTTGTGAGGGGAAATACAACAATATTACAAAAAATTGCGAAAAATAGCTTGACTAAATTTTATCTACTCTTCGTGCTGTTTTTTGCTATATTCAGCTATAGCGGCAAAGCGGTCTGGCAGAGAGGCTGCCTTTAACCAAAGATCGCGAAACTGCTGGGAGTTTTTGAAGGTGGCGCTCCAGAGAAAAGCATCTTGCTCGGAATAACAGGCAAAAACAAGGCCTTTGGCTAAAGAAGCGGGGATATTGCCTGCTTCATCAGTCAGCAAGCCGTAGGGACCGTCTAATTTTTCTTCTACACAAAGCGCTGTTAAACCATCTTCAATTTCCACCTCTTCAAAGCCGAGAGCTTCATAAAAAGTGAATAGCGAATTTTCAGGGGTACAAGTTTTGTCCATGGTAATTTACTTCCTCTCTATCAGGGCGATATATGTTTTTTTATTAGCTCAGTAAAGACTTCCACAAGTGTCGGATCAAATTGCTTGCCGGCGCAACGTTGCAGTTCTTGCAGCGCCTGTTCTGAGGGCATGGCTTTACGATAAGGTCTGTCGCTTGTCATAGCATCATAGGCATCGACAATCGATAAAATGCGGCAAGCTAACGGGATTTCTTCTCCTGCTAGGCCGAAAGGATAGCCTTGGCCATTCCACCACTCATGGTGTTTTAGAATTTGCTCGGCAATAGGAATTAAATCTGGCGCAGAATAGGCGATACGATAGCCAATTTCACAATGACGTTGCATCTCACTGTATTCTTCTGTTGTTAAACTGTCTGGTTTAAAGAGAATCCGATCAGGAATACCTATTTTGCCAATATCATGAAACTGAGCCAAGAGTCTTAAATCGCTGAGGCTTTCTTGCGGTAGCGCAAGCAGCTCTCCTAATGCTTCGGCAAGATCTTGCATTCGATCAGCATGGCCTTCCGTAATAAAATCACGCGCTTCTAAAAGCTTCATAGCTGTTTGAACAATCGAGCTGCGGGCGCTTTTATTACGATGCAGTTTTTCCCGATACATGTGAGTGTCAGCCTGTTTGTAGCAGGCAATTAAATCAGGATGCGGGTTGCAGTCTGATAAAGCATACCCAATGGATAGGCTTAAATTGAGACTTTGTTGTGTTTGATTGATTAAAGCCGTTTTATAGCGAATTTCCTTAGCGATGATTTCTAGGGCTGCCAAGGTTGTATTAGGCAGTAAAATAGCAAATTCATCACCGCCTGTACGGGCTACGCAGACTTGCGGCGGCGCCGCTTCGCGCAAAAGTCCAGCGGCAATCATGAGTAGGACATCGCCTGTTTCATTGCCTAGCGTATCATTTACAAGTTTTAATCCGTCAATATCGCCAACAATAATACCGATAGGGGCATATTTTTCTTGCGACAGACGTAGCATTTCCGCTTCAAAGTAGGAACGGTTATATAGTTCTGTCAAAAAATCATGTTGGCTTAAATAACGAAAACGATCTCTACCGTCCTCGGTGTTTGCCAAAGAGCCGAATTGAGCAAGTCGATTTGCCGCTTGTTCGCGCAGGAGAGCTGGACCGAGGCGTTCCAGGCGAGAGCGCGTGATAAAATCACAGGCGCCAGCATGGAGGCACTCTACAATCGTAGCCTCATCAGCTATATCAGCTAGAATAATAAAAGGTGGCGAACTCTGCTGCTTTTGGCAGAATGTAAGGGCTTTTAAGAGGAAATACGGTTCGTATTCGGCAATAATGACATCCCAAGCGGATGGCATGAGGTGCATTGTAAAATTTTCTAAAGTGGCAATCGGTGTAATTGTAAAGATAAAGCCAAATTGCTGAAGATGCTGCTGGATCAGATCTATGTCTCGATTCTGCTTCGTGGCGAGTAAAAGATTCAGCTCTTTCATAATTTCACTCCCAACCAAAAAAGAATAGGACGATTGTAACTATTTCCCTAACAGATAGATTAAATCCTGCTCATTAAGATTGCTATCGACAAAAAACGATATAAAAAATCAAAAAAAGCTAATAAAAAGTCTTACAAGGTTTTCAGAGTGATCATTCTATAGTACAATAAAGGTAAACGCATAAGAGGAGAAGGGTTCGATGGAGTCATTAGCGGTAGTTGATGTTTCTTTGCCTAAAATTGGCATTGTCTCGAAGCAGTTTTATGAAGTGGCGCGTTACTCTGTTTTTCTCAAAACACGAGAGCAACTGGAAAAGCATCTCATGCTTGATCAGCTTATTGGTCGACAGACCGAACAACGACCACTGATGTATGAAACATTGCATCGGTTCAACGCTATTTTGCTAGTGTACTGTCACTTTGCGAATCAGAAAATGTTACTTGAGCAAATTTCCTGGCTCTATGGGACTTATCAGGCGCGCGGGTTTGCCTATGAATATTTTCCACTTCTCTTTCAAAGCCTAGAAAAGGCCTTACTAGAACGAAGCGGCAATCGTTGTATGGCCGATTTAGCGCAGCTATTGCAGCAGCTTACTATGTATCATTCCTTTTTCATCGAAGCGAGTCAAACCAGCAAAGAGCAGGATGAAAATAAACTTATCGCGAAAAAGTTTACGATTTTTGAACTAGCAGATATTTTGCTTAGCAAAGATTTTAGTCAGGTATTACCTGTTTTTGAAACAGCTAGGGCTGAATATGATTCACTGTTGGATTTTTACGAAGAGACTGTCAAAACAGTGATGTATTATATTGGTAGGCAATGGCAGCAGGGGAAAATTAGCGCTGCCCAAGAGCATATTGCTACTGCTTCAGCTAGTCAAGTTATGGCGGTTTTATTTGCCCGGGCGATGCTGGAAACGTTGCCGTCAGCTGAAACGGTACGGCCGCGAGCTGTGATTTTTGCAACAGCCAAAGAATATCACGAGCTTGGTGCTAAAATGGCTGCTGATATTTTATTTTTAAAGGGGTGGGATGTAACTTTTATGGGCAGTAATGTCCCGTCGCGAGATGTGGAAGGCGTGTTGCGGCAAATACAACCGAAACTTTTGGGGATTTCGGTGACTCTTTCGGATCATTTACCAGATACTAAGCAGATTATTACTAGCCTGCGCAAAGACCAGGCGTTTGATAATATAAAAGTACTTGTCGGGGGCGCCGCCTTCGGCGCTTTGCCGCGGGATACTGTAAAAAATCTTTTTGGCGCTGATGAGTATATGACAGATCTCCATGATTTAACTTTGTATGCCGATCAGCTTTATGGGCTGACGAATTCAAATAATATTAAATAATAAAGGGTGACATGATGCTTCATAAATTTTCTAGAACAGAGCTTTTGCTTGGCGCTGAAGGGTTAGAAAAATTAAAACAGAGTAAGGTAGCTATTTTTGGCATTGGCGGTGTAGGTACTTTCGTTGTGGAAGGTCTAGTTCGCAGCGGTGTGGGACGGTTTGTTCTTGTCGATGATGATTGTATTTGTCTAACGAATATTAACCGACAACTTCATGCTACCACGAAAACAGTGGGAAGACCGAAAGTTGAGGTTATGCGTGAGCGCATTTTAGAGATCAATCCCCAAGCTGAAGTCGAAATTTTTCAAGAGTTTTATCTGCCAGATCAGGCCGATCGGCTGCTCGCTAGCGACTATAACTATATTGTTGATGCCATTGATACGGTGACAGCCAAAATTGATCTTGTTGTGCAGGCTAATAAGCGTAATATTCCGATCATTAGCAGCATGGGAGCAGGCAATAAGCTAGATCCGACGCGCTTTGAAGTGGCTGATATCTACCGGACATCCGTTTGTCCCTTGGCGAAAGTGATGCGTAAGGAATTGAAAAAGCGCGGCATACCGAAGCTGAAAGTCGTCTATTCGAAGGAACAGCCGTTAGTGCCGCAGGAAACAGAAAATTCTAGTTGTGCGACGAGCTGTATTTGTCCGAGTGGCAGTACTCGTACGTGCACGACGCGCAATCAGATCCCAGGGAGTATCGCTTTTGTTCCTTCGGTTGTCGGTTTAATCATTGCTGGCGAAGTTGTGAAGGCGATTGCTCTTTCCCAGGAGACAAGTGGTGCGAAAAAATAGTTGTTCTTTCGATAAATACGTATTATAATATTTTTGTAACAGAATTGATTTACTCAAGGGAGAGGCACTTAGGCGAAGTGTCTCTATTTTTTTAAAAGGAGGGGTTGCTATGAAGTTTTTGAAAGTCATTTTGACGTTGATTCCATTTATTTGGACTGTAGGGATGGTTCCTTTTGTCAATCAGGTTCATCCTATTGTGATGGGGCTTCCTTTTTTAGGGTTTTGGCTTGTCGCAGGCATTTTTGTAGCCTTTGTTTGTTTGCAGATCATTTATCGAATTGATGCCAAAGCAGAACATGAGCCGTAAACCTTTTGCGGTAGAAAATGGGGTGTATACATATGAATGACCAAATAATTTCATTAATCGTGATTTTTGCCTTTATTTTATTTGCTACAGGCATTGGCATGATGCCTGGTTTAAAACACAAAATGAATCTAGAAGAGTGGGCCGTAGGCGGGCGCAGCTTCGGCCATTGGCTGAGCTGGTTCATTTTAGCTGGCGAAATTTATACAGCTTTTGCATTTCTTGGAGCAAGCGGCTGGGCCTATAGCCGCGGCGGCCCGACTTTTTATGTTGTTGGCTATGGCGCTCTTGCTTATATTGTCGGCTATTATTTACTGCCGAAGATTTCCCCGTTGGGGAAAAAATATGGTTTAATGACCCAGCCGGATTTGATTGAGCATCTTTATAACAGCCGTCCTTTAGCCATTTTTACAGCAGTCATTGGCGTTGCTTTTCTTCTGCCTTACTTGCAATTACAGCTTACTGGTTTGGGACTTATTATTGAAACCTGTTCTTACGGTTTATTGACCCGAGTACCAGCAATGATGATTGCTTTCATACTTGTTGCGTCTTTTGTGTATTTGAGCGGCTTAAAAGGGGTTGCCTCGACAGCTGTATTTAAAGATGTTCTGATGATGCTAGCCGTGGCTTTCTTTGGTCTATATTTGCCATATCACTTTTTTGGCAGTGTCGGCGGTATGTTTGAAGCCCTTGAAGCGGCAAAACCAGGGTTCTTATCTTTACCTGGCGGCACGAAAAATTTTGATGTGAGCTGGTTTATGTCGACGCTCATGTTGACAGCTCTAGGTTTTTACATGTGGCCTCACTTTGTGCCAAACAGCTTTAGTGCAAAAAATCCTGATGTATTGCGTCACAACGCAACATATTTGCCTTTGTATCAGATTTGCATGCTTTTCCCGATGTTGGTCGGTTTTACGGCTTTACTAGTTCTTAGCGAACCGTTGAAAACGCCCGATATGGCGTTTATGTCCTTAGTAAAACAGATCTTTCCCAGTTGGGCCTTAGGTCTCGTTGGCGGTGCTGGTGCTTTGGCCTGTATGATTCCTGCGGCTGATTTGCTGCTTTCTACCTCGATGCTCTTTACCAAAGGCATTTATGGTAAAACTGTTGGTAAAGATGCCACGCCGGAAAAAACGGCAAAAGTCGCCAAGGGTGCTGTGCTTGGTTTAACTGCAATTGCCTTGTGCTTAGCCATTTTCCTGCCCAATATGCTGGTTAACTTATTATTAACTGGTTATTCCGGTGTTACGCAGTTCTTCCCGATGATTGTTCTGGGGCTTTTCTGGCATAAAGGAACGAAAATCGCGGCTTTTTCTGGCTTGCTTGTCGGCGAAGCTCTCGTATTTGGCTTGATCTTAGGGAAAATGGATCCGACGCCGATTCTTGGCATGAATTTAAATGCTGGTTTTGTGGCCCTTGTAGCCAATCTTGTTGTCTATGTTGTGGTAAGTCTTTTGACTTCTTCCGGTGTTAGAGAAACGCGCCACGAATAGAATTGCATTGCAAGACATAAAAAAGACACGAAATTGCATAAATGATACATGCAAGTAATATAAAAGGACTAGGCGGGATATACCCGTCTAGTCCTTTTTCTTGGTTGTGTTTGTTATTTTTCTGCGGCCAAATTGGCAGCAGTACGAGCCATAACTTCCATACCATAGGCTAAGGCGTCTTCATCAATATCGTATTTGGGATGATGTTGCGGGTAGACAATGCCTTTGGCTTCATTGGCAATGCCGACAAACATAAAGGCTCCTGGTACTTTTTCTACGTAATAGGAGAAATCTTCAGCGCCCATGCTTGGATTGACAGCAATTACTTTGTCTTCTCCCAACGATTCTTTAGCGGCTTGAATAATGGCATTGGTCGTTGTTTCCTCATTAATGAGTGCAGGGTAACTGTCTACGGTGTCAATCGTATAGGTTGCGCCAGCGCTTTCGCAAATCCCTTTCGTAATTGCGTGAATGCGGTCAAAGATTAGATTGTGGATCGACCGATCAAAAGAGCGAACCGTTCCCTTGATAACCGCTTTGTCCGGGATGATATTAAAGGTATCGCCTGAATGAAGATAACCAAGGGAGAGAACAGCCTGTTCTAAGGGGTCAATGCTACGGCTGACTACTGTATTTAATGCAACAGCAATCTGCGAAGCCACTAGTAAGGCATCAATGGTTTGATGCGGCATGGAGCCGTGGCCGCCTTTGCCTTGAATGGTAATCGTGAACTCATCAGGCGAGGCCATGAAACGGCCGCTCTTGATGCCAATCGAACCAGACGGTACAGGCTGCCAGAGGTGGGCGCCAATAATAGCGTCAACGCCTTCTAAAGCGCCATCTTGAATCATGAAAATAGCGCCGCCGGGGAAGTGCTCCTCGGAAGGCTGGAATAAAAAGCGAATCGTACCGCTTAAATTTTCTTTATAGTCGACAAGTACTTTAGCTACGCCGAGAAGCATTGCTACATGGCCGTCGTGGCCACAGGCATGGCATACGCCGGAATTTTGCGATTGATAGGGTTTGCCGCATTCATCTTGCAGCTTGAGGGCATCCATATCGGCGCGAATGGCGATACAACGGCCTGGCTTTGCACCTTTTAAGTCGGCCATAACTCCAGTTTTCGCAATTGCTTTGGGCGTAAGTCCCAGTTCCGTTAAAACTTCCATGATCTTTTTCTGCGTATTGAACTCCTGAGCGCTGAGCTCGGGATGCATATGGAAATGGCGACGCAGGGCGATGACTGACTCATGGTGTTTTTGGGCCAGTTTTTTCAGTGAATCCATGAATACAACCTCCAATGACAATGGGTATATTAAGTTTACAGATACGAAGTGAAAATAAAGCCGAACCTGTAAGAGTAAACATAAATATAACTATACTAGATCGACTTTGATTTTCCTGCCTTTTCCTGGATTTTGAGTGGTTTCATTGCGGCAAGGCAGGGAAAAAGCTTTTCCTTACAGAATCTTTTTAGTAATATATGTCTACACTAGTATCGAAAGGGTTAAGGGGGATTTATATGAAGATGAAACGGGTGGACACGACCATAAGTACCGAGAAATTAACAGAGTCGAAAGAATTCTATATGAAACATTTTGATTTTCGGCTCGTTTATGAAAGTGACTGGTATGTAGAGCTTGTATCGAAAGAACTGCCTTCTGTCGGCATCAGTTTTACCTTACCAGAGCGGGAAGAAGGTATGTATTTTAACGGTAAAGGTCTTGTGTTATCTTTCCAGGTTGATGATGTGGATGCCGAGTACAAGCGATTAGAGGAAGAAGGACTTCATATCTATCAGAAATTACAGAATAAGCAATGGGGAGAACGCAGTTTTGTCGTGCTCGATCCCAATGGTGTTCTCGTCTACATCTATACCCTCATTCCGGCGACGCCTGAATATCAGGCAATTTACGACTCTTTTAAATAAAAGGGAGGAAAATCCGTTTTTTTGGAGAAGTATGCCAATTACGCTAAATTTTCATGAGGAGTTAGGGCTATGACAACAATAAATACTACACTACCAGCTAACTTTATACAAAATATAATTAATGAAGACTTACAGAAGCCGAATGGCACGAAGACGGTTCATACACGGTTTCCACCAGAACCGAATGGCTATCTTCATATTGGCCATGCCAAATCAATCTGCCTCAATTTCGGTTTGGCTAGGGAAAACCAAGGCTTATGCAATCTGCGCTTTGATGATACAAATCCTAGCAAAGAAGAAGTAGAATATGTAGAATCTATTAAAGAAGATGTGCGCTGGCTCGGTTTTGACTGGGATGATCGCATGTTTTACGCATCTGATTATTTTGATACGCTCTATGAATGTGCGGTTAAATTGATTCAAGCAGGAAAAGCTTATGTTTGTGATTTATCAGCGCCGGAAATGCGTGAGTATCGCGGCACTTTGACGGAACCAGGCAAAGACAGCCCTTATCGCAACCGGTCAGTAGAAGAAAATCTCGACTTGTTTGCGCGGATGAAGGCGGGCGAATTCCCTGATGGTTCGCGAGTATTGCGCGCTAAAATTGATATGGCTTCACCAAACCTCAATTTGCGCGATCCTGCTTTATATCGTATTTTACGGGCCCATCATCACCGAACCGGTGATGCGTGGTGCATTTATCCCATGTATGATTTTGCCCATCCTATTTCTGACGCCATTGAAAAGGTGAGCCATTCGATTTGTACCTTGGAATTTGAAGATCATCGTCCGTTGTATGACTGGGTTCTTGCTAGTCTGCAATGGGAAAATCCACCACGCCAGATTGAATTTGCTCGTTTAAATTTGACTCATATGGTTATGAGCAAGCGTAAATTGCGCCAGCTTGTCGAAGAAAAACTGGTTAGCGGCTGGGATGATCCCCGGATGCCGACGATTTCCGGTTTGCGTCGTCGTGGCTATACGCCTGCGGCGATTCGTGATTTTTGCGAACGCATCGGTGTGGCAAAAAGCAATAGTTTAGTTGATATTGGCATGCTGGAACATTGTGTGCGGGAAGATCTCAATGAAACGGCTGCCCGGGCCATGGTCGTACTGCATCCATTAAAAATAGTGATTACCAATTATCCTGAAGGTCAGGTAGAAGAGCTACCAGCGGAAAATCATCCAGCCCATCCGGAAATGGGTGAGAGAACGGTGCCGTTTTCCCGCGAGCTTTATATTGAACAGGAAGATTTCATGGAAGAAGCGCCGAAGAAATTTTTCCGGTTGACGCCAAGCCAGGAAGTCCGGTTGAAACATGCTTATATTATTAAATGTGAAGAAGTGATTAAAGATCCGGTTACTGGCGAGGTAGTAGAAGTTCGCTGCACTTACGATCCCGAGAGCAAGAGCGGCGGGGCTACGGCAGGCCGGAAAATTAAAGGAACGCTTCATTGGGTAGCGGCAGCTCAAGCTGTGAAGGCAACCGTTCGTTTGTATGACTATTTGCTGCTCGACGACGACGATGCTGATGCAAAGGATTTTAAAGAAACGCTAAACCCCAATTCATTGGAAACTCTTACGGGCTGTATGGCTGAACCGAGCTTAGCGACAAGTGTTGGTGGTACGCACTATCAATTTTTACGGCAGGGCTATTTCTGCACTGATACAGTTGATTCGAAACCAGATCAGCTTGTCTTTAATCGGATTGTTTCGCTTCGTGACAGCTGGGCTAAAGCGAATAAAGGCTGATTATGACACAGACGCCAGGACCTTCCTATATTTTCTTACTGCTCTTTGTATCGCTGCCTATGGTGATTCTTGCTGTGAACGATTTGTTGTGTCGTAAGTGTTGGGCAGAGGCGTATCGGCCCTGGCGCAAGGCTTTCTGGATTCTTTCGCTGCTCTCCTTTGGCATGGTTTTTATCCCCCGCGCGCTAAAGGTTTCTAGTCTGGCGATTACGCCTATATTCCGTGTGCTTCTCGACGGTGCTTATGCGGTGATGATCGGACAAGTTTTTTTCACTTTATTCTTAGGCGCTGTCTTTTTGCTTACGGTTATGGCTAACAGGCTGAGTTCTAGCGATTCACGTTCAGGCGGTCTATCGCGGCGTCGCTTTTTGGGCGGAGCGGCTGGCTTATTGTCGCTCACTTCTTTTGGGCTGGCGGCAAAGGGTGTTGTAGACGGAGAAACAAGACTCGATGCGGTCAAGCAGCAAGTGAAATTTGCGCAGCTACCAGCGTCTTTAGCTCAGTTCAAGATTGCCCAAATCAGTGATGCCCACTTAGGTCCCTTCTTTCCCTTAGAAAAGTTGGATGAAGCGTTAGCGCTGGTCAAAGCTGAGGAGCCGGATCTGTTAGTGATTACTGGTGATTTGATTGATGACCTCGATCTTTTAACGGCAGCGATTGCTAAGCTTAATGCGCTTAGCCCGTCTATTCCGCAAGGAATTTTCTTTTGTTGGGGCAATCATGAATACTTTCGCAATAAGCCCTTAATTGAACGAGCTATCCGAGAGAGTCGCGTGACTTTGCTTGATAACAACAGTCGACTGCTTCTGCCGGGAGATACTCCCGTTTATTTAGCAGGAGTTGATTATCCTTGGGGGAAGACCACCGCTGACTCAGATCAGATTCGTCAAAAAGATTTAGAGCAAGCGCTTAGTAAGATTCCTTCTGGTGCCTTTACGATTCTCTTGGCGCATCATCCTGACTATTTTACGGAAGCCTTTGCGGCGAAAGTTCCGTTAACGTTATCTGGCCATACGCATGGTGGACAAATTGCCGCTTTTGGCCGATCTTTATCGCCAGTGCAGTATAAGTATATGCTAGGCATGTATGAAGATCAGGGCTGCTACGGCTATGTGAGCCCGGGGACAGGCCAGTGGCTTCCGTTTCGCCTTGGCTGTCCGGCTGAGGTGACGCTATTTACTTTTGCAACTAAATAAAGCTTTTACGAACAGCAGTGGAATTCATCGCTGCTGTTTTTTTGTAAAGAAAAAAATTCGAATTCGACTTTCCCTTTTTTTTATGCTATAGTGAGATATTATTGTTTATAACGAATTTTTACAGAAAGATGGTAGGAAAATGATCAGTACAAGCGGGTTAACTCTGCGCTACGGCAAACGGGCGCTCTTTGAAGATGTAAATATTAAATTTACGCCAGGCAACTGCTATGGCTTAATCGGCGCTAATGGCGCTGGAAAATCCACTTTTTTGAAGATTTTATCAGGCGAAGAAGAATCAACATCAGGTGAAGTTATTATTACCCCAGGGGAACGTCTTGCTGTATTAAAGCAAGATCACTTTGAATTTGACGAGCATGAGGTTTTAAAGACGGTTATTATGGGACATTCTCGCCTCTTTGAGATTATGGAAGCGAAGGAAGCTCTCTATGCCAAAGCCGATTTCTCTGATGAAGACGGCTTGAAAGTGGCTGAATTAGAAGGCGAGTTTGCGGAACTCAACGGTTGGGAAGCGGAAAGTGAAGCGGCACAGCTCTTAAATGGTCTGGGCATTGGCGAAGATTATCATTATAAAAAAATGGCTGAACTTGACGGACAGGAAAAAGTACGTGTTCTCTTAGCGCAGGCGCTTTTTGGTAATCCTGATATTCTGCTTTTGGACGAACCGACAAATCACCTTGATATTGCTTCGATTCGCTGGCTGGAAAACTTCTTAGCCGATTTTCAAAATACAGTTATCGTCGTATCCCATGACCGCCATTTCTTAAATCAAGTTTGTACTCATATTGCCGATATTGACTTTGGCAATATTACGCTTTATGTGGGCAACTATGATTTCTGGCAGGAATCCAGTCAACTAGCCTTAAAATTAGCCAAAGACGCGAACAAGAAAAAAGAAGATCAGATGAAAGAGCTGCAAAGCTTTATTCAGCGCTTTAGTTCGAATGCTTCAAAAGCCAAACAGGCTACGTCGCGAAAAAAACAGCTTGAAAAAATTACGTTAGAAGATATTAAGCCGTCTACGCGTAAATATCCCTATGTTGACTTTAAAGCCGACCGAGAAGCAGGCGATCAACTGCTGACAGTAGAAAACTTGAGCTTGACGATCGATGGCGTACAGATTTTTAAGGATCTTAGCTTTATGGTTACCAAAGGCGATAAAATTGCTTTTGTCGGCCCAGATGAACAAGCGAAGACAGCATTGTTTCAAGTATTGATGGGAGAAATCGAACCAGATTCCGGTAGCTTTAAATGGGGCGTTACGACCTCACAGGCGTATTTCCCTAAAGATAACTCTGCTTATTTCGATACAGAAGATAATTTGGTGGACTGGCTTCGTCCTTTTTCGAAAGATCAGGAAGAGACCTTTATCCGCGGCTTCTTGGGCCGGATGCTTTTTGCCGGGGAAGAAACGCAAAAATCGGCCAATGTATTATCAGGCGGCGAGCGGGTTCGTTGTATGCTAGCTAAGATGATGCTGAGCGGCGCTAATGTGCTGCTGTTAGATGAGCCTACCAATCACTTGGATTTAGAGTCGATTACGTCTCTCAATAATGGTCTGATTAATAATAAAGGAACGATTCTATTCGTATCCCATGACCATCAGTTTGTTGAGACCATTGCGAATCGTATTATGGAAATTACGCCAAATGGCCTCTTTGACCGCCGTATGACCTATGATGAATATTTGGAAAACCCTGATGTAAAAGAACAGCTTGACGTTCTGTATGGGCGTGCCTAAACCAACGCAAAATAACAAGGCCGGAGACAGTGTATTCACTGTTCTCCGGCTTTCGTTGTTTACATAGTCATTTAAATCACTTTCGTCGTCCAATTTTCTACATTCCAAACATGAGTGACCCAATCTTCATAGAATTCAGGCTCATGGGAGACAAGCAGAACGGTTCCTTTAAAGTCGATTAAGGCTTTTTTTAGTTCCGCTTTTGCTTCTACATCCAGATGGTTTGTCGGTTCGTCAAGCACCAGCCAGTTGATTTCTCTGAGCATGAGCTTACAGAGACGGACTTTGGCGTTTTCACCGCCGCTTAAGACCATCATCTGGCTCGTAATATGCTCATTGGTAAGACCGCAGCGAGCTAAGGCAGAGCGGACTTCATAGTTCGTCAAACCAGGGAAATCTTGCCAGATCTCTTCAATGGCTGTATTGCTGTTATTCCGGCCAGATTCTTGCTCAAAGTAGCCAGTCTCTAAAAACTCGCCCTGGTCAATCTTGCCTGAGACCGGTGGAATGATGCCAAGCAGTGTTTTTAGAAGCGTACTCTTACCAAGGCCATTTACGCCGCGAATCGCTACCTTTTGCCCGCGTTCCAAGAGAATATCTACAGGTTTGGTCAACGGTTCATTGTAGCCAAGGACAAGATCTTTGGCTTCCACAATCGTCCGTGACGGCGTACGGGCTTCCATAAAGCGGAAAGTTGGTTTTGGTTTTTCTCGGGGTTTTTCGAGAATTTCCATTCTATCAAGCTGCTTTTGGCGGCTTTTCGCCCGGCCTGTTGTGGAGATACGGGCTTTGTTGCGGGCAATGAAGTCTTCAAGCTTATCAATTTCCTGTTGCTGCCGCTCATAGGCTTTTTGCTCCTGATCCTTACGGATCGAGTAGAGCTGCTGGAATTGCTCATAATCGCCTGTATAGCGGGTGAGAAGCGTGTTTTCTACATGATAGATTACATTGACGACAGAATTTAAGAACGGAATGTCATGGGACACAAGAATGAAGCTGTTTTCATAGTTCTGCAAATACCGTTTCAGCCATTCAATGTGTTCGACGTCGAGATAATTTGTCGGTTCGTCTAGAATGAGGATACTAGGGTTTTCTAAAAGTAGTTTGGTAAGGAGAACCTTGGTACGCTGGCCGCCGCTGAGATCCTGCACTTCGCGATCGAGACCAATGTCACGTAGGCCGAGGCCGCCTGCTACTTCTTCGATTTTCGTATCAAGGATATAAAACCCATTTTCTTCAAGGATGCTTTGAATTTCGCCGACATCTTCCATCATTTTGTCAAGATCTTCCGGTGAAGCGTCACCCATTTTGTCATAGAGACTGAGCATTTCCGCTTCTAAATCATACATACCCTTGAAGGCATCGCGCAATACATCCCGGATCGTTTTTCCCTCTGTTAGTACCGTATGCTGGTCTAAATAGCCTACCGTGACGCGGCGGGCCCATTCCACTTTACCGGCATCAGGCGTTAATTCACCAGTAATAATATTTAAAAAGGTCGATTTGCCTTCGCCGTTGGCGCCGACAAGACCGACATGTTCGCCCTTTAGGAGGCGGAAGGAGGCGTCTTCAAGAATTTTACGGGCGCCAAAGCCGTGGGTTACATTTTCAACAGTTAAAACACTCATGCATAACTCCTGTAAGATAAGATTTTGTTGGATCAAAGATTTACTTATTTGCTATAACGATCATACAGGAGAAAGGCCAAGAATTCAAGGCTCTTTCGGTAGGAGAATAGCGGAAGAGTTATTTTTATGGCGAAAAAGTAATTTTTCGACTATTTTGATTGTTTCCTTGGTTTCTGAACCGGAATAGTAGCAGGTAAAATGTTTTTTTTCGAGAATTTATTACAAAAAGCGCAAGAACGACAAAACGGTGTTAGAGTTAGGATTAAGCGGGGGAGGTTTGCCGAAATGAACTTAAAACAAAAATTGATTGTAGCGTTTTTGGGAACCGGTTTGACTGTTGTCTTGATTTTAAGCGGGTATTACCTTTTTGACACCATGCAAAAGGAGAAAAAAGATTTACAGGAATATCGTTCGGTACTTATGGAGCAATTCGATTATGATATAAAAAATCAGGTAGAAGTAGCCTATACGCTTGTTGATACAATCTATCAGCAGCAGCAAAAAGGGCTATTGCCGGAAGCGGAAGCGAAAAAACGAGCTGCCGATATTGTTCGCGAACTTCGTTTTGCTGGTGGAAACTATTTTTGGATTGATACAGAACAAGGCGTCAATATTGTTCTGTTAGGGCGTCCGACAGAAGGCAAGAGTCGTTTTGATGATGTCGATAAGAAAGGTAATAAATTTATTCAAGACATCATTGCGAATGGGAAAAAAGCAGGCGGCGGCTATACGGATTACTGGTTTCCTAAACCCAATCAACAGGAAGCGCTGCAAAAACGCAGTTATAGTTTGCTATTTAAGCCCTATGGCTGGGTCATTGGTACAGGAAACTGGATTGAAGATATTGATAAGCTTGTTGCCGCAAAAACTGCTGAATACAATCAGCAAATGATGCGAAATATTGTTGTCCTTGGCGGGGTCAGCGTTTTAAGTTTTGTTATTTTACTTTCCATGGCTCTGGCTATTAGTAAAAAGGTTGCCGATCCGATTATTGCCATTGAAAGAAATGTGAGTGAAATTGCTCGAGGGAATTTGAGTGTAGACGATATTGTTATGGAGCGGTCTGACGAGATTGGCGCTTTGGCAACCGCTTTTAATGCGATGAAAGCGAATTTAAATAATTTACTCAAAACCATATCAGGGTCTTCTACTCAGGTGGCTATGGCTTCACAGCAGCTTATGGAAAACTCCGATCAATCAGCCGAAGCATCCAATCAAGTAGCAGTGGCAATCACTGATGTAGTACAAGGGACGCAAGAGCAAGTAGAAGCTGTTAATCTGGTTTCTAATATTGTAGAAGGTTTTTCAACATCTATTAAACAGATTGCTTCGCAGTCCAATAATGCTTCCGATAAAGCCATAACCGCAGCAAATCGAGCTGATGCAGGACGTGACTCTATGGGGCGGGCTATTGCCCAAATGGGACAGATTGAAACAACAGTAGATCATTCCGCACAAGTAATCGGGCAGCTTGGCAATCGGTCTAGTGAGATTGGCGAAATTATTGGCACCATTGTCGGTATTGCCGGTCAGACTAATTTGCTTGCTTTAAATGCGGCAATTGAAGCGGCACGAGCCGGAGAACAAGGTAAAGGCTTTGCCGTAGTAGCTGAAGAAGTTCGCAAGCTAGCCGAGCAGTCAGCAGAGGCGGCGAAAAAAATTACAGCTTTGATTGGTGAAGTGCAACACGATACTGGGAGAGCTGTCGAGGCTATGGAAAAAGGTCGTCAAGAAGTCAAACGCGGCTCTGAAGTTGTTCAAGAGGCCGAAACAGCTTTTGATGGCATTCGTCAGCTTGTTTTAGACGTATCAGGACAAATCAAAGAAATTGCCGCAGCGATTCAAACTATGGCGCAGGGAAGCCAAAAAATTGTTACATCAGTTCAAGCCATTGAATCTTTAAATAAGCAATCGGCGCAAAGGGCTCAGACCGTATCGGATGCGACAGAGGAACAATTAGCATCTATGCAGGAAATTGCCGCTTTCAGTCGTGAGTTAGCGCTCATGGCTGAGAAAATGGAAACGGTCATCAAGTCTTTCCGGGTATAACGGTTAGCTATAATGAAAAATAGAGCAGCGATAGACGAGAATTCTTAGCGAGTAAGAATCCTGTCTATCGCTTTTTCTTTTAAGGTGCGGAAACTTTTTTAGTCGCCTTCACATAACATAAGGAAGAAGGCGAGTTATTGTAAAGGAGGCTTATTTTATGGAAGAACTATATCAAGATGATGAATTTCTTGCCGATTGCCAAGAAGACGCTGTGAGCCGCGAAGGTCGCTTTGTATTGGCTCATGCTTATGTTCCTTGGCAGTTTTATAAACGCGCCTATAAACCGGCGGAAGCTTTATGTAAAGGAACCTTATTTCCTGAGCTATTTGGCGTGTATCCAATTCCCAAATAGCAACGGAGCCAAGACTGAGCGATTAAAAACGGAGGGGAGCCTGTTATGGAATGCGACCAAATGGCGTTATTGAAAAAGATCCAGGAAATACAATTTGTCGCCATTGAGCTTGCCTTATATTTAGATACTCATCCCTGCGACAAGGAAGCCCTTGACGACTATAATTGCGCCGTAGAGGTGCTTGAACGTTACCTAAATGAGTATATGAATGAATTTGGATCACTCCTATGGTTAGGTCATCACGGCGTCGAAGGCAAATGGGATTGGGCCGATCAGCCCTGGCCCTGGCAAATGTAGAGGGGGAGAAACAATGTGGATTTATGAAAAGACAATGGAGCATCCCGTACGGGTCAGCCGTCCCGATGTCGCTTTTGCCAAGCTGGTGATTACCCAATACGGCGGCCCTGATGGGGAACTATCTGCCTCGCTGCGCTACTTAAATCAGCGCTATTCTATGCCTTCAGGGGCAGCGAAAGCTGTACTCACTGATATTGGTACGGAAGAATTAGCCCATATGGAGATGATTGCCGGTCTTGTTTATAAACTGACTGATGGCGCTGACCCGAAGGACTTTCAGGAAGCTGGCTGGGGTGGTCAATATGTGCAGCATGACCACGGACTCTTTTGGACCGATGCCAATGGAGTACCTTGGACGGCAAAATACATTGCCTGCTTAGGCGATCCGATTACTGATTTAACGGAAGATATGGCAGCCGAGCAAAAGGCCCGTTCCACTTATGAACATTTGATTCATTCTACCTGCGATCCTTTAGTGAAAGATACACTGCGCTTTTTGTGGGAAAGAGAAGTCGTCCACTTCCAGCGCTTCGGCGAAACACTGGATCGGGTGCAGCAGTGGATGAATGAAAATAAGCATGCCTGGTGTGGCTGTGAAATGAAGAAATAGAAAATCGAAAAATTGAGTAATTTGAGAAGATGCGAAAGGCTTGTGGCGAGGAAACACAGGCCTTTTTTTCATAAAGCTCTTTGATTCTTGCTTCGTTCATAAATTTCAAATAATTTTCTTTTCAAAAGTGTGTACTTTACACTGCTCTTCTGTGGTATTTTATACTAAAGTAGTAGTAGATGAAATGCTAAGGGGGATGCGCTGTGAGTGAAATGGATAGCCGGATTCAGGAAATTTTAAAAAAGCGCGGCATTGCGGTAGGCAATGTGGATACTTTATTAGAATCAGATATTCCTGAACCGAAGGAAAGTACGAAAAATTTAATGGATATTTACTATACACTCAAAGTAACGGCTGATATGGAGGCTGCTTACTGGTATAACCGCACTTGGTGGGAAAATGACGGTGAAATTCTTGAGGTAAGACGAGCCAAAGCAGTGGCGGCTTCGTTAGCTCATATGACACCGACTATTTTGCCTTATGAAAAACTGGTTATGAATAAAACGAAGCATGTTCGCGGCGCCTTTCCTTTTCCGTGGGTTTGTGCCAGCTTTTTTAATGCCCAAGCAGAAGCGCTCATGCAAGAAGTGGATGCGCCGGCGGAAAGTGAAGCTGATTCCGTCAGCGTTGTTGGCTCTGGCGGCGGCAATGTAACGCAAAGCCAGGGAAATGTCATTTCGATTGCCAAGAAATTTGGCATGCGTAAAGAGGAAATTCCGGTTCTCGTAAAGACGGCAAAGCCTTGGAAAGGAATTTCCGTGGAAGAATTGAGTGATAAATATTCACAAATGACGCCAGGCTATAGCCAGTTTAAAGAGATTATGGACAGTGTTATCTGCATGTTCGACTCCTTTGCCATTCCCCAAGGACGAGAAGTCATGAATTATTATTTACCGCTGCAATATGGTTTTGATCGCATTAGGGAAATGTGCGATGAAAAAATTGCGGAACTCATGGGCGAAGCCGGGGAAGACGGCGATTTTGGCATGAGCCGAGGGTACTATTATGTAGCCATGAAAGAGATTACTAAAGGGCTGAGTACTTGGTGTGAAAACTATGCCCGACAGGCTCGATATCTGGCATCGATTGAAACCGACGCGGCGCTTAGGCGAAACTATGAGAAAATTGATGAAGTGATGAGCAATATTGCTCACAAGAAACCCGCTTCGTTTTGGGAAGCGCTGCAATTGACTTTATGCTGTCACTTGGGCGTTGTCAATGAAGATCCGCAGTCTGGTCTGTCGATAGGGCGGCTTGGCCAAGTACTTCAGCCCTTTTATGAAAAAGATATTATCGATCAAGTGATGGATCAGGAAGCGGTTATTGAACTTTTGGAGTTATACCGCATTAAGATTACTTGTATTGAATGTTTTGCTTCAGCTGGCGTTTCTGGCGGTGTTTTATCAGGCAATACCTTTAATAACTTGTCGTTAGGCGGTCAGAATTATGATGGTCTCTCAGCAGTAACACCGCTAGAGTATTTGATTATTGAAGCAGGCATGCGCAATCAGACGCCGCAGCCGACGCTCAGTATTTTATATGACGAAAAGACACCGGAAGATTTCTTGATGAAAGCGGCGTCTTGCACGAAGCTGGGTCTTGGTTATCCCGCCTGGATGAACAACCAAACTGGTATGAATTTTATGCTGCGTAATTATGGACCGGAGGGTATGGATCTGCATGATGCCAGAGCCTGGTGTTTGGGCGGCTGTCTCGAATCGGCGCCAGGCTGTTTTTTACCGCTCGACTATAACGGCAAACGCACCATGATTCCTGGCGGCGCTTCACCGACTTGCGGTACAGGCGTTCACTTTATTGCGATGCCGAAGGTGCTAGAACTTGTTTTGACAAATGGTTTTGACCGCAGAACTGGCAAGCAAGTCTATCCACCTCATAATCAGTCGATTGATTCCTATGAAGCGATGCTAGATCAATGGAAAGCTTATATGGAACTGACTACAGAGGTAGTCAATCGTTGTAATAACTTACAGATGGATATTTGGCGTAAATATAATATGCCGGTAGTGAATTCGCTCTTAAAACCGGACTGTTTTACGAAAGGAAAACATATTGGCACAATGGGAGCTCGCTATAATGCTTCGATTAATTTCGAATCCTGCGGGACCATTACCTTCATTAATTCCTTAGCCTCGCTGAAACAGAATGTGTTTGATAAGCAGCGTTTTACCTTAGTGGCAATGACCGAAGCGATGCTGCATAACTTTGGTTTTAAAACAGCTTATGATACAGGCGTATATTCACCGGATTACCGCGAGAATACGGCGGAGAGCGCTCAATTTGAACAGATTTTTGCGGCTTGTCTCAACGCTCCCAAGTATGGCAATGCCGATTCTTATGCCGATAAAATTTTTAAAGCCTATCATGACTATATGCATGAAATGACGCAGCGTTATCGCTCTTACTATGGCAAGCCCTTGTATCTTTGCCAGATTTCTGTTTCGACACACGGGCCGCAGGGGTTTGTGACGTTAGCGACAGCAGATGGACGGCTAGCGGGGACGACCTATTCCGATGGTTCCGTGTCAGCGGCTGCCGGTACGGATCAAAATGGAATCTATGCAATCTTTGAATCCGCTACGGTTTATGACCATTCGCTTCATCAAAATTCGCAAATGAATTTAAAACTGCATCCTTCGGCGGTGCGTGGCGTAAGCGGCACGAGAAAACTGCTTGATGTCGTTCGCTCCTATATGCGAAAAGGCGGTTTTCATGTACAGTTTAATGTCGTAGATAGTGCGACGTTGCGTGATGCCCAAAAGGCGCCGGAGAAATATCGCGATCTCATGGTGAGGGTTGCCGGATTTACGCAATACTGGTGTGAAATTGGCAAACCAATTCAAGATGAAGTCATCTATCGGACGGAATATGACGAAGCATAATAATCTGTAGCGGAGGCGAATACTATGACTCATTATGACTGTAAGAATTATATTAACTTAGATTGTGAAAAGGGCATGTGCGCCATTAGTAAACAGTTTGTAGTAATTGACGGCGAAGGCAGCGAAGCTTGTCCTGCCTTTAAGCCAGCGGAAAAATGCGGTAACTGCAAACATTTTAGTAATCCTGACGGTTATGGCGTCGGGACCTGTACGGGCTTAGAAAAAGAACACTGGGCTTATGCAACTTGCGGCGCTTTTTCCTGCAGCGGCTATGCTGGTCGTTGAGGTTAGTTGATGGAAAAGAAAGGCTATTTATTTGATATACAAAGTTTTTCGGTTCATGATGGGCCAGGCTGCCGAACGAATGTGTTTTTTTCTGGCTGTCCGCTACAGTGCCGGTGGTGTGCCAATCCAGAAAGCTGGATTGTGAGACCCCATCTGTTGTTTGCCGAAGCGGTTTGTAAAGGTGATAAAGGCTGTCAGGCTTGCGCTGGCACTTGTCCGAACGAAGCGCTTACATTACAAGCAACAGGAAAGCCGCGGCTTGACTGGGAGATTTGCCAGAACTGCACGACTTTTTCCTGCATAGAACTCTGTCCCAATAAGGCCTTAAAGCAGTGTGTTAAAACTTATACTGTGGCGGAATTGTTGCAGTTACTGCGCCGTGATTTTAACCATTGGGGACCAACAGGCGGTGTGACTTTTTCTGGCGGTGAGCCTTTGCTGCAGGCCGACTTTTTACTAGCGATCCTGGCAGGCTGTCGGCAGCATCAGATTCATACGGCGATCGAAACAAGCGCCTATGCGAAACAGTCGGTTTTTTTAGCAATATTAGAAAAAATTGATTTTGCTTTTATTGATGTAAAGCATATGGAGGAATCGGCTCATCGCCAGGGAACTGGGGTTTCGAATCAGTTGATTTTAGACAATATTGCAGCTTTAAAGCCGTCAGGGTGGCAGGGGCGCCTCGTATTGCGCCAGCCAACGATTGCCGGATATAATGACAGTGTAGAAAATGCCCTTCACGTAATTGCTTTTATGAAACAACATGATCTGTATGAAATTAACTTGCTGAAATTTCATCGCTTTGGCGCTACGAAGTGGCAGCAGTTAGGCAAGAATTACGAGTTTATGAATCATGGCGATGTAACGGAGGAAACTTTATACAACTTGCAAAATCTGTATCTCAATCACGATATAGCCTGCTATATTGGTGATGATACGCCTTTTTGAAGAGTGTTTATAAAGAAAAACGATGAGGAATTGCTGCTTGCGATTCCTCATCGTTTTTTATTATGATTAAGATAGAGAAACGAACGAGCGAGTGGGGGATACTCTGTGGAGTTAGTTAATACTTGTATTTATGAACATATTAAAGCGTATTTGCCGGTAATTGCTATTGTCCAATATAAAAAGGGACAATATATTCTTCGCTCTGAGGAAGATTTTCGAGAGATTTACTTTATTCTTGAGGGAACGGTTCGTGTGGAGTGTATTACGGAGTATGGCAAGAGTTTTCTTGTTGATGAGCTTTCGGAAAATGAGTTTGTCGGCAAGATCAGTTATATCTATGAACAGAATTTTTCCTGCGATATGAAAGCCGTCAGTTCGGTACGACTCTTAAAGCTTGACCAAGCAACCTTTGATAAGCTAAAAATGAATCCAGCATTTCTTAAGCTTTTTTTATATAAAACAAGTCATCGGATTTATATTATGTACAAAAAATTGATGATGAAGAATCTCTTTAGTTCGGAAGAATTATTTGCTTTCTATCTATTACAGAATGCCGAGGCTGACCGCTTTCAATTTAAAAGCGTAATGGAACTTTGTAATTTTTTCCCTATTAGTCGTAAAGGTTTATATAACGTGATGAATCGTTTGATTGCAAAAAAAATCATCAAGAAAGAGAAAAACTGTATTCTCATTCTTGATGAGGCTTATATTGAGAAGCTAGCTGTCCATGTTAAGGCCTTTAATCAAGAGAGTGAAAGTACGATTCGCCTTGAATAAGTAATTTTTCAAGGTTTCTTTGTTTTATTGAACAGAGTTTGACGACTTACGCCTAATACTTTAGCCACTTGTGTTTTAGAGAGTCCTTTATCAAGGAGATTTTGAATAATTACGCTATCGATTACACTATTTAGTTCTTTGAGGTTTATTTGCAGTTGATCATCAATGAGATCTGGTTTTTGTAAAGCTTCTTCTTGTTTTGTTTCCGCAAATAAATATTTATATTGATCCCTGTCCTGCCAAATTAAATATTTCTCTACTGCTCCGGTTAATTCGCGGATATTGCCCCACCAATTATGGTTCAGAAGTATTTCTTCTAGCTCGCTTGCGAGCTGGATTTTTTCTAAGGGCTCGTTACGCCGCTTGGCTATAAAATGCTTAAATAAAAACAAAATATCTTCTTTGCGTTCATTGAGGCTGGGGAGATTTAAGGTAAAGGTATTGAGGCGGAAAAAAAGATCTTGGCGAAAATTTCCCTGGTGGACTTCGGATGTCAAATTGCTGTTGCTTGCCGAAACAATACGGATATCTAAAGGAATTATATAATCAGATCCTAGTCGCATGACTTCTTTCGTATCCAGAACGCGCAGCAATTTTGACTGCAAATGTAACGACATACTGTTAATTTCATCAAGAAAGATCGTGCCTTGATGAGCTAGTTCAAAGAGTCCTGCCTTGCCTTCTTTGCGAGCGCCCGTAAAGGCGCCGCTTACATAACCGAATAATTCGCTTTCCAGAATGTTTTCCGGCAGGGCGGCGCAGTTCACAGCAATAAAGGGGCCGTTACGGCGCGGACTTTCGTTATGAATACTCTGAGCAAATAGTTCTTTGCCTGTTCCGCTTTGGCCTTGAATTAAAACAGGAAAGTCATGACAGGCGATCGTTCTCGCTGTTGCAATTAGTTCATTCATAGCTTTGTTTTGCGTAAGAATATCAGAAAATATATAGGCAGCTGTTAACCCTTTTTGGGTCAGCTTCATTCGGACTGTTTTTTCTAACGCTTGGATTTTGCTGACATCCTGAATTACGATGATATATTCTTTGGTTTTATTGGCGGGAAAAGAAGACAGACGGATAATTAAAGTATATTTGCCTCGTTCGATTACATGCTCTCTAGTTGGAAAGGTCATAGTCTGCAGGTTGAAATCAGGAAATAATTGCGTTAATGCAGGAATTTCTGTCAACGAAAAGCCTAAATAATCGGCTGCTTTTTGGTTTGCATGGGCGATTTTTTTCTCGCTATTAATAAATAAGATGCCGTCTTCAATATTCGATAAAATGGCTTCTAGTACGGAAAGACGATAATTGTCGCGAAGATTTAGTTCAATCAAGTCTCGGGCATATTGGTAAATCGATAAAATGGTAGACGAGCTTGGCATAATGGACACGGTGGGAACAGAGCCATCAGTTAAGCGAGCTAGCAAGGCACTGCCAACGATAATGCCTGTGGGGTCAGCGGGGATTTTTTGTAAGAGAAGCGCTAGATCTTCTTTTCCTTGATAACGCAGAAGATGAATCTCTTTGTCGATTACTTCTTGACAGCGATCCTGGTCAAAGAGAATGCGCTCATTTAACAGGAGATAAATAGAGCTGTGGTGGTTTTGAATTTTACTCAGTGTGTAGATGATATCATTCGTGGAAATCGACAAATTGATAATGGGGATGGAATCAATTGCTCGGCATAAATCAAAATACGTTCCGCCACTCGTAATAATTACTTGAACGCCGCTGTCAACTAAGGCTTTGCCTTGGCTGATAATATCTTCAAAGCGTAATGCTTCGATAAGAATTTCATCTTCTTGGCCCGGCAAATTTGCCAGGGATTTTTTTATAAGCTGCGTAACTGTGTCGCTAGCTGTTAAAAAAGCGATTTTTCGCATGAAGCTTCCTTCCTGTTCCCAAAGTATTTATCATAATTATTTATAAATGTAGCTTGAATTTGTGGGAAAGTAAAGCAGTCGCTAAAGGAAAAAATCAAATATTGTCACGGCATTTAATCGTGTAGCAGAGCAATCCCCTCAACTTCTGACTGTCAGAATGAAATGAGGGGATTATTTTATGTAAAAATACGTAAAGAATTTTTTACGAATGAAGCTAAGTGCTTTTTGGGATGGTTGGCGAAAATGTGCGTAAAATCTGACTTTTTTGTGATTGCTGGAATTTGGCATAGTTATTGCAAAAATATAAATTCGTTAGAGCGATGAGGTATTCCCAAGCATCACTTAGTAGGTAGAAGTTTGGGAAAAGCCCAACACATACGCTGGTATGTGAATTAAAAAGAAAAGGATGTTTGATTAATGAGCAATGGCGTATTATCAGGAATTCGAGTCTTGGATTTTACTCAGTTTTTATCAGGACCTTATTGCGGCATGTTTTTAGCTGATATGGGAGCTGATGTAATTAAAGTAGAAAATCTAGTGACCAAAGGTGAGTTTGTCAGAAATGCTCGGCCTAAAGAGAAGAAAACCGGGCGCAGTATGTATTTTCAGAACTTAAACCGGAATAAGCGCGGTGTTAGTCTCAATCTAAAAACCGAGGTAGGGAAGAAGATTTTTGCGGAACTAATTAAGGGCGCTGATGTGTTGATTGAAAATATGAAACCAGGCGTTATTGGTAAACTCGGTTTTAGCTATGAAGCTTGTAAAGCTTTAAATCCGAAAATTATTGTTGCGTCTATTTCTGGTTTCGGTCAGTACGGGCCTTATTCGAATCGTCCCGGTTATGATTTAATTGCGCAAGCTATGGGCGGATCTATGAGCATTACAGGCTGGCCGGGAGAAGAACCAACACGGGCTGGTATGGCTATCGGCGATATGATGGCTGGCATGAATGCGGCGATTGGAATTTTGGGTTCGATTATCAAACGGCAGAAAACGGGAATGGGTCAGCATATTGATGTGGCCTTAGTCGACAGTATTGTTTCCGGCTTGGAAGCCAAAGCCATGCAGTATGTCTATGAAGGTAAAGCGCCTGAAAAGACAGGCAATAAATATATTTCTTCGGCTCCCTATGATTCATTCCGGGCGAAAGACGCTGATTTTGTGATTGCCAGTGGTACGGACAAGCATTTCGTTGCTTTGTCAGAAGCGATGGGACTATCGGAACTAGCGAATGATCCCTTATATATTGATACAGAAGCCAGAAAGAAAAATGCCGACTCGCTAAAAGCAATTATTAACAAATGGGCCAGTGATAAAACGGCGAATGAGTGTGTGGATATTATTCTTGGCGTAGATGTCCCGGCTGGTCCGATCTATGATATCAAAGATGTTTACGAAGACAAAAATATTAGCGAAGTGCGGCAGATGTTCGTCAAGGTAAATCACGCGGCGGCAGGCGAACTGACTGTACTGGGCAACCCGATTAAGATGAGCGAATATCCTTGCGAATATAAACAGGCGGCGCCTGATTTGGGCGAACATAATACCGAGATTTTGCTTGAAGCTGGTTTTAGTCAAGAACAAATTGCTGCTTTTAAAAAGGCTGGAGTCATTAATTAATTGGGAGATGAATTTATGAGACGGAAGATCAGGATTGTGGAAGCTTGTCCGCGCGACGGTTGGCAAAATCATAAAACAATGATTCCGCTAGCAACAAAAATTGAATATGTCAAAAAAATGATTGCTTATGGCGCCCGGAGTTTTGATGTCACTTCTTTCGTGAATGCAAAGCGAGTGCCGCAAATGGCCGGGGCGGCTGAACTATTACAAAGTCTGCAGTTGTATGGCGCTGAGAATAATTTAGAGCTTGAATTGATGGCGCTTGTTTTGAATAAACGCGGCGTAGAAGATGCGATTGCAGCCGGGGCCAAAACGATCCAGTTTGTACTGTCAGCTAGCGAAGAACACAATATGAGAAATTCACGCTGTTCTATTGCAGAATCGTTAGCAGCGTTTAAAGAAATGGCAAGTGAAGTACAAGACGTAAAAATTACGCTGGCGCTAGCTTGTGCCTTGGGATCTCCTTTTGGGGATGAAGTGCCTGTAGAGCGGCTTATCAATTTATGTCAAACCGCCTTTTCACTTGGCGTTAAAAATATTGGCCTAGCTGATACGGCCGGAATTAGCAGCCCTGCTCATACACGCGCTGTGCTGCAGCAGTTGAAGCAGGAATTTACGACTTTAGAAGCTTTTTCACTGCATTTGCATGATTCGCGCGGTATGGGACTTATCAATGCCTTCGTTGCTGTTGAAGCCGGAATTACTTCCCTAGATGCTTCCTTAGGCGGCATGGGCGGCTGTCCTTTTGTGCCGCGAGCTAAAGGGAATATTGCCACAGAGGATCTGGTCAACATGCTGCATTCGCTTGGTTATGAAACAGGCTATGACTTAGACAAGGTGATTGCTACTGCCCTGGAAATGGGAGAAGCAATTGACGCGGAAATCAATACGTGCCTTACCAAAGTAGGCGTATGTAAAGGAGAGGAAACAAGATGAAAGAATTGCTAACAGGAGATGAGGCCGTAGCAAGAGGCGCCTATGAAGCGGGGGTAGTTTTTGCTTCTGCTTATCCCGGTACTCCCAGTACGGAAATTCTCGAAAATGTAAGTTTGTATCAGGAGATTTACTCAGAGTGGGCGCCTAATGAGAAAGTCGCTATGGAAGCGGGGATTGGTGCTGCCATTGCCGGGGTTCGCTCACTAGTCGCTATGAAGCATGTCGGTGTTAATGTAGCATCAGATCCGTTATTTACTTATAGTTATCTTGGGGTGAACGGCGGCTTTGTTTTTATATCAGCTGATGATCCGGGCATGCATTCTTCCCAGAACGAGCAGGATAACCGCAATTATGCCAAATTCGCCAAAATTGCTATGCTTGAGCCGTCCGACTCCCAGGAATCGAAAGATATGATAAAAGAAGCGTATCGCGTTAGTGAGGAATATGGCGTAGCTGTTATGTTTCGCATGACAACTCGTGTCTGCCATTCTAAAAGTTTAGTGGAATTAGGGGAAAGAACGGAAGTGCCTGTAGTTCCTTATGTGAAGAATCGCGAAAAAATGGATCCTGTTCCGGCTATTTCCAAGAAATTGCGTATTGGTATGGTCGATCGCGATAAACGACTGAAAGAGTATACCGAAACAACATCGCTTAATTTTGAAGAATGGAATACGGACGAAATTGGCGTGGTAGCAGCTGGCGTTGCCTATAATTATGCGAAGGAAGTGTTTGGCAATAAAGCTTCTTATTTGAAACTAGGCTTTACTTGCCCGCTGCCCCTGGAAAAAATCCGTAGTTTCCGTCAAAAAGTGAAGAAATTATATATCATTGAAGAGCTTGATCCTTTTATGGAAGAGCAGATTAAAGCAGCTGGTATTGACTGTATTGGCAAAGAAGTGATTCCGGATATTGATGAACTCAATCCAGATATTATTGCTAAGGCTGTGTTTAATCAGACCGTAGAAGCTCTGGAGGTACCAGGCAATTTAACGACAGATCGTCCGCCTGCGCTTTGCGCTGGCTGTCCTCATCGCGGTTTTTTTTATGAGTTGAAGCAGCGAAAAGATACTGTTATGGTCGGTGATATTGGCTGTTATGCGCTTGGCGGCTCTGAACCGCTCAATGCGAAAGATATGGCTTTGTGTATGGGCAGTGCCTTTTCCGTTGCGCACGGAATGCAGAAAGCCTTTGAGAAAAGCGGTCAGAAGAAGAAGATTGTCAGTGTCATGGGCGATTCGACTTTTTTCCATACAGGCATTAATGCGCTGACCGAAGTGGCCTATAATAAGTCTTCGGTGATCTGTGCGATTTTAGATAACCGAATTACTGGTATGACTGGTCATCAGGAGAATCCTGGTACTGGCTATACTCTTTCAGGTGAGGTAACCGAAGTTCTTGACATTGAAGCTGTCGTCCGTTCGCTAGGGATTAAGCAGGTTAGAACAGTAAATCCCTTAGAGTTAGCTGATATGAAAGCGGCTTTTGACTGGGCTTACAGTATAGAGACAGAACCAACTGTTATTATTACGAAATGGCCTTGTATTTTGAAAAAATTCTCGAAAGAAGATAAAGCAGAGTTTGATCTTGATAGGACGCTTTGCATGGTAAATGCAGAGAAGTGTATTGGCTGCAAAAAATGTTTATCCACAGGCTGTCCGGCGCTGCGGTTCAATGGGGCCGCGAAGAAAGTTGCCATTAGTGAGGCCGATTGTACAGGCTGCCGGATTTGCAGCCAGGTTTGTCCGGTAAAAGCTATTGAAAGGAAGGGGAAATAATCCATGTCTGACGTAAAGAATGTATTGTTTGTCGGCGTTGGCGGACAAGGCGCAATTCTAGCTAGTAAAATTCTTACTATGGGATTAATCGAAAATGGTTACGATGTGAAAATGTCAGAAGTTCATGGCATGAGTCAGCGCGGCGGCAGTGTTAGCACGCAAGTACGTTTCGGCAAAAAAGTATATTCGCCGATTATTGGCCAGGGCAGTGCTGACGTACTCGTTGCTTTTGAAGAAATGGAAGCCGCACGATATGCCAAGTTTTTGAAAAAAGATGGCAAGATTGTTGTAAATACCTATCAGATTCCTTCTATGCCAGTTCTGGCAGGAAAAACTATGTATCCAGACGGAATTATTGCAACTCTGAGCGATAAGGCGTCTACTTTGGCAATTAATGCTGCCGAGTTGGCAATTGAAGCAGGCAATCCGAAGAGCGCTAATGTGGTGCTGCTAGGCGCCTTGGTTAAAGCTTTGAAGATGGAAGATATTGATTGGCGGGCGATTATTACTAAAGCAGTAAAACCGCAGTTTGTTGCAGTAAATGTCAAAGCTTTTGAAATTGGCCTAGCCAGTTTATAGTGTGAAAGGAGTAAGTTATGGATTTTGCTGCTATTTCGCTAGTTTTCCTCGTGCTAACGATTTTGATCGGTCTAAAAACCAGGCAAAATGTAGGGCTTATTGCGCTGATGGCGGCATATATTTTATGCCGTCTCAGCGGGACTCCTGAAGTAGATATGATCAAAGGATTTAATACCGGGTTGTTTTTGATGCTCCTTGGTGTAATGATTTTATTCGGCGTGGCTCAAGTGAATGGAACAATGGAGCTGATCGCTAAAAAAATCATTGCTTTAACTGGATCTAAAACGCACTTGATTCCTTTTGTCATTTATTTTGTGAGTATTCTGATTTCTTCTGTTGGCCCGGGCGCTTTAGCTGGTTTAATTCTAATGAGCGTCTTTTCCATGTCGCTAGCCAAAGAAATGAAGGTATCGCCGCTGCTGTTAGGAGCGATGGGCTTTTTCGGTACAAATGTAGGCGGCGTTTGTCCTGTTGCTGTAAATGGGATTATTCTTGATACTCTGGCCCACGAAGCTGGACATGGGGCGGTTAGCGCCTCTGTGATGATTAGTGAATTTGTTTCTGTTACGATTTTAGTCACTTTGCTTTATTTTTATTATGGCGGTCATAAAATTAATGTCGCTTCACCTTTTAAACTTAAAGAACTGCCTGCTTTTAATAAAAAGCAAAGTGTCACTCTCTTGGGAATTCTCTTAATGGTTTTCTTTGTGTTTGCCTTTAAAGCCAATGTCGGATTAATTTCCTTTGTGATCGCCACCTTGTTGCTGCTCATTCATGCTGCTGATTCGAAGGAAGTTCTAGGGACTGTTGGTTGGAACACGATTATATTGATTACTGGCTTTGGTGTATTGATGAAGATTATCATTAGTCTTGGCGGCATTGCACTATTAGCTAAAGGTCTAAGCGCTTTTATGAATTCCTTTACTGCGCCAGCCTTTGTATCATTGACTAGCAGTCTATTATCACTATTTTGCAGTGTATCTGGTGTTGTACTTCCTACTGTAGCGACTATGATTCCTGATATTATCAAAGCATTAGGGACTGGATCTTATCCCGAAATGATGGCAGCTATGTCGGTTGGCGCTCATATTTCAGGTATTTCGCCGTTTACAGGTGGGGCGATTCTTTTATCCGCCTATGAAACAATTTTGCATGAAAGCGCCCAGGCTAGAGAACAGTTTTACCAGGGATTGATGAAGATCGCTGGTATCGCCATGCTTTTTGCCGCTGTAGTGGCGCTCACTGGTATTTTTAGAGTTTTGTAAGGATTTATAAAAATATTGTTTGTTTCAGTTTTGCTAAGACGAAAGGCTCCTCATCATGTTTTTACATGGGGGGCCTTTTGCTTGTTGTATAGGGGGATTTTCGTGATGTAAGTACGATTCGCCTTAAATGAGCTATCTTTTATTTGAATTTTATGAAATGCCATAGGAGATAGCAGATAAAATGCTATAATAATTGTCAGATGGGGAGAAAAGGGAGGAATTGAAGCGTGGAAAAATGCCAGGAAGCGATTCCATGGTATCGTGATTATCGATGGATTATTGTCGCTATTATGTTGTTAGGATCTGTAGTCAATTATTTGGATCGGGTAAATTTAAGTATTGCCAATACGACAATTTCGCGGGAATTTGGCTTAGATCCGATTCAAATGGGCTTGCTGTTATCGGCGTTTATGTGGCCCTATTCGCTGGCCAATTTGCCAGCAGGCTGGTTTATCGATAAATTTGGTACTCATAAAATCTTTTTAGGCGCTATTGGAATCTGGTCGTTGGCGACGATTGCCGGTGGCTTTGTGCTAGGTTTTACATCTATGTATATTACCAGAGTTCTGCTGGGAATTGCGGAAGCGCCTTTTTTCATTATTGGCGGGCAGATTACGCAACGGTACTTTGCCGAAAAGGATCGCGGTATGGCTTCTTCCGTCATTAATTTAGGACCAAAGATTGCTAATGGTTTTGCACCGCCGCTGCTTACATTTCTTATGATTTATCTTGGGTGGCGCGGCATGTTTATCTGTCTTGGCTTGATGGGCCTTGCGGTACTTGCTTTGTGGCTGAAGTTTTATCGCAAGGATGATCTGGAATTTGTCGTAAAAGGAGCTGTTGAGCTTACTAACAGCAAAGTAAAGCCTAATTTTTGGAAACTGTTCAATCATCCGACGTCTTGGTGGTTTAATATTGGCAATGCCGGTACGTCTTATGTATTTTGGCTTTACTTTACCTGGCTGCCTACGTATTTAACAACACAGCGTCATATGTCGCTGACAACAGCAGGTTGGGTTTCAGCCATTCCCTTTATTGCCGGGGTTATTGCCGTACCGATTGGCGGCTATATTTCGGACTACCTTATTAAGCGTGGTATGAATGTGATTAAGGCGCGAATGGTTCCTGCTGTAGGGGGCTGCATTCTAGCCGCTGTTGCTGTTATTCCGGTCAACTACGTACAGGATACAACGATTGCGATTGCGCTTATTACCGTGAGTCTGTTTGCTGGGGCGTTACGGGTTGGCGTTTTGTGGGCTTTGGTAGGAGATTTAGCACCGGCAGAAGCTGTAGGAACGTTTGGCGGGATTCAAAACTTTGCCAGTTTTGTCGGTGGTACGTTGGCGCCGATTTGTACAGGCTATATTTTGCAGGCGACAGGGTCCTATGATATGGTTTTTGTGGTGAGTGGTATTCTTTGCCTCTTCGGGGCTATTAGTTATGCCCTTGTACGGCGGCCTATCACGAGTGAGGAAGTCTTAGAAAAAAAGTGCTCTTAAAAAAGTGCTCTTAAAAATGTAAACTGTCGCACTAAAATGCTTTCTTATAGGAAAGCTGCTTTTAGTGCGACAGTTTTTTAGTGGGAGGATTCTTTGATTTTTTGTGCGGCAGAAACTTTTAGGACTGTAAAGTAGACCCAACAAGCGTTGATCAGCATGAGTAGGCTGGTGACAAAGAAGACGGAGCGAATTCCGAGAAAAGCGGCAGTCTGGCCGCCTAGTACAGAACCACTGAACATTCCTAAAAATTGTGCCGATTGATTATAGCCGAAAATCCGTCCGGTTACTTGATCAGGCGTTGTTCGTTTAATGAGCGTGTTGACAGAGGGCAGTAAAGCCGCTGTTGCTAAACCTAACAGAAAGCGCAGACCGAGCAGTTGCCACTCGTTTTTTACAAAGGCCTGAGGAATAAAGAGAAGACTGGCAATAAATAAGGCAGCAGTCATTACTTTTTCCGGCCCGATTTTATCAGAAAGTTTGCCAAGGCGAGGAGCGGAAATCATGCTTGCCAGCCCGGAAGCTGCAAAAACTAAACCAGAAATTAAGGCTACATGATCGGTTTCCAACATGAGCTGTTTGATATAGACCGTGATGATGGGTTCGATGGAAAATAAGGCGGCGCTTAAGAGATAGGTAGTTAAAAACATGGATAACAGCAATTCCTTTTGCGGAATCATTTGCCAAACTTGCTTTGTCGTGAAGATTTTTTTATCGCCTAGAGTGAAGTTTTCTTTTACAAAACAAAGTGTTAGGGCAAAAGCAATAAGGAGTAAAACGCTTGTTGATAAAAATACGCTTCTTACGCCGAGAAACTCTGCTAGAAATCCGCCAATGAGCGGGCCTAAGAGTGAGCCGCCAACCATGCCTGTAGACAAGGTGCCTAAAGCCCAACCAGCTCGATCTCGCGGTGTTTGCGTAGCAATCAAGGTAATTGCGCCGGAGTTGAAGCCGGAAATCGTCCCCATGAGCAACCGCAAGCCGACTAATTGATATACTGACGTGACAAAGCTCATGAAAAATAATACAATCGCCATTCCGAGACTGGCTCGAAGCAGCATAGCTTTTCGGCCAAAACGGTCAGCTGCTTGCCCCCACAGTGGCGAAACGAGTGCCATCATCATTCCCGTAATTCCAAAGGCAAGGCCTGACCACATTTCGATGCTTTCCAGATCAGAGACTCCCAAGTGCTCCACATAAAGCGGTAAGATCGGAGCAATCTGACTTAAGGCTGAGGCGGTAGCAAAAGCGCCAATCCAACAGATGAATAAATTCCTTTTCCACATTTCCATAAACAGACCTCGCTTATCGGCTTTCTTTGAGAGCTTCAATACCGTACAGAAAAGTAGCAATCATTTGCTCATAGCTGTCTTCTTTGTTCGCTTTTTGAATAAACCAACCAGCTGCTTCTAAGGAAAGAAAACCGTGCATGACGCTGCGAAGACCGCGTAGCGCATGGGTTGTATTGTCTTCGTCTAGGTTATAGCCGTTCAGTACGGTTCGAATTACTGACATTAAGTCTTGTAGCGCTTGCTGCAGATCTTGATTTTCTCGATTGGGTGTTGCGACAATGGCGCTGTATAAACCGGGACGCTCATGAGCAAAGGCGCGATATTCGCGGGCAATTGCTTTAATGGCATCGTTTTTTGCTTTGCCAATAGCAGCTTGACTGATTTTTTTCTGCATTTCTCTTACGGCAAAGATAGAAAGGCTTTGTTTGAGATGGGCCAGACTATCAATATGATTATAAAGAGAGGGTTTTTGAACGCCAAGTTTTGCCGCTACCGCTGTTAGGGTTACTGTTTCTAATCCGGTATGATCCGCTATTGCAGCGGCAGTTTCAATAATAATTTGAAATGTAAGGCCGACAGGGGCTCCCATGTAAATCACTGCTTTCTCTTATGATTTAAGACTAATTACTATAGTTATAAGACTAATTTTGTTAGTTGTCAAATTATAATAGTAAAAAATAAAAATTTTCAGTGCGATTTATAAAAAAACTTCTAGCACGTTTATGCTAGAAGGTATGGGTATATTCGATTTCGGTTTTGCGAATGGGGATATCGAAGGTAATTGTTTGAGCAACTATGTACTTTAGGGAAAGGCGATCTTGCGGCGTTAAAGCTTGGATGAAGGCGATTTGAAAGCCTCTTAGACTATTATCATAACCGCCAAGACTTGCTTTCCCTTCTGGTACGGCCTGATCTTGAATTTCGCCGCCAAGTATTTTTATCGCCTGATATTCTGTGGGCTGATAGTTGATTCCTACTAGGATTCCCTGGTTTTGATCAGGGGCGGAAGAACGGACATATTCAGCCAAATACTCTGCTTTTCCCAGGGGCAAATTCACGCTAAAGCCGGTAAAGGTTGTGGCTTTTTCCAGATGGGGAATGTGAAGGGCGCTGGCCATGAAGCGGGTGGAACCAGCAAAGTAGGCGATTTCGCCGCCGGAAATAGTATGGCTAGCGCTATCAGAAAATAAAGCAGAGTCTAATCTGCCGAAGGTGGCATGATATTGAATTCGGCCTGTCGTTGTACGCCAATCAATTCCTTTAAACATACCAAAGCCAGCATTCGAGCTATTATCAAACATCGCGCCGTAAGCCCCTAAGTAAGTATCTTGGCTGCCAATTTTCAATAGCATATTCTTGTTGTTAACAAGCACGCCATACTGATCTAGACTGCTGTTATTTTCTTTGGTGGCAGAACCCGCGTAAGATTGATGGCCAAAGCGGAAAAAAATCTCGGTTTGTTCTGAAAGGGCTTGGTGAAAATTTAGCCGCAAGGTTCTCTCTGTATCGCTGATATCAGCTACGTCAGAGCGATGATAACGGATGGTTTCATATTTTAGCGTGGTTTCCCCGTCAATTGTAAGGGGGGCGGTGGCGGCTGGGGAAGTGGCGGCAGCTAATAGAAAAGCGGTTAGAAGCATTGGGCGTAGGGCGGCATGGGCCATGCGATACATCCTTTCAGAAAATAAATTATTGGCATTTCTTATTCGCGCTTTCCGACAAAAGTCCTGTAATTTTTCCTGGTAAAATAATAAGAGAATTATTTGGTATTTTTTTCCTATTTATGACTTGGCAATTCTCGGTGAAATGGTGTACAATCTATAGAGTTGAGAAAGATATTCGCCAAGTAGTTTGTGTGATGAATATGGGAGGAACGAAAGTGAGCGAGAAAGACTCGAAAGATATCCGCTGTGAAGCAGCCGATGAAACAGCCGAAGCCTTGCATCAGGTGATAGAAGAGGCTCAGCGTCAGGAGAAAAAGTTAGCAGAGCGTTTATGGCGCGCGGTGAGTGGACCGGAAGAACTCACGAGTTACTTAGGGTATTTGACCAAGGATGAATTGACGGAAATACGGGTAAACTTAAAGGTTAAGAATGCTAGCAACTTGAAGAAACAGGAGCTTGCCGATTTACTTGTCATGGCGATTCCTACGGGCGTTGCTGAGGCAGCGGCGCTGATTTTTGATGAAGAGCGGTGGCGGTGGTTTAAACGATTTGCCACGCAAGAAGTAAACTTCTATACCACGAAAATACGACTTGACTTTATTCGATATTTTAAAAGCTATGGCTTTTTAGGCACTGGTACTTGTGATGAGAAGACGATTTTTTGGATGCCTACTGGTGTGAAGCAGGCTTTTCAGGCTTTAAATGAAGGCAAGCTTTATGAAATGATCAGGCAAAATACTGAGTGGATTTATGCTACACAGGGTTTACTTTATTATTATGGCTTGTTGGAAAAAGATCAGCTTGTAGCGCTCGTGCAGGAAAAAGGGATTGTTGCAACGCAGGATATTTCCCGTTATTTGGCGGTCATTGCTGAAGCTGCGGCTTGCTATGGTCAAATTGTAATTGATAAAGAGGTTTATGCCGATTATCGTGTGAAAGATCGGGCCTATATTCTAGGAGAACAGAAAAGTCGTGCTGAACTTCCTTACTGTTCCTTTTTAAAGCAGCAATTTGTGAAGGCTGGTAAACCCGGTTTTGTTGATAAAAACTCTGCTTCAGAGAATTTCCTGCGCTTTATGAAAGAGTGCTATTCGCTCAATCGGGAAGAGGCGGCGGCATTAGCCGAAGATTGTTTTTATATTATCAACAATAGTAAAGGCAGTGGCGATCTCTTAGCTTACTTATCAAAAGGGTATGAGTTTCCTAGTGACTCTTTTCAAGATACCTTACTTCCCTATGTGGCAGCGCTTCATAATCAGACGCGCATGTGGGTGTTGAAGGGGTATAAACCGGTAGAACTTGTGGAGGATGAATCGGCGAAATTGCAGCCTTGTCAGGAACTGAGCAACGTAAATGAGGCGGTGCCAGTCAAGATCGGTCGCAATGATCCTTGCCCTTGTAATAGCGGGAAAAAATACAAAAAGTGCTGCGGCAAATAGCTGCAAAAAGCCCAGCTTTTCTATTTATAGAGAGCTGGGCATACTTGTAGTTCTAGTCGGATTTGTTTGACTTTTTTGCAAACAAGTGATATAAATAAGTTACATTAACTGTTATTTCATAATTGCATAAGATTGAAATAGGTGCCCATAGGGCTTAATAGGGAAGTCCGGTGCAAGGCCGGCGCGGTCCCGCCACTGTAATGGGAAGCGAAACCAGAAAATGCCACTGAGACGATTGTCTTGGGAAGGTTTGGATGAGCGATGATCCAGAGTCAGGAGAACTGCCTGTTTAACAATCACCGTTTTAACCCACGAGCGATGGGGAGGGGATTAAAGAGTTCGATCTTTTTTTCCTGGCCAAAAGCCAGGATTTTTGATTTCAGCGCTCTTTTGAAATAAGACCTTTCTTGCTTTAAGAAAGGTTTTTTTATGACCTATTTTTAATTTATGGAGGTTTTTGCAATGGCAGGTATTTTTTATGGTGTGGGCGTAGGCCCTGGAGATCCGGAGCTTCTTACATTAAAAGCGATTAATTTGATTAAGTCGGCTGATATTATTATTGCGCCAAAAACGGAGAAGAAAGAAGGCAGTGTGGCGCTTACAATTGCTAAACCTTATATTAAGGACACGGCTGAAATTGCAACTCTTGTATTTCCTATGGTTTCCGACCAAACTCAATTGAATGATGCCTGGGCTAGTAATAAGGAAACAATCGTGAACTATTTAGATGAAGGAAAGACGGTTGTCTTTTTAACTTTGGGCGATCCTATGTTCTACAGTACTTATATTTATGTATACAGACTGTTAAAAGACTGTGGACATCCCATTGAAACGATTCCTGGCATTACGGCTTTCTGCGCCATTGGCAGCAAATTAGGTTATCCTATCGTCGAAGGGGACGATGTACTGAATATTATTCCAGCCACGATGGAAGAAGAAAAAATGGAACAGGCTTTCGCTACAGCCGATAATGTAGTGCTTATGAAAGTTTATAAAAATTTCCCGCAGGTTTTGGAAAAATTAAAACGTCATGGCTTGGCCAAACAAGCTGTCATGATCAGCCGCTGCGGCCTAGACGGCGAACAAGTGGTACATAACTTGTCTGATCTGAATGATGATCATAAACTGAACTATTTATCAACCATTGTAGCAAGACGGGGCTAATCGCTTCCTGCATCTAACGGAGCAGCGAAAGGAAGAGACTGCAATGAAAAAGTATATGTTTTTGCTGGCACTCCTTTGTGGCGTGGCAGCACTTTTCTTTGCCGGCTGTGGTGCGCAAAAATCTGCCGATCAAGGGAAAGACGGGAATTATTTAACCATACAAGATAATGCCGGACGCACAGTTACTTTAACGAAAAAACCGGAAAAAGTCGTAGTGCTTTCTACCTCTTTTTTAGATCTATTATATTCTGTCGATGGGAAAGCCGCAGGCAGGCCCAGTTCTAAAACGGAATCGGTGCCAGAGGCTGCTGCTTCTGTGCCGGAAGTCGGCTTTGTCTATAATGTGAATTTAGAAAAAGTAATGGCTTTGCAACCGGATTTAGTCATTGCCGTGCAGGGAATGCATGAAAAGCTTTTGCCAACGCTGGAAAGTAATCACATTCCGGTTTTGCTTTTGAAATATAAGACGTTAGAAGATACGCTGACAACGATTACTTTACTTGGTAAGATTGTCGGGACAGAGAGCAAAGCTTCTCAATTAGTACAATCCATTCAAGACAAAATCAGCGCCATAAAAGCCAAAGTGCCGCAAGGACCGCCGTTGAAGGTGGCGATTTTGCATGCTACGTCGAAAAGTGTAACAGTCGAGCTTGATAATACGATTGCTGGCAGTATAGCGAAACGTCTGGGCCTTGTCAATGTTGCTTCGGGAACGACGGCGCCTGATAAAGACAGTGATAATGTGCCTTATAGTTTAGAGAAACTGGTGGATTCCAATCCTGATATGGTTTTTGTGGTCACCATGGGCAATGCCGCGGAAATTGGCGCAAGGATGAAAAGCGATGTAGAAAGTAATCCAGCTTGGAGTACTCTCGCTGCTGTGAAAAATCAGAAGGTTTACTTTTTGCCGTCTGATTTGTTTTTGCTCAATCCTGGTCTGAAAATTCCTGATGCTGTAGAATATATGGCTAAAATCGTCTATCCTGAGGTGTATGGCCGTGTTCAATAAACGAAACTTTTCTTCTGGTGATGGTCGACTTGGGCGTCGCGTACTTGTTTTAGCTTTGCTTGTTCTGGCTTTTGCCGCTTCCTTTGTCTATAGTTTAGCTACAGGCGCTGTAACAATTTCCTGGCAGGAAATTGTTACAACGCTTTTTTCGCAAGGGGCGGGAAATCCGATTATTTTTAATATTCGATTGCCGCGCACACTTGTAGGCGCTTTAGTGGGACTGAATCTAGCCTTATCTGGGGCTATTTTGCAGTCGATCATGAAAAGTCCTTTGGCAGATCCCCACATTATTGGCGTTTCCTCTGGGGCTGGTCTTGCTGGTATTTTAATTTTGATTTTATTCCCTCACTGGGAGTATTTACTCACGCCAGTAGCTTTTTGCGGTGCCATGGCGGCGACGATGGCAATTTATATTTTGGCCTGGAAAGGCGGCATTCGTCCGGTACGGATTATTTTAGCGGGGGTAGCTGTTTCGGCTTTTCTGGGAGCAGGCATTGCTGGTTTATTAGTCTTCTTTAGTGATCGGGTTCATGGCGCTCTTATGTGGATGGTTGGCGGGCTATCGGCAAGAAGCTGGCCCCATTTTTATGCCATGCTGCCTTACACGATACTTGGCTCTCTCGTGGCTTTTTTCAGTACGCGTAGCTTAAATGTATTAGAACTCGGCGATGAAGTGGCTGCTGGTTTGGGACTTGCTGTCGAGAGAACGCGTCTCTTACTCACTGCTGTGGCCGCGCTGCTAGCGGCTAGCGCTGTCAGTGTAGCTGGACTGCTTGGCTTTGTGGGCCTGGTAGTGCCGCACGCAGCAAGACTGCTTATTGGTTCTGATTATCGTTATGTGCTGCCTGCTTCCGCGTTGCTAGGTGCGGCGGTTGTGACTTTTAGCGATACAATGGCCCGAACGGTTTTTGCGCCAGTGGAACTGCCTGTGGGCATTATTATGGCTTTTGCTGGCGCTCCCTTTTTCCTCTATCTATTAAGGAGGGAACCGTAATGCTTATAGCGCAGAATGTAACCGTTCAGTTTGGCGCGAAACTTTTGTTCCAGGATTTATCTTTGACGATTCAAGAAGGTACGATCGTTTCGATTATTGGGCCAAATGGGTCTGGCAAGAGTACTTTTTTAAAAACCTTATCGCGTGCCTTAAAACCGCAGCAGGGAAAAATTCTGCTTGATGGCAAGGAGCTTTATGCTGTTTCGGCAGCAGAGTTGGCCCGAACTATGGCTGTATTGCCGCAGACGCCGAGTGCTCCCAGCGATTTGACAGTGCGTGATTTAATTAGTTATGGTCGCTTTCCTCATCAACGTTGGTGGAAAAATACGCAAAAAGAAGATGCATCTTTTATTGAATGGGCGATCGAAACAACGCAGCTGACAAAGTTAGCTGACCGGATTGTGGCAACTCTTTCGGGCGGTGAACGTCAGAGAGTTTGGTTGGCGATGGCTTTAGCCCAAAAACCACGTCTCTTGCTGCTTGATGAGCCGACAACGTATCTTGATATTTCTCATCAGTTAGAAATTCTCGAACTCATTGCCAGACTCAATCGGGAGGAAAAGATTACTGTTATCATGGTACTTCATGATATGAATCATGCAGCACGGTATTCTGATCAGATTGCTGTGCTGAGTAGCGGCGCTTTATATAGCGCTGGTTCGCCTGCCGATGTAATTACCAAGCAGATGTTGCGGGAAGTGTTTCGGATTGAGGCCGATATCTGGCTTGATGAAACAGGTAGGCCCTTATCACTGGCCCGTTCGCTGGCGAAAGGAAATGAGGAGACACTATGATTGAGATTTGCGAACTTGTAAAACAGTATGGGCAAAGGCGAGCCATTGACCATTTGAATCTTTCCATTGGCGATGGTGAAATTTTTGGTTTGCTAGGCCCAAATGGCGCTGGCAAGACCACTTTGATCCGGATTCTAACAATGCTGACATCCTATCAAGAAGGTTCTGTTTTGATTCAAAAACAACCTATTGCGACAGACTCCATTGCCATAAAGGCTTTGATTGGTGTTGTACCGCAGCATTTTAATCTCGATTCGGATCTTACGGCGTGGGAAAACCTAGAGCTTCATGGGCGTTTGCATCATATTCCTAAAGCGGTTCGCCATAAGAAAATTGCTGAGTTGCTTGCTTTTGTCGAATTGGATACTCGGTCTGGCGATATGGTTCAAACCTTTTCTGGCGGAATGAAACGGCGACTGATGATTGCCAGAGCTTTGCTGCACGAACCCAAGATTCTCTTTTTAGATGAACCGACAGTGGGTCTTGATCCGCAGGTACGACGTAAACTTTGGGACCTGATCCGCAGTCTCAATCAGTCTGGTTTGACTGTACTTCTTACAACACATTATATCGAGGAAGCAGAAGCGCTTTGTGATCGTGTGGCTATTCTCGAAAAAGGACGACTCTTAGTAACGGACACGCCGACAGAGCTCTGTCGGCGTGTTGGGCAGTTTGCTTTGGAATGGATGGAAGAGGGCGTTTTGCAGGCACGGTTTTTTGAGGAACGCGAAACTGCTGTGGCGGCAATGGGGCAGTTAAGCGGTACGGCGGCCTTACGAAAGACGAATTTGGAAGATGTGTTTGTGGAACTTACGGGAAGGAAGGTTTCAGAATAATGCTATCTGATATTTTTACAGTTTTTTGGCGGGACTGGCTAGTTTTGAACCGACGCCTAGGGCGATTTATTTTATCGCGTATGGTATCGCCAATTCTCTATCTTGTTGCTTTTGGCTGGGGTCTTGGCAGTCAAATTCAGGTACAGCAGGGAAGCTATCTTGACTATATTGTACCAGGTATTGTGGCGCTGAACTCGATGATTATTAGTTTTAACGCCGTAGGGACGCCCGTAAATATGGCGAGACTGTACCATAAAACACTAGAAGAATACCAGATTGCGCCGATTCAGCCTGCTGCTTTTGTGTTGGGAAAAGTCCTTTCCGGGATGCTGCGCGGCGTCATTTCTTCCCTGGTTATTTTGATTTTAGCGTTTGTATTTGGCGCTAAATTATCGCTTTCTATGGGCTTTTGGTTACTGTTGCTATTAAACTGCGCTCTGTTTGCGTCACTTGGCTTTGTTGCGGCGATGTTGATGAATTCTCATGAGGAAATGGCAAATTTCAACACGTATGTATTGACCCCTATGTCGTTTCTCTGCGCTACTTTTTTTTCCAGCGACAGACTTCCCGTTGTTTTGCAGGGGGTGGTGCAGTTGCTTCCGTTAACTCATGCTAGTCAAGGATTACGTCTTGTTGGCAGTGGGGCGCCGCTGCCGCTATTTTCTGCTGGCGTATTAGCATTCTATGTGATCATTCTTATTGGGACAGGACTTTGGCAGATGAAGCGGCTTAGTCGCTAAGCAATTCGTTACTATAGTGATTACAATATAGTAACCTGACCCAGTTTCTGCTATTTAAAGGGAAATAAAGGATAGACAAAAAGCGTTGCCTTGTATACAATGAATTTATAAGCGGTTTATTTGTAGAAAAATGCAATATTTTAGTAATAAAGGCAATAGACTTTTATTTCTATTCGTAAGGGCTGGTGAGATTTTGATGAAGCGGGTACTTATTGTGGATGATGCAATGTTTATGCGTCTTAGTATTAAGACAATGTTGCAGAAGAATGGCTATGAAGTTGTGGGGGAAGCTGTAGACGGCAATCAGGCTGTAACGCAGTTTCAAACGTTACAGCCTGATATTGTGACTATGGATATTACAATGCCAAATTCTGATGGGGTAACAGCGTTAAAGCAAATTAAAGCGATTGATCAAAACGCCACAGTCTTAATGATTACTGCGCTGGGGCATGAGAATAGTGTTCGTGAAGCCATTATGGCTGGTGCGAAAGGCTTTGTAGTCAAGCCTTTTGAAGAAGCAACATTAGTAAAGGCTTTGGCAAAACTTTAATTTTTTAAGGTGCTTGGTGATAGTTCTTTGGCAGCTGGCTGGTCAAGAAGCCACAGGATTTCTCCTTGGGTTGGTTGAACAAGCTGGGCAGGATAGGGCGGCTCATGTGGCGGAGTGTTTAGAATTTCTGCCAAAATAGCCGCTTTTGCTGTTCCTGTTGCTAAAAAAACAATTTTTTTTGCTTGGTTTAAAAGTGGATAGGTAAAGGTGATACGGGCCTCTGGCTGTGTTTGCGGAAATACAGCTCTCACGAGAGCCTGTTTTTCTTTTAGGGCGGGGCAACCGGGAAAGAGTGATGCGGTATGGCCGTCGGCGCCAAGTCCGAGAAAAATGAGGTCAAAGCGAGGCGGAGCGGAAGCAAAGGTGGTTTTTAAGTCTGTCTCATAGCGAAGCGCTGCTTCCTCTGGCGCTTCTTTGGTATTTATGGTGTGAATGTTTTCCGGTGGCAGCGGGACATGGCTTAGCCAAGCGTCATAGGTCATTTTCTGATTACTGCGCGCCGAGTTAGCGGGGACACAGCGTTCATCGCCCCAGAAAATATGGACTTTTTCCCAGAGGATTGTTGTGAGGTAGGGCGGCTCTTTTAAAAGTTCATAGACTTTTTGCGGGGTTGTACCGCCTGCCACGGCTACATAGAAATAGCCCTGTTTCTCTATGGCTTGTAAAGCAGTTTGATGAAAAAGATCGGCAGCTGCCTTCGCGGCAGCTGCTTCTGTTTCATAAATTTTCAGCATGAGGAGCCTCCTTTTTTCGGTTCCATACAGGCTGGTAACAGCCAGGAACGACGGTCGCGGGCAATCAACGCTTCGGCATCAGGCGGCCCCCATTGACCAGCCTGGTAATTCGGAAAGTTAAGTTCCGGTGCATTTTGCCAAACTTCCAAAAGGGGACGCATAACGGACCAAGCGGCTTCCACTTGATCGGCCCGCATAAAGAGAGCCGGATCTCCGCGCATTACGTCGACGAGCAATGTTTCATAGGCGTCAGGTGACACGGAGGAAAAGGCTTCGCGATAGGAATAATACATGTCGACCGGTTTTAATTTCATGCCGAGACCCGGCTCTTTCGCTTGAGTTCGCAGCAAAATGCCTTGGTTTGGCTCAATTTTAATAACGAGTCGGTTCGATTGGATCAATTGGGTGTTTAGATGGGAAAACGGGTGATGGGGCACAGGACGAAACTGCAGAGAGATTTCGGAAACCCTAGCTGGCATGCGTTTTCCTGTACGGAGATAGAAAGGGACTCCCTGCCAGCGCCAGTTGTCGATAAATAACTTTACGGCAGCAAAGGTTTCAACATTTGAGTCGGGGGCGACGGCATGTTCCTCGCGATAACCAGGAACTTCTTTGCCGTTAATCCAGCCTCGGCCGTATTGGCCGCGTACGGCGTAGAAGGGGACGTCATCTTCCAAGATGGGATGGATGGCATGCATAACATCAATTTTTTTATTATGAATTTCGTCGGCTTGGAATGACGTAGGCGGTTCCATAGCCATGAAACAAAGTAGCTGCATCAGATGATTTTGCATCATATCGCGAAGGGCTCCGGCCGTTTCGTAGTAGCCGCCGCGTTCGCCTACGCCGAGCTGCTCGGCTACCGTAATTTGAATATGATCAATGAAATTGCGGTTCCATACAGGCTCCCAGACTGCGTTGGCAAATCGGAAGGCTAGGATATTTTGCACTGTTTCTTTACCAAGATAGTGATCAATGCGGTAAATTTGTTCTTCCGCAAAATATTTGAGCAGTTCGCTGTTGAGTCGTCGAGCTGATAAAAGATCATTGCCGAAGGGCTTTTCAATGACTAAGCGATACCGACGGTCGCCGCGTAGCGGAGCGCTTTCGCCCAAATGTTGGACAATCGGCGAAAAGAGCAGTGGCGGTGTGGCCAAATAAAACAAGAGATTAGGCGGCGTTGGCCAGTCGCGGCCTGCTGTGGATAAGAGGTATTCGTAAGTGGCGGGATCACTATAATCTGCCTGCAGGTATTCCAGACAAGCGGCAAAGTCTTCCCAGTCGGCATCCTGTGAAGGACCGCGGCGGGAAAATTTATCAATTCCCTGGCGCAACCGATCGCGAAATGTTTCTACAGTAAAGCTGCTTCTAGCTAGTCCGATGATCTTGATAGGACTCGGCAAATAACCGTCAAGGTATAAATTATATAGGGCAGGAAATACTTTGCGCTGAGCCAGATCGCCGGAAGCGCCGAAAACGATAATGACGGTTGGGTCAAGTTGCAGGTTGCGTGCCAAGTGAATCAACTCCTTTTGGTGGTAAATCAGGTTTACATTTACCTGTAGTATTTCTCTAAAAAGAGTAAAAATCCTTTGGTAGTCAGGAAAGAACCCCGATTTTACTGTTGGAGCAGGAAAGAATCGCTGTAAGGCGAATCCTTAATAAGGAAATTTGTTTAGGAAAATTGGAGGGAGTGGATAAGACATGAATTTTCGTTTTTTACACAATAACCTAAATGTATTCGATCTTGATAAGAGTTTAGCCTTCTATCAAGAGGCTCTGGGCCTTAAAGAGGTGCGGCGGAAGGAAGCGGCTGACGGCAGCTTTATTCTTGTTTTTCTCGGCGATGGACAAACAAGTCATCAGCTTGAATTGACTTGGCTCAGAGATCGCAAAGAACCTTATAATCTCGGCGACAATGAAATTCATCTTGCCTTTGCGGCGCCGGATTTTGCTGCTGCTCACGAGCTCCATCAAAAAATGGGCTGCATCTGCTATGAAAATGCCGCTATGGGGATCTATTTTATTAGTGATCCTGATGGCTACTGGTTGGAAGTTATTCCGCCTCGCGATTGATTTCTAAAATTATATTGTTTTTTATGAGAAAAGCTGCCCCAACCAAGGCCTGTATCAGGCGATGGTTGGTGGCAGCTTTTTTGTAAGCAATGATTTTGGAGAAGCATTTTTTAAAACTCTACAGTTTAAGGATTTACTTTTTCTCGGAAAGTTTGTAAACCGTCCTTCATTTCAATGATTACAGCACTCTTAACGGGATCATGGAATTCATTGAACGTAATGAGACCGGAAACCGCTTGATAATCTTTGGTTTTTGCCAGCTCATCTTTGATTTTTACTGGTTCGGCGCTATTGGCCCGTTTCATAGCTTCAATGATCATTTTCGTTGCGTCATAAGATAAAGCGGCAAAAGCGTCTGGTGTTTGGCCATATTCTTTCTTATAGCTTTCGACAAAGGTCTTTACAGCCGGGCTGTTGTCATCAGGTGAGTAATGATTGCTGAAGAAGGTGTTATTTAAAGCAGCCTTACCAGCAATTTCCGGCAGTTTTGCTGAATCCCAACCATCGCCGCCCAGGAAGGGAACATTTAAGCCTAATTCGCGGCTCTGCTTAATAATCATGCCGACTTCTTGATAGTAGCCAGGCACAAAGACAACATCAGGATTCGTTGCTTTAATTTTGGTCAAGGTTGCTTTAAAATCAGTATCTTTGGCTAGATAGGCTTCTTCTGAAACAATAGTTCCGCCATTTTTAATAAAGGTTTCTTTAAAGAATTGGCCAAGGCCTTTGGCATAATCGCTGGAATTATCGAGGTATAAGGCCGCTGTTTTTCCTTTGAGGGATTTCGTGGCAAAGTTAGCCATAACAGAACCTTGGAAAGGATCAATGAACGCAGCTCGGAACATGAAATCGCGAACTTTATTCGTACCAGGGTCAACGGTAACTTTCGGGTTGGATGCTGTTGGGCTGATTGCTAACACTTTATTGTCCTGATTGACCTGTGCACCAGCGATAACACTGGAGGAGGCAATTGGAGCAATTACAGCGGCAACTTTATCTTGTGTAATTAATTTTTGCATAGCATTGGCTGCTTCGGCTGCTTCGCTCTTATTATCAGCAACGACAAGGGAAAGCTGTTTGCCAAGTACGCCGCCTTGGGCGTTGACTTCTTTAATGGCTAGCTTTGCTCCGTTAGCAGCAGATTGACCGAAAGTAGCATTCGTTCCTGTCATTTCTAGGTTAGCGCCTAACTTAATTTCATTTGCGGCTTGTTGGCTGCCGCCGCAGCCGCTCAATAAAGACGCAGCAAGCAGGCCTGACAGCAAGAGGCTTGTCAGACGAAATTTTTTCGTTTTTAACATCTCTTTTCTCCCCATCTCATTAGAATGTCATAAAAACTTCCCTTAATGTCTTTTGCAAAAGGGTGTTTGTACGCCTACATAGATCATTATAGAATTTTCACCGAATTGTGTCAATGCACAATGGAAAAAAGTTTATTATTTTATGAAAGGTGTCTTTTGGGACGAAACAAGCTAAGGACTTCCTCTTTTCGCGGAAACTCTAGTAGGAACCAAGGCTTTTATACAGAATATAAACTAAGAAGCAGATTATTAGGAGGAATAAGATGAGAAAGACTTTTTTGATGATTACAACGATTTTTCTTGTGAATATGTTTTTTGTAAGCGGCTGTTTTAGCAGTACGCCCACTGAAACGGAAAAGCAAGCAAAGCAGTCTGAGCCGCAGGCGGCAAACCAAGCCGAGAAGGCACAAAACCATGTTGCTGTTTTCGATACGTCCATGGGAACTTTCAAGGTTGAGCTTTTTGAAGACAAGGCGCCGAAAACTACTAAGAATTTTATCGATTTAGTGAATAAAGGGTTTTATAATGGGTTAACCTTTCATCGGGTCATTGACAATTTTATGATTCAAGGCGGCGATCCCAATGGCAATGGCACCGGGGGGCCTGGCTATACGATTCCTGACGAGTTTCATCCTGATTTAAAGTTTAACTCTCCCGGTATTTTGGCAATGGCCAATGCCGGACCGAATACCGGTGGTTCACAGTTTTTTATTACGGTGAAAGAAACGCCATGGTTAGACCGCCATCATGCCATTTTCGGCAAGGTGGTTAATGGTTTTGCTGTTGTTCTTAATATTAGTAAAGTTTCGACGGATGGCCGTGACAAGCCCGTAAAACCCGTTATCGTCAATAAGATTACGATTGAATAGAAAATTATGGCTTATGTATATATGGTAAAATGTGTTGATGGTACTTTTTATACAGGCTGGACGGTCAATCTGGAGCAGCGGCTTCAGCGGCATAATGCTGGCAAAGGGGCGCGTTATACAAGGGCGCGCCGTCCCGTTTCCCTGATTTATTGGGAGGCCTGCTCTGACCGCAGTGAGGCGCAAAAACGGGAAGCAGCGATAAAGAAACTTGACAGGGCGCAAAAAGAGCGCCTTGTCGTTATGTTTAGGGAGATACGAAGTGATGAATATTCTAGCTTGTGAAGAGCTTTGCAAAGGCTTTTCTGATAAAACTTTATTTGACCATATTACACTGCATATCGATTCTGGCGATAAAATTGGTTTGATTGGTGTAAATGGTACGGGAAAATCAACGCTGCTAAAATTGATTGCCGGACAGCTTTCGCCTGATGCTGGTAAGCTTTGGGTGAACAGCCAAGCTACGGTGCGCTATTTGCCGCAACAAACGGATTTTTTGCCGGAAGCAACTGTACTGGAGGAGGTATTTAGCGGCGATTTACCAGTGATGGTTTGTCTGCGCCAGTATGAGGCCGCGCTGCAGGCCTTAGAGCAAGATCCTGGTAGTCAAGCGGCCCAACAGCACTTGCTGAACTTAACGGCTAAAATGGACGAGTTAGAAGGCTGGCAGCTCGAAACAGAAGCGAAAGCTGCTTTAACAGCTCTTGGCATTACTGATTTTTTGGCGCCGATGCAACAACTGTCAGGTGGTCAAAGAAAGCGAGTGGCTCTTGCGGGGGCCTTGGTTTATCCTTCCGACCTCTTGATTCTTGATGAACCAACAAACCATGTAGATGCTGAAGCCGTCGAATGGCTCGAAGAATTCCTCAATAAACGCAAGGGCGCCTTGCTGATGGTTACCCATGATCGTTATTTTCTGGATCGTGTCGCCAATCGCATGATTGAACTTGATGGCGGTCGGCTTTATACGTATAAAGGCAACTACAGTGATTTTCTCACGTTAAAGGCGGAACGGCTGGAACGGGAAGAAGCAATGGCCGAAAAGCGCGAGAATCTGTATCGCCGAGAGCTTGCCTGGATTCGTCGCGGGGCGCAAGCTCGTTCGACGAAACAGAAGGCGAGGATTGAGCGTTTTGAAGAGCTGAAGGAACAGCCACGGCGTGTAAATCGCGAATCGCTTCAGATGGAAAGCTTGTCAAGCCGCTTAGGTAAGCAAGTCTTGGAATTAAAGGAAGTTACGCTGTCCTTTGACGGACAGGTCATTTTACAGGACTTTAGTTATATTGTCTTGAAAAATGATCGCGTCGGAATTGTGGGCAGCAATGGTCGTGGTAAATCAACGCTCTTAAATCTTATTGATGGTAGGCTGACGCCAGACAGCGGTGTGATTGAGCGAGGTCAGACTGTGAAGATCGGCTATTTTTCTCAGGATACCTTGGAAATGGACGATTCTTTGCGGGTCATTGAATATATCGAAGAAGAAGCGCATTATTTAGAACGGCCAGACGGAACAAGAATCACTGCCGCTCAGCTTTTAGAACGGTTTTTATTTCCTCGTAGCCAACAGTGGACGCTGCTTGGTAAACTTTCCGGCGGTGAGCGGCGGCGATTGCAGCTGCTGCGGATTTTAATGGGAGCGCCCAATGTTTTACTGTTAGACGAACCAACGAATGATTTGGATATCGAAACTTTGACGATCTTGGAAGAGTATCTCGATGAGTTTGCAGGAGCCGTGGTCGCTGTTTCCCATGATCGCTACTTTTTAGATAAAATGGCCGATAAAATCTTTGCATTTGAAGGCCCGGGGGAAGTCGTTCAATATAGCGGTTCTTATAGTGATTATGAAGCAAAACGACAGGAAAAAGAAAACTCTGTAGAGCTGCTTTCAACTAAAGAAAGACAAGTGGCGCCTGTTGTGAAGGAAACCTCCCAACCGCCGCGCCGTCAAAGCGTTAAGCTTACGTTTCAAGAACAAAAAGAATATGATGGGATTGAAACGGCTGTTGCGGAGACGGAGGGGCTCATAAAAGCTCTGGCTTTGGCTATGGAGGGAGCTGCTAGTGATGCTTTTCGGCTCCAAGAACTCTATGACGAGAAGCTGGCTATGGAAAAAAAGCTCGATTTTCTGCTGGAACGCTGGGCTTTTTTGAGCGAAATTGTCGAAGAAATGGAAAAAAATCGCTCGCAATAATTGCCTACAGAAAAGTAATTTTTAGAAATTGCCTCGAAAAATTTGCAAAATCCGTTTGCTGTGGTATAATGATTATGGACATGGAAAAAAGTGAAGTAATACATAAGACGATCTTGCGCCTCTTTATCGTCACAGGTTGAAGGAACAAAGCAGTTTGAGGTATTCCGCTTTTTTCATGGATTTCTTTTACGGGAGGCCATTCATAATGGTAGGAAAAGTTAAATGGTTTAATGCAGAAAAAGGTTTTGGATTTATTGCTCGTGAAGATGGAGACGACGTTTTTGTTCATTTCTCCGCAATTCAAGGCGAAGGTTTCAAAACCCTTGAAGAAGGTCAGAACGTCGAATTTGATATCGTTCAAGGAAACCGTGGACCTCAAGCGGCTAACGTTGTTCGCCTGTAATAACGCGTTGCTTACTAAAAGCACTTCTCAAACGAGAAGTGCTTTTTTTGTGGATTTTTTTATTTTCCAGGTGGTATAATTCTCTAAAAGACACTCTGGAGGCTATGACTATGAAATTGCCGAAAATTGGTTTTGTTGGAACAGGCGTTATGGGGAAAAGTATGGCTGGTCATTTACTGACAGCCGGTTATTCCGTGATGGTTTATAATCGGACGAAAGCAAAGGCGAAGCAACTGTTAGAGCAAGGCGCCTTATGGGCGGAAACCGTCGCTATGATGGCGCAAAGCTGCGATATTATTATTACGATGGTTGGTTATCCGAAGGATGTGGAAGAGACCTATTTAGCTCCTAGCGGACTTATCGCGCAGGCTAAGGCTGGAACGATTCTTATAGATATGACAACTTCTTCACCGCTTTTAGCAAAAAAACTTTATGAAGCCGGAAAAGCACGCGATGTGGCCGTGCTTGATGCGCCTGTTTCCGGCGGTGATGTGGGGGCTCGGCAGGCCAAGTTATCCATTATGGTGGGCGGTGAGGCCAAGGTTTTCGAAACGGCCCTGCCTATTTTTCAGTGCCTTGGCACCAATATTGTGAAACAAGGCGGTCCTGGTGCGGGGCAGCATACAAAAATGTGCAATCAGATTGCCATTGCTTCAAATATGATGGGGGTTTGTGAAGCCATGGCTTACGCCAGAGAGGCCGGACTTGACCCACAGCAGGTTCTCACAAGTATTGCTACAGGGGCTGCAGCTAGTTTTTCTTTAAGTAATTTAGCGCCGCGCATGCTTTCTGGGGATCAAGCGCCTGGTTTTTATGTGAAACATTTTATTAAAGATATGAAGATTGCCTTGGAAGCGGCGGCGGAAATGAAGCTGGCTTTGCCAGGTCTTGCTTTAGCGAAAGAGCTATATGAACAACTTGCGACAGCAGGCCATGAAAATAGCGGTACTCAGGCTTTATATCTTTTATATCAGGCCCATAATGAATAGAAAAAATTCTTTGGGCGATTTTCCGGTGATAGAAGCTGTTTTTATTAGGCGGCCCAATCGTTTTGTTGTGATTTGTACAGTGAATGGACAGGAAACAACTGCCTATATGCCGAACCCTGGAAGAATGTGGGAGCTTTTATTTGCCGGTGTAGCTCTCTATGTAAAGAAAAATCCACCAGAACAAAAATTGCCTTATACGGTTTTGGCTGTGAAGCGGGAAGACACTTGGATCATGCTGCACACGCACTGGGCCAATGATGTAGCGGAAGTGCTTTTGCGCTCAGGTCAGGTTCCAGGACTAGAAACAGCTACGGTAGTGAGGCGGGAAGTGAAATTTGGCCAGCATCGCTTTGATTTTTTGTTGACTAAAGATGAAAAGCCTTATTATCTCGAAGTGAAATCCTGTACGCTCTTTGAAGGATCTGTGGCTATGTTTCCTGATGCGATTACCGAACGGGGACGTAGTCATGTAGAAACCTTGACGCAATTGGCCCAAGCGGAGATCGGCTGTGGTGTTCTCATTTTAATTCACTGGCCCTATGCACGCTACTTTCTGCCTGACTACCATACGGATTTTGCCTTTGCCCAGACTTTTTGCGCTGCTAGCGGTAAAGTAGATTTTTATCCTCTCGCGCTAAATTGGCACGACCAATTAGCCTATGAAGTGATGCCGCAGCAAGTTACAATTCCTTGGGATTTTTTAAGGGAAGAAGTGCAAGACAGCGGTTATTATTTAGCGCTGTTTCAGTTTACGGCAAAAACTGCTGTAGTGGCGACAGCAGGGGAGACCTTCGATTTGTTGCCAGGCTACTATCTTTATGCGGGCAAAGTGAGCGAGAACTTGACGCAGGCAATCAATCGACTAATGCGGCAACGTAAGAAGCCGATTACCTTGGCGGAAAATCTACGTAGTAAATCAGCGAGTTGCAAAGTTTTTGCAATCCGGACGACAGAAGCTTTTGACCAGCAGCTTCATAATGTTTTAGAGGAGTTGGCTCTGGCGCGGCAAGTGATCCAGGGGTCGCCTCGTGAAATGGAGGAAGCCGTGCAGTTTTATAAGCTTGCGGGAAATCCGGTGCAAGACCGTCGATTTATAGCGCTATTACAATTCTTCCGTATGGAGCGCCTTACGACTGAATTAGAGTTGAAGAAATGATGTATCGGTTTACTTAAATGAAACGATAGAAGGGAACTACATTTACTTATGAAAAAATGGATTGATCAGGCTTCACTATGGATTTTTGATCGCTCTTTGTCGATTAGTTTTATGATTCTTTTAGCTACGATCCTTTGGATTGGGGCCAATGTGTTTTATCAAGATATGTCAGGTATTGATTTGCGTCAGTTAGGGCGAGATGGTAAAGAACTTGGCAAAGTATCGCTGCTGTTTGCGTTTGGCGCTTTTGCTTATTATGGCTTGCGCGAGTTTTATATTTATGGCCGTAAAAAAATTCCTTTGGTAGCAAAGTACCAGGCTAACTTCCAGTTTGCTGTGACGGTTCTAAGACGGCTGCATATTTGGTTTGGTGTTTTGGCGATTACCTTGGCAATTGACCATGGTTATTTATTATGGAGTATTTGGAATGTGCGTCATCCGGGTCTGGATTCTTTGCAGCGAGGAGCAGGATCGGGTTTTTTGGCGTTGGCCTTCCTCGGCTGTTTGGCTATTTCGGGACTTTTGATCCGACGTTATGCTACAAAGCGATCTTGGCGGACCGGTCATCGGTTTGGCGCTTTGCTGTTCTTTGCCGGCTATTTAGTGCATCAGGCTAGATTTTTTTAAGTTTATTTTAGCAGCAAAGGGGTATTTCTTATGCGCTCTGTTACATTACTCCAAAGTAAGCTAACGATCCCTGCTTTAGAAAATGATGTAATTTTTCGCGAGAGTCTGATTCAGATGCTGCAAGAGGCTGCTCGTAAGCGCTTAGTTGTTTTTACTGCTGGTGCTGGCTATGGTAAGACAACCGTTTTAGTGCAATATTTAATGGGGAAAAAACGAATCTGCTGGTACAATCCTGGGCCGGAAGATGATAATGTATATACTTTTTCTTTGTATCTGGCCGGAGCGCTTGATGCTTTATTGCCGGGAATCCGTTTATGGTATGAAGAAAAAATCAGCGAAGAAGAAAAATTTGACTGGAAAATTGCTTTTTCACTGTTAATGGCTGGTATGGAGCTGTTTAGTTCCAAATCGCCAGCTAGTATACTGGTAATTGATGACTGGCATCATGTACAGGATAGTAGCGAAATTCGCCTTTTCTTTAATCGTTTTCTCGCTTGCCGACCGGAGTGGTTACAGGTTATTTTGCTATCAAGGCAGCAGGTGGCTTTAGCTGAAGTGGAGCGACTGCGAGCGAGCGACGAGGTTTTGGATATTACCGAAACGGAGCTTACTTTTTCTTTGACCGAAACAAAAAGCTTGCTCCAACAATTTCATAGCAAACTCAATCATAAGCAGCAGATCAAGCAGATTTATGAATATACCGAGGGGTGGGTTATTGCGATTCGGTTGTTCATGAATTATTGGCAAAAGGAGGGGCTATTTCCAGGGGAATCTTGGCAATTGGAACCAGATAAGCTAAAGGCTCTTTTTGAATATTTAGCCTATGATGTACTAGAAAGACAAACGCTAGAAATGCAGAACTTCCTATTGAAAACCGCTTTAACCGATTCTTTTTCCTTAGCCTACTGCAAAGAGGTTATGGGAGATCGGTTTTTTGCCGCTTTATTGGAGAAAGCCTTAAAAAAAGGTTTGTTTCTTTATAAAGTGGGACCTGATGTGTATCGCTATCATAATTTATTTCGTGAGTTTCTTTGTCGGGAAGCAAAATTTCGGATTGGCGACTTGGCGGCAACTTACAATAAAATCGGCCTTTTTTACAGAAAGCGAAAATTGATCGAACGGGCGCTACCGTTCTTGCTGTTAGCAGAAAATTGGCAAGCTCTTTGTGAATTACTTTGCGAAGAAGGCCGTCACTGGGTCAGCAGCGGTCGTGGTAAATTGCTCAAAAACTATATTGAGGAATTACCTGTCGAATATCGACAGCGTCCGGAGATTTATCTTGCTTTGGGCGACGATAGCCGTTTTGCCTGCCATTATGATCAAGCTATTGCCTGGTACAATCAGGCTAAGACTGCTTTTGACGCAGCAAAGTGTTCTAGTGGTTGGAGTAAGGCTATGCGAAGCATTGGCGAAACTTACGTTGATATTATTCAGCCAGTTCATGCGCAAAATTATCTTAAATTAGCTTATAAGGCGCTAGATGTAGAGCTGATGCAAGAAAAAGCAGCGATACTTGGACTGATGGCTGAAAATATGATTAACCGCGGCAATCCGCGGCGGGCCGAGCGGTATCGTCGCCTAATGACTGGACTTATGCCCTTGGGGTTAGAAGATAAAAATAATTTAGCAGCTCGTATTTTATTGCGAACAGGACGATTGAAAGAAGCAACGGAAATGCTGGAAAAACGCTATAGTCGTGAACAAGCATCCTATCACGTGCCGCGCTCGTTTCGTGAAACGACACTATTATTATCGCTTTGTTATACCTATACCGGCAAACAGGAAGCGGCGATTTCCTTGGCTCAGGCTGGTATTGCTTTGGCTGAGAAGATGCGCTCGCCCTTTGTTTTGGCGATTGCCTATGTGCGCAAGGGCCATGCTTTGCTTCTGCGTGAAGCCACAAGGAAAGAGGCCTGGGAACTTTACGGCAAGGCCCTAGAAATTGCGGAACGAATGGGAATTTCCCGCAGTAAAACAGAACTGCTGCAAGGCTTATCGCTGCTTCATGCATTGAAGGGCGACTGGACGAAGGCTCGTAAAATTGGTTTAGAAGGAATTGCCATTACTGAAACAGTACAGGACCGCTGGTTCACCGCTGTCTTATACCATACCTTGGGAATGGGAGCAGTCATGGTGGAAAATCAGGCAGATGCCAAAACTTTTTTGCAGAAAGGGTTAGCTTTATTTTCTGCGTGCGGTGATTCGTTTGGACAGGCCGTTTCTTTGTGGTGGCTCGCGCTTTTGGCGGCAAAGTTGGAACAACGGACGGAATTTCAAGAATTCTATCAGCAGTTTTCGCAACTTGTTGGGGAATATGGTTATGAGTTTTTGTTGGAAGGCCCTTCTTTGCTGGGAAATGTGGCCGCGTTATCTTATCAGCCTTTTGCGGAATGGTCGGCGGAATATGACGAGAGCGATAGGAACGGTGATAGAACCAACATCGAGTTGCGCATCAAGACGCTAGGCCCTTTGCAGCTGTGGCGGTACGGCGATGAAGTGGCGCCAAGAGAGTGGCGGCGCGGCAGTTCACGACAACTTTTGGGGCTGCTGTTGACAGAAAGAAACTGTTTAGTGAGTAAAGAGCGAATTATGTGCGAGTTATGGCCTGAGGTAAATCAACAAACAGCTTTGCGGAATTTTAAAGCTGCTTTGCATGATTTACTTGCTGTATTAGAGCCGTTGCGCCGTCCTCGTTCGCCTAGTTCTTATATTATAAGGAAAGGCAGCTGCTACCAATTGCTTTCTGAAAATATGGTAATTGATGTAAGTTGCTTTGAGACCGATTTAGCGAAGGGGATGAGGCTGGCCGAAGAAAGTTTAACTGATGATGATCAAGATAAGAATCAGAAGGCTCAAATGATCCTGGCAAACGCTTTGAAAGGGTATGAGGGCGAGTATTTGGCTGGCGAAAGTGGCAGTGATGCTGTGCAAAAAGAACGAGAACGACTCAGAACTTTGGCTGTAAACGGGGCTGAATTGTTAGCCTTGCTGCATATGAAGCGGCAAGAATATGAGCAGGCGCTAAGCTGGTCGCAATGGATTTTGCGTCAGGATATTTGTTGGGAGAAAGCCTATCAATTTATGTTGGAGCTATATGGTAAACAGGCAAATCAAGTGATGCTAGTACGGACGTATCAGCGGTGCGTAGATGTATTAGAGACAGAATTAAGTGTTACGCCTTCGCCTGAAACAGTAAAACTGTTCCGACGTTATCGGGAATAATCCTATATTTTCCTTGAAAACTGAAAATGTATCATTTCAAAAGGCCAAATTGCTAATTTTCGCAATTTGGCCTTTTTTGTGACTATTTCGTAACTTGTTAGTAACTTCCTTTCGTTACAATAAAAGCAATCTAATTAAAGGAGGCTGATATTGTGTTAGCTCAGGTGAATGGGATTCAGCTTTATTATGAAACAGCAGGCGAAGGTGAGGCCATTGTGTTTATTCATGGCCTCGGGGAGAATAGTAGTTCCTGGCAGCGGCAAATGGAAGCGTTTCAGAAAACGCATCGTGTTATTGCCATGGATCTTAGAGGGCATGGCCAAAGTGAAGACAATGACGCAGTCATTACGATGGAACTTTTTGCGCAGGATGTACTTGGACTCATGGATATCTTGCACATTGATCAAGCCCACTTTGTCGGTCACTCCATGGGCGGGCTGATTAGTCAAGAGATTGCAGCACATAATCTTTCGCGCATTCTTACGATGACCTTAAGTGATAGTGCTGGCTTTTATCCTCCGCCCATGGGAACAACAGGCTTAGAAACACGGTTGCATAATATCGACACTTTGCCGATGGCGCAAATGGCAGCAACAATTGCTACTGTGGCTTGTCGTCCTGATGTACCAGAAGCAGTAAAAGCCGATATTGAAGCGATGTTTGCTCAGAACCGCAAGAAATCGTATCGCGAGGCGACCATCGCTACGCTGCAGGCCGATTATCGCCACGAACATCATAAAATGACAGTACCTGTATTATTACTTGTTGGTGAGTTTGATCAAACTACGCCACTTTCTTATGCCCAGTTTTTGTTGGAAGCTTTGCCAAATGCTACGTTAAAAGTCATTTCGCAAGCAGCTCATATGACAAAAATGGAAAATCCCACGGAGTATAATGCGCTGCTTAGCGAATTTTTGCAAGGGGGGAAATAATATGGGCCAAGAAAAGAAATTCTTTTACGGCTGGTGGATTGTTTTCGTTGCCTTTTTATCGGTAGCGATTACTTATGGGACGAAAGGCGTTTTTGGCGTCGTTCAATTGCAGATGCTTGACGAGCTTCACTGGACACGAGCTTCGATTGCCGGTGCTATGTCGGCAAATATGCTTGTTTATGCTTTGGCAGCTCCCTTTGTTGGCAAATTTATGGATAAAGTCGGAATACGGACTGTTTTGATGGTTGGCGGGTTTTTGACAGGTGTTGCTTTTTTACTTGTCACGACAGTCACTGAGACTTGGCAGTTTTACTTATATTATGGTTTATTACTTGGTCTTGCCAATACGGGAATGGGCATGATTCCTGGTCCGACAGCGGTCAATCGTTGGTTTGTTCGTAAACGCGGCAGAGCTTTGTCGATAGCCTTGGTGGCGTCTCCCGGCGGTATCGCCGTGTTTACTTTTTTGGCGAAAGACTTGCTGCCGACAATTGGTTGGAAAGGTCTTGTAAGTATTATGGGGATTGCTTCTTTTGTTCTGGTCATACTGCCTGCTTATTTTTTTATGCGGTCTAATCCAGAAGAAATGGGACTGCTACCTGATGGCGATACGGAGAAACCGCAAGCGACGGTGGCCGCTGCAGCAGGACCGGATCAAAGCGGCGAACGGCAATGGACCTTAACGCAGCTATTTACATCACCATTAGCCCTTGGTGTGTTTTTCGCTTATTTTGTTATGGGTGGCAACGGCTGGGCGCAGCAAGTGCACCAGGTACCGCATTTGATTAAAATGGGTCTGAGCAAAGACGCGGCAACAGTTGCGCTTGGCATGAATATGATCCTTGCCGTATTATCTATGTTAATTTGGCCAGCTATTTCTGACTTTATTAAACGTCGTACTGCTGTTATTTTATCCTTACTCATTCAAGCGGCAGGGACCATGCTGCTGCTAAATGCGCATGATATGACCATGACTTATGCTTTTGTCGTGATTATGGGCATCTCTCATTATGGTAGCTATGGTTTGTTCTCCGCTTTTGCTGCGGATACGTTTGGACGGAAAAGTCTTGGCACGGTCAGCGGTGCTATGGCGATGATCGGAGCAGGCGGCGCAGCCCTTGGCATTTATGCTGGCGGAGCTATTTATGATGCTACAGGCAGTTACAATCTGCTCTGGCAAGTCGGTTTTGGCGGTCTCTTGGCAGGAGCGCTGCTGGTTTTTTTGATGCGGTCCAAAGATGCGGCACAAAGCACGACAGCAGGTCATGCTAGCTAAAGTGAGATGGGAGAGTGAGAGTGGTGCGAAGTAAAATCAAAATTTTATGTCTGGCATTGCTGCTGATTTGCTTCTCTGTACCAGGATATGCAATGTCCACACTGCTTCCTGGAGCACATACGGTCAATGTGATTGAATATGACGATCTTACTACGAATAATCCGGCTATTGGCGCTCTATCAGAAGCGCGGCGTGTGGCTCTAGGCGAAAATGATTGGTCTTCCGGAAAGCCAGTTCGTCCGGAATGGTATAAACCGAAATTGAAAATTCCCGGGAGGGAAGTCACGGGTTATTTCGAGGATTGCTATTTTTTAATTAGAATCCCGCAGAATTGGAATGGTCGACTTGTTGTTGTCGGGGCGCCAGGGTTTGGTGATGCTCGTTCAACTGACGCTGTAATTAGCGATTATGTCTTGACGAAAGTCGATGAGCAAGGCGGCAGCTATGCCTATGCTGTATGTGATAAGGGTACAACAGGCGAGCAAATCCCTGCTCCTGATGGGAAAATTTATCCTTGGGCGAAAGCCATGAACGCTTTAAGCAGTCAAGAGGATTCCTTAGAAGAATGGAATTTGCGGCTGCATCAGTTGACTGTTGCTGCGAAGTCGCTGCTAAAATCCTGGAAGGGCAAAGAACCTGTCTATACTTATTTATGGGGGTATTCGAACGGCGGTTATATAGCACGCTACGCCATTGAACAGGACAGTGCTTTATATGATGGCATGCTTGACTGGGAAGGTGTTCTCTGGCGAGCTAGAGAGGAGAATCTAATATCAAGTTTAACTACGGCAGTAAACTCCTGGGAGATACTGAAACAATCACAGGTCGATCCACTGCGGCGACAGCAGGCTATTGCGGCGTTAGAACGTTTGGGACTGCCAATCGAATCAGAATTTCTCTGGCCACTCCATGGTACGGCCTATTGGTTGCCCACACTAAATCTTCATCGAATGAAATACGATCCTGAGTACCTTACGCGTAATTGGTGGGAGTTTTTATCTCATCCTGAAGATTATCAGCATTATGATTGGTTGGCGCGGCCAGAATTTATTAAAGACCGTATCGCTCGTTTTGAAAATAACGGGAATATACAAAAACCAGTGATTACCGTTCATGGAACCTGGGATTCACTGCTCTTTGCGAATGTTCATGCGAAAGCCTATGAACGGCTGGTAAAGTCACAAGGTAAAGAAGCCATATACAGGCTGTATATGGTTGAACAAGGAAATCATTTTGAAGGTTTGGTTAATAAACCAGGCGTCGATTCAGAGCATAAATTACAGCCCTTGATGCCTTACGTACATCAATCTTTTGATGTACTTGTGAACTGGGTGGAAAAAGGGATTCCAGCGCCTGCCAGTATGACGCTGCCTGTTCCCGCCAATAAAGACAAGGCCATTGATCTTTGGACAGGTTATGAGATTGACAAATATTAAAAAGGCAGGGAAACCTTATGACATTGCGTAAGCTTGCGTATTTGACGCAGGGAAAGGGCTCTACAACTGTTGTCTTTATTCATGGAAATTTAGCTTCTTCTCAGTGGTGGAACATGGTCATGAAGCGGTTGGAATCTGCTTGTCAAATGATTGCTGTTGATTTAAACGGTTATGGTGCGAGCCAACCGGGACGTGAGGCTGTGACGCTAACGGATCACGCAAAAGATATACAAAAAACCTTAGATTCTATGGAATTAACAAGCTTTATTTTGGTCGGCCATTCCCTTGGCGGTGCTGTAGCTATGAAGTTTGCTGAATTGTTTCCCGAAAAGCTGCTGGGTCTGATTCTGATTGACTCTGTTTCTTTGCACGGACTCGATACGATGAATTATGCCGCCTTAGAGACGGTTGTTTCACAGGAAGAACTGCTGATCGCTTCTCTGCTACACACTTTAGCGGTTCCCGTAAGTCCGGAAATTAAAGAACTTATGACAAGAGAGTGTCTGAAAGCTAAGGCTGCGTTTATTCCCAATACACATGCTTTGGAAAGGGCTGATTTTAGCCAAATGGCGGCAGCTTTTGCGAAACCTGTTCTTATAATTCATGGGAAACTTGACAATGTGATTCCTTATGAAGCGGGGCAAGCGCTAGCCAAGGCTTTTCCAAGTGGTGAATTTATTCTATTTGATGCGGTTGGACATAATCCGCCGCTGGAAGATCCCGATTTGTTAACGGCGCAATTGGTGCGGTTTTTGGCAAAAGTATAAATGTGAGGAGTTTGGGGTAAAGGAGAGACGGGGAGGATATGAGAATAATGCATAAGCAAAAAAGCAAGAAAAGGATGCTAATGGCGCTAGTAATTTCTTGTTCAACTGTATTTTCTGGTACGGTGTGGGCGGCGCCAGAAACGTTTGCTGACGTTCCAATGCAACACTGGTCCTATCATGCCGTACAGGAGCTTGCCAAAGAGGGGATCATATCAGGTGATGCCGGTCGGTTTAATGGCGATCGTACCGTAACTCGCTATGAAATGGCAGTTATGATTGCCAATGGTATGACAAAAATGGCGAAAGCTGATGCGCAGCAAAAAGCAATGCTAGAAAAATTGGCGGCGGAATATGATAATGATTTAAAACAAATCGGTGCGCGGCTAGTCAAAGTAGAGGCTCAGGCGGCGCGCGCCGAAGCAAAGGCGAAAGTCAATTTCTTTTTTGATAATCGCTTGGAATATACCCATAATTCGCTTGATTCGAATAACAATACAGGCGCTTGGGCAACAAATGGCAAGGTGAAAGATAAAGATCAATTTATGGAACGGATTCGTATTTATATGAACGTGCCAGTCGGCGATCAATGGGACTGGAATGCGCGATTTGTTCAGGCAAAATGGAGTTTCAACTCAACAAGTGATACAGCTACAGCGACAAGTAACAATGGAACAGCCCGCTTTGATCGGTTTTGGTTGACTGGTAAGAATATGTTTGGCGGTACCGTAGAAATGGGAAAAATGCAATTGTATCCTGGTAAAGGTGCATTTTTTGGCAATACAGGCGACACGGAAGGGCTTTATTATACGAGGCAAAAAGGCAAGCTCACAGTTCGCTCTGGCGTAGCTCGCAGTAGTTATTTAGTAGCTTCAGGGCAGATGATTAATTTTGGCGAGGTGACCTATCGTCCGACAAAGACGATGGATATTGGCGCCTATGTTTTACGGCAAAACTATAATAATGGGATTAAAGATTTGAACCTTTTTGTAGTAAATGGCGCAGCAGAAGTGATTCCAGGCGGGTTAGCTTTGTCCTTTGAATATGCGAAAAATAGAGCAGATGATATTGCTTCCTTACGTTTCAAAGGTAAGCAGAGTGGTTACTTTATCGCTCTTCAGTCGAAGTATGCGGCAACCAATTATAATCCATCACTATATACGAATATGGTAAATCCCTTTAAACAGGGCGACAGCGGCTGGGGGATTTCTTATCGGCATATGCCGAGCGGCGTAGCCGGGTATGTGAATCGCGGCGCCTTTAGCTGGATACCACTCACGACAGATAGTGCTGGATCTTGGCAAAATACTTTTGATGGCATCAATGCTTGGCGCTTTGATTATGTTTATGTTCCATGGAAAAATGTGCAGTGGACTCTTACTTATGACAGAATCAAACCGATTAATGGAAATTGGACCAATAACAGCATTCAATCCACATTTAACTTTTTCTTCTAAACAAAATCATTTAGCTTCCGGCGACGCTGGAAGCTTTTGTCCTTTACAAGTGTACAAAATGATTAGTTTTGATTGACGTTTCTTTGCAGGCTATGATAATATGAACAAAAAGTCTGAAAAGGAGGAAAGTTTGTGGCGAAGTCGTTTAAAACAGGCGAGAGGGAAACCTTTTCTTCTGGTCTGGCGGTCTTTTTTGCAACATTAGGCTCAGCAGTTGGATTGGGAAATATATGGAAATTCCCTTATTTAACAGGCGAATACGGCGGGGGCGCTTTTTTACTGGTCTATTTTATTTGTATTTTGTTTATTGGCCTGCCGATTATGGTTGGTGAGTTTTACGTAGGTCGTAAGACGCGCAAAAATCCTGTTGGTGCTTATAAATCTTTAAAACCAGGCAGTGGCTGGCATACATCAGGCCTCATGGGTGTGGCGGCAGCGTATTTAATTATGTTTTTTTACAGTTGTGTGGCTGGCTGGGTGTACTTATACCTATTTAAGGCTCTAAAAGGGGATTTTGCAGGAATTACGATGGCGGCGGCCAAAAGTGAATTTGGCAGCACCATTGCCGGTCCTCTATCGCCAATTATCTGGCAGTTTATAGTGCTCTTGGTTGTTTGTGCGATTTTGGTAATGGGAGTACAGAAAGGGATTGAAAAGATTACGAAAACTTTAATGCCTTTGCTGTTTATCCTAATTATTATTTGTGATATCAGGGCCCTCACTTTACCGGGAGCTTCGGAAGGCCTGAATTTCTTATTCCAAGTGGATTTCAGTAAACTTACGTCGACAGCAATTTTAACTGCCATGGGACTGGCTTTCTTTAAGCTTTCACTTGGCATGGGCACGATGGTTACTTATGGCAGCTATTTTACGAAAGACAACCATCTTTTTGCTACCGCCGGAAAAGTAGCGCTGTCTGATACGGCTGTTTCTATGCTTGCTGGCATTGCGATTTTTCCTACGGTCTTTTCTTTTGGTATGGAGCCTGGTGCTGGACCGGGACTGCTCTTTATGACAATTCCGCTTGTTTTTTCGCAAATGCCTTTTGGCAGTATTTTGCTTGTAGCTTTTTTCTTTTTGACATCCATTGCAGCAACAACGGCCATGCTTTCCCTCGTGGAAGTGCCGACAGCCTATTGCGTAGAAGAGCGGAAAATGGGACGTTCAACAGCGGTTATTATGAATGGCGTCATTATCGCTCTAATTGGAATTCTAGCATCTTTATCAGTTGATAAGGATAGCTTGTTAGGCGGAGTGACCATTTTTGGTAAAGGGTTCTTTGACTTATTCGACTATATTTCCTCAAATATTCTTCTGCCTGTGGGTGGGCTATTAATTTCAATTTTTATTGGCTATGTGCTCAAAAAAGAAGATTTGAAACGCGAGCTTTCGAATGATGGCACTTTGTCGATTGACGGAATTTTTTCCGCTTTCTACTTTGTGATTCGTTATGTTACGCCGATTCTGCTTATTGTAGTTTTCTTAAATTCTATTGGGATTCTTAAGGTTTGACGCTACGGTAGTTTCAGTGGTAAAATAAAATGACGAAAGAAAAAATTGGCCTGCCCAGATTTTGGGCTGGGCCTTTTTCTACTTTGACAAAGGAGGTTGAGTGGTTGCTGTTACTGATAAAGCTCCTTTATTTTGTCGTAGATGTTATTTTACCGCTCTGTGTTGGTTATTTATTGCGACGATTTTCGGCTGGACGCCAAGCTTTTTTTGATAAGGTTATCGTAGTGAATTTGCTCGTGGTGTATCCTTTTTTGACGATCCTTTCTTTTTGGCAAATGAAAATTTCAATGCATATGCTATATTTGCCTATTCTTGGTGTGATTATGAGTTTTGTACCAGCCATGATCGCCTACCGCGGCAGTAAGAAAAAGTATCCTGATCCGCTTGATCAAGGCAGTTATATGCTTGCGGCTACTTTGTCTAATACTCTCACTTTAGGCGGCTTAGTCGCTTTTATTTTATATGGCGAACCGGGGTATGCTTATACGGTACTTATTTTACTTTTTGGAAATTTGATTTTGTTCCTGTTTTGTTTTCCCATGGCTCAGCACTATTACGATTTAAGTAAGGGTGATAAAAGTCATAGAATCTCATGGAAAAAGATTCTTTGGAATCGAAATCAATTACCAACCCTTAGTGTTTTTGTGGGACTCGGTCTTAGTATTAGTGGTTTTGAACGACCTGCGTTTTTTGAATGGATATTTCAAGCACTTGTCCATGTTGGCGCTTGGACAGCGTTAATTCCTGTAGGCTATGCTATGGATTTCGGCCAAATTCGTTCGCATTGGCGGCAAACTGCTGATTTACTATGGGTAAAGTTTATTGCTACTCCATTGATTTTGTTTGTCATGGCCTATCCTTTTGTTGAAGAAAAAGTCGCACTGTATACGCTTCTTGTTATTTCCAGCACGCCTACAGCCATTAATGCTGTGCTTACAGCTAGGCTATATCGTTTAAATATTCATATCGCTACAGCCTCTTTTGTATTAACAACTGGTTTTTACTTATTTTTGTTTGTACCTATTTTATTTTGGGTGCTTTTATAAATAAAGTCTTTATCAATAAGAAAATATTTGCCAATAGTTTTTGTTTGCAGTACTATAAGGGTTAGACAGAAAAAATTTGAGGGTGTGGTTTTTATTTTATTTCGACCAATTGTTTTAGAAGATAAAGAGCTTATTGACAGTTACTTTCAAGCGAATCGCTATGAAAGTTCGGTGTATACTTTCACTAATTTTTACATGTGGCGGAAACCTTATAATATTGAGTGGGCCGAAGTAGAAGGCTGCTTGTGTGTTAGAGCCACTCATCACGACCATACTTACATGTTACCGCCCATTCCGAAAGCTACAGGCGGATCGATTGCCGCCGCGCTTACTGTGGTAATTGATTATTTTAAGGAGTTAGGTCAGCCTTTTTTATTAAAAGGAGCGACTTTAGACGATAAGGCAGCGCTTGAGGCAGCGCGTCCTAACCTTTTTACGTTTGAAGCAGACCGAAAAAACTTCGACTATGTCTACCTAGCCGAAGATCTAAAATGGCTCAAAGGCCGCAAATACAGCAGCAAGAAAAATCATTTAAATTACTTTAAACGCACTTACAGTCAATACCAGTATTTGCCGTTGACGCCAGATCTTTTGCCGAGTTGTAAGAAAACGGCTTTGGAATGGTATGAACTCAGAGGTCTTGATGAAGATAGTGAAATTGATCTGGAAAAGGATGCCGTCATTGATATGCTGGATCATTTTGCCGCGATGAAATTGACTGGCGGTGTCATCTTGATTGATGGGAAAATGGAGGCTTTTTCGATTGGTGAACCTCTTAATAGTGATACGGCGGTCATCCATGTAGAAAAAGGCAATCCCAATATTCGCGGTCTTTATCAAGCCATTAACCAAGAGTTTTGTCGTAACGCATGGGAAAATATGACTTATATTAATCGGGAAGAAGACATGGGAATGGAAGGCTTGCGCCAAGCGAAAGAGTCTTATCATCCCGTGAAAATGGTAGAAAAATATGATGTGATGATTACTGCCGAGGGGTGACTTTAGGTGGAGTATCGATTGATTGAACCGCGAGAAGAAACGGCCATCAAAAAATTATGGTCTTACTGTTTTGAGCCAGAAGGACACCCTTTTTTTGAATGGTATTTCGGGAAATATTATAAGCCAGAAAATGTTTTGGCTGGTGTTAAGGATGGGCATCTCTTGTGCTGTCTCCATCTAAATCCTTATAAAATTTTCTTAAGAGGCCAATTTTTTGCTACATCATACATTGTCGGTGTGGCCACAGCGCCGGAGGCTCGCAGTCAAAAGTCGATTGGGGGGCTTCTAGCCGAATCTTTGGTCGAAATGAGGCGGCGTGGTCAGTGGGTAGTTTTGTTAATGCCCTTTAAAGGCATTTTTTATTATCCTTATGATTTTGAGTTTTGTTATCATTCATTGCTGTATGATGTTGATTTGGCTGATTTGCGTTTTGCGGCGCCTGGCGACGGTGTGTTTAAGGCCGTAACAGAAGAAAATATTCATTTCTTGCAGCCAGTATATGAATCTTATACGAAAGATCTGCATGGCTATCCTGTGCGCCAAGCGGCAAGCTGGCGACAGCTTTACGAAGAACATCAGACTGATCAGGGCCATGCCTATCTGCTGTTTGAAGCCGATGAGGCGGCAGGCTATATTTTTTATATGTTGAAAGAAGATAAAGTTGTGGTAAAGGAAATGGCTTATCGGAGCGAAACGGCTAAACAGGCGCTGTTGCGTTTTTGTTATAATCATCGCTCTCAAGTAAGTCGTCTCTATTGGCTGGCGCCGCTTGATGATGGAACGTTATTTTCATTACCAGACCCTAAAGTGGGCGTATCACTCTATCCTTTTATGACAGCTCGTATTGTTGATGTGGTAAAAGCTCTGTCGGAGGTTTCTTATCCGCTAGCTGCAGCAGGGCGAATTGTGTTTGCCGTAAATGATCCCTTGGCGCCGTGGAATCACGGTACCTTTGCGCTTACGGTTCAAGAAGGGTGCGGGCAAGTGGTAAAGCTGACAGATGAGATGATTGGCGAGGCTGAATGCCATTTTACGAGCGGTACCTTAGCGCAATTGCTTTTTGGTCGAGTTTCTGCTAGCCAACTACACAAAATGGGTAAAATCACAGCGCCGCTGGCGGCTTTGGCACTTCTGGATCAATTCTTTCCTGCTTGTACGAATTATATTAACGAATATTATTAAAACTTCACGAACAATTCAGCTCTTTTCATAGGGCCTAGAGATAAGAAAAGAAGAGTGTAGCTACCGATTTGGCGGTTAGCAACACTCTTCTTATTCATTTTACTGATTGCAGTTTAAATTAGTGAAAGAAGCGGCTTAGCGAAATAATTCCCCAAACAACGCCGCTGGCAATCAGCGGACCAATAGCCAAACCTTGAAAAAAGCAGACACCGATAATGGTGCCAATTAATAGCGGCGTAATGACTTCCGGTGCAGACGACATAAAGGGAACGCCTCGTCCGGCAATCCAGGCCATAAACAAGCCGACGCCTAGTGCGATAAAAGCTACAGGTGAGCGAAAAGCTGTTACCATGTCTTTAGCGGTAATGCTCTGATTGGCAATGGGAACAAGAATGGCCATTGTGAGGATAATGATGCCCCAAGAAAGACCATGGCTTTCGATAAAGGGAAAGTACTGATCAAGGCCGAGTAACTTTAAAAATAATAAGGATGCAGCAGCAATGGCTACTGAATTGTTATGGCCAATGACTGAAAGAACAAGAATGGCCAGCAAAGGTAAGTTATCAAAGTTCATCGAAAAATCACTCCGTAAAGGCAAGTTTTGCTGTTACTCTATTCCGCGCGTAGGGAAAAGGGAACTGCTGTCTGTTTCGTTTATAAATGAAAGGTAGCAACAAGCGGGGCGTGGTCTGATGGTCGTTCTGTTTGACGCAGTTCTGTGGCTACGAAGGCTTTTTGGGAAGCTGCGACCAAAGGCGCAGTAGCATAAATATGATCAATTCGCCAGCCAAGGCCGCGCGGCAGCGCATCTTTAATCCGATAATCCCAAAAAGTATATAAGCCGCCTGTCGGGCAATGCTTGCGAAAAATATCCGTAAAGCCCCATTCGCGGACACTAGCTAGCGCTTCTTGTTCAGCCGGATGGAAGCCGACACGACCAGCAAGACGCTTCGGATCATAAACATCAAGGGGATCTGGCGCTACATTAAAATCGCCGAGCCAGAGGAGCGGTTCATTAGGCTCATGGTGTCGTCTGAAATAATCGCCCATATGGCGCAGCCATTCTAATTTATAGTTGAAATAATCTGTGTCAACTTCACGTCCTTGAGGAACATAGGTATTTATAATCGTAAAGGCGGAAAATTTAGCTGCAATCAGGCGAGCCTCGCCGTCAGCGCCCCATTCGTCAAGGCCAAAGGTGACGCTGATCGGCTTTTCTTTGCTGAGAATAGCGACGCCGTTTTTTCCTTTTTCCCCGCGAAAGGTAGCGTGATAGCCAATTTGCTGGAGTGGTTCCCAGGGGAAGTCTGGATCTTGTACTTTCGTTTCTTGTAAGCCGATAATATCGATGTTTTCTTTCAGTAGCCAATTGCAAAGATCTTGCAATCGAACACGGAGCGAATTTATATTAAACGTAGCAATTTGTATTTGACTCATTGATGGCAGCCTCCTATGCAGCAAGTTTTTACTACACTTCGCAGTTTTATGAAAAAAGTCCTTTTTTTCGTAAGACAGGCAGAATTACTCAATAAAATGTAAAAAAAACATTTATATTGCAGGAATTTGTTTCAAGTAAAGATAATATATGTAGCGTAGGCAATCGCAGGTAGTATCACCTATTTCGTATTGGATAAACGCAAAGGGAAAGGGAGACGAATGATGGAAGTGGCTAAAATAAAAGTGTTGATCTGTGATGATTCGATGCTTGTACGTCGGCAGCTAAAAACATTATTAGAGAATGAGTTTAACTGCGAGGTAGTTGAAGCAGCCAATGGACAGGAGGCAATCGCAAAATATCAGTCTGAGAAGCCTAAATTAGTCTTAATGGATATTGTCATGCCTGAATGTGATGGGCTCGAGGCTTTAAAACAAATTCGTTCTTTTGATGGTAAGGCTCAGGTTGTAATGGTGTCATCGACAGGTACGTCGGAAAAGCTGATTACTGCTTTGAAATTAGGCGCTGTTGACTTTATTCAAAAACCCTTTGAGCAAGAGCAAATTTCAAAAGCCATTGCAAGCGTACGAGGCTAAAGGAGAGAGAATATGTTTAGTCAATATTTTGGACAATATTTATTGAATAAAGGAATTCTTCGAGCAGAACAGGTGGAAGAAGCGCTGGACTTAGAACAGTCTGTTCGTGTAAAACTCGGTATTTTAGCTATGAATGCAGGTTATATGACAGTGACGCAGGTAGAAGAGATCAATGCGTTGCAGAAAAAACGTGACCGTCGGTTTGGTGAGTTGGCCATTGATAAAGGTTATTTAACGGAACAACAGTTAGAACAACTTCTAAAATCGCAGGAACAAAAGTATTTGAATTTGAGTCAGGTTATTGTCGATAAAGGATTTTTGTCTCTCAGTGAAGTAGATGAAGCCTTATCAAATTATAAAGCGGAAAATCAACTTTCCGATGAACATATTCAGGCTTTGGCTAAGGCGGATATTGATGCCATCGTACGTTTTAGCCTTGATTTTCGACGCGAAGAAAAAGCTGACGAATATTACAATTATGCAGCGCTCACTTTGCGGAATATTGTACGCTTTTTGAATGAGACGCCGGTCTTGTTAAAGAATAATCCGGTTGTGGGCGCCTCCTTTCCTTGGCTTGTTACGCAGAATATGGTCAGTAAAGATTCTTTGCTGACCGGCTTAGGAATGGATGACAGCACGTTGTTAGCTTTGGCAAAACGATTTAGCGGTGAGGAAATCAGTAGTACTGTAGATGCCTTTGCCAAAGATTGCGCCGGTGAGTTTTTAAATTTAACAAATGGAATTTTTAGTGTAAATTCTTCAAATCAAGGAATTAGCTATGACTTAGAACCCCAGGAAGTAATGGCGAAAAAAGCATTTCCATCAATTAAAGGGCAAGTCATTCCAGTACGGGTATCTTTTGGTCTAATTTGTATTTTTGTCAATTAAAACAGCCTAAGGGCTGTTTTAATTTTGACTATTTCGCGTGATTATTCAAAAAAATCTTGACGCTTTTCTTAACGGCGTTTTATACTGTTTGTAGACAGATATGTGAACGACATTCATATATGTGAATGGAGTGTGGTTATGGCAAGTGTTCGATCGAATAAATCTGCCGCCCGCGTTGTAGATATTCTCGTCCTTTTAGCGAAGAGCAGCCGCTCTTTAACTTTAGCTGAGATTGCGCGTGAACTTCAGATTCCGAAAAGCAGTGCGTTTGATTTAGTCTATACGCTGGTGGAAAAAGGTTTTTTAGAATTAGATGAGCAAAATGGCGCAGCTTTTACTCTGGGACTTAAAGTATTTGAAGTGGGAGCCGCTTTTCTTTCGAAGGCTGATTTGCATCGTGCGGCAAGAGCTCGCTTAGAATATTTAGTGGCTGCTACGGGGCGAACAGCTTTTTTGGCGACAGAAAATCATGGGGAAATCGTTTATCTTGATAAAGTGGAGCCGCATTCTGCTATTTTTACGGGCGCGTTGCTAGGGTCGCGCAATCCGATGAGTTGTACGGGACTTGGTAAAGCCTTGTTAGCTGCTTGGCCGCAGGAAAAAGTAGAAGCTTTGTTGCGTGAAAAGGGTCTTGCCTGTAAAACCGCTTTTAGCATTACGGAGCCGCAGCGTTTATTTGCTGAGCTTTCTCTCATCAAACAACGCGGCTATGCCTTAGATGAACGTGAAAATGAGACGGATATTTTTTGTGTGGCTGCGCCGATTTTTGACCGCAGAGATAGGGCAGTTGCGGCAATTAGTGTAGCGAATCCCGCCAGTTCCATGGATGAGGCGGCGATCAAAATACAAGGAACCTTGATGGTAGAAAGTGCGTTAGCAATATCGCGTCAACTTGGTTTTTTGCGGCAGAAACTTTATGAACTTTAAAATGAAGGAGGCCCTATTATGGCTGATATTGTAACAATTGGTGAAACTATGATGCTGCTGAATCCGCAGCAAACCGGTTCCTTGCGGTATGTAACAAATTTTACGAAAACTTTAGGCGGGGCAGAGTCTAATTTATGTATTGCCGCCAGTCGACTTGGTCATACGGCAGGCTGGATTAGTCGTCTCGGTGATGATGAATTTGGTCTGTTTATTCGTAACTTTCTTCGCGGGGAAGGTGTTGATACAGAGCAAGTTGTGTTTGACGGACAGGCGCCTACGGCCGTCTTTTTTAAAGAACGTCGCGAAGGTGCAGAATCGCGCGTATATTATTATCGCAAGTTATCGGCAGCCAGCCGTTTGACACCGGCAGACCTTGATGAAGATTATATAAAGGCGGCTAAATTTCTCCATATAACGGGAATTACTCCAGCGCTTAGCGACAGTTGCCGGGAAACGGTTTTCGCTGCTGTGGCGATTGCCAAAAAACATGGCGTACAGATATCTTTTGATCCAAACATTCGTCTGAAATTATGGTCTTTAGAAGAAGCGCGGCCGGTGCTGACGAAGCTAGCGGAGCTATCTGATTATTTCTTCCCAGGCGAGAAGGAATTAGAGCAGCTTTATCCTGGACAAAAACTAGGCGATGTAGTTGCTGATCTTTTGGCAAAAGGCGTAAAAAAGGTAATTCTTAAAGAAGGAGAAACTGGTTGTACTATTTTTACGAAAGAAGAGTCTTTAAAGGTACCTGGCTGTCCAGTTACACTGGTGGATCCGATCGGTGCTGGTGATGGCTTTGCCGCCGGATTTTTAGCTGGTAAGTTACGTAATTTATCAGATTACGAGGCTGGTCGCCTTGGCAATGCTGTTGGCGCTATGGCCGTGACGGCTACAGGCGATATTGAAGGATATCCCACAGATCGCGAAGTACAGGCCTTTCTTTGCAATACGACGATTATTGAACGCTGAGAAGCGCAGTGCTTTTTATTATATAGAGGATGGTGGCAGATATGATTATTGGCAGAGTGGATCAGACAGTAGAAGAAGTGAAGCGCTATGGCGAAGTTTTTCATTATGCTTTAAAGTATCTCAAAGATACGGACTTTTCTAGCTTACAGGAAGGACGCTATGAACTAGAAAAGGGCATTTTTGCTTTGCTGCAAAAGTATCAAGCAAAGTCCTTTGCTGAGAGTCGTCCCGAAAATCATGTGAAGTATATTGATATCCAATATATTGTAGCTGGTCAGGAACAGATCGGTTGGGCATTACTTACGCCAGCCGCCGTCGTGACTGAAGATTTGCTGCAGGATAAGGATCTCTGTTTTTACAGTACTGTCGAAACAGAAGTTATGACAACACTTACAGCTGGCATGTTCGCTATTTACTTTCCCGAAGATGTTCATCGGCCTGGAGTACGTGTTGGCGATCACGCTGATGTTGTGACAAAGGTCGTTGTTAAGATTCCGGTGGACTTAGTGAAATAACTGTTGCTTTGGAGCGATAAAAGAGGAATTATTACGGTGAGACTGTCTTCTGATGAAGGCAGTCTCTTTTACTTATGTTAATTTTTTCTTAAGTCTTTTTGTCGGCAAAGGAGTTTTGTCAGTAGAGCAATAAGAAGATAAGTGATGACATTTACTTGGCTTTCTTGAATACATTATAGTAGGTGATGCTAGTTATTTGAGGGCTGCTTTGCTTGTCTTTAGCAGAATCATGACGGTGTGGGAAGACAAAAAGGAGGAAAAAAGTTGAGAAAATATTACGTTCTCGATACAAATGTGTTGCTGCATTCTCCTAACGCTATCTTTGCATTCAACGAACATTGCGTCATTATTCCCGAAGTTGTTTTTGAAGAACTGGATCGCTTTAAGAAAGAAGCGTCTGATCGTGGGGCAAACAGTCGCCAAGTGAGTCGATTGATTGATGAATTGCGTATGAGGGGCAACCTTTTAACAGGTGTCGCAATTAACGAAGAAGGCGGTATATTGCAGATAGAGACGAATCATCTTTCCACATCTGTCGGCCCCTATTGGGAAAAAGGAAAGCCTGACAATCGAATTTTGCAAGTATGTAAAGGTCTTGCTGACGAGCAAAAAGAGGTTATTTTAGTTTCCAAAGATACGAATATGCGAGTAAAAGCGGCGGTGCTTACAATCACAGCGGAAGATTTTCGTAATGAAAAAGTTGCTGTTATGGAAGAACAGTATACAGGCCGCGCTACTGTATATACATCATCTGAGCTACTCGACTATTTCCATGCTGGCGAAGAGCATTTTATTAGGCCAGAAGATGTTTTTACGTATGATGAAGGCGCACAACGTCTTGTAGCACAGGAACTTACGGTAAATCAATTCTTGGTGATTCGCTCAACCGAGAAGGAAAAGCACACAGCTTTAGGTCGTTTTGACGGCAAGAAGATTGTGCATCTTCGTTATAAGAATCATAATCCTTTTGGGATTGCGCCGCGCAGCGTTGGGCAAATTTTCATGCAAGAATGTCTCATGATGAGCGCCGATCAAGCTCCTTTGGTAATTATTAAGGGGCCGGCTGGCACAGCAAAAACTTTTTATTCTTTAGCTGTCGGCTTATATAAAACAATGGACTGCTGTCCCCGCGAATATAATCATCTGCTGATTTGTCGCCCTAATATTCCCATGGATGAGGAGATTGGTTTTCTTCCTGGGTCAGAAAGCGATAAGATCGGCGTGTTTATGCGAGGTATTCGTGATAATCTGTTTACTTTAATGAATGGGAATGCCGAAATGATCCAAGATACGAAAGATTTAGCTGCCGCCGAAGATACGGTTCAGATGCTCTTTGATAAACGGATTATTCAGACGGAAGCGTTGGCTTATCAACGCGGCCGTTCGCTGCAACGGTATTGGATGCTGCTTGATGAAATGCAAAATTCGACGCCGCGGCAGGCGAAAGGCGTAATCACTCGACCGGGGCTTGGTACCAAAATCATATTAATTGGTGACCCGGCTCAGATCGATCATCCGTATCTAGACAGTCGATCAAATGGACTTGTCTACGCTAGTGAAAAAATGCGCGGCTCAGCGCTTTGCTATCAGGTAACCCTGAGTCATGATGAATGTGAACGTTCGCCTTTAGCGGCGGAAGCGTCTTTGCGTTTATAATGGGATTGATTGCAGGAAAAGCCAGTGTTTTGATGCTGGCTTTTTTTTATTTCCCCAATTCGCCCTTTGACGCTAATTTTTTACATGATAAGAGGGTTTTACCAGTAAGTGGCGAATAATATTTGACAATAGATTTGCTTTATCGCGATACATAGAGGTTTTACAGAGGCTTTTTTGGGGAGCTTAACGCAAGGAAATGACCGCTTTGTATAGTAATTGTAGTGAATTTTTTAGATTGATAGGAGGGTGGTTGGCGGCATGGCCAATATGGGGAAAATGACAATCGGTAAAAAAATTGCCGGAGTAATGGCTTTTATTCTTATTTTAATCGTAATTATGGCGGGGACTTCATTTTATTCGCTGACGAACTCGAAAGAATTGCTAGCGGCAGTGAATGGGGCAAACGAGCGGGTTATGGTGTCTGATGATATTGTCAGTCAGTATAAAGAAGCTGTTTTAGCAATTCGCAGTTATGTGGCTTATGGTGATGAAAGCTCTTATCAAAAGGTTGAGCCTGAAATGGATAAGACGATTGCCTTGGAGCAAAAGCTGCTGGCTATGGCTCGTGCGGATAAACGGCAGGAAGTGCAAGCTGTAATTGATAAAACTACAACCTATAAGAAAATTATTGTAAGTCAATATATGCCGCTGGCGCGGCAGTATCAAACGAATCTTTCGGCAGGAAATTTGAGTGAAGCTTTAGCAGCAAAACAAAAAATGGATAATGTAGCGCAGCAGGCACGGGCGCTAGCGAAAGAAGTTGACGAATCGGTTAATTTTTTCTCTGATGCCAATAAAGCTCATGCTGATTCTTTGGTGCAAGAAAGTATGACAAATGCAAATCGCGTGATTTATGTCTCCGTTATTTTGAGTCTTATTTCACTGCTTTTTGCTGTTTTTGCCGCGATTGTTCTTACACGGGTTATTAAAAAGCCGGTGATTGAAATTGTTGGGATAGCCAATGCTTATGCCGATGGGGATTTGCGTGATGAAGTTCACTGGCAATCAAATGACGAATTTGGCGATTTGGCCGATTCGTTGCGGTTAATGCATAAAAATTTTGTGGAAATGATTAGCAATATTCGAATCTCATCGGAACAACTTGCAGCGGCTTCGGAAGAAACGGCTGCTTCGACGGAGGAAGTTACTGCGAGCAGTGAGGAAATTTCTCGCAACATGGAAAATCTCGCTAAGGAAGCAGATTCCGGCAATAAATCAATGTTGGAAGCATCGCAGTCGCTAGTGCAATTATCAAGTTTGATTCAAATTGCTAAGTCTAAATCGCAGACTTCCATGGAATCAGCCGTTTCTACAATGGCTGTAGCGGAAAAAGGCCGCAATAAAGTAAATGAATCTGTTCATAACATGGAAAATATCAAAAATCAATCGGAGCACACGAGTCAAGTTATTGCCGATTTAGATCAGTACTCACAACAGATTGGCGCCATTGTTGATATGATTACATCTATAGCAAATCAAACCAACTTACTGGCACTAAATGCGGCCATTGAAGCTGCTAGAGCTGGCGAGGCTGGTAAAGGCTTTGCTGTTGTAGCTGAGGAAGTACGAAAATTGGCGGAACAATCCAACGACGGGGCTCAGGAAATTACGGCACTTGTGAAGAAGGTCACGGAAAAAACCCAGATGGCTGTGTCTACGATGCAGCAAAATTCAGTAGAGATCGCTACAGGGGTTTTAACAGTGAATGAAGCGGGACAAGCCCTTGATCAAATCTTAGAAGCGTTTGAACATGCCAAGGAAAATACGCAGGAAATTTTCCAAATTACTTCAGAAGAAGTAGCAAATTCGGAAAAAATTGTTCGCGTGATCGATGCTTTGGCATCTGTCATTGAAGTAGTGGCATCTCATTGTTTAGAAGTTATGGCGGCAGCGCAGCAGCAGTCGGCTGCGATGGAAACCGTTGCTTCTGCGTCGGAAGAAACAAGCGCGATGGCCAATGAGTTAGAAGGTTCGATTGAACAGTTTAAAGTGAAATAAAATATTTTATAGAAAAAAAGCTGCCCTTTAAAAGGGCAGCTTTTTTCTTACTCACCGTAATCGTTATTGCTGTCATACTTGGCGGTTAAAGTTCCGTAGGTGTCTTTGCTTTGTTTGTTTTTCGTAGTTGATGTTTGCTGTGAAGATGTGGTATTTGTTCCAGCGCCTGATGCCATGCTGCTTGTTGATGATGCGGCGGAAGAGGAGGAATAATCATTGTTGGCGTCTTGCTTGGCAGTCATTGTACCATACTCGTTTTTGCTTTGCATAGTACTGGTGTTTTTCGATTGACTGGTTTTGTTTGTCATATAGTTACCTCCTGCAGAACTTATTTTGGAACCGTTATTATTATGTGTCGAAGAATTTTTGCGATACGTGGCAAAATTTTATTTTGTCAGACTTTGCTAGCTCATGGCTGAAGTTTACAAAAAATATAGTTAGAGGAAAATAAAATCATTTTGTTGTATAATTTAGCAACTGAGGCATAGACTAAAAGCAGGAAGATATAGTTTTTATATCTTCCGGGCAGGCGCCGTTGCTTTGTGGATTTTACGCAAAGGGCGGCGCTACGGTTTTTTTTGCCTGTGAATCTGTTTTGGCTATGGAAAATCAATACGCTTTAGGCTATAATAGATTCAGTTATGAAGGAGATGCTATGGGCAAAGTAATTATTTCCGTGATCGGAACCCAAAAAGATCATTCTGGCGAAGAAAATAAAATTGAATTTGTCAGCGTAGGAACTCATTATCAAAAAAACAATAAGGACTTTTTTCGGTATGAAGAAAGCGGACTCAGCGGTTTAAAAGCCGGTCATACGGTACTAAAAGTCGATCCAGCTGAGGTTATTATTCTCCGCATGGGGCAGGTCGAACAAAAACTGATATTTCAAGAAGGGAAAATCAGAGAAAGTTTGTATCAGACTCCTTACGGAGCTTTTGCATTGTCAATTGAGACTCGATCTTTGTCGATAAATCTAGAACGAGGTTGCGGCGAGATCAAAATTCATTATGACTTGACAATGGAAGGCCAATGGCAAAGTGAAAATCGATTAGCCATTGTTATACAGGAGGAAAAATCGTGAATATTAAGGAGTCATTAACAAACCTTATTTATGAAGCTGCTAAACAGGCTGTAGCTGATAAGGTTTTTACAGCAGAAACATTCCCAGATATTATTTTAGAAGTACCACCCCAAAAGGAATTTGGCGATTTTGCTACGAATTTTGCTATGCAGTTAGCGAGAACAGCGCGTATGAATCCGCGTCAAGTTGCTGTAGCTTTGACGGAGCGTATGAAAGGCTCTTTTTTGGAAAAAACGGAAATTGCTGGACCGGGATTTATTAATTTTTACTTAAAAAAGAATTGGCTGTACGATTTGTTGGCAGAAGCTTTAGCTGCTGGAGAAAATTACGGCAACACAACAAAAGGACAAGGCCAAAAAGTGCAGGTGGAATTTGTTAGTGCGAATCCGACAGGACCGCTTCATGTCGGTCATGGCCGTGGCGCTGCAGTAGGCAGTGCTTTAGTCAATCTATTACGCGCTGCTGGTTATAATGCACAGGCTGAATATTATATTAATGATGCTGGTAATCAAATTGATAATTTAGCGGCTTCCGTTAATGCTCGTTATTTAGAGCTTTTAGGAAAAAACGCTGAGTTTCCTGAAAATGGTTACCATGGTGAAGATATTATTGCAACAGCCAAGCAGATTATTGCTGCCGAAGGCGACCGCTATCTTAGTGTTCCCCTGGAAGAACGGTTGGCAATTTTTAAAGAATTGGCTTTAACGGAAAAACTGAATCATTTAAAAGAGGATCTAGCTGCGTTTAATGTGGCTTTTGACGTATGGTTCAGTGAGCGTACTTTGCATAACGAAAAAGCCATTGAAGCAGCCTGTGAAGTTTTAAAAGAACAAAGTATGCTTTACGAACAAGATGGAGCTTTATGGCTCAAGTCAACGGCTTATGGCGATGATAAAGACCGGGTTGTTATTCGTGACAATAAAGTGCCTACTTACTTGGCTGCCGATATTGCCTACCATCATAACAAATTTTTACGGGGCTTTGATAAGGTCATCAATATTTGGGGCGCTGACCATCATGGCTATATTTGCCGTGTAAAAGCTGCTGTAGCGGCTCTGGGGCATAATGCCGAGAACTTGGAAGTATTGATTGTTCAGATGGTTAATTTGTTCCGTGATGGCGAGCTTGTCAAGATGTCTAAACGGACTGGGCAAAGCGTAACCTTAACGGAATTGATTGAGGAAGTTGGCACAGATGCAGCTCGCTTTTTCTTTATTATGCGATCCATTGATAGTCAACTTGATTTTGATTTGAATTTGGCCAAAGAACGGTCTAATGAAAATCCTGTGTTCTATATTCAGTATGCCCATGCTAGAATTAAGAGTATTTTCCATCAAGTTGCTGAAGCGGGAATCTCTTTGCCGGACTTGGCTAAAGTAGATTTGACAGTTCTTCAGCAGGAGCAAGAAATTGATTTGATTAAGAAAATTGGCGAATATCCCGAGGAAATTTCCTGGGCTGCAGCCGAACGAGCACCTCATCGGATTGCTCGCTATACCCATGAACTTGCTGCTTTATTCCATTCTTTTTATAACCAGTGCCGTATTATTGGTGTAGAGGCGCCAGTGCAGCAAGCGCGACTGGCTCTTGTTACAGCGGTTCTGCAAGTGCTGACTCATGCTTTGAAAATCTTAGGAATTACAGCACCTGATAAAATGTAATTTGTTTCGGGAGGAAAAGAAACGTGCAACAAATGAACAAAGATATTGCGGAAATTGATATTGCCTGCCAGATTCTGCGGGAAACGGGCGAAGGAATGTATTTTAAAGACTTAATTGCTAAGGTTTTGGAAATTAAGCCGAAGCGCTCGGTTTCAATGGGGCAGGCTATGGCTGAAATTCATACCCAGATTAATATGGACAGTCGTTTCGTCTATTTAGGCAATGGTCGCTGGGGCTTAAATCAATGGGGGCCTCGGTTGGCAAAACAGGATGAAAGTGACTTAGAAGAGCTTGAAGAGTATGATGAAGAGTATGATGAAGAAGTAGATGAGGAAGTAAGCGACAGTGACGATGATCTTTTGCTGCGCGATAGAGAAGAAGCGTAGTAAACCTTGAAACTGCCTTGACAGCTGCTTTTGCTGGCGATACAATTATGAACATATTGGCTGAGTGGTCAAATATTTAGGAGGAAATTTTATGGCAAAGTATATATTTGTAACCGGGGGGGTTGTCTCATCCTTAGGTAAAGGGATTACGGCTGCATCTCTTGGTCGGCTCCTGAAAAGCCGAGGTCTGAGTGTAACAATTCAAAAATTTGATCCTTATATTAATATTGATCCGGGAACGATGAGTCCTTATCAACATGGTGAAGTATTCGTTACGGAAGATGGCGGCGAAACGGACCTTGATTTAGGTCATTACGAACGGTTTATTGATATCAATCTGAGTAAGAGTTCGAATGTAACAGCAGGGAAAATTTACTGGTCTGTCATTAATAAAGAACGCAAGGGCGATTATTTGGGCAGCACTGTTCAGGTTATCCCTCATATTACGAATGAGATAAAAGAAAGAATCTATCGTCTGGGGAAAGAAGAACAGGCTGATGTAGTTATTACCGAAATCGGCGGCACTGTTGGTGATATTGAAAGTCTGCCTTTTCTAGAAGCAATTCGTCAAGTAAAGAAAGAAGTTGGCCGTAACGGCGTTCTTTATCTTCATGTAACGCTAGTTCCTTACATTCAAGCCGCTGGCGAACTAAAAACCAAACCGACGCAGCATAGTGTTAAAGAGCTTCGCAGCATCGGGATTCATCCGGATATTATTGTTTGTCGGACAGAACATGAAATTTCGCCAGATATGCGCGATAAATTGGCTCTGTTCTGTGATATTGATTCTGATGCGGTTATTCAAAATAAAACAGCTTCATCCATTTACGATGTCCCGCAAATGTTAGCTGAAGAAGGTTTAGATCGTATTGTTATGGAAAAACTGAACCTTTCAGCGGCTGAGCCAGATATGACGGAATGGTATCAGATGGTCAATAAAATTCATGGTTCGAAAGAACAGGTTGAAATTGCTGTTGTTGGTAAATATGTGGCGCTTCATGACGCTTATATGAGTGTGACTGAATCGTTATATCATGCTGGTATTGCTAATGATGCCAAGATCTCAATTAAATGGGTTGATGCAGAAGAAATTGAAGCGCCTGCAACTGACTTAGAAGAAGTATTTGCTGGTGTGAGTGGTATTCTCGTTCCTGGTGGTTTTGGCGATCGCGGTATCGAAGGAAAAATCAAAGCAATTCGTTATGCTCGGGAAAATAAAATCCCATTCTTCGGTCTTTGCCTTGGCATGCAGACGGCTGTTATTGAATTTGCCCGTAATGTATGCCACTTGACTGGCGCTCATAGTACCGAATTTGATGCTGACACGGCGCATCCAGTTATTGACCTTATGCCTGATCAAATGGAAGTTGTCGATAAAGGCGGTACAATGCGACTCGGCGTATATCCTTGTAAGGTCATGGAAAACACCTTGACTCACAAGGCGTATCAAGATGAAATTATTTATGAACGTCATCGTCATCGTTTTGAATTTAATAATGCTTATAGACAGACTTTGACAGATTGCGGTTTGGTTATTGGCGGAACTCTGCCGAATGGCCGCCTTGTCGAAATTGTGGAACTGAAACAAGAAGTTCATCCTTGGTTTGTAGCAACGCAGTTCCATCCTGAATTTAAATCTCGTCCGACAACGCCGCATCCGTTATTCCGCGATTTTGTTACGGCAAGCTTACAATATAAGAAATAATGTAATGAAGAAACTGTTGGCGTGCCAACAGTTTCTTTTGCCAAAAGCAGTTAACCAAAGTGAGGGAGTCCATGATGTATAAAAAATCAGTTGTCTATGTTTTGATCGCTGTTTTTACTTTATCAGCGCTTGCTCTTATGGTGATTCCCAGTCTAAAAAAACAAGCGAAAGAGGAAAAAGCAAAAATCGCTGTTATTTACGTAGAAGGAGTGATTAATGGCGGCCGTTCGCAAATGGGTATGTTCAGTGATCAAGGGGGAACGGACGAGGTCATCAAACAGCTTCATGAAGCACGAGATGATAAAAGCGTAAAAGCTGTTGTACTTAGAATTAATAGTCCTGGCGGCAGTGCGCCAGCAGCGCAGGAAGTGGGCGAAGAAATCAAAAAATTGCGCGCTTCCGGTAAGCTTGTTGTTGCTTCTATGGGAGATATGGCCGCTTCGGGCGGGTATTGGCTAGCTGCTGTATCGGATAAAATTTATGCCAATCCAGCTACGCTTACAGGCAGTATTGGCGTATATATTCCCTATACAAATTTAGAAGAGCTTTATAAAAAGATCGGCTTACATCAAGAAAAAATAAAAAGCGGTGTTTATAAAGATATTTTATCGCCGGAACGGACCATGACAGCCAAGGAACGGGAGTTAATCCAGGTTATGGTTGATGATTTATATGAGCAGTTTGTGGCCGTTGTTGCTGAGGGCCGCCATATGGATCTGGAAAAAGTCCGTTCTTTGGCTGACGGCCGTGTTTATACGGGGCATCAGGCTAAGGATTTGGGACTCGTTGATGAATATGGCAATTTCTATGATGCAATTGATGGCGCGGCAGCACTTGCTGGATTCAAAGGAAAGCCGGAAATTGTGGAATATGGCAAAAAGAATCCTTTGGCGGTTTTAGTTGGCGCTGATAGCAAACTGTCTTTTGAAAAGCTCATTATGAAGCAGTTAGCTGATGGACAGGCGACATTGCTGCAGGGGCCATTAGCTTTGCCGTTATCAGAGGGCAGGTGAGAGGATGCAATCAACCTGGGAAATTTTATATGATGTGATTTTTCAGCCCCGTGAAGCCTTTCGTTCCTTCCAATTTGGGGCGCCGATCGCTTTGGCGCTATTGATTGTGATTCTTGCAGCAACAGCCCCCTCGTTGCTTTTCGCTAAAATGCTGACAGAGTCGCCAGAAGGGTACTTTTTTTCTTTCTTCTTGTTTCATGAAACGCTATTTACGTTTCTTATTTGGATTATTGGCACAGGTTTGTATCATTTGATAGCGGAATTAAGCGGTGGTAAAGGCAAAGTTACTGCCTTATTTGCCGCTTTAGGTATGGCGCATTTACCTCGCCTAGTTCTTTTGCCTTGTTCGGTGTTAAGCTATTTGCTTAGCGGAACACTTTTGACTCTCTGGAATATGGCAGTTGCCATAGGAATTGCGAGTTGGACCGTTTATCTGCTTTACTGTGCGCTGATATCGGTCTATCAATTGACTAGGGCCAAGGCGATTTTGTTGCTTCTTTCGCCAATGCTAGCTGGACTTTTGCTAGTTTTATTGGGGAGCACTTTTCTTGTGTTTTGGTTTAGCCAATTTATTGGCGGATATTTGTAATTTTTGGTAATTAAAGCAGGACTTTTTCTTTTTCGTGCGAATAACCGTAATAGATAACAGCAACAAGAACACTATGCAGCTAAGGCGCAAAATAAGAAAGCAGGTGGAGAGTTTGTCCTACACAGTACTGGTGATCGATGATCAGCCTGGAATTCGGCGGCTTCTGGTAGAGGTGTTAACAGAGGAAGGTCACCTTGTGGTAGCTGCCTCTAACGGTTACGAAGGATTGCAAAAAGCGAAAGAATGTCAGCCGCAGCTTATTCTCATGGATATGAAAATGCCGGGTATGGATGGGATTGAAACATTGCGGGAATTAAAAAAAGCGGGCCTAGGCGATAAGGTAATTATGATGACTGCCTATGGCGAGCTTGACCTTGTCAATCAGGCTAGAGAAATTGGTGCCTACGATTATATTACTAAGCCTTTTGATATTATTGCACTTTGCGAACGGATTCAGCAGTTAGCGCAAGAAGAAGGTTCACAAGCGAAAATTGGGTAGGAAAATGCTCCGGCTAGCCGGAGCATTTTCTTTGCAGGACTTTTATCTTGGGTGGCGAAAAGAATAGATAAGGAGGGAGAGATAATGGTAATTGGCACTCAAACTACACTGGCCTTATATTGTCAAAAATGCGGGAGTTTAATCACCCATGATTTGTCACGGTTTGCTGTAGGCAAAAATCTGCCGAAATCGCTTTATTGCAGCTGTGGACACTGTCAGGGAAGTGTAATCAGTGTTGGTGTGCGTCAATCTCTATTACAAATCCCTTGTGTGGTTTGTGAAACAGACCATCTTATCGTGATGGAAAATCGGCAGTTTTGGCAGGAACAGGTAAGTAAGGTTTATTGCGTGGAAGAAAATTTAGAGCTTGGCTTTGTTGGAAGCCGCCAAGCGATTGAAGAAATGCTTGCCGCCCATAAACGGGAGCTTGATAATATTTTTCCAGAAAATTCGTATGCCGATCATGAAGAGGCTGTAGCCAATTCGCAGGTCATGTTAGAAATCATTAATTTGGTTCATGATATTGCGGAGCGGGGCGGTGTTTATTGCCGTTGCGGCGGCACGGCCATTGAAGCAGATATTTTACCTGATCATGTCGAGCTGCTATGCGGTCAATGCGGCGGGCGTCAGATTATCCCGGCATTAACCGAAGAGGATGTTCTGTTGCTTAAGGCCCGCGACTCGATCGAAATTGTGCCATTGCGCCGTTCCCGGCGCAAACATTGAAGGCAGGAGGTTGAATATGAAGTTTTTCTTAGATACGGCCAATCTGAATGAAATTAAGGAAGCGGTTAAACTCGGTGTTGTTGCTGGTGTGACGACAAATCCTTCGCTGATTGCCAAGGAAAAAAGAAATATACATGAGGTCATTAAAGAAATTGCAGCGATTGTTCCTGGTCCAATTAGTGCTGAAGTAATTGGAACAACTTATGAAGAAATGCTACCTGAAGCGAGAGTCTTGGCGAAACTTGCGGCGAATGTCGTAGTTAAGGTTCCCATGACAGCGGAAGGTTTGAAAACCGTTGCTGCACTGACGGCGGAAGGAATCAAAACGAATGTAACGCTGGTTTTTTCGGCGAATCAGGCACTTTTGGCCGCTCGAGCTGGGGCAACTTATGTGAGCCCTTTTTTAGGTCGCCTTGACGATATTAGCCAAGATGGCGTAGAATTAGTGCAGACGATTACGAATATATTTGCTTTACATGATATTGACACAGAAGTAATTGCTGCAAGTGTGCGGCATCCTTTGCATGTCACACAGGCGGCGTTGGCTGGTTCGCATATTGCGACAGTTCCTTATAAAGTACTGTTGTCTCTATTGAACCATCCTTTAACGGACGCGGGTATTGCTCGTTTCTTAGAGGACTGGAAACAAGCGAATATGTAATGAGTTTAGCGCCAGCAAATGGCGCTTGAAGAAATGACAGGGAGATGCAAACATGGATCGTGAATTAGCCTTAGAATTTGTTCGGGTAACTGAAGCAGCAGCGATTGCTTCCGCACGTTTAATGGGACGGGGAGACAAGATCGGAGCTGACCAAGCTGCTGTTGATGCAATGCGTCGCGCTTTTGATAGTGTGTCGATCAGCGGTCGCGTCGTAATTGGTGAAGGCGAAATGGACGAAGCTCCAATGCTGTACATTGGGGAACAAGTTGGTGCTGGTGGAATTGAAGTCGATATAGCTGTAGATCCGCTAGAAGGAACAAATCTGGTAGCGAAAGGACTTCCTGGTGCTATCGCTGTTTTGGCTATTGCCCCGAAAGGCGGTTTACTGCATGCACCTGATATGTACATGCAGAAAATCTGCGTTGGTCCAAAGGCGGCAGGCAAAATTCATTTAGATGCACCTGTTGCTGAAAATTTACGGGTTGTTGCTGAATCCTTAGACCGTAAGATTGAGGATTTAACAGTTGTTACTTTAGATCGTGAACGTCATGCGAAAATCATTAAAGATGTACGTGATGCTGGCGCTCGCATTAAACTAATTTCCGATGGCGATGTATCGCCAGCAATTAATGCAGCCATTGAAGGAACTGGTGTTCATATGCTTCTCGGCATTGGTGGCGCGCCAGAAGGCGTTGTTGCAGCAGCTGCTTTAAAATGCTTAGGCGGCGATATGCAGGCGCGGCTTGTGCCTGAAAATGACGAAGAAATTGCCAGAGCTCACAAAATGGGCATTAGTGATTTGAATAAAGTGATGACAATTGATGATTTAGTTCATGGCGAAGATGTTATGTTTGCTGGTACGGCAATAACGGAAGGCGATTTGCTTCGTGGTGTTCATTATTTTGGCGGCGGCGTAAGAACTCATTCGATTGTGATGCGTTATAAACGCGGTACCGTTCGCTTTGTTGATGCGATTCATAAACTCGATGACAAAAATATTGCTCTGAAACGATAATCAATTTAGTGAGTTTATAAACAGAGAATGCTACGGCATTCTCTGTTTTTTTGTATAAAAGAACATGTTTGGTGCAAACTAAGAGTAGCTTTTATTTTTGCAAATAGAAAGGGCGAGTGAATGAAAGGTTTCCTGCTTTTGCTCTGTTTTCTGCTCAGCCTTTTTTGGCAAGGGCCGAGCTTGTTTTGGGAGAACAGAGAAGCCCCCGTTTTGAATGATTATGTTGCTGATGTGAAAAATGCCGAAGAAAAACAACAAGACCGAGATATTTCAGATGAAAATGATCTGCTCCATGAAGTGCAAAATGGGGAAACTCTCTGGTCCATTTCCGAGCACTATGGCGTATCCTTAGAGGCTCTTTGCAGTCGCAACAATAAACGAACGATTCAATTGCGTTCCGGCGAGCTTTTAATTATTCCACAAGGCCGTAAATGGCGGAACGAAAGCGTTTCCCGTGGCCGAAACGGTCGGTTTTTGTGGCCTATTATTGGCGAGATTTCTTCGCCTTTTGGCCTACGATGGGGAAGAATTCATGAAGGAATTGATATAGCGAGTGAATCAGGGACGCTTGTACAGGCAGCCAAAGATGGTAAGGTTACTTTAGCTGGCTGGAACGGCGGTTATGGCTATGCTGTAATGCTTGAACACAGTCAAAATTTTCAGAGCCTTTATGGTCATCTATCAGCAGTGTATGTTCAGCCTGGAGAGTTTATTCACAGCGGTCAAGTAATTGGCGCTGTAGGGTCTACGGGGAATTCAACAGGACCGCATCTTCATTTTGAAATACGGTGCGCTGGTGAGCCGCTAGACCCACTGCCACTTTTGCCGGCGCTGTAAGGGTGAATGGAAATGTTTGATTACGGCGAGCCACTTGTATTAGGTTTTCTAACTGCTGTAATGAGTTATTTTGGCAATACAGCCATGGTAAAAAGATTGGGAAATTGGCATCTGATTACAGTCGGGCCTGTGGCCGAGGAGGTCCTAAAAAGTAGCGCTGCCTGGTACTTTGGTGTCTCACTTTTCGTTGTTCATATGACCTTTGGTAGCGTAGAAGGTTTGTGTGAACTTTTCCAGGCCAAGGGCGGCAAGCAAAGCGCGCTGCTCAGTTTATTGGGACATAGCGCTTTTGGTTGGATTACAAATCTCATCTTTAGTCAGACGAATCAAATCGAACTGGGAATCTTAGCTGGTACGATTAGCCATGTGGGCTATAACTTATGGGTTTTTCTTTATTTTACTAAGCGACATTCAAGGAGGTCCTAGCATGGAGGTAAGCTATTACTGCTCTCATTGTCAGCGGTGGATTACTAGTTTTTTCGTGGAAAGCCTTGATGAAACAAAATTAGGGTTTGATTGCTTGACTGAAAAAGAGCGGCGGGATATAATTGAATTTGATTCTGAGAAAAATTCTGTGACTGTACAGACAATTTGTGATCTTTGCTACAAAGAGCAAGAACAAGCGGGGCTTTTTTTGTCTGCTTTTACGAATCATTTCATACAATAATAAAAAGAGCGCCAAAAAGGGCTTTAGCATTGCTAAAGCCCTTTTTGGGCCTGCCGCAAAACAGGCTTCGGCGTCTTAATAAGACGAGGTGTAAGAATGCATTATTTTTATGAACTTCTGCGAAAAGATCCATCGATAGAACAAGCTTTGGCTGTGTTTAAAGTCAAACAGAGCCAGAGTTTGCTCTACGGTCTGACTGGTGCGCCCAAACATTTATTAGCGGCGTTAGCTTATGAAGAAGCGCCTAAACCGACAGTGATTGTTTGTGCGAGTCAAGAAGCGCTAGAGCAGTTTCGTAGTGATCTGTCGGTAATTATAGCGGATCAGGAAATTCAGATTCTCCCGCCTTCTGATATGGCGAATTTTACGGCAACAGCCAGGGGTCTAGAGCTTTCTGCCCGCCGCAATCAAGTACTTAGCCATTTGCTTACAGGACAAAAAGGCATCATTTTGACGACAGCAGAAGCAGCAATACAAGGTGTTACGGCGCGAGCCGATTTTGAGGCGAGCCGATTTTCTCTAAAGCTAGGAGAACGGATTGATCGGAAAGCGTTATTACAAAAGCTTGTGCAAATCGGCTACGAGCGAGTTGATAGTATTAGTGGTCTCGGGCAGTTTAGCAGTCGCGGCGGTATTATTGATCTTTTTCCAATTACCGCCCAAGACCCAGTGCGGCTCGAGTTGTTCGACGATGAGATTGATTCACTGCGTACTTTTTCATTAGAAACGCAGCGGTCCATAGAAAGTATTACAGAGCTTATTATTTTGCCTGTCCATGAAACGGTGCAGATTGGTCGCGGCGATTCCTTTTTCTCCTATCTGCCGTCTGATGCGAATGTCATTTTTGATGAACCGATGCGGTTGCGTGAAGCAATGACTAAGGTAGTGAAAGAAAATCCTGAATATAAAAAACGAGTTTTTTCCTGGAGTGAACTCATTCAAGCGGCCAAGTCGGGAAACTTGGTCTATTTGACGTTGCTGCTCCAAAAAAATCCTCATACAGATCCTAGCACGATTATTAGTCTATCATCGAAGGGCGTTACGCCATTTCATCGCCAGATTGACTTATTTATGAAAGAACTGGCTTTATGGCAAGAACGGAAAAATACGGTTTTGCTACTCTTTAGTTCAGAAGAGAAGGCCAAGCATTTTTATCAGCATTTACGTCAGGAAAATGTGCAGGCTCATTTTGAGGCTCAGCCGGTAACGGTTGCTTCTGGCAGTATTCTTGTTACCTTTGGCGCGTTGTCTTCCGGTTTTGAAATGCCGCATGCGAAGCTTGTTGTTGTCAATGAAATTGATATTTGGGGGCGACAGAAACGCAAAATGCGGTCACGTCCCTCAAAAGAAAAGAAAATTACCTATTTTCGCGATATTAATTTAGGCGATTATGTCGTTCATGTGAATCATGGTATTGGTAAATATGTAGGCGTCGAAACGCTTGATGTCGGCGGAATTCATAAAGATTATCTCTTGATTCGTTACGCCGGTCATGACAAACTCTATGTACCGACTGATCAGGTTCATTTGCTGCAGAAATATATTGGTTCTGAAGGCGAAACGCCAAAACTGAGTAAGATGGGCGGCAGTGAATGGCTGAAGGCAACTTCCAAAGCTAAAGCATCAGTGGCTGATTTGGCCAAAGAACTTGTAGAACTCTATGCTCGCCGCCAAATGGCGCAAGGTTTTGCCGCAGAGCCTGATACACCTTGGCAGGCTGAGTTTGAAGAAGCTTTTCCTTTTGAAGAGACTCCCGATCAGCTTGCGGCGATTGCTGAGATTAAAAAAGACATGGAGTCGACGCGGACGATGGATCGTCTGCTATGTGGTGATGTGGGCTTTGGTAAAACGGAAGTGGCGATTCGGGCGGCTTTTAAGGCGGTTATGAGTGGCAAGCAAGTGGCTGTTCTTGTACCGACTACCGTTTTGGCACAGCAGCATTTTCGAACTTTTAGTGCTCGTTTTGCAGGGTTTGGTCCTGTGGTTGACGTGATCAGTCGTTTTCGTAGTACTAAAGAGCAGAAACAGACGTTGGCATTACTCAAAGAAGGAAAAGTCGACGTGTTGATTGGAACGCATCGGATTTTACAGTCTGATGTAAAATTTAAAGACATTGGCCTTTTAATTGTGGACGAGGAGCAGCGCTTTGGCGTAGCTCAGAAAGAAAAATATAAAAAATGGCGTAATCAGATTGATGTGCTTACTTTAAGTGCTACGCCAATCCCGCGAACGCTGCATATGTCACTAGTGGGAGCGCGCGATATTAGTATTATCGAAACACCGCCGGAAGAACGCTTTCCTGTACAGACTTATGTTGTAGAGTATGATGAAGAAATTATTCGTGATGCCATTCGCCGCGAACTGAGGCGGGGCGGGCAGGTTTATTTTGTCTACAATAAAGTACAGACGATTGATAAAATCAGCCGTGAAATTAGTGAAATGATGCCTGATGCGAAAATTCAAACTGCTCATGGTCAGCTGGCGGAAGAGCTCTTAGAGCAGGTGATGCTTGACTACTATGAAGGGGAATATGATGTTCTTGTCTGTACAAGTATCATTGAAAATGGGTTAGATGTTGTAAATGCCAATACGATTATTGTCTATGACGCCGATCACTTCGGCTTATCACAACTGTATCAGATGCGTGGCCGTGTGGGCCGTTCCCATCGGCTAGCGTTTGCTTACTTTACCTATCGCCGTGACAAAGTATTGACAGAGGTAGCGGAAAAACGTTTGCAGGCCATTAAGGAGTTCGCGGAACTCGGTGCTGGCTTTAAAATTGCTATGCGTGATTTGGAAATTCGTGGAGCGGGAAATATATTGGGCGCTCAGCAGCATGGGCATATTGTGAGCGTTGGTTTTGAAATGTACTGCCGACTTCTTGATGAAGCTGTGCAGGAACTGAAAACAGGAAAGGTCATTGAAGCTGTACCGGAACCTGTATTGGAATTGCAGAGTGAAGCCTATTTGAGTGGCGACTATATTGCAGAGCCAGCGCATAAGATTGAAATATATCAACGCATTGCCGCGATTCGCAATGAAGGGGAAATCAAGGAACTGCTTGATGAATTGATTGATCGTTTTGGTGAGCCGACGCAGCCTGTGCTAAATCTTTTAGCTGTGGCTAGGCTGAAAAATCTAGCTCGTGCTTTAAAAGTCAAAGCAGTTACCGAAAAGGCTCTTGTGGCCGAAGTTCATTTTTTTGAGCAGCCGAATCTACAAGTAGAAACGCTGCTAAATGTAAAGCAGCAGTTCCCGAATCGGATTACCCTTTTGCAAGGACCGCCACCTAGCCTCAAAATTCGAACCAAGGATTTAGCGAAAGAGCCGCTTTACTGGCTTTGTGACTTGTTTTCTTGTTTACTGCCTAAAGACGATCATGAATAAAAAGAACTGGAAAGATATATACTATCACTGCAGTCAATTGTAAAAAAAATGTAGAATAGGAGGGATACGCGTGAAGGCGACTGGAATCGTGAGAAGAATAGATGATCTAGGCAGAGTAGTGATTCCGAAAGAAATCCGTCGCACCTTACGAATCCGCGAGGGAGATCCATTAGAGATTTATGTTGATCGCGAAGGCGAGGTTATCCTAAAAAAGTACTCCCCAGTAGGAGAATTAGGAGACTTTGCGAAAGAATATGCCGAAGCTTTGCATGAAGCAATTTCTCACATGGTGCTTATTGCTGATCGCGATACGATAGTTGCTGTCGCCGGCGCTTCGAAAAAGGAGTTTCTCGGTAAGCCTCTGCGACTTGTAGTTGAAAAAGTGATGGAAGATCGCAAAACAGTAGTCATTAATGATCCAGAAGAATATACACATTATTATGATAAGAATAGCGATGTCGAAGCAGAGACCCTGGCGAACGTGTTTACAGCTGAGGTGATCTCACCAATTATTGTCGAGGGCGATGCCATTGGCGCTGTGATAATTTGCACGAAGCAGCCTGGTGTGGTCATGGGGGAAATGGAACATAAGCTGGCGGAAACAGCTGCTGGATTTTTAGCAAAACAGATGGCGCAATAGTTTTCCCTCTTCTTGTACGTATCTAAGTAGCGAGCCAATTGTTCGCTACTTTTTATATGGGGAAAGAGCGGCCGAAATGGGTCTGAAAGGATGACGCGTTATGAGGGAGGAGTCGTTTTTTAAAGGGGCCTTTTATTTAACAGCGGCAGGAATCCTGGTAAAGTTGATGGGCTCAGCAAATCGCATTGTTCTTTCCAGACTGCTTGGCGGCGAAGGGATTGGCCTATATCAAATGGCCTATCCGATTTATTTGCTGTTTCTAGGGCTTTCATCAGCAGGACTACCTGTAGCGATTTCTGTTCTTGTAGCCGAACGGACAGCTCTTAGTGATTATGGAGGCGCTCGGAAAATTTTTCGCTTATCATTCATTTTGCTTACCATTACTGGTTGTCTTTTTTCATTGCTCTTATACTATGGCGCTTCTTGGCTGATTTCGTGGCAGATTATTCGCGATCAGCGGGCCTATTATGCAATTATTGTCTTAGCTCCTGCTGTATTTCTCGTTACAGTCATGTCAAGTTACCGCGGCTATTTTCAAGGCTGTCAAACCATGGTTCCCACAGCCTTGTCGCAGGTCGTTGAACAATTTGTGCGGATTGTGACGATGTTGGGGCTCGTTTTTTTGCTTTTGCCGCAAGGTCTTGCTTATGCAGCAGCTGGCGCTAGTTTTGGCGCTGTTCCGGGAGCGGCGGCAGGTCTTTTCTTGCTTATCTATTATGATTATCGCTATAAACATTTTTTTTTACGCGGGCGGATTGGCTTAGGTTGGAAAAGTAAGGAGCAGTTTACTAGCATAATGGCTCGCTTGATTCGTCTCGCGTTGCCTGTGTCGCTGGCTCATATTATTATGCCCATTGTGGCGAGTATTGATTTAATGATTGTGCCGTTACGTTTGGAAATGGCAGGCTATACGATTCAACAGGCTACAGAACTGTTTGGGTATTTGGCAGGAATGGCTGTAACGCTAATGAACGTGCCAACGATTCTCACAGGAGCTTTAGCGGCAAGTCTGGTGCCTGATGTGGCAAGGACAGCGGCGCTTCAGCAAAAAGAGGCGCTAATCGAAAAATTGGAATTGGCGCTGCGATTGGCTAACTGGATCACTATACCTGCCTCGATGGGCTTGTACTTACTAGCGGGGCCGCTTTCACTGCTGCTTTACGGTACGAATCATGCTGGTCCGGTTACGAGTATCTTGGCTTGCGGCATTGTGTTTCTTGGCATGCAGCAAGTGACCACTGGAATTTTACAAGGATTAGGTCATACGTTGATTCCTGTGGTCAGTCTTGCCATTGCCGCCGTAGTAAAAATTTTCTTAAACTACACTCTGACAGCCTTACCTGACTGGGGAATTACCGGTGCAGCTTGGGCTACCGTTGTTGATTTTTTTGTGGCGTCTATGCTCAATTTGGCAGCGTTGCGCCTATCCCTCCATAGCGCTTGGCCGCTAAAAGGGCTTGGCCCTGTTTTGGGAGCTACGCTGTGTATGGGAGGGACTGTCTTATTTATTTATCATACTGCGATGACAGCACTCTACCATAATGGAGCTGCTGTTGGCGGGGCCATTATGGGCGGAATCGTTGTCTATGTGGTGACTTTCTTGATTTTGGGAGGATTTTGCCAGAGCGATATGGAAAGAATCCCTAAAATCGGTTTACCCCTAAGCCGTATTTTGCACCAATTTACCATAAGGAGATAAAAACAAATTGCAAAAATTAAGTATACCTTCAGGCACGATCACAGTAGTCGGTTTAGGCGCCGGGCCTTTTGAATATTTAACAGTAGAAACCTTGGACTATTTGACGCAGGCTACTTCGCTGTATCTTCGTACTGCCGTTCATCCGTCTGTGGCTGGGTTAAGAAGTCGGGGAATTTCTTTTGACACCTTTGATTCTGCCTATCATACTGGCAGTTCCTTCGAAGCGGTGTACGACAGCATTGTAGCTGCTTGTATTGCTAAGGCCCAGGCCGGGGAAGCGGTTGTCTACGCTGTACCAGGCAGCCCGCTGGTTGCTGAGCAGACTGTTGTCTTATTGCGTCAGGCGGCAGTTGAGGCTAATATTCCTCTTACTATTTTGCCTGGCATGAGCTTTTTAGAAGTCTTATACGCCAAACTGGAAATCGACCCATTGGCAGGGCTAGCGATTTTAGATGGAGCAAAACTTGATCTAAATGTTGCCGCAAGCGGGGCGGCATTAGTTATCTCGCAGGTCTACAATCAGCAAATTGCTTCTGACGTAAAGCTTTCTCTAATGGATTTTTATCCTGACGAGCATCAAGTTATATTTATCAGAAATCTTGGACTGCCTGACGAAGAAATTCGTCCTATTTTTCTCTATGAATTGGACAGGCAGCCAGTCATTGATCATTTAACAAGTCTTTATGTTCCGGCGATTGCCTCGCGGCAGCAGGATTTTTCTCTGACGCCGCTTGTCGATATTATGACAAAATTACGAGCGCAAGATGGTTGTCCCTGGGATATTGAGCAAACTCATAGCAGCCTCAGACGTTATATGGTCGAAGAAGTTTATGAAGTGCTGGAAGCGATTGATCAGGAAGATGCCGAACTGTTGTGCGAAGAACTCGGCGATTTGCTATTGCAAATTGTCTTTCACGCTCGCGTTGCCGAAGAGTCAGGGGCTTTCTCTATGCAGGATGTAATTGATCAGGTGACAGAGAAAATGGTACGACGTCATCCGCATGTATTCGGATCCATATCGGTACAGGATGCCGCTGAGGTTGTATTGAATTGGGATCAAATTAAAAAACTAGAGAAACAAGGCGAACGTCCATCGCAACTTGACGGCATTCCCGGCGATCTTCCCTCGCTCCTAAAGGCTTATAAATTGCAAGGAAAAGCGAAAAAGGTCGGTTTCGATTGGCCCCATATTGATTTTGTTTGGCAGAAAGTGCAGGAAGAATTAGCGGAACTTAAAGAAGCGGTTGCTATAGGTGCTCAGCAGGCCATCGAGGCTGAATTGGGCGATGTTTTGTTTTCGCTAGTCAACTTAGCTCGCTTTTTGCAGGTCGAACCTGAGACTGCTTTGAACCGAACGAATCAAAAATTTAAAAGTCGTTTTCAATTTATTGAAAAAAGACTTGCCGAATCACAGGTTTTATGGGAAAATGTAACACTAGATGAGCTTGATTTGCTTTGGGAAGAAGCTAAGAAGAAAGAAAAACGCTAAAAACCAGGACTTATCGGCACTTTTTTAATTTTAAAGAAGGAATAAAAACAGAAAGAGCGAATAATGCTAGACGTAAGCTCTACGTTAAGGAGGAAGATTTTGTGAATAAAACTGAACTTGTAGCGAGTGTAGCGGAAAAAGCCGGTATAACAAAAAAAGATGCGGAGAAAGCTTTGAATGCAGTATTTGAAAGTATTGAAGGTGCTCTGCAGGCTAACGACAAAGTACAAATTATCGGTTTTGGTACTTTTGAAGTAAAAGCAAGAGAAGAAAGAAAAGGCCGTAACCCGCAGACTGGTGATGAAATTACGATCCCTGCTTCGAAAACCCCGGTATTTAAAGCTGGTAAAGGCTTAAAAGATCTGGTAAATCAATAAGAATAGTTTTCCCTGCTACATAGAAAACCAGGTTGCTAAAAACCTGGTTTTTATTTATTCTAATAGTAAAGCAGTTTGAAATGAAATCAAACTGAAGAAAAGAATGCTGCAGGAGCGTGGAATATGGCCGGTAAAATTCTAATTGTTGATGATGAAGAAAATATTCGGGAATTGGTAAAGTATAATTTGGAGCGATCTGGTTTTTTAACGGTGGAATGCGGCGATGGTTTAGCGGCTTTAGAACTCGTTAAAAAAGAAAAACCAAATTTAGTGCTACTCGATTTGATGTTGCCAAGCCTAGACGGCTTGGAGGTCTGTCGTGCCTTAAAACAAAATCAAGATACAACGGCGATTCCGATTATTATGCTGACAGCAAAAGACGAAGAAGTCGATAAGGTATTGGGACTGGAACTCGGGGCCGACGATTATTTGACGAAGCCCTTTAGCGCTCGCGAACTAATAGCGCGGATTAAGGCGGTATTGCGTCGCAGCGGGAAAGAGCCAGCCGCATCAGGCGAACTAGCTGTTGGTAAGCTACGGCTTAATTTTACGCGCTATGAAGCGTTTTTAGGTGATGAAAAACTGGAGCTTACGCCGAAAGAATACGAGCTCTTAAAATTGTTTATTACGAATATCGGCAAGGTCTATACAAGAGAGCAATTGCTCGAAAAAGTATGGGGCTATGAATATTTTGGCGATACGCGGACCGTCGATGTGCATGTGCGTCACTTGCGGGCGAAACTAGTAAAAGAGCCAGAAGTGGCTGAAGCTATTGAAACGGTACGGGGCGTAGGCTACCGTCTAAGTGAACTTTAACAAAAGTTAATCTTTTCTTAACAATAAACGGACCCTTTCTGTGGTATAGTGCTAAACAGATACGACAGGAGGTCTGACTATGGAATTCACGAATGAATCAGGCATTCAAAAGAAAATACAAGTCAATAAATTGAAATTATATTATGGGCAGTCGCTGGCGTTAAAAAAAGTTTCGCTCGACGTTCAAGCAAACAGTGTAGTGGCTTTGATTGGTCCTTCCGGCTGTGGTAAGTCCACTTTTCTGAAAACCTTGAACCGAATGAATGATTTAGTCAGTGGCGTACGCATCGAAGGCGATATTCTGCTTGATGGCGAGAATATTTTTCATCCCAGCGTCGATGTGGTTATGCTAAGAAAACGCGTGGGGATGGTTTTTCAACGTCCCAATCCTTTTCCTATGTCGATTTATGAAAATATTGCCTATGGACCACGGATTCATGGTATTAATGATAAAGCACGACTTGATGAACTTGTAGAACGCAGCTTAAAAGGCGCTGCTCTTTGGGAAGAAGTAAAAGATCGTCTCGATCAGTCCGCCATGGGCATGTCTGGCGGTCAGCAGCAACGTCTTTGTATTGCTAGACTTCTCGCAGTAGAACCAGAAGTTCTGCTTATGGATGAACCTTGTTCCGCCCTTGATCCGATTTCCACAATGAAAATTGAGGAACTTGTCACTGAGCTGAAAGCGAAATATACGATTGTTATGGTCACCCATAACATGCAGCAGGCTGCCAGGGTATCTGATTATACTGCTTTCTTTTTAAACGGAGAGTTAGTAGAACATGAGCAGACTGACGCGATCTTTACACGGCCTCAGGATAAGCGGACAGAAGACTATATTACGGGCCGGTTCGGTTAAGCCAGGAGAAGGGAGAGTTACAAATGACTACAAGAGAAAATTATAGTCATGCTTTAGAGGATTTGCGCCAAGATATTATGGATATGGGCAATAAAGTGCAGGATTCAATTATCCGTTCGGTGGAAGCTTTGTCTAAACAGGATCTTGCTTTGGCGCGTCAAGTGATTGACAGCGATGATATCATTGACGAATTGGAAGAGAAGATTGAAGATAAATGCATGGTGCTGATTGCCAGGCAACAGCCATTAGCCAAAGATCTACGGGTGATTGGTACTGGCTTGAAAATCGTAACTGATTTGGAGCGAATGGGAGACCACGCCACAGATATTGCTGAGATTGCGCTTCGAATTGGCGATCAAGAACTGATTAAACCGCTTGTCGATATTCCGTTTATGGCGGAAGTCGCGGAAAAAATGCTACAGGACTCGCTAACCTCTTATGTGAATTTAGATATTACCTTAGCAGAAAAAGTATGTATGGACGATGATGAAGTCGATCATATTTATAATCGACTCTTTCGGGAACTGCTAACCTATATGATGGAAGATCCTCATACGATTTCTCAGGCGACGCAGTTGCTCTTTGTAGCTCGCTACATTGAACGAATTGCGGACCATGCAACAAATATTGCTGAATGGACAATCTATTTGGCTACAGGCCAGCGGTGCCGAAAGTTTGAATAAATAAGTTGTTTATAACAACTAAAAACAAAAAGGAATGTACTTTCGAACGGGGAATCGAAAGTACATTCCTTTTTTATTTTTATAAAACTTTATTTAGCCAAAATGAATGGCTGTGGGAATGGTAACAGTAAATGTGGTACCTTTATCGATTTCACTTGTCACGGTAATGGTACCGCCAATCATTTCTACAATCATTTTTACAATGGAAAGACCCAATCCAGTGCCACCAGCTGTACGAGCTCTGGCCCGGTCAACGCGATAAAAGCGGTCAAAAATATAAGGCAGATCTTTGGCGGGGATGCCAATTCCAGTATCCTTCACGGTAATAATGGCAGACTTGCCTTGTTCGCTGCAAGTAAGATAGACTTTGCCGCCTTCAGGTGTATATTTTGCGCTGTTTTCTAGCAGGTTTGTCACGATTTGCTTGATCCAATCGGCTGAGGCGGTTACAAAGATGGGATGGGGTGGCAGCGTTACAGTAAAGTCAATTTTCTTATCTTGCCAGTAAGGCAGGAGATTTTCGGCAGTACTTTTTAAAATTGGCGATAAGGCGACAGGATCAGAGACGGTTTTAGGCTGATCTGGCTGGCGGTTTAATCTGGCTAGTTGCAGCAGATCTTTTATGAGACGAGTCATTCGCTCTGATTCGTTAAAAATGATTGTAAGAAACTTTTGTCGTAAGCTGGGACTTTCCATGGCGCCATCCAGGAGTGTTTCGGCAAAGCCTTTTATTGCTGTAAGCGGCGTAGCCAGTTCGTGAGAGGCATTGGCGACAAAATCAGCTTGGCGGTCATTGAGTTCCTGTAGGGTCGTAATATCATGGAATACAGCCAGTACTGCTGTAATATCTTGATGATTTTCCTGAATCGGTACAAGCGAGACTTGATAAATTTGTCGGGAGACATCACTTTGCCGCTTTAGGTCAATGATCTGGTTTTCGCCAGAAGAAATGCTTTTTTGCAAGGCTTTATCAAGCTGGCTTTTACCGATGACATTCATGTTATGTTGACCAATCATTTTTTCCGTGATCGAAAAGTTAAGTGTAGCCATTTTATTGGCAGATACCACTTTGCCATATTTATCAAACATGATCACACCGTTGTCCATGTGTTCTAAAATCAGTTCTAACTTATTTTTTTCTGCAATCGTTTCAGTGATTTTATCCTCTAGATTCGAAGTGAGATGATTAATGGCATGAGCGAGTACTTCAAGCTCGTCACCTGTCTTTAAATATACGCGGGCCTCCAGTTTTCCATCGGCAATTTCCCGAGCTGTTTCCGCAATTTCTTCTAAGGGTTCAGTATATTTACGGGCCAGTCGTAGACTCAAAGCAATCGCGAGAAGAAAGGCAAAGAAAAAGGCTGCCAGCATAGCGTTACGAATTTTTTGAAAGCCTTCTTCAATGTGCGATAAACTCGTAGCGATGCGAATGGCTGCAATGAGCTCACGATCATTATAGACGGGGATTGCCATATAGAGGAGGTTTTCTTCTGTTGTATCACTGAAGCGAATTGACATGCCAGCCGCTCCTGATAGAGCAGACTGAACTTCTGGTCGATTCAGATGATTCTCCATTAACACGGGATTAGCGGAAGAGTCGGCAAGGGGAGCTCCCTGCTGGTCAATGACGGTAATCCGCATCTTAATTTTACTGCCTAGGTCTTTTACTTTATTGTCGATATTGTTGCGGCGCAAGGCGTCGGAAAGCTCGTCATGGAGCAATTCCTCAATAATTTGACACTCTACTTGCATAGTAGCCTTCAGCGCATTGAGATCATGATTATAAAAATACCATAAAACATAACTGCCAGTGAGAAAGAGCGATAAAAAAATCATAATAAAAAAAGCAAAGATGAGGCGAGTGCGAATGCCTAAGCGAAACATGAGAATCCCCCTCGGTATACTCTTATTCTTTTTTCATTATACAGGATGCCTTTTCTTCTTAGTAGCGATCTTAATTAAATTTTAATGATTCATTAACAATAAGAGCTGAAAAACACAGTATGATGAAACAAATAGAGCCATAAGGGAAAATAATGAGGTGGAAAAGGATGTCTGCTTTGGTTCAAAGCTTTAATGCCTGGAATGGTGAACCGAAAAGTAATGAGAAGAACTATTTTAAAGCGTTTCAGGAGATTCTTGAAAAACAACAAATCCGTGCAGTGATGCAGCCCATTGTATCTCTCTCTGATGGAACTGTCATTGGTTATGAAGCGCTTAGTCGCGGTCCTAAGGGATCCTTTTTAGAAAGTCCTGATATGCTCTTTTCTTTGGCTAGACGCTTTCAATGCGTATGGGAACTGGAAATGATCTGTCGGGAAAAGGCTTTAGCTAAGAGTGCAGTACTGCAAAAACAGGAACTTTTATTTTTGAATATTGACCCGCTCGTGTTAAGCGATGAACGTTTTAATAGCAGCTTATTTCAGCAAAGTATGGCTGCTTTGCCAGGAGCTTCGCGGCGAATCGTTTTTGAAATTAACGAAGGGACAGCTATTGAGGATTATGAAAATTTTCGCCGTATCTTAAAACAGTTTCGACAGCAGGGCTATAAAATTGCCATTGACGATGCTGGCGCTGGCTATGCAGGGTTAAATACACTGGCGCAAACCAATCCTCACTTTATTAAGATTGATATGGCGCTAGTTCGTCATATTGATAAAGATCCTTTCAAGCAGGCCCTAATGAAGGCTTTCCATGACTTCTCGCTTTTAACAAATATTAAAATGATTGCCGAAGGGATTGAAACGATTGCTGAACTCAATGAGTTGATTCAAATTGGCATTCCCTATGGACAAGGCTATTTTTTGCAAAAGCCTTCAGAGAATATTACTCCGCTCGCCAGTGAGGTGCGCGGCTATATTGCCGAACGGGTAAGGCGCAAAAAACGAGAAACGTTCTATACGCCAGTAACAATGCCGATTGGTGAAATTACTCGTCGTGATCCTTGTATTACGCCAACAACGCTGGGACATGAAGTCATCGAGTATTTCAACAATAATCCGAAAAGTATGGGCGTATGTGTTGTAGAAGGAAAAAAGCCTGTGGGTTTATTGATGAAAGATCGTTTTTTTAGCAATTTGGGAACTCAGTACGGTGTCGCTTTGTATATGAATCGTAAAATTTCTTTAGTGATGGATAAGGACCCCATTGTTGTGGATTATGCCATGCCCTTAGAGCAAGTGTCTAAAATGGCTATTTCTCGCTCTGATGAGACACTGTATGACTATATTATCATCACAAAAAATGGTGAGTATTACGGTGTCATTACGGTCAGGCGTTTACTAGAAAAAACAACACAACTGGAAGTAAATCGAGCGAAACATTCTAATCCATTGACAGGTCTTCCTGGTAATATTTTAATTGAAAGCACGATTAAAGAGGTACTAGCTCAAAACGAACCCTATACGATTTTATATTTTGATTTAGATAATTTCAAACCTTACAATGATGTGTACGGCTTTGAAAGCGGTGATAAAATCATTGATCTAACAGCTACCGTTATTCAGCAAGAATTGACGCGCGGCCTTGACGAGATACCCTTTGTGGGACATATTGGCGGCGATGATTTTATTGCTGTTTTGAGGCGCTGGAATGTAGAAGATATTTGCGGCCAGTTATCAGCCGCGTTTGATCGGCAGATTAGCTCTTTATATAGCGAAAGCGATTTAGCCAGAGGCTATATTTTGGCGAAAAACCGTCATGGTAAAGAGGAACGTTTTCCTTTGGTATCGCTTAGTATTGCGATTGTCACAAATAAGCAGCGCCAATATCCATCAGCCCAAGCTGTGGCTGAAGCAGCCAGCCTGTTAAAGAAAAAATGTAAGCTTTACTGGCAAAGCTGCTATTTCAGTGAAGAAATGGTAGAGCCTGTTTGCAATTTGCGTCCGGTCCCGTCGGATTTAACAGAAACGTAACATGGCTTTAACACAGTGGGAAAAGCATTGTTTTATAATAAAGCAAGAATGAAACTCAAACTTTCGAGGAGGAAATGAAATGAAATTTCTCGGGAAATCCAAATTTTTAACGGCAGCTATTACATTAATGCTGGGAGCAAGCTTGATTGCTGGCTGTGGCGGCGGAAGCGACAAAGCCAAAGCGGCAACAGATGAAATTCAAGGAACGGTTACGGCGTCTGGTTCGACAGCTCTTTTGCCGCTCTTGAAACCAGCTCAGGAAGAATTCCAGAAAAAATATAGTAAGGTAACAGTAAATATTGCTGGCGGCGGTTCTTTCACAGGCTTAAATCAAGTCGCAGCAGGCTCAGTCAATATTGGGAACTCTGACGTAGTTTTTACAGCAGAGTATAAAGATAAAGGTTTAGTCGATCATCAGGTTGCTGTTGCTCCTTTCGTATTTATTGCCAATACGGATGTGTCGGTTGAGAATCTGACAGCACAGCAATATATCGATATTATGACTGGTAAGGTTACTAACTGGAAAGACGTTGGCGGTAAAGATGCCAAAATTACACTGATTCATAGAGCTAAATCTTCCGGTTCTCGTGCTACCATTAGCGAAGTTGTGTTGAAAGGCGCTGAATTTACTGATAACGCAGTTATTCAAGATTCTAACGGAGCTGTACGTAGCGCTATAGCTAGTACGCCTGGTTCTATCGGTTATGTGGATGCCGCTTATGTTGATCAGACGGTCAAAGCACTTTCTTTCAATGGCACAAAATATTCACCTGATGCTGTTATCAATGGTCAGTATCCTGTATTTGCTTATGAGCATATGTATACAAAGGGCGAAGCTACTGGTGCAGTAAAAGCTTTCCTTGACTATGTACTGAGCAAAGAGTTCCAAGATACGTATATTGAAAAGAACGGTTTCATCCCTATGACCAAAATGAAGAAGTAAACTTTTTAAATAAGGACAGAGGAGCTATAGCGTTTTCGCTATAGCTCCTCTGTTTGGTTTTAACAAAGAATTAACAATCCATTAACAGATCGCTCAGGGCAATGCTTTATAATGAATTTAACAACTTAAACGAATGGTTTAGGAAAGGTAGAGGGATGTGGGACTATGGAATTGGCCAGAACTTTAGTTGAATCGAAAGATAACAGGCATAAATTTAAATTAACTTGTGATAAGTATATTCGTTATTTATTTATTGCTTGTGCCTGTCTCATGACATTGATTATTTTATCAATTATTATTTTTGTTGGACAGCAGGGGCTTATGACATTTCAAGAAGTAAGTCCGATAGATTTTTTTACGCAATCAAAATGGAGTCCTTCTGATGGGAAGTTTGGTGCTTTCAGTTTTATTTCTGGATCAATTCTAGTTACCTTACTGGCGGTAATTATTGGCGCACCGCTTGGTTTGGCCGGTGCCGTATTTATGGCTAAGATTGCTCCGTCTTGGCTTCGGGAAATTATGCGCCCAGCGACGGATCTCTATGTGGCTGTACCATCCGTTGTCTATGGCTTTGTCGGAATGACAATTCTAGTACCAGCAATTCGAACTTATTTTCATACAAACACAGGCTTTGGTCTGTTGGCAGCGGCGCTGATTTTAGCTGTTATGATTTTACCAACGATTATTAGTATTTCCGAAGATGCGATTCGTGCAGTTCCAACTGCTTTAGAAGAAGCCTCTTTAGCATTAGGCGCTACACGTTGGCAAACTTTGTGGCGGGTGCTGATTCCTGCTGCTGTACCAGGCATTCTTACTTCAATTATTTTGGCTATGGCCAGAGCGGTTGGGGAGACAATGGCTGTGCAAATGGTTATCGGTAATACGCCGCAGTTGGCAAAGTCCTTGTTTATGCCTACAGCAACATTGCCAAGCGAAATTGTTGTAGAAATGGGAAATACTCCGTTTGGTTCTGCCTGGGGTAATTCTCTCTTTTTGATGGCGCTGGTGCTGCTATTGCTATCACTTGCCATGATTTTAATTATGCGCCGTGTGGCGAAAGGACGGATGGCTTGATGTCTGCAAAGTTGACTGATAAAATTGCTACTTTCTTGATGTGGGTGGCGGGATTTCTCATTTTGGCGATTCTTGCCGCCTTCTTACTGTATATGTTAGTGAAAGGACTACCTGTTCTTTCCTGGAACTTTATTACTAGCCCGTCAAGTGATATTCGCGCTGGCGGCGGTGTGGCCGGACAGTTATTCAACTCTTTCTACATTTTATTTTTATCGTTACTGTTTTCCGTTCCCGTCGCACTCGGTGCTGGAATTTATCTAGCGGAATATGCGAAACAAAATAAGCTTACTGATATGATTCGCCTGAGTACAGAAAGCTTGGCCACAGTTCCTTCGATTGTTTTGGGGCTATTTGGTATGATTATTTTTGTAAATATGCTCGGAATGGGCTTTAGCATTGTAGGCGGCGCTTTGACGCTGTCGCTCTTGAATCTGCCTGTGCTTGTGCGGGTTACAGAAGAAAGTATTCGAACTGTACCGGCCTATTACCGTGAGGCCAGTTTGGCGCTTGGTGCTACAAAGTGGCAGACGATCTGGAATGTTGTATTGCCAAATGCATTACCTGGTATTATTACAGGACTTACCTTGACGGCGGGGCGTGCTTTGGGGGAGACAGCTATATTGATTTTTACAGCAGGAACGACCGTATCGCGCCATATTGGTGATATTGACCCTACGGCCGCTGGTGAAACGCTGGCTGTGCACATGTGGTATGTCATGGCTGTGGGGCTGGTCCCTGACCGAATGGATATAGCCAATGGCACGGGTGCTTTGCTTATTGTTATGATTTTGATCTTCAATTTACTCTTTGCTATCCCGGGCAGGATTATAAAAAGGCGGACGGCGGCAGCAAAGCATTAAAAACCGATAGTACAGTTTTGACTGTTGGAAAATGGGGTTAGCGTATTCGGCATTTCTACTTGTAGGGTGTGGCTTTTGGGCAGTAATCACGCTATAGAGTAGGATTGTTTTGAACTACGATAGCCCCATTTTTGTGTCTGATCAGCACTGATTTTGTATTTGGAAGGTTTGGTTATCTAAATGTTAAGAAATGGGAAAGTCACTAGGAAGACTGCGGCGGCAATGATACCATGGACATGCACAAAAGAACTGATGGAGGGGTATCATGCTCAAAGGTCTGGCTTGGGTTTGGCATAAAGGTCGTACGTATTGGCAAAAGGGGAAAGGTTTTCGTGGGTTTAACAGGCAAAACTGGTGTGAAAGTTGGCAGCAAAAGTGTTCTTCTTTAGCTTTTTTATTTATTTTGGTTATGGTTCTTGCCTGTTCAGTTCCGGTGGCTTTGATTGGTTCTTATTTTGCAAGTCAAACGATGAATGGACTGATTCAGACTGATGTTGATAAGAATAGTAAAGTGGCGGAGCGAGTGGCCAGCGAACTAGGGAATTATATGCTTACTAAGCGTAATTTTTTGCTTGCTACTGCTTCACGACCAGAGATACGTTCCCTTCAGGCCGATGATGCCAAGCAATTTTTAGCGTCAGTAAAACCTTATTATGGTACGGATAATTTAGCCGTGATTCGATCAGATGGTCAAGAATTAGTACGCACAGATGCTTCTCCTGTCACAAATGTAGCAAAAGAAGCGTATTTCTCGCAAATTCATACCGAAAAAGCCGCTTTTTCGAATGTTGTAAAAGATCATGGGAAGCTGGCGGTCTTGGGGTCGATTCCGCTACAAGGGGCGAGCCAGAATATACAAGGTATTTTAGTTGGTCAAATTTCCTTAGCGACGATTCAAGGAATTGTTGAGACGATCTTAGCGCAAAATCCCGGCTATAATATGATTGTCATTGATCGAAATCGTGTTCCTTTGTTTTATCAGTCCGATGTTAGTGCTGTAGAGGAGCAGCGTCAACTCAATGAATCTTACTACAATGAAGCTGTAGCGCAAGAAAGCGGCGATACAACAGCTATCGTACGCGGGCAGGATTATTTGATTTCCTATCGTTCTGTAGCGAATACGAACTGGGTTGTAATGACTTTTTATCCCAAGACAGCGGCGCTACAAGGGGCTTATGACAGTGTTTATCAAAGTATCAAAGCGGCTTTTATTGTCGTGGCGATATTTATTATTGGCGGTCTCTTTTTTACACGTCGCCTCTTGGCCCCGCTTAAAACGCTCGTTACAAAAGTAAATCTTGCCGCAGAAGGCGATTTGCGGCAAGATTTGGCGAGTACAAGTCAAAATGAGTTTGGTCAGGTAGCTCGTTCCTTTGGGTTCATGATGGAGAGTCTTAGAAAAATTGTTTTGGCTGTAAAGAAAGCGACGCACTTTGTAACAACTGCCGCCGAGCAAGTTGCTGTAAGCGCTGAAGGCTCGACCCAGGCAAGTGAACAGGTAAGTCAAGCGGTGCAGATTATTGCTGTTTCCATGGAAAACCAACGCGAACGAGTGAAAGAGACGACAGGAGCGATTGAAGGGCTATCCGAATTAAGTCGACGGGTGGCTGACAGCATTAGCCATATTGCCTTGCAAGCGGCCAGTTGCTCTGATACGGCCATAGACGGACAAAGCACAGTGCAGAAAACAGTAGGCTATATGGAAGCAGTAAAAGAAACTATGAGTGGTACTGCTGATCAAATGGCTTTATTAGAAAACAATGCTAAGCAAGTCGGTCAAATTACCGATATGATTCGCGGTATTGCCAAGCAGACCAATTTGTTGGCGCTAAATGCCGCCATTGAGGCGGCAAGAGCAGGACAGGCAGGACGTGGTTTTGCCGTTGTTGCTGATGAGGTCCGCAAGCTAGCCGATCAGTCCCTTGCTTCTGTTCAAGAAATTTCTCAGGTGGTTCAACGAATTGATGACGAAACCAAAGCGGTCTCTGTTACAATGTGCCAAAGTTTTGATAAGGTTTGCGATGGAGTAGCCGCGGCTCAGTCATTAGGACCTGCCTTTGAGAAAATTGTTGCTTCTGTCGCTTCCATGCACGAAAATACAGTCGTTGTACGCCAAGAGACGGATGAACAGGTAGAGCTTTGTCAGTCGGCGGTGAAGACCGTACAATCGGTGATGGATTTAGTGTCGGCTAATAGTGAAAGCGTTCAGGAAATTGTGGCAGTTAGCGAAGAACAAGCCGATGCCTCGCGGCAAATTCATGAAGCTGTTGCTGAAGTGAAAATCCTAGCGGATGACTTAGCAGAGCTTATCAGTCGCTTCAAAGTATAAATTGTACTGCAGGCGGCATACTACAGGCAAAGGAGGACGAATTAAAATGAAACAGAAAAAATTCGTGATTTTTCTTTGCAGTATTATGGTGATTGCTATGTTAAGCGCCTGTACACTTTTTTCACCGCAGAAAAAGCCGGAAACGGAGCCGACGCCGCCTTCCAGTAGTCAGAATGAGCCAGAAATTACGGTTTATATGCACGAAACTGGACAAACGAAGAAAATGCCGTTGGAAGATTATATTGCTGGTGTCGTAGCGGGAGAAATGAAAGCCGATTGGCCAGTTGAAGCTTTAGCCGCTCAGGCGATTTTAGCCAGGACCTTTACGTTACAGGCGATAGAGAGCAAAGGCGGTGTGCCAGCGCGCGGTACCCAGGCGTCAACAGATATTAAGGAGTTCCAGGCTTATGATGCGAAGTCCATCAATGACAATGTTCGCGAAGCAATTCGAATGTCGCGCGGCAAGGTTGTTACATATCAAGGCAAGCTGATTACGGCTTGGTTTCACGCCAGCGCCGGCGGTATGACGGCTACTGCCAAAGAAGGCCTTAATTATAAGGATGCGGAACCGCCTTATATTTCCCCTGTTGCCTCGCCCGATGAGCAAGCGCCACCCGAGGTGCGCAACTGGAAAGCAACAGTTTCAACCGAGGCCATGCTGACAGCCTTAGCCCAAATCGGTCAAAAGGTAAATACAGTTGATGCTGTGGAGATTACGCAAAAAGGACCTTCCGGTCGAGCCGAAGAATTGACTGTGAATCATTCCGTAAAAGTAAGTGGCCCGGAACTTCGCATTGCTTTGGGCAGTGATGTAGTCAAATCGATGTTGCTTGATACAGTGGAAGTTAGTGGCGGTAAGGTTATTTTTAGTGGGCGCGGTTTCGGCCATGGCGTGGGAATGTCGCAATGGGGCGCTTACGCTTTAGCTAAGTCGGGTACAAGTGCAACAGACATTATTGCTCACTATTTTCAAGGCGTAGCAATTGAACAAAGATATTGAAAGAGCTGGCGACAGCTCTTTTTTTATTCTATTTTTACGGCATAGCTCATATATTGATAGCGGAGGACAACAGGAGGGAGAGAGGGGTTATGGCAAGCGAAGAAAAAACAGCGCGTTGGCGCCATCAGTTTTGTGTGACAGAACGGGAAGAAATGTCTGTTGACGGTGTAATTAATTTAGCTAGTTTTGATGAGCGAGAAGTGATTATGGAAACGGAACAGGGAATTTTAACAGTCAAGGGAAGCGGACTCAATATAAAACAACTTAATTTAGAAGATGGCAATCTCGTTTTTGAAGGAATGATTCATTCTATTGCCTATGATGAAGAAATGAAAGTGAAAAAAGGGTTGTTGCAGCGACTGCTTAAGTAATTGTTTGATCAGGGAGGACGAACAGATCGTGATGAGAGAAGATCTAGCGACCTTTTTGTGGCTGGGCCTTACCGGAGCGCTGCTGGCTTTTTGTTTTGACTGGTATCGTGTGTTTCGTCGTCGTAGTCGCCCCCGCTCAGTTATTGCAGGCATTGCTGATCTTATTTTTTGGCTTTTTTCTGCTATTGTTGTATTTTTGGTACTTGTCTGGAATAATGGCGGTGAGCTGAGATTTTATATTTTCATCAGTTTATTAGGTGGAGTTCTTGCCTACTATCAATTTTTGAGCAGACAGGCTGTCAAAGGGATCGAACAAAGTTTGCGCTTATTTCAGTTTCTTTGGCAAAAGCTTCTAAAGCTTGTCTATTTTTTTCTGATTGGGCCCTGCCTGTTTCTCGTACGAAAAAGTCTAGCGCCGTTTTACGGCTTTAATAAGCTTGCTCAACAGGGGCGGCGACGCTGGAAAAAATTTTTAAATAAGCAGGATTGTAATAAGCTTTAGGCGAATAAATAAAACAAATGTAAGTGAATTTGCGAAACGAAAAGCTGGCGGTGTAAAAAATGCGTGGAAAAGCAATGAGATTTAATTGGTATCGAAGTGTAATCCTGTTAATTGGGGTTGGCTTTGTATATTTATTTATTTCCCAAGGCATATCAATGTGGACCATCCACAAAGAAGTGCTTGCCAATCAGCAGCGTTTGGCGGAAGTACAGCAAATTCATGATCAGCTTCTTGAGGAAAAAGCCAAGCTGGAAACTCCCGAATATATTGAAAAGGTAGCCCGCGAAGATTTGGGGCTTGTTCGACCCGGAGAAGTTCCTTACCGTGCTGCTAAGAAGTGATAGTTTTTTATATTTTTGCGGCATTCCTTGACACTCTTTTGTTGTCAAGGCTATAATATGATTGCAAATATTGTTTTTTAAGGAGGAAGTTTGATTAGTATGTCCATTGAAGTTGGCAGCGTGGTAGAAGGCGTTGTGACAGGAATCACGAATTTTGGTGCTTTCGTGGAACTGCCAGGAGGTAAAGTCGGTCTTATTCACATTTCAGAGGTTGCCGATGTTTATGTTCGTGATGTTAAGGATTTTTTGAAAGAGAGAGATACCGTAAAGGTAAAAGTTCTTTCGATTGATGAACGCGGCAAAATAGGATTATCTATTAAGCAATTGCAAGCGCCAAAAGAAGTACCCGCACAGCAACCTTATAGAAAGCCACATGTCAATGAGAACAGGCGTCCGCGTTTTAATGCGCCGTCCTTTGAAGACAAGTTAAGTAAGTTTTTAAAAGACAGCGATGAACGTTTATCTGACTTAAAACGCAATACGGAATCAAAGCGCGGCGGTCGTGGTGCTGCTCGCCGGGCCGAGTAATGTATCAGCTGTTTCTATAATGATATAAATGAAACAAACAAGTCTAGTTGTTAGACTTGTTTTTTTTATGTGTTTTTATTTACAATTTTGGGATAAAATGCCGGTTTTTTTGCGTGATCTCCTTCTTTATTCAGACAAAAAAATGTATGGTAATTTTTGTAAAATATAAGAAGCTGACAAAAGGAGGAATCATCCATGCCGAAAGTTACCGTTATTTCAGTACCGCGGGAATTAGTAAAAGAAATCGACAATTTTTCATTACTACGAAAAGGATTAACCTTTTGTAACAAAGGGGTTATGGCGTTGCAGCGGCAGCTAACCTTGCAGCAAAGTAGAGTAGGAGAAATTCTTTTTCAGGGTATTGTTGCTTTTTTATTGAGTCGCATTGTCATACTGGGAGAATTAGACGCTTGCGGCATCGCTTTTTACGGTGCTTTAGCGCACCGATTTGCCCCAGGCCGGTTTTTAGCAGCCGTTGGCGTAGTGCTTGGAGCTTTGTCGTTAGGACGCTGGGAAGCTGCTTGCGCTTATGGCGTTGCTATGGCGATTTATCATCATTATGGGCTGAAGAAGAAAGGCGTAGCGACTTGGTTTTTTTGGCAAATGTTATTTTGGTTTACTCTGCTAATAGCGAGTAAATTAAGTTTACTCTTTTTTTCTACTTTCTCGCTCTATGATGTGATGCTCGCCTTCTTAAACGGTTTTTTTGGTTTTCTTTTGTACTATGTTTTTACGATTGCTTTAGGCGAATCAGGGGATTTTTTTCAGGCTCAGATTGCTAAAGAAGTCTTATTAGCAAAACTTGTTCTCGTATCGCTGGCGCTTAGCGGGATTGGCGCTACCGTTGTTTATGGTTGGGAGCTTCGTCACATATTAGGCAGCTTTTTTGTTTTAATGTTGGCTTTTAGCGGCGGAGCTGGAATCGGAGCCGTTGTTGGCCTTTGTACAGGTATGATTTTAGGTTTTGTCAGTGAGGATGCACTTTCGTTTATGATGCTTTTTGCTATGGCTGGTATGCTGGGTGGCGCTGTACGGCAAAACGGCAAATACGCTTCTGCTCTTGCCTATCTTATGGGGTTTTGCTTAGTGCTTTTGCTTTTAGGACAAGGCGTTTCTCCCAGTTGGCTGGCTGAAGGAGCAATAAGTTGTGGTGCCTTTTTATTCTGTCCGTTAAAATACATTTCGCTCACAAGTCGTTTGGTAGGACCTGAAAAAAAGACTGATTATGCTGTAAAAGCCGCTTCCAGCCAAAAACTTGCTGAGCTCGCTGCTTTATTTTCCGATTTAGGACAAGCTATGGGAAGTAGGGAGGGGCAAAAGCAAGCAGACGTGGAAGAATATGAGGCGCAGCTGTTGCTTGTTGAAGTTGGACAGCAGGTTTGTGAATGTTGTACAAAGCGCGAAGAATGCTGGGGGAGCGCTTTTTATCAGAGTTACGAAGCTTTGATTATCTTGGCCGGACGAGCGGAGCAAGGGAATAAAACCATTTCGCGGTACTTTAAAGATATTTGTTTAAAACCAGAAGAGCTAATGGCGCAAGTTTTGAAAGTAACGGAAGAAAAACTGGCTAGATCTTACTGGCAGCTGCAACTCAATGAGACGCGTCATTTGGCATGCGAACAAATGCTGGCCTTAAGCGATATTTTGCAAAATTTGCGGCAGGAACTTGTCAAAAAGCCGCGGCAGGATACTGCATTAGCGACGAGGCTCCAGGAGGAAGCTGCTGCTTTAGCCTGTCCCTTGCAATTTGCTACTGTTTTTTGTGAGAGCCAGGCAAAGGTGCTTCAAATCGAAAAAGCGCCTTGCTCTAAAAATCAAGAATGTCGCCATACGTTGTTACCTTTGGCTGAGAGCCTAACTGGTGATGTATTGGAAATGGCGACAGAGTGCGGTTCGGCGGAAAAAGGTAGCTTATGTGAAATTACGTTTAAAACGGCAGCAAAAATGATGCTGCAAGTAGGATATGCCTGCGCAGCGCAGCAGCCAGGAGCGGAATTGGGCGATACATGCTCCTATCTTTCTCTGGCGGAAGGCAAGTTTATTATGATTTTGAGTGACGGCATGGGAACAGGCAGTGAGGCCGCACAAGAAAGTACGAAAGCTGTAAAGTTTTTGGAAAGACTCCTTAAGGCCGGTTTTTCCGTGGAAACAGCGGTGAAAACAGTAAATGCGCTGCTGATTGCACAAAAGTCGGGAGAAAGTTTTCCTACACTTGATCTTGCTGTTATCAATGCCTACTCTGGTGAAACCGATTTTATTAAAATCGGCGCAGCTCCCAGCTATGTCAAGCGCGTGAAGGAAGTTATGACCATCGAGTATTGTTCCGCACCCGCAGGGATTGTTCCTCAGCGGCTTGAACCTGTTTCCGTTCAGTTAACGGTAGGCGATCTTGTGGTGCTAGTTAGCGACGGCGTGAGTGATAGTGGCAAAACAGAACGAGGTAACTGGCTAGCCAATTATTTACGGTGCCTTTCCTCAGAAGAACCGCAACAGATTGCTGAAGCGTTGCTACAAGAAGCGCAGCGGCGGTCTTGCAGTAAGGCAGTCGATGATATGACCGTATTGGTAGGACGTCTTAACAAGGTAAATCGTTAAAAAAATAAGCAATGGCGGCAGAGGATGACCTTTGCCGTTTTCTTTTTCATGAAACCTTTCATGCTAGGGTATTCTAAAACGAGCGGGTTGTAAAAAAAGAGCAGGAATGTTTTTGAACGAAGAGAAAATAAAAAGGAGGGTCTGTTTTTATGATGACAGAAACAGGCAGTCTCGTACTACTCGCCGGTGAAATCATGCTAAAAAATGGCGCGGAAACATCGCGCGTGGAAGAAACGATGCGCCGTATGGGCAAAGCATTAGGCGCAGCGTCTGTCGATAGCTTTGTTATACCGACTGGCGTATTTGTAACCTTAGTGAGTCACAATAATGAGAGTATTACGCTGCTTAGGCGGGTAGCGGCCCGAACGATTAATCTAGATCGCATTGATAAGGTGAACGAACTATCGCACCGTTTAGTCGATAACCGAATCGGGTCAGAAAGTGTACAGCCCTTGTTGCTTAGAATCGCTAGAGAACGGACTGGGTTTTCCTTGTTACCTTCGATGATGGCTTCCGGCATAGTAGGCGGCGGTTTTGCTGTATTGCAGCATGGGGCTTTTTTAGACGTGGTCGCCGCTTTTGTTGCTGCTTTTTTGGTACGCCTCTTGGCTCATCTTGTTTCACGGTTTCACGGCGTTACTTTTACCCATGAATTTCTTGGCGCGGTATTGGCCGCCGCTATTGGTCTTTTTTGCAGTTCTGCTTGGCCCGGTTTGCACAGTGATATTATGATTAGCGGCGGCATTATGCCGCTTGTTCCGGGTGTGGCAGTGACTAATGGAATTCGCGATGTCATTGCGGGCGATCTTTTAAGCGGTATTTCTCGCAGTCTGGAAGCCGCATTGACGTCTGGAGCTGTTGCCATGGGCGTGATTTTAGTTGTGGCCATGGCAGCTGAGTGAGGTCTTCATGGACTTGTATTCGCTGCTAACTGTTTTTATAATGTCCGTTTCTATTGGCATTTTATATCGTATTCCTAGGGCTTCGTTGTTTTATGCTAGCTTTGTAGGCACAGGCGCCTATTTTACGCAGCAACTTTCGATATTAGTGTCCATACACTGGGTTGCAGCAAGTTTTTTTGGTTCGGTAGCTGCGGCATTTCTCTCGGAAGTTTTTGCGCGAAGGTGGAAAAAACCAGCGACGATTTACTTAATTCCGGGATTTATTCCCCTTGTTCCCGGTCGGGAGGCTTATTTGGCTATGACTTACTTAGTAAAAGGCCAGTATGAACAAGGGGCGGCGATGGCTATGCGCGCCTTGCTTACTGCCAGTGCGATTGCTTTTGGAATTTTTGTTTGTGTAAGCTTCTTTCGTTTCATGATAAACCGTAAAATAGGGAGTCATACTAAGAATGTTAGAAAAAATTAAAGCGTTTATTGACAGTCACGAACTGATTTTGCCAGGCGATAAGATTATTATCGCTTGTTCTGGCGGCAGTGACTCTGTGGCGTTAACTTGTATTTTGAAAGACTTAGAGAAAACATATCATCATCAACTATATCTTGCTCACCTGCATCATGGTCTTAGAGGAACGGAGGCCGATCGAGATGAAGCCTATGTTAAGCAACTTAGTGATAACCTTCAGATTCCTTTTTTTGTAGCACGCTGTGAAGTCAGTTCTTATGCCAAGCAGCAAGGGTTCTCGTTGGAAGAAGCCGGGCGGATCTTGCGCTATCGTTTTTTAGAGGAAACGGCAAAACAAGTTGGCGCAGAAAAAATTGCTACCGGTCATCATCAAGATGATCAGGCCGAAACGGTCTTGATGAATTTGCTGCGCGGTAGCGGCAGTTCTGGACTCAAAGGCATTCTGCCGAAGAATGGCAATCGAATTAGGCCGCTGCTTGCGGTAAATAAGGAAATGATTCAGCAATATTTGACGAAGCTTGGTATTGATACTTGTTATGACAGTACGAACACGGATCAGAAAATTCTTCGTAATCGTTTACGCTTATCTCTTTTACCAACTCTGCAACTAGAGTATAATAACCATATTAAGGAGTCGCTTTGCCGTACGGCATTAATCGCACAGCAAGAGCATGATTTTCTTTTGCAGGCGGCTTATGAGGCCTATGAGAATACGGTGTGGGAAGAAGCGGATGGGGTTTTTGTTTCGCAACGTCTACAGTCATATCATAAAGCGGTGCAGCGAGAAGTTTTTCGTTTAGCCATTGAAAAAAAACAGGGGCATTTAAGAGGAATCAGCTTTCATCATGTTGAACAGTTGTCAAAGATGCTTTTTTCCTGGACGGTAGGGACCTATTACCCTTTACCGCAGAAGCTGATTGCCTATAAAGGGTATGATACTGTCAAGCTTATGCGGCAGGGGCCTAAAAGGGAAGCGATAGCTTCCACTGCGCCACAGGCGCTGTCTATTCCCGGGAAAACGATTCTTTTTTCTTTTGCCGCAGCGATCGAGGCCGTGGTGACGACAGAAGCCCCGCTAAAAGCTGACAAAAACGAAGCTTGGTTTGACTATGACGCACTGACGTCGCCGCTTTTCATACGATCTCGGCAACCGGGAGATCGTTTTACACCGTCTCAGATGCAGGGAACGCAAAAGATTAAAAAATATCTGATTGACCATAAGGTGCCGCAGGAAAGTCGTGACAAAGTTCCGATCTTATACAATGATCAAGGAATTTTGTGGCTTTGTGGTTTGCGGCAATCTGCTCTTGCCGCCGTAAGCGCTGCAACAAGACGTTTCTTAAAATTATCCCTAGTATATCAGGAGGATTTGTAATGGTAGAAGACATGGAAAAAATCTTAATCAGTCAGGAAGGGCTGGCAAAGCGGGTAAAAGAGCTGGGCGAGAAAATTTCAGCTGATTATGCGGGCGAAGAAATTTTAATGATAGGCGTATTGCGCGGCGCCGTTATTTTTATGGCCGATTTGTCACGGGCGATAAAAATTCCTGTAGCTATTGATTTTATGGCTGTTTCAAGTTATGGTATGTCCACTTCGTCTAGCGGCGTTGTGCGTATCTTAAAAGATCTTGACGAGGATGTAGAAGGAAAGCATGTACTTATTGTTGAGGATATTATTGATTCCGGCCTTACTTTAAATTATCTGATTGATTACATTAAGTCGCGCAATCCAAAGAGCGTTAAAATCTGCACTCTTTTAAATAAACCAGAAAGACGCAAAGTAGCCGTGCCCATTGCTTATAACGGCTTTGATGTACCTGATGAATTTGTTGTCGGCTACGGTCTCGATTATGCAGAAAAATATCGCAATCTGCCCTTTATCGGTATTTTGAAACCAGAAATATACAGTAAATAGAGATCACTGGCATAAAAAAGCGCATGGAAAGTTTCAATAAGTTTCTTTGTAAATTATTGATCACTTATGATATAATAATCTACTGTGGATATGAGTATTCTTTTCCATGTACTCCAGTGAGAGGAGGGCTATTTTGAACAAGTTTTTTCGCAATGTCAGTTTTTATTTGTTGATCATCATCATTGCTATTTCCATTATTGATTATTATTCATCCCGAACGGTGACGAAGCAGGAGGTTAGCTACACGCAGTTTTTAAAACAAGTGAGCGACCAGAATGTGGACCGCGTGACGATTGTGGATAATACGATCAAGGGAAAATTAAAAGATGGTCAAGAGTTTACGACAGTCGCGCCGAATGATCCTACTTTAATCAACTCCCTGCGCGATAAAGGGGTCGATATTAAAGCGGAACAGCCGCCGCAGCCGCCATGGTGGACGACGATTTTCTCGTCAATCCTGCCTATGCTGCTTTTGATTGGCGTATGGTTCTTTATTATGCAACAGACTCAAGGCGGGGGAAATCGCGTAATGAGTTTCGGCAAGAGCCGGGCAAAGCTGCATAGTGAAGATAAAATTAAGGTTACTTTTGAAGATGTAGCCGGGGCTGATGAAGCCAAACAAGAACTCGAGGAAGTTGTTGAGTTCTTGAAACATCCTAAGAAATTTAATGATTTAGGTGCTCGTATTCCGAAAGGCGTTCTCCTGTTTGGACCTCCAGGCACAGGGAAAACTCTTTTGGCTAGAGCGGTTGCTGGCGAGGCAGGCGTTCCCTTTTTCAGTATCAGTGGTTCTGACTTTGTGGAAATGTTTGTCGGTGTTGGCGCATCGCGTGTGCGCGATCTTTTTGAACAGGCTAAGAAAAATGCTCCCTGTATCGTTTTTATTGACGAAATTGATGCCGTAGGGCGTCAAAGAGGAGCGGGTCTTGGCGGCGGCCATGATGAACGCGAACAGACGTTAAATCAGCTGCTAGTCGAAATGGATGGTTTTGGCGTTAATGAAGGCATTATTATTATTGCCGCAACCAACCGACCGGATATTTTAGATCCGGCACTACTGCGTCCTGGTCGTTTTGACCGCCAGGTTGTAGTAGATCGTCCTGATGTAAAAGGCCGTAAGGAAATCTTAAAGGTTCATACCAAAGGAAAGCCCTTAACAAAAGAGGTAGATCTTGATGTACTAGCAAGACGCACGCCTGGTTTTACTGGTGCCGATCTAAGTAATCTTGTGAATGAGGCGGCGCTTCTCGCAGCTCGCCGCAATAAACGCCGTGTCGACATGATGGAAATGGAAGAAGCGGTGGAACGGGTAGTAGCTGGTCCGGAACGTAAGAGCCGTGTGATTAGCGATAAAGAGAAGAAGCTGACTGCGTATCACGAAGCAGGGCATGCTCTGATCGGAATGTTGCTCACTCATACCGATCCAGTTCATAAAGTTTCGATTATTCCTCGCGGTCGCGCTGGTGGTTATACGCTGATGCTGCCAAAAGAAGATCGCTATTATGCTACTAGGTCGGAACTGCTTGATCAGTTAAAAACCTTGTTAGGCGGCCGTGTAGCGGAAGCTGTCATTTTAGATGAAATCAGCACCGGGGCGCAAAACGATTTGGAACGAGCTACAGAACTTGTTCGTAAGATGATTACAGAATACGGCATGAGCGATGTACTTGGACCGATTACTTTTGGTCGTAAACAAGAGCAGGTCTTCTTGGGACGCGATATTTCTCGCGACCGCAATTACAGTGAAGAAGTGGCTTACTCCATTGATAAGGAAACGCGTCGCTTAATTGAAGACGCTTACGAAAAAACGGAGCAAATGCTGCGTGATAATATTGACAAACTTCATTTGATTGCTCAGGCTCTGATGGAAAAAGAAACTCTTGAAGGCGCTGAATTGGCGGAACTTCTGGAAAAGGGTTCCTTGTCGGAAAAACCTGCGACAGAAAATACCAGTGAAAGTTCAGCTGCTATTTCCCCTGTGGTAGAACCGGCCAAAGAGCAGACGAGTGATATGTCGCAATCAAGCGATTCACCGAAAGTCGTCTATATTAAAAAATCAGATTCTGACAGTAAAGACGATTAAAAATTTAATGTTTAAAATTGCGAAGGTCCGCAGCACAGAATCGTGCTGCGGACCTTTTTTATTAAGTCGTTATTTTAGCGGCTAAGACGATAAGGGTAATTCAATTGTGAAGGTAGATCCTTGGCCTAGGGTACTTTGCGCATAAATACGACCATTCATTAACTCTACAAGATATTTGGTAATGGCAAGACCGAGACCAGTGCCGCCATCTTCACGGGAGCGGGCCTTATCCACACGATAAAAACGATCCCAAATATAGGGCAAATCCTTTTCTGCAATTCCTTTGCCTTGGTCTACTACCGTAATAAGGACTTTTTTTCCCTGACGTTTTGCCGCTACTGTGACTAGCGTGTTTGGTGGGGAATATCGTCTAGCATTACTTAGTAGATTTGTCAGGACTTGGGCTAAGCGACAGGAATCTGCTAAAACATAGAGGCCTTCTGTTACATCAAGTTCTAAGCGAACTCCTTTTTCTTGAAAGAGAATAGACTCTAGTTTGATTTGATTTTTTAAAAATCCAGCCAACTCAATGACTTCCTGAATCGCTGGCATTTCACCTGCTTCTAGTTTCGACAAATCTAATAAATCATTTGTCAGTCGATCCATGCGACGGCTTGCCTGCAAAATGGCCGTTAAGAAGGCGCGCTCTTGTTGCGGCGGAACCATATTATCAAGGAGTGCTTCCGTCATAGCCTGAATGGAAGTCGTTGGAGTTTTTAATTCATGGGTTACATTTGCTAGAAATTCTCGTCGGTTTTGTTCAATTGCCGCAAAGGATTTAGCCATGGAATTGAAGGTTTGACCAAGGCGGCCGATTTCACTATTTCCTGTAGCCGTTGTTCTGGCATTAAAATCACCGGAAGCAAAACGGCGGGCGGCGTTACTAATGTTTGCCAACGGCCAGGTGAGCGAGCGAGAAATGAAAAAGGCAAAGGTTGCGGCAACAAGTAAACCGGCAATAGCGCCGTATAAAAGCAAGGGCTGGGCGCGATCGGCCTGTTTATTGACTCGCGGCGTGGAAGCGTGCATCACAAGGATACGTGGCTGATTGATTTCTGGAATGGTTAACGCTAACAGAATGGAACGATCACCGCGGCGTGACGATCGATATAACCAAGACTCGCCCTTTTCTCTTGCCAGCTTGGCAATCGCTCCTTGGGCTTCGGGATAATCGACCAGCCAATTTTCGGGGGGGATGCCTGTAACGGTTTGACTGTTTTCGTCGACGATCCAGCAAGTGGCGCCGACGAGTTCATTGATTTTATCAATATTTTGTTGCAGTTGTTTGTGGCCATGACGATTTTCTGCAATGATTAAATTCAGGGCGGCTTGGCCTTTCATGAGAATATCATTTTTTTGACCTTCCACAAAATGGCTATGTAAGAGATAGCCTGTCAGTAGTAGACATGTTACGGCAGTAATTAAAATAACAACGCAATTGGAAAGAAGAATACGGCCGAAAATAGAACGGATCATGACTCAGGCACCTCAAATTTATAGCCTTTGCCCCAGACTGTATGAATATAGTTTGCTGCAGGTTCAGCAAGCTTATGACGAAGCCGCTTTACAGTAGCGTCAACGGTGCGGTCATCGCCGTCGAAATCATAGCCCCACACATTTGTTAGAACTTGATCGCGATCAAACACTTGCGACGGATGGCGTACCAAAAAGAGCAGCAATTCATATTCTTTCGGGGAGAGCGCCACGGTCTGATCATTACTTTTCACTACATGGGAGGTCGGATTGATCGTGAGGCCTGGGAAAGTTAGAATCGATTCCGCAAAGAGCAGATTGCTGCGACGCAATACTGCTTTGACGCGGGCGATCAGTTCTTTGGGGCTGAAAGGCTTCGTGATATAATCATCAGCACCAAGAGAAAAACCGGTAATCTTATCTTGCTCTGCCGTTTTGGCTGTTAAAAAGATGACAGGTACGTCGCGCGTAATGGCCTGGCAGATTTCCAAACCGGAATAGCCTGGCAGCATAATGTCAAGCAGGAGAAGGTCTGGTTTATATTGTTCCTCCATTTCGAGTGCTGTCGTTCCGTCATAGGCGCAGTAAACCTCAAAGTTTTCTTGTAGAAGATAGAGTTTCACTACTTCTACAATACTGGGTTCATCGTCAGCAATGAGGATTTTAATCATGAAAGTTCCTCCTTAAACAAGTCTCACTCTATGCTATCATAAATTAATCTCATCTAACAGGGGGACTGGGGTCATACCTGTTAAAATCCATCAATTGCCTTGCTCCGAGGAAAAAGACATGCTATGATTAAGCTGGCAGCAAGCAGCAGGCATCCTTGGGGGAGTCTGACTGGCCGTTAGAACAAGTGATTTAGACAGTTTTATAGATTTGCCGCTTAGATCTTTGCGACTGAGACGGAAAGCGCTTGCTGCGATACTTTATGCCTTTCCGTCGGGAAAGGCTTTTTATTTTAGAAAAATTTAACTTTAGGGGGATGGACATGGAAATTATTACAACTGTTGCAGCTTTACGGGAAAAAGTTAAACAAGCGCATTGCGAAGGAAAGAGTCTGGGACTTGTTCCGACCATGGGGTATTTACATGATGGGCATCTAACACTGGCCCAAACAGCTAGATCGGAAAATGATATTGTTGTGCTAAGTATCTTTGTCAATCCGCTGCAGTTTGGTCAAGGCGAAGATTATGCCGCCTATCCGCGCGATTTGGCTTGTGATAGTCAAAAGGCCGCAACAGCTGGCGTGGATTTCGTTTTTGCACCTAGCGTGGAAGAAATGTACCCGTTTGGTTATGAGAATATGATGACCTTTGTGGAAGTAAAAGGTCTTACCGAAGGCCTCTGCGGTCAGTCGCGCCCCGGACATTTTCGTGGTGTAGCCACAGTAGTTACTAAATTGTTTCAGATTGCTCAGCCCGATAAGGCTTATTTTGGTCAAAAAGACGCCCAGCAAGTGGCTGTTATTAAAAAGCTGGTGGCAGACTTAAATATGGACATTACGATTGTTACTGTGCCAATCGTGCGCGAAAAAGACGGCTTAGCTTTGTCGTCGCGTAATGTTTATTTAAATCAAGCGGAGCGTAGCGCGGCTCTCGTATTAAGTAAATCGCTTGCCTTAGCAAAACGACGCTTACAAGCGGGCGAAAGAAACAGTGAGAAACTTCTTGGCGCTATGCGCGCTTTGATTGAAGCGGAACCTTTGGCGCAGATTGATTATGCTGTGATTGTAGACAATCAAACCTTGGCGCCACTGCCTAAAGTGCAAGACAGCGCACTGATCGCTTTAGCTGTTCGCATTGGACGGACAAGACTCATTGATAATATTGTTTGGGAAAGAGCTGATATTCCCGCGGCTTTAGCTGGCGGAATTGATTGACAGATAGTTAACGAGCGGTTATCATAAAGCTAACAATTGTGGGAGGAATTTCTGTGCGTAACTCCATATTGGAATTACTTCGCGCTCATAGCAGCGACTATTTATCAGGCGAAGAAATTTCTAGACAGCTTTCTGTTTCCCGAACGGCAGTTTGGAAGCATATCCAGGCATTAAAACAGGCTGGCTATGAAATTGAGTCTCATACAAGACTCGGCTATCGATTGCTGTTGGCACCAGATCGGTTGCGGCCAGAAGAAATCATTCCGCATTTGACCACAGAATGGCTCGGTAAAAAAATTTTTTACTTTGATGAAGTGGAGTCGACGAATGCCATTGGCAGGGATGCTGCGTTAAAAGGCGCCCCGGAAGGAACCATTGTTCTTGCGGAAAGTCAATGTGCCGGCAAAGGTCGCCTGGCTCGAGGCTGGTATTCCCCGAGATATCAAGGAATTTGGCTTTCCATTGTATTACGACCGACAACATTTCGTCCTTATGATGCGCCAAAATGCAATTTAATGGCAGCTGTAGCCTTGGAACGGGCCATCTTTCGAGAAACCCAGATTCACTGTGGCATCAAATGGCCGAATGATTTGCTCTATGAAGGTAAGAAACTTGTTGGAATCTTGACGGAAATGAATGCTGACCTTGATATGATTAATTATATTGTGATCGGCATGGGGATTAATGTGAATTTTAATGAAGCAGAAATTCCGGACGAGCTCAAAGACATAGTGACTTACCTTGCTAAACTGAAGGGATCCCCTGTGGATCGCAAGCAGCTTCTTGGTAAAGTATTAGAAGAGATTGAAAGAGCTTATGATCAGATTAATGAACAAGGCTTTGCACCACTACTTGATGAATGGCGAAAAAAATCGATTACTTTAGGCAAAGTTGTTGATGTGATTGGCTTTGATCAGCGTTTTTCCGGCAAGGCCGTTGATATTGATTCAGACGGCGCTTTGTTGATTGAACGGGAAAGCGGCATTGAGCGAGTTCTTGCTGGTGATGTGTCAATTCGTGCTAAGTACTAAGAAAATTCACAATTTAAGTGGCAGGAGGATTTTTCATGCTTTTGGTTTTTGATGTGGGGAATACCAATATTGTACTTGGAGTCTATGATAAGAAAGAACTACGTGTGAACTGGCGGGTTTCGACAGACAGACAAAAAACAGCTGATGAATATGGCATGCTGATTTGTAATTTGTTTGCCTATGGGAAAATTGACGTAAAAAATATTGATGCCGTCATTATTTCTTCCGTAGTACCGCCCTTAACGGTACCGCTTACTCGCATGTCCCAGCGGTATTTTGGCGTTGAACCCATTGTTGTGGGGCCGGGAATCAAAACAGGTATTTTTATACGGTATGAAAACCCCCGCGATGTGGGAGCTGACCGGATTGTCAATGCCGTTGGCGCTCATGAAAAATATGGCGGTCCTTTAATTGTTGTTGATTTTGGTACGGCTACTACCTTCTGTGCGATTGCGCAAAACGGTGATTATTTAGGCGGCGCGATTGCCCCTGGTATTGGCATTTCTTCTGAGGCTTTGTTCCAACGTGCTGCCAAGCTGCCGCGTATTGAACTGATTAAACCGAAAAATGTAATTTGCCGCAGTACAGTCAGCAGTATGCAATCAGGTATTATCTATGGTTTTGTCGGACAAGTCAATGAACTGGTAAAACGGATGAGAGAAGAACTAGGCCATAAAGCCTATGTTGTTGCTACAGGCGGTCTGGCCAATCTGATTGCTCAGGAAACCGATGCGATTGATGTAGTAGAGCCTTTTTTAACGTTAGAAGGCTTGCGGATTATTTACGAAAGAAACTGTTAATGCGAATTGGTAAATCAAAGAAACTGTCGTCAAGGTACGGCGGTTTCTTTTTTTGTTGCTCTTTTCCCAGTCTTTCGGCTATACTACTAAAGGTATTATTATGTTACAAGGCAAGGAGGCTGATTTATGCAAATCGGGCCGATCAATTTACCTTATCCTGTGATTTTAGCGCCTATGGCTGGTGTTTGTGATCTGCCATTTCGATTGTTGGCGAAAGAAATGGGTTGTCCTCTAGTCGTCGCTGAAATGGTTAGTGATAAAGGTCTTATTTATAATAATAAACATACTCACGAAATGCTTAGGATTGAACCGGCCGAACGGCCAATTTCTATTCAGATTTTTGGCGCCGAACCAGCGGAAATGGCTCAGGCGGCTAAAATGGTGGAAGCCGCTGGTGCCGATATTCTTGATATTAATATGGGCTGTCCCGCGCCGAAAATTGTTAAAAATGGTGAAGGTTCTGCTTTGATGCGTCAACCAGCATTAGCCTATGAAGTGATTGCGGCGGTGGTTGCTGCAGTGAAGATTCCTGTCACCGTGAAATTTCGTAAAGGCTGGAACGATGCGGAAGTGAATGCGGTAGAAATTGCCCAGTTGGCGCAGCAGGCTGGAGCGGCGGCTATTGCGGTTCATGGCCGTACGCGTGAACAGTTTTATGCTGGCGAGGCTGATTGGTCCATTATTAAAGCCGTGAAGGATGCTGTGACGATTCCGGTTATTGGTAATGGCGATATTAGATCACCTGAAGATGGTTGCCGCATGATGCAAGAGACGGGTTGCGATGGAATTATGATTGGCCGTGCCGCCCAAGGGAACCCTTGGATTTTCCAGCAGACGATCGCCTATATGAAAACAGGTCGAAAAATGGCAGAACCGTCGCGGCAAGAACGGATAGCGATGCTATTAAAACACTTTGAATTGATGATGTATTATAAAGGCGCTCATATTGGTATTCGGGAAATGCGTAAGCATGCAGCCTGGTATACGAAGGGGCTTCCCGGCTCGGCAGAACTTCGCCGCCTGTTTAATCAGGCCGAAAGTGAAGCTGATTTTCGTGCTGTAGCTGCAAAGATTGAGACTTATTAAAGCGCTAAGAAAGCAACTCGAGGTATTTCGCTTCGAGTTGCTTTCTTTTTTGGTATGGGAGGGAAAGCGGTAACATATACTAGCAGGAGATGGAAATTTTCACCGGAGCTGACTTAAAGGGGAATGAAGCAGGCATTATGACAAACAACCATATTTTAAGTGTCAGTCTAGGTTCTTCAGAGCGTAATCATTGTACAACAGAATGGTTGGAAGGAAAAAAGTATACAGTAGAGCGGCGCGGGGTTGATGGCGATAAAAAAAGAGCGATTGAGCTGATTCAGGCTATGGATGGCCGTGTCGCCGCGTTTGGTCTAGGGGGGACTGATCTTTATATTTATGCTGGAAACAAACGGTATTGCTTTTATGAAGCGGCGCAGATCGCGAAAGCAGCTGTCAAATCGCCCCTTGTAGACGGCAGCGGCATAAAAAACACCTTAGAACGCAGAGTACTTACTTATTTGGAGCAAACGGGATTTTCCTTTCAAGGCAAAAAAGTTCTGCTTGTCTGCGCAGTAGATCGCTTTGGCTTGGCGGAAGCTTTTGTACAGGCAGGCTGCCAAGTGGTTTTTGGCGACCTATTATTTGGCCTGGGCTGGCCTGTTCCGATTCGCAGTCTCAAAACGTTAGCAAGGCTGGCATTTTTTTTAGCGCCTGTTATTACGAAATTGCCTGTCGGCTGGTTCTACCCTATGGGCAAAGCGCAGATCGAGTCAAAGCCACGATATTCCCGATTCTTTGAAGAAGCCGATATTATTGCCGGTGATTTTCATTTTATTAGACGGTATATGCCACTAAAGCTTGCGGGGAAATTAATTTTGACCAATACAGTAACGCAGGATGATCTTGCTCTGCTTGCGGCAAGAGGGGCAGCTACCGTTGTCACAACGACTCCGAGCATGGGGGGGCGTTCTTTTGGCACCAATATTCTTGAAGCGCTGCTAGTTGCTCATAGTGGGCGTTGGCCAAAAGCGCTTACGCCCCTAGAATATCTAGAATTGATGGAACGGCTTCAGATTCAGCCGCGCATTGTTCATTTGTCCTGAAGAAGGCAAGTCGCAGGGAGGAATTGGGATGGAGAAATTTGCTTTTATTGTTCACCCGCTCACCGCAAAAGATTTTTCACGCAAATTTTCGTTTACAAAGACGTGGCCGGATCGTTGGGTTGAAGGCATGATCAAATATATTCCGCCGTTAAAAGTTTCGTCAATACAGGGGATATCATCTCCTTATGGTCAAGCAGAAGGTTGGTTTATCGGCTGTCCGCTCACCGCTCGTCAAATGATGGAATTGCCGGAAGAAGTCGTATTGAAAAAGATTATTGGGGCAGGGAAGATTGCAGAAAAACTTGGGGCTGAGATGTTGGGGCTCGGCGCCTTTACTTCGGTTGTTGGCGATGCAGGCATTACGATAGCGAAAAATTTAACGATACCTGTTACGACTGGCAATAGCTATACTGTTGCGATGGCTTTAGCTGGAACGCGTGAAGCGGCGAATAAGATGGGGATTTGTTTAGAAGAAGCTAGAGTCGTTATTCTGGGAGCTACTGGATCCATTGGCGCAGCTTGTGCACAACTTTTGTCACGGGAAGTTTCTGATCTTATCTTAGTGGCCCGTGATGAAAGTCGGTTGGAAAAACTTTCTGGGCAGATCTTAAAAAGCACAGGTTTAGCTGTGCAGGTAACGGCAAATACTAAGGCTGCTTTAAAAGCAGCTGATATTATTATTGCCGTAACGAGTTCTGTGGAAAGCTTAATTGAACCAACTGACTTAAAGAGTGGGGCCGTCGTCTGCGATGTAGCAAGACCGCGCAATGTAGCGAAAGCTGTAGCTTCTGTTCGTAAGGATGTGTTAGTGATTGATGGAGGAATTGTGAAAATTCCAGGGGAAGTGGATTTTGGCATTGATTTCGGCTTTCCGCCAGGGACTGCTTATGCTTGTATGGCTGAAACAATCTTGCTTTGTTTAGAAAAGTATCAAAAAAACTTTACGCTTGGGCGTCATATTTCGGTAAAACAAATTGAATGGATTAGCGCTATGGCGAAAAAACATCACTTTCGGTTGGCTGGTCTGCGCAGCTTCGATAAACCTTTGACCGATCAAGACATTGAAAAAATTCGTCTACAAGTACAGGGCGATAGCGGGTATTTGGCAAAGGGGATAGGCTAGTAATGATTGACAAACCACTGCTTTATGCCTATAATAGTGCATAAAACTAAGGGGAATTATGTGTTGTGATTCATTCGCTTTAGTTTAGGTAGAAAGTGTCAAGTTTATGGCTTGGCACTATTTATATTATTCTGCCCATTTTTAGGAAAAAGTCAGAACGCAGTAATCTCGGTAATGTGTCAGCAAGAAGTGAAGTTAGGGTTAAAGGAGACAGACATATGGCTGAAAAAGAGGTAATTTTAACCGGAGAAGGCTTAAAAAAGCTGGAAGACAAACTAGAACATTTAAAATCAGTGCGCCGCTTAGAAGTAGCTGAGCGCATAAAACAGGCAATCGAATTTGGCGATATTAGCGAAAACTCCGAGTATGAAGACGCCAAAAATGAGCAAGCCTTTATCGAAGGCGAAATCCTTACATTAGAAAAATCCCTGCGCAATGCGAAACTCATTGATCAGAGTACAGTCGGTATTGACACCGTTTCTATTGGGTCTACTGTCATTTTAAAAGATCTTGAATTTAATGATGAACTGGAATATACCATTGTCGGTTCTGCCGAAGCTGATCCCAGTGAACTCAAAATCTCCAACGAATCACCTGTAGGGCAAGCTATTTTAGGGTGTAAGATTGGCGAAGTGGTCGAAGTGAATGTTCCAGCAGGCATTTTAAAATATGAAATTTTAACTATTAAACGCAGCTAATTGGTGTGCTGTTATCGGGGGCAAGAGGAAAGATGAGTAAGAATAAAGCAGCCGGTGATCAACAGGTTGCCGCTACGGAAGATCTAAATGAATTAATGAAAGTTCGCCGGGAGAAGTTAGCTGCCATTGCCGATAAAGGGATTGAACCCTTTGGTCGAAATTATGACGCTACGCATCACGCGCAAGCGATTCTAGACAATTTTGACAGCTTAGAAGGTCAGACTGTAAAAGTCAGTGGTCGGCTTGTTGCCGTAAGAGGCCATGGCAAAGCAAGTTTTGCTCATGTAACGGATATGAGTGGGAAAATCCAAATTTATTTTCGCCAAGATACGATGGGAGAAGCGAAGTATGAAGAGCTTCACCTTGCAGATATCGGCGATATTATTGGCGTAGAAGGCACGGTATTTCGCACACAACGCGGCGAAATCAGCGTAAAAGCAGCTACGTTTACTTTTTTGGCCAAAGCTCTGCGTCCGTTGCCGGAAAAATTCCATGGCTTAAAAGACGTAGAAATGCGCTATCGCCAAAGATATCTTGATTTAATTATGAATCCAGAAGTTAAAGATACTTTTGTTAAGCGTAGCCGGATTATTTCTACATTACGGCAATTGCTTGATGAAAAAGACTTTCTGGAAGTAGAAACCCCAATGATGCATGGAATTCCCGGCGGTGCAGCAGCAAAACCGTTTATTACCCACCATAATGCACTTGACGTGGATCTTTATATGCGTATTGCGCCGGAGCTTTACTTGAAACGTCTTATTGTCGGCGGCTTCGAAAAAGTCTATGAAGTAGGCCGCGTATTCCGTAACGAAGGCGTATCAGTAAAACATAACCCGGAATTTACGCTGGTAGAAATCTATCAAGCCTTCGGCGATTACAATACAGTAATGAACTTGACCGAAGAGTTAGTATCGCAGATTGCGCAACGCGTTCTCGGAACTATGAAAATTACTTATCAAGGCCAGGAGATCGATTTAACTCCACCTTGGAATCGCATGACAATGGCAGATGCTGTAAAGCAGCAGACTGGCATTGATTTTCTCGCGGCTGCATCAATCGAAGAAGCTAGAGCGTGGGCTGATTCTATTCATGTAGAATACACTTCGGGTGACGGAATTGGCGGTATCTTAAACAAGGCCTTTGAAGAAAAAGTAGAAGAAACTTTGGTTCAACCGACCTTTATTATTGGCCATCCGACTGAAATTTCGCCGCTAGCGAAACGCAATAAAGACAATGGAACGATTACCGACCGCTTTGAAGCCTTTATTTTTGGCCGTGAAATGGCGAATGGCTTCTCTGAGCTGAATGATCCGATTGATCAGGAAGGTCGTTTCTTAAAGCAAGTGGAACAACGCGAATCAGGCGATGATGAAGCTCATATGATGGATAAAGACTATGTAACCGCCTTAGAATATGGCATGCCGCCAACAGGTGGTTTGGGCATTGGTATTGACCGCTTGGTTATGCTATTAACTGACAGTTCTTCTATTCGTGATGTGTTATTATTCCCTTATATGCGTCCGCAAAAAGGGTAATCAAATGCTTTAACTAGATAAGAGAAAAAGACCGATAGAATTCTTTTGTAGAGGATTCTTCGGTCTTTTTGCTATTTTGAATTTAAGGTGCAACAATTTTTGAGTGCAAGAAGCAGGAGGCTTACAGATGATACTCGCTTTTTTTCATGGTTTTTTACTCGCTTTTAGTTTGATTTTGCCACTGGGGGTGCAAAATGTCTTCGTGTTTACGCAGGGAGCTGTTCAGCCGCGGTTTAGCGGGGCTATACCAGTCATTATTACAGCAAGCTTGTGTGACACGCTCCTCATTACCTTGGCAGTAACAGGCGTGTCTGTTCTTGTTCTTACCTTTCAATTTGTAAAACTGCTGCTTATGGCTGGCGGTGTTGTTTTTCTCCTCTATATGGGCTGGGTGTACTGGCATATGAAAACACAGGCTCTTAATAGCGATCAAGAAGCGGTAACGATTAAAAAGAGTATCTTGTTTGCTATGAGTGTATCGCTGTTAAATCCCCATGCTATTTTGGATACGGTCGGTGTTATTGGAACAAGTTCTTTGGCTTATCAAGGCATGGAAAAGATCGGATTTACTTTAGCCTGTATTGGCGTTTCTTGGTTTTGGTTTTTTTTACTAGCTTTACTCGGGCGTATTGTCCGTCGTCTTGACACAGCGCCGCTTATTTTGAAATGGCTGCAAAAGGGATCGGCTATTGTCATGTGGTTGAGTGCTGCTTTTCTTGCGACGCTTTAAGCAAAATCATATATATTATAGAGCTGAAAAGGATCTTAAAAATACTTTGCGAAAAAGTGTTGACATAAGTGAATCTGCTGTGCTATTATATACAAGTCGCCGCTGAGCGACACGAAAACAGAAAAGAATCATCGCTTCTAAAAACGAAGGCGAAACGGTTAAAAAAGAAACTTTGAAAAAAGTGCTTGACAAACTGGTTCGAAAGATGGTAAACTATCTAAGCTGCTTCGGTAGCGGCTCTCTGAAAACTAAACGATGGATAAGTAACAACAAGCCAGATGTGCGGGTTTCGTAAGAAACCAACTTAAATAATTTCTTTATTTTGTAATTAGAGCCTTATCGGTTCTTCATAAAACTTTTATGGAGAGTTTGATCCTGGCTCAGGACGAACGCTGGCGGCGTGCCTAACACATGCAAGTCGAACGGAGATTCAGCAATGGATCTTAGTGGCGAACGGGTGAGTAACACGTAGACAACCTGCCTTTTAGATGGGGACAACATCCCGAAAGGGTTGCTAATACCGAATGAGCTCTTTATCTCGCATGGGAGAAAGAGGAAAGGTGGCCTCTATTTATAAGCTACCGCTAAAAGATGGGTCTGCGTCTGATTAGCTAGTTGGTGAGGTAAGAGCTCACCAAGGCGACGATCAGTAGCCGGTCTG